>JAVJVZ010000012.1:0-60390 GCA_040220855.1 Gammaproteobacteria bacterium | reverse complement strand
CCTCGCGCTGCTCGGTCTACAATCGACATACTCGGGTGCCTCTCTGGTCCGGTTGTTGGAACAGGTTTCGTCACCCTTCCAGATCAACCAGATGCACCCGAGTTCCCTTAAGTGATCTGCATTTCGGAACAGCTATTTAGTGTCAGCCAGTGCCAGAACGGCATTGACCTCAGGCCGTCGGGACGGTACCGCCGTCAATCACGTATTCTGTACCGCTGATCGACCGCGCCCGTTCCGATGCCAGGAACACGATGAGCTCGGCAACTTCCCTCGGTGTTGCGGGACGTCCGAGCGGAATTCCACCGAGGGAACGCATCACCATCTGTCTGCCGCCCTCGTAGTCGACGCCAGCAGAGGCAGCAAGACGCTCCACGTACG
Organism: Gammaproteobacteria bacterium; assembly: GCA_040220855.1. Taxonomy (GTDB): domain Bacteria; phylum Pseudomonadota; class Gammaproteobacteria; genus JACKNG01. Next base: position 60,012 of record JAVJVZ010000012.1, on the reverse strand, counting down.
CGACCGATGCCTCGGTCTCTATCCAGCCAGGCGCGACGCGCACGACGCGGACGCCCTGCGGAGTCACCTCCTTCGAGAGGGCCTTGCTATACACCGACAGGGCAGCTTTGGCCGCAGCGTAGGCCATCGTCGATTCCGGTAAGGGTGACAACCACTGGATCGATGTCACGTGCACCACGACGCCAGCCCCTTGCGCAAGCATGGAAGGGACCAGCGCTCGATCGAGCCGGACGGCTGCCAGGAGATTCTGATTGAGCTCACTCGACCACGCGTTGTCATCGAGCGCAACAAACCCACCTGCCGGCGCGGTCGAGCCACCAAGGACATGAACCAGGATGTCGAGACCGCCGATGTTGCGCGTGATGTATTCGCAAGTCGCCTGTGCGCCACCCGCAGTCGTCAGGTCCTGTGCGATGTAGTGCACACCCGCAATCCGTCGTGGCGGCGCAGAGCGCGCGGCTGCCACGACCTCGGCGCCTGCATCCCGAAACATTTCCACCACCGCGGCACCAGTACCCCGCGTGCCGCCGGTGACCAGAGCGCGCCGACCGCTGAGTCCGAGTTCGAGGCTCATGCCGTGACCTCCAGGGCGGCAATCTTGCCGCGATGGACTCGGAACGAGAGCGCGAGCTCGACGGGGCTTCCGGGAAAATTGCCGGCGACCCTGCTCCGCACGATATAGCGGCCGTTGTCGCGCCTCAGTTCCAGAGCCTCACTCGTGTAGGAATACTTCGCCGCTGCGTCGGATCCCCAGCAGGCTATGGCCCGATGCCCGCAATACGTCTTGCCGTCGTCTTGCACCACCGCTGCCGGGTGAAAACAGCGTGCCACCGCTTCACTGTCACGCATATCTGCGTGGAAGTACGCAGCAATCGGTTTCGGCAGATTCAAGTGACCCATGGTCGTCTCCAGAGTGGGAAGTCCCGACCAGGATGCCTCGTTCCAATCAGTTAGATAATCACCTAGAATTTGATCTCGCTATTAAGCATAGAGCGCATAATTTGCGTGGCTCTGATTTTGCCCAGCTGAAGGCCTTCGTAACGGTAGTCGAGTTGGCCAGTTTCGCCCGCGCCGCGGACCAGCTGGGGCTGTCCGCGTCGGCGATGAGCCAAACCATCCGCCAGCTCGAGTCCCGGCTCGGTGTCCGTCTGCTCAACCGCACGACGCGCAGCGTCGCGCCGACCGCAGCCGGCGCTCGGCTCTTTGATCGCATGGCACCCATTCTTGTGGAGATGGACGCCGCAGTCGCCGAAGCCGTGGCGGCCACTGGTCAGACGGCTGGCACGTTGCGCATCAACACGCTGAGCATCGGCGCAACAAAACTGATCGCCCCGCGCCTGGGCCGGTTTCATCGCGCTCACCCTGACATCGTGCTCGATATCATCGTCGATGATCATCTGACTGACATCGTTGCGGGGCGATTCGACGCCGGGATCCGGGTTGGCGGACGTCTCGAAAAGGACATGGTTGCCGTGCGCTTGACGCCGGACCTCGAGATGCTCGTGGTTGCCTCACCGGATTATCTCGCGCGAAGTGGTGTGCCGAGGACCCCGGCCGACCTGCACGGGCACGCCTGCATCAACTGGCGCTTCCCGGGCAGCGGACGGGTGGCCAGGTGGACGTTCGACAGCGGCGACGAACGAGTTGAAATGCAGGTAGCCGGTCCTGTTACCGCAAATTTCCAACCACTCGTGGAGGAGGCCGCTGTTCAAGGGCTGGGCATCCTGTATGCCTACGATGACGACCGCGTGGGCGAAGCGATTGCGCAGGGAAAACTCGAGCGCGTGTTGAAGGACTGGTCTCCCACGAGCCCGGGATTGTTTCTCTATTACCCGGATCGCCGCCATCTGCAGCCCTCGCTCCGCGCCTTCATTGATTGCCTGCTGGACAGGAACGACGCGATGCGCCCGCGTTAGCAGGCTGTTAGACAAAGCCGCGCACCGGAGCGGAAGTCCCACCCCTCGGAACACTCGCTTTTTGTGTGCACCAGCAGATGCCGGTCGCTATAACGCCCAGTCACGCCGTGCGGCTCCCCACACAGCGCAAATTGCAGCGCGACGGCCCCGACGCTCGCATCGGCGCGTACCGGAGCGATGTCGGCGCTCCGATCGCGGGCGTTGAATCAATCCGCTTTCACCGCGGGGCCAGGAACGCCGCCTTGCCCGTCGCCATCGACACCGCCTCAGCTTGTCGCACGCGCTTCCGCCTCGTCGATGGCGACGAGCAAGGTACCCTGGTTGGCGCCGCGGAACAGCGTCATGAAGGCGTCCGGTAGCTGGTCGAAGCCGACGTGGAGGTCTTCGCGGTAGACGATCTTGCCGGCGTCGTGCCAGGCTTTGAGATCGGCCACGGCGCGCGGGAACTCGGCGGCATAGTTGCCGCACAGGAAGCCCTGCATGCGAATCGATCCATAGATGAGGCGCATCATGTTGCGCGGCCCTTCGGGTTGCTGGTCGGCGTCGTAGCTCGAGATCTGGCCGCACAGGACGATGCGGCCCTTCGGCGCCATGTTGTTCACTGCTGCCTGCAGGATGTCGCCGCCGACGTTGTCGAAGAAAACATCGACGCCAGTGGGGCACAGCTCCGCCAGGCGCGCCTCGACGTTCTCGTGCTTGTAGTCGATGGCAGCGTCGATGCCGCACTCGCCGGTCAGCCAGGCGCACTTGTCGCGACCGCCGGCGATGCCGACGACGGTGAGACCCTTGATCTTGCCAATCTGGCATACCGTCGAGCCGGTCGAACCCGCCGCGCCGGACACCACCAGCGTCTCACCGGCCTGTGGCTGGCCGACTTCGAGCAGGCCGAAATAGGCGGTGAGGGGATTGAGGCCGAAACGGCCGAGCGCGTCGATGAAACTGACGCCGTCCGGCAGTTTGGTCGGCTTGCGCAGCTCGGTCGCGGCGACCGTCGCGAAATCCTGCCAGCTCGAAATCGACGAAACGCGGTCGCCGACCGCGAACTCCGGGTTGTTCGACGCCACCACCCGGCCCACCGCCGGCGCCATCACGGGCGCGCCCAGCGGCACCGAGGGATAGAAGCTGTTGCCCGGCGGGTCCATCCAGTTGCGCATGGTCGGCGCGCAGAGAAAGACCACGTTACGGATGCGCACCTCGCCCTCAGCCAGCGGCGCCGTGGCTGCGGGCTGTTCGCGGTACTCGAAGTCTTCCAGGCGAAGGTGTCCCTGCGGGCGAGCGCGCAGCAGCCATTGACGGTTCACGTCGGTCATCGGTGGTCCCCTTGTGGTCGCGTCGTTCGAACGATGAAAGAGCGCCCGATTCTAGCGCCAGTGACCTCACCGGGTGGTTTCGCGGATGCCAAGACAGATCCGACACGCGAGCGGCCCCCGGCACAGCGCGGTGTTGAGCGCGCCACGGCAGCGCACGACGGCGTTCGACACCCCGCGTGGCCAACGCTGCGGGCCCTCCGGGCGCCGGCGCGCCGGCTCAATGGGTCGTCGCCCGCCAACCTGACGAACCGGGTCGCATCGACACGCTCCGCGGCGCACAACGCACCCGCGCGCATTGACTGACAACGAGACAACCCGCGCAGGCCGATGCCGTGCGCGCGGCGCTGCCCTCGACACGACCTTCGATTACACCTATAACGACCCGCGTTACGCGTCTTTCTCCGCGATCGCCGAGGCCAGCGCGCCGCGGCCCGCGCGAGTATCCACGAGGGGAGGAACGAAGACCCGTGAATACGCCGCAAGTCATCGTCATCGGCAGCGGCTTCGGCGGCTCGGTCGCCGCCGCCCGCATCGCCGAAGCCGGCATCGCAGTCACCCTGCTCGAACGCGGGCCATGGCGCGATACCGTTCCCGTACGCTCCATGGGTATCGAAAAGCGCTCACCGTTGCCGCGCGGCCGCCAGCTGTTCACACGGCTGCTGCGCGCCGTCGGTGGCAACCGTTTCCCGGGCAGCCGGATACGGCTCAGCAAGCACGGACTGTTCGAGCTCTACTTCGGCCGCGGCTGCACCATCGCCTGCTCGTCCGGTGTCGGTGGCGGCAGCCACGTCTATTCCGCGATCAACATCCGCCCGCTCGCCAAGAATTTCTGGGACGGCCACGCCGAAGGCCTGTCCGACGACTTCATGTCCTCGCACTACGATGCCGTGCTCGACCGCATGGGCTCGGTCACGCCGATGGCCGACCATCGCATCCCGAACACCTCGGTGGTGCGCTTCAAGAAGCATCCCGGCATCGCGCCGGCGGTGCCGCCACCCGATCCGCGCCTCGGCTACCTGCTGCCGGAGGACCCGGACAACCCGCGGAAAATCGTCGACGACAACGGCGTAGAACGCCACGAGGTGGACTACCAGAGCGGTGAGGACGGCTTCCTCGGCTCGCCGACCGGTAGCAAGACTACACTCGACGCGGTCTACCTCGCGCCTGCCATGAAGCGCGGACTCGAAGTGCGCGATCTCGCCGAGGTCAGGCACATCACGCGCCAGCCCGACGGGCCGCGCTACCGCGTGGAGTACCTCGATCACCACTCGGGCAAGACCGTCTCGCTTGCCGCCGATCACGTCATTCTCGCTGCCGGCACGCTCAACACGCTGAACATCCTGTTCACCAGCCGCGAGCAGGGTCGTCTCAGCGGTATGCCGATGCTCGGCAAGCGCTTCGGCACCAACGGGGATTACTTCGGCTACTGGGATTACAACGAAGCCGACGTCGACCAGACCGTGGGGCTGCCGACCACCGGCGGCGTGCGGCTCGCCGACGATCCCGATACGCCGCTGATCGGCGGCGGCGGCCTGCCGGCGGTCGACAGCTACCCGTTGCCGGAATTCGTCAAGAAGCGCATGCGCCGCGCCTACATGATTGCCGGGCTCGGCGAGGACGAACTGTGCGGCGAAGTGAGCATGCGCAAGGGCCGCCTGCGTATCGAGTACGACCCGGACAAGAGCCCCATCTTCGCGCGTCTGCGCGAAGCCTTCCGCGAGATCGCGCAACGCACGGGCCACCGCATCTACGCGCCGAAGACACCCATCACGGTGCACCCGATCGGCGGCGCCCGCATTGCCGATTCGATCGAGCACGGCGTCGTCGACGCCAATGGCGAGGTGTTCGACAATCCGGGCCTCTACGTCACCGACGGCTCGGTGCTGCCGCGCGCGCCCGGCGGTCCGCCGTCGATGACCATCGCCGCCTGGGCGGATCACGTCGCCACCGCGTTCATCGCGCGTCACCATGCACAGGCGGCGACGCCGGCGGCGCCCCCCGCGGCGGCCGGTGGTAACGCCTAGCCGGCCGTCGAACCCGGGCAATCGTCGCAAGCCTGCCGGGCGGGCGGAGCAGCGGGTCCGTTCTCGATCCGACAGGCTGCACGAAGCGGCACGCGACCACGGCGCGGTGAACCGATTGGTGCGCGCGCCGGCCATGCGCTGCGCCCTGCAGCTGGGAGCCCCTCGCCAGTGATTCCGGTGCTGCACGCGGACCCTCTCCTGCGCGCACGCTTGACTGGCTGCCCGCGGGTCTTATTCTGAGCATTCGCGCCCCGTCGGGCCGCTGCGGCGCTGTCCGGCCCGCGACCGCCCCGACCGCATTACTCAGGAGACACCGCACCATGGGACACCACGACGATCACGGGCACCATCACGAGCACGACGGCTACCAGGCGCCACCCGAGGCGATTGCGCTGCGCGTGAAGGCACTGGAGTCGCTGCTCGTCGAGAAGGGCCTGGTCGACCCGGCGGCCGTGGATGCGGTCGTCGATACCTACGAGCACAAGGTCGGTCCGCGCAACGGCGCCAGGGTCGTGGCCAAGGCCTGGGTCGATCCCGAGTACAGGGCACGCCTGCTGGACGATGCGACCTCGGCCATTGCCGAACTCGGTTTCTCCGGTGTACAGGGTGAAGACATGGTCGTGCTGGAGAACACGCCCGAGGTGCACAATGTCACGGTGTGCACCCTGTGCTCCTGCTACCCGTGGCCGACACTCGGCCTCCCACCGGCCTGGTACAAGGCGGCACCGTATCGGTCGCGCGTCGTCATCGACCCGCGCGGCGTGCTCGCCGAGTTCGGTCTCGACGTCCCGCGCGACAAGGAGATCCGCGTGTGGGACAGCACCGCCGAGCTGCGCTACATGGTGCTGCCGGAACGGCCCGCCGGCAGCGAGGGCATGAGCGAGGAAGCGTTGGCGGAACTGGTCACGCGGGATTCGATGATCGGCACCGGTGTGCCGAAACAGCCCGGCAAGGCATGAGGAGGTACCCGGCATGAACGGTATCCACGATCTCGGCGGCGCCCAGGGCTACGGGCCGGTGTACGTCGAGCCGAACGAACCCGTGTTCCATGGCGACTGGGAGCGACGTGTACTGGGGATGTTCCCCGCCCTGTTCGCGACCGGGCAGTTCCACGTCGACGAGTTCCGCCACGCCATCGAGCGCATGAGCCCGCTGGAGTACCTGCGCGGCACCTACTACGAACACTGGCTGCATGCTTTCGAGACGCTGCTGGTCGAGAAGGGGCTCGTCACCGCAGACGAGCTCGAGCGCGGCCAGCCGGCGTCGGCCAAGGCCGCCTCGCCCGCACTCACGCCCGCGATGGTGGACGGGCTCCTCGCCAGCGGCGCCTCGGCGCGGATGGACGAGGAGAAGGCCGCGCGCTTCGCGGTCGGAGACCGCGTCCGCGTGATCAACCGCAACCCGGGCGGGCACACACGCATGCCGCGCTACGCGCGCGGCAAGGTCGGCACAATCGCGCTCGATCACGGCGCCTTCGTCTACCCCGATACCGTCGCTCACGGCAAGGGCGCACATCCACAACACGTCTACAGCGTGAGCTTCACCGCCACCGAGCTATGGGGCAAGGACGCCGCGCCCAACGACACCGTGCGCATCGACCTGTGGGACGATTACCTGGAGGCGGTATGAACATGGCCCGAAACGACCTGCCGCTGCCCGGCCAGGCGCCCGGCGACCGCGACGGCCCGGTATTCGACAAGCCGTGGCAGGCGCAGGCCTTCGCGCTGGTGGTCAACCTCCACCAGGCCGGCCTGTTCGAATGGAAGACCTGGGCCGAGATCTTCAGCGCCGAGATCGCCGCGGCGCCGGCGCAGCCCGACGAGAGTGCGAACGACGCCTACTACCGGCAATGGGTGGCCGCGCTCGAACGCCTGCTGGCATCGCTCGGCCTCGTCGCGAGCGGCGACGTCGCGCACCGTGCCGACGCATGGAACGCGGCCTATCTCAATACGCCGCACGGCCAGCCGGTGTCGCTCACGCACGCCGACTGCCCGCCGGCCCACGAGCACAAGCACGAGGCCAGGCGCACCCCGGTGACGGTGGTGCCGGCCACCCCGGCCTGAGACGGCACACACGCGAGCCGGCAAAACGCCTGCCCCGCGCAGCGCCAGGTCCCCGCCCGCAGCAAGGAGAAGGACATGCATATCGAACCCGGACTCGTCGCAGCCGGCAAAGCGTGGCTGGGATATGCCACGGCGACCGGCGTGGTCGGCTACACCCTCGTACATGCCTGGCAGGCGCTGCGCGCGCACGGCCCGGCCGCGCTCGTGGCACGGACCGTCGCGACCACCGTGCTGGTGCTGTGCTTCTTCGAACTGCTGCCTCACCGCCCGGTCGGGGTCTCCGAGGTGCACTTCGTTCTCGGCTCGACGCTGCTGCTGCTCTTCGGCGTGGTACCGGCGGCACTCGGCCTGGCCCTCGGGCTCCTCGTGCAGGGCCTCGCCTTCGCACCCTTCGACCTGCCCCAGTACGGCATGAACGTAACGACGCTGCTGATACCCCTGTTCGTGATCGGCGCGCTCTCGCGACGCCTCATCCGACCGGACACACCCTATGTGGACGTCAGCTACCGGCAAGCCCTCGCGCTCTCGACCACCTACCAGGCGGGTATCGTCGCGTGGGTCGCCTTCTGGGCCTTCTACGGCAGCGGCTTCTCCGCCGGCAACACCGCCGCGGTGCTCACCTTCAGTAGCGCGTACGCGGTGGTCATCCTGGTCGAGCCGCTCGTCGATCTCGCCGTACTCGCGCTCGCCAAGGCGTTCGCACCGCTACGCAACGCCGGCCTGCTCGAGGCGCGCCTCTATCGGCCCGATACCACGTGAGCACCGTCGCTGTCGGGGTACGGCGCACGCCGCGTTGAACGCAGGCGATCGGGCGTTGCACAAGATGCTGGCCGAGTTATCGGCGACACCGGCGGCACGCGCGCGCTGATCACGCCCCGGCGGCTTGCCTACGGCATTCGTCGAGTCGACCCAAATAGGCGCATTGCCGTCGCTCGCTGGGTCGACGCCATCACGGCTCGCGTTCCATCACCGCAAGGACCGCGGGCATGCCGTCCGCGAGCAGTTCCCAGGCGCCGCCTGTATCCACGCGCCACAGCTCGCCGGTATCCGTGCCCACCAGCACGCTGCCGAGCGCGGCGGCCGCCGGCGCGAGGCCGTGGAAATTGGCCGGCGACGGCGTATGCGCCTCGTCGCCCAACGAGTGCCAGGTGTCGCCGCGATCGTCGCTGCGATAGAGCATTGCGCCGGCGCCTCCTTCGTCGGTGTACGCGGAGAACGGCGACGGCGCGCTGGCCACTGTCAGCGGATACGGCGGTCGCGGGTCGATACACAACGGGCGCGTGTAGCGCGGCGTGATACCGGCCCAGGCATACTGCCACGTCGCGCCCCCATCGGTGGTGCGGAACACACCGGCATTGCCCTCGATCATCGCGGCGATGCCATCGGGACGGCCGTAGCCGGTGGAGACGTAGAGCTCGTCAGCGTTGTCAGGATGGGCGACGAGCATGTGAATGTCGGGGTTATCGCCGGGGCGCACCATCGTCCAGTGCGCGCCGGCATCGCGGCTTTGCATGATGCCGCCGACCTCGACGCCGACCCACAGCCGCGCCGGGTCGTGATCGTCGATGACCAGTGCCCGCGCGCGTCCGGGCAGCGGCGGATCGATCGGTACGCACCACTCGGCGGCACCGGGTGATGCGGCGAAGGCCTCGATTTCGGTCCAGCTGACGCCGGCGTCGGTGCTGCGGAAGAGACCGGCCGGCTGCGTGGCCGCGTAGAGCGTGCCATCGCTCGCGCCACGGCACTGCCACACCTCGCGACCGGCGAGCCCGCTCGCCTGCCAGCTGCGTCCGCCATCGAGCGAGCGCTGCATGCCGTCAGCGGTCGCCGCGAGCAGACCATCGCGCACAGCACATAAATCCCGCACCTTGGGACTGTCCATTACCCGCTCGATGCCGCGTTCCGTCGCGACGTACACCCCGCCACCGGTTCCGACGAAGATCGTCATCGGCGAATCCCCTCCCGCTCGTTTGGCGGCAGTATAGCGGGGCAGCCACTGTACGTTTTGCCTTGTCGCCAGCGGGACAGCGGGCTGGCGCACCGCGGCCCTGCAAGCGCACGCGCGACGACAATGCGACCGTGCTGCGCGGCTGGCATTTCACGAGAACCATGGGCGACGTTCCGAGCACGCCCAAAGGCGTTGATGGCAGCTCACCGTATGTCGCGCATGGGCCCGGACCTTGTTCCTCCATGCTCGCGACGCCTACACTGGCTCGATGAGACGCCTGCGCCGCGCCTTGACGCCCCGTACGCTGACTGCACTCTTGGTGCCGGTCATGCTGTGCCTCGTGCTGACGCAGGCGATCAGCCTGCACGTGCATACCTGCGGCACGCTGCTCGGCATGACAGCGGCGCCGACCGTGCACGTGACGGGCGGCGCCGAGCACGTCGCCCCGGGTGACGAAATGGGCGAGATCCAACTCGACTTCGATGTGCTCGTGCTGAGCGCTCAGTGGTCGAGCGATGCGGCGGTGGTCGGACTGCCGTCATCGCTGCCTGCGCTGCCACCACTCCTGCGGCCGGCGACTTCCCCACCCGCGCGCGACCTGCCGTCACTACGACGCGCCTTCGGACCGAGCACCCCGCCGCCCGCCCACGCGCCCCCCTGCTGAGTCCCTGCCACGCGAGCGCCCCGCGCTGACCGCTCCGGCGGCCACTACGCGTGACGCTCATCCGACCAGCCGCCGGGCGCCCGGGCGCCCGTCGGCACCGCAAGGGGATACACCATGCTCGATTGGTTGCGCAGCGCGGGTGCTGCGGGCCTGCTCATCGCCGTTCTTGCAATGCCTCCGCCCGTCCGCGCGGTGAACGCGGGCGACGCTGCGCTCACGCTGGCCGGGGCGGTCGCGCGTGCGCTCGACGCGAGCCCGCGACTGGCGGTGTTCCCGTACGCGTTGCGCGCGGCGGATGCCGAGCGCGCACAAGCTGCGCTGCGGCCCAATCCCACGGTATCGCTGCGGCTCGAGGATGTCGCCGGAACAGGTCGCGTGCGCGGTCTGCGCGGGGTCGAAGCGACGCTCATGTTGAGTCAGGTGCTCGAACTCGGCCACAAGCGCCGGCGCCGCGAAGCCGTCGCCGCGCGCACGCGGACGCTGACGGCCGCCGATTACGCCATCGCGCGCCTCGACGTGCTGGCCGAAGTCGCCCGGCGCACCGTACATGTCGCGCGCGACCAGGCGTTGCTCGATATCGCGGCGAAGGCGGCTTCGCTGGCGCGCGCCAACCGTGCCGCGGTGGCGCGGCGCGTAGACGCCGCGCGGAGCAGCACGGCCGAGCTCAACCGTGCCGAGATCGAGCTCGCCCGCGCACGCCTTGCACGCGAGCACCGCGAGCACGAACTCGCCGCCGCGCGGCGCCGCCTGGCGGCGAGCTGGGGCGCCGAGACCGTCGACTTCGCGCAGGTCGATGCCGACCTCGATACGCTGCCCGAAACCCGTGCGCTCGATGCCCTGCTGGACGAACTGCGCACGAGCCCGGACCTCGCGCGCTTCATCGACGAGCGCCGCCTGCGCGAGGCCGAACTCGCCCTCGCCGAGGCACGCGCAGTGCCTGACGCGACGCTTGGCCTCGGCCTGCGTCGCCTCGAAGGCATCGACGAGCAGGCGCTGATGCTGAGCTTCTCGATGGCCCTGCCGGTGTTCGATCGCAACCAGGGCAACATCGCCGCAGCGCAGGCCCGCCGTAGACGCGTCGACATCGAGGCCACGGCGGCGTACGTCGAAGCGCAGGCGCTCGTGTTCGGCACCTTCCAAGAGCTCTCGCATGCCCGCACCGCTCTCGATGCACTCGCCTCGACGATCGTGCCGCAGGCAATCGAGGCGCTGGCGGCGTACGAGGCCGGTTACGCGGAGGGCCGCTTCTCCTACCTCGAGGTCGCTGCGGCACGCCGCGAGCTCATCTCGCTCGAGACCGAACGCGTGATGGCGGCGGCCTCCTACCACACCTTTCTGATCGAGCTCGAGCGCCTCACCGGGCTCGCGCTCGGCGTCACCGAGGACGCTCCACGATGAAGACGCTGCTCAACATCCTGTTGTTGCTGGTCGTGCTCGTTGCCGGCGGCCGGGCCATGCTGACACTACTCGCGCAACCGGCGCCGACTTCGACGGCAACGCACGACGACCACGGCGCTGCGCGCGCCGAGGACCGCCATGAGGGCGAAAGCAGGCATCACGCGGACCGCACGCGCATCCCGACCGCGGTGGCTGCCGCGGCCGGGATCGAGACTGCGCGTGTCGCGCCGGCGCGCATCGAAACGACCATCGCCGTGCAAGGCCGCGTACGGCTCGATCCGGCCCGCGTACGCAAGGTCCGCGCACGCTACCCGGGCCTGATACGGCAGGCGCAGGTAGCGGTCGGTGAGCACGTCCGTGCGGGGCAGGTACTCGTAACGGTGGAAAGCGACGAGAGCCTGCGCACCTACGAGGTCCTCGCGCCGATCGATGGAATCGTTCTCGCCCAGCACGCCGGCCCAGGCGAGGTCGCCGGCGTCGCGCCAGTCTACACGGTCGCAGCCCTCGATCGCCTGTGGATCGATTTCGCGCTCTTTCCGCGTAATCACGAGCGCGTCGCACCCGGCCAGGCCGTGCGCTACGCCGGCCTGGGGGGTGCGCCGCGCGCGAGCGGCCGCATCGACTGGCTCGCCCCGACTGCCGATCCGCACAGCCAGGCGGTGACGGCACGCACCTACCTCGACCAGCCGCGCAGTGCCTGGCACGCCGGCCTCGCAGTCAGCGGCGAGATCGTCCTGGCATCGACCGAAGTCACGCACGCCGTGCGTACCAGCGCGCTGCAGCGCTGGCGCGGCCATGACGTCGTGTTCGTGCGCGCCGGCGAAGTGTACGCGGCACGACCGCTCACGCTCGGACGTCGGGACGCCCGCCACGCCGAGGTGCTGGCAGGGCTCGATGCCGATGCGGAATACGTGGTCGCCAACAGCTACCTGGTCAAGGCCGACATCGAGAAATCCGGCGCATCGCACGCGCACTGAGACGATACCCCATGAACGCCATCATTCGCTTTGCCGTCGCGCAACGCTGGCTGGTGCTGCTCGTAGTCGCCATCGCGGCCGCACTCGGCGCGTGGAACTACCAGCGACTGCCGATCGATGCGGTGCCCGATATCACCAACGTGCAGGTGCAGATCAACACCGAGGCGGCCGGCTATTCGCCGCTCGAGGCCGAGCAGCAGATCACCTATCCCATCGAGCTCGCGCTGCAGGGCGTGCCGCGACTGGACTATACGCGTTCGATCTCGCGATATGGCCTGTCGCAGGTGACAGTCGTGTTCGAAGAAGGCACCGACATCTACTTCGCGCGCCAGCAACTCGCCGAACGCCTGCAGGCCCTGCAGGCTGCACTGCCAGCGACGGTACAACCGGCGCTCGGTCCCATCGCGACCGGGCTCGGCGAGATCTTCATGTACGCCGTGGAAGCCGCTCCCGATGCGCGCAAGCCCGACGGCACGGTCTACACGCCCATGGATCTCCGAGAAATCCAGGACTGGATCATCGTGCCGCAACTGCGCCAGGTGCGCGGTGTGACCGAGGTCAATACCAATGGTGGCCTGGCCCGCGAGTACCACGTGTTACCCGACCCGACGCGCCTGGTGGCTTTCGGCATCGGTCTCGATGACATCGTCACCGCGCTCGCACGCAACAATGCCAATGCGGGCGCCGGTTACATCGAGCGCCGGGGTGCGCAGTACCTCGTACGCATGCCGGGCCGCGTGTCCACGCTCGATGCAATCGAAGACATCATCCTCGCCCGACGCGATGGAACCATCATCACCGTCGGCGACGTCGCCGAGGTCGCTCTTGGCGCGCCGTTGCGGACCGGTGCGGCGACGGCGGGCGGTCGCGAGACCGTGCTTGGCACGGTGATGATGCTGATTGGCGAGAACAGCCGCAGCGTCGCGCGCGCCGCCGCCGCGCGCCTTGCGCGCATCAACGACACCCTGCCACCCGGGATCAGCGCACGCGCCGTCTACGACCGCACCCGGCTGGTCGATCGCACCATTGCGACGGTTCGCACCAACCTGTTCGAGGGCGCGCTGCTGGTGGTGGCCGTACTGCTCGCACTGCTCGGCAATCTGCGCGCCGCGCTGCTCACCGCCGCGGTGATCCCGCTCGCCATGCTGTTGACAATCACCGGCATGGTCGCCAACGAGGTCAGCGCCAATCTCATGAGCCTCGGCGCCCTCGATTTCGGCCTCATCGTCGACGGCGCGGTAATCATCGTCGAGAACTGCATCCGCCGCCTCGGCGAAGCCCAGCGAGACGGCCGGCCGCCGCCGCTGCGCGAGCGCCTCGCGATCGTCGAGACGGCGACCCGTGAAGTCATCCGCCCGGCATCGTTCGGCGTCCTGATCATTCTCATCGTATACGTGCCACTGTTCGCGCTCGAGGGCGTCGAAGGCAAGATGTTCCGACCCATGGCGTTCACCGTGATGTTCGCCCTCGGCGCGGCGCTCGTGCTCGCCTGTACCTTCGTACCGGCGGCAGTCGCGACATTCCTGGGCGGCCGTGTTCGCCACCGGGAGAATCTCGCAGTACGTGCCGCGCAGGCGCTCTACCGCCCATTACTGCGCACGAGCCTGGCCCTGCGCTGGCCGGTGGTGGGCGCTGCCGCGGTACTGGTCGCTCTGTGCGCCGTACAGGCTGCTCGCATGGGAGCCGAATTCGTACCGCGCCTTGACGAGGGCGACATCGCGCTGCACGCCCTGCGCGTGACGGGTACCTCGCTCACCCAATCGATCACGATGCAGGCCGACATCGAAGAGGCCCTCACGGAATTCGCCGAAGTCTCGCAGGTGTTCAGCAAGATCGGGACGCCGGACGTCGCCACCGACCCGATGCCGCCCAACGTGGCCGACACCTTCGTCATCCTCAAGCCGCGCGCGCGTTGGCCCGACCCTGGCCGATCGAAGCAGGCCCTCCTAACCGAGCTGGCAGCCACGCTCGCGCGCCTGCCCGGCAACAACTACGAGTTCACCCAGCCGATCGAGATGCGCTTCAACGAGCTGCTTTCCGGCGTACGGGCCGACGTCGCCGTCGAGATCTACGGCGAAGACCTCGACGTATTGGCGCAGCTTGCGGCACGCGTCGAGGGGCTGGCCCGGGCCGTACCGGGCGCCACGGACGTGCGTACCGAGCAGGTCAGCGGGCTCGCCGTGCTGAGCATCACCCCCGACCGCACCGCGATGCAGCGTTACGGACTCGATCTCGCCGCGCTCCAGAACAGCGTACAGATCGCCTTCGGTGGCCGCACGGCCAGCACCATCTTCGAGGGCGATCGTCGCTTTCCGCTCGTCGTGCGGCTGCCGGAGGCGCTGCGCGGGGACGCTGCGGAAATCGCGCGCCTGCCCCTGCGCCTGCCCCTCGACGAACCCGTGGCGACGCACACCGCTGCTGTAGCCCAGGCGCGATCGGACCCGCGAAGTGCAGTCGTCGTCACGGCCGGCACGCCGGCTTTCGACTACGTCCCGCTGGGTGAGGTGGCAAACGTCGAGACCATCGAGAGTGCAAGCCAGATCAGCCGCGAGAACGGCAAGCGCCGGGTATTCGTCTCGGCCAACGTACGCGGACGCGACCTCGCTTCGCTGGTCGGCGATCTGCGGGCGACCATCGACGCCTCGGTCGACCTGCCGGCAGGTTACTGGATCGAGTACGGCGGCAGCTTCGAGCAGCTCGCCTCGGCGACGCAGCGCCTGCAGCTGGTGGTGCCGCTCGCGCTGCTGCTGATCCTTGCGCTCCTGATCGCCGCGCTCGGCAGCCTGCGCGACGCCGCAATCGTGTTCACCGGCGTCCCCCTCGCGCTCACCGGCGGCGTGCTGGCGCTCGCACTTCGCGACATGCCGCTCTCGATCTCGGCGGGCGTCGGCTTCATCGCCCTGTCGGGCGTGGCCGTGCTCAACGGGCTCGTACTGATCGCGTTCGTGCAGGCGCGCTGGCGCGAAGGCCTCGCACTCGAACAGGCGATCGTCGATGGCGCCCTGGTCCGCTTGCGCCCGGTGCTGATGACGGCGCTGGTCGCGAGTCTCGGCTTCGTTCCGATGGCCTTCAACACGGGCATCGGTGCCGAAGTACAGCGCCCGCTCGCCACGGTGGTCATTGGCGGTATCGTCTCCTCGACCGTCCTCACCCTGCTGGTCTTGCCTGCGCTCTATCGCATCGTGCATGGGCACGGGAAGCACGTGGCGGGCGTCAGCAGTGCATCGGTGCGATAGCGCGGATAGGGCAAGCGACGCTGCGCTTCCAGCCCGAGGTACATGCACGTGACGGGCGCCCGTGTGTGCAAATCTTGCGCACGATGGCAATCCCATCGCGCAGGCGGCAACCGCGATCGGCGCGGGCACCGCCTGGTCGACATGGGCTCCGGCCGGCATGGTCCTTGCACCGCGCTCGCGTAGAAACAGCACGCGGCGACAGCCGCCGCGAAGGAGCAAGCATGGCCGACACCGCCGTTCTCTATCGCATGGTCACCGATGACCACGTCTGTCCGTTCGGTCTGAAGACCCGCCACCTGCTGCGCAAGCACGGCTACAGCGTCGATGACAACAAGCTCACTACGCGACGCCGCACCGAGGAGTTCAAGCAGCAGGAAGGGGTATCGACCACGCCGCAGACCTACATCGACGGCCAGCGCATCGGCGGCTACGACGACGTGCGGCGCTTCCTCGGCGAAGCGCCGGAGGATGCTGACGACAACGAGGAGAAGACGACCTACCAGCCGGTTGTCGCGGTCTTTGCCACGACCTTGCTGATGGCACTGGCGGCCGTCTGGGCAGCCAACGACTCGCTGTGGACGATGCGTACTGTCGAGTGGTTCATCGCTTTCTCGATGTGCGTGCTCGCCATCCTCAAGCTGCGCGACCTCGAGAGCTTCTCGCTGCAGTTCATCAACTACGACCTGCTCGCGCAGCGTTACGTGCCCTATGCGCGCTTCTACCCGTTCGCCGAAGTCGTTGCCGGGATCCTCATGATCGGCGGCGTCGCACTCGCACTGGCGGCGCCACTGGCGCTCTTCATCGGCACCGTGGGCGCCATCTCGGTCGCCAAGGCCGTCTACATCGACAAGCGCGAGCTGCGCTGTGCCTGCGTCGGCGGCAACTCGCGCGTACCGCTCGGCGCCATCTCGCTGACCGAGAACCTCATGATGATGGGAATGGGTGGCTGGATGCTGGCGACACGGGTGCTCGCGTGAGTTCGACCGCACGCGTGCGGCCATCTCATGCCGGATTCTGCGCGCGCTCACGGGTGCACAGCACGAGCCCGTAGACCACGGGCAGTACGAGCAGGCCCAGCACCAGCGCCGAGCCCATGCCACCGACCATGGGCGCGGCAATACGCTGCATGATGGCTGAACCGGTACCGTATCCCCACATGATGGGCACGAGCCCGGCGATGGTCGAGACGGCGGTCATCACCACCGGGCGCAGGCGCTCCGCGGTACCGCGATACACGGCGTCGGTGAGCTCCGCGCGTGTCAGCGGTCGCGGTGCCGCCAGCGCCCCGCGCAGACGCACCACCTCGTGGTCGATGAAGGTGAGCACCAGGACGCCGATCTCGGCGGCTACGCCGGCCAGGGCGATAAAGCCGACCACCACCGCGACCGACAGGTTGAAGCCGTACAGGTAGACCAGCCAGATGCCGCCGACGAGGCTGAAGGGAATCGACAGCATGACCACCAGCGGCCCGCGCAGGTTGCGGAAATGCAGGTAGAGCAGTAGGAAGATGCTGAGCAGTGTGACCGGCACGACCAGCCGCAGGCGCGCAGCGGCGCGCGCCATGTATTCGTACTGGCCCGACCAGGACAACGTGTAACCGGCCGGGATGTCGACCAGTTCAGCGACGCGCGCCTTTGCCGCGCGCACGAAGCCGCCGATGTCGCCGGTACTGATATCGACATAGACCCAGGCGTTGGGACGCGAGTCCTCGGTCTTGATCGAGGGCGGCCCGCGCGTCAGTTCGAGCGTGGACACGAGCGAGAGCGGGATCTGTGCGCCGGTGGGCGTGGCGATCAACACGCGTTCGAGGGCGGCGAGGTCGTCGCGGTACTCTCGCGGATAGCGCACGTTGACCGGGTAGCGCTCGAGTCCCTCGATAGTGCGCGTGACATTCATGCCGCCGATGGCGCTTCTGATGACGTCCTGCACATCGCCCACGGTCAAGCCGTAGCGCGCGGCCGCCGCGCGGTCGATGTCGAAATCGAGGTAGTAGCCACCGGCGGTCTTGTCGGCAAAGGCCGAGAGCGTCTCCGGCAACGTGTTCACGGCTCGCTCGATGTCGGCGGCGATGCGCTGCAGGACGTCGAGGTCGGGACCGCTCACCTTGATACCGACCGGCGTCTTGATGCCGGTCGAGAGCATGTCGATGCGCGTCTTGATCGGCATCGTCCAGGCATTGGCGAGACCGGGAAAGCGGAGCGCGGCATCCATCTCCTGCATCAGTGCCTGGGTCGACTTGTGCGGGTCCGGCCATGCGTCCCGCGGCTGCAGGCGTATGGTGGTCTCGATCATCGACAGGGGCGCCGGGTCGGTCGCGGAGTCCGCGCGACCCACCTTGCCGAAGACGTGTCCCACCTCGGGGAAACTGCGCAGGATGCGATCGGTCTGCTGCAGCAGTTCGCGCGCCTTGGTAATCGAGATGCCGGGCCAGGTGGTCGGCATGTAGAGGATGTCACCCTCGTCGAGCGGCGGCATGAACTCCGTTCCCAGACGACTCGCCGGGTACCACGTCAGCGCACCCAGCACGAGCGCGGCGAGCACGGTCAGCCAGCGCCAGCGTAACAGCGACCTCAACAGCGGCGCGTGCAGGGCGCGCAGCGCGCGGTTGAGCGGGTTGCGCGCCTCGGACAGCACGTGGCCGCGGATGCAATAGCCCATCAGCACCGGCGCCAGCGTTACCGCGAGCACCGCGGCCGCTGCCATCGCGTAGGTCTTGGTCAGGGCGAGCGGTGTGAACAGGCGCCCTTCCTGCGCCTGCAACGAGAACACCGGGAAGAAGGACACGGTGATGATCAGCAACGAGAAAAACAGCGCCGGGCCCACTTCGATGGCGGCTGCCTCGACGGCCTGCCAGCGCTCGGGCGCGGTGAGGGCGCGGTCGCGCTCGGCGGCTGCCGCCGCGAGATGCTTGTGCGCGTTCTCGATCATGACGACGGCACCGTCGACCATCGCCCCGATCGCGATGGCAATCCCACCGAGCGACATGATGTTGGCGTTGACGCCCTGCGTACGCATGACGAGAAAAGCGGCGAGCACCCCGAGCGGCAGCGTGAGCGCGGCCACCAGCGCCGAGCGCACGTGCAGCAGGAAGACCATGCAGACGAGGCTCACGACGACGAGTTCTTCGACCAGCTTGTCGCTGAGGTTGGCGACGGCACGCTCGATGAGATCGCCGCGGTCGTAGACCGGCACGATCTCGACCCCGGCCGGCAGGCCGCGCGCGAGCTCGGCGAGTCGCGCACGCACGCGCTCGATGGTCGCGAGCGCATTCTCGCCGTAGCGCATCACCACGATGCCGCCCGCCACCTCGCCTTCGCCATCGAGCTCGGCGAGCCCGCGCCGCAGCTCGGGACCCAGGTGCACGTTGGCGACGTCGCGCAGTCGGATCGGCGTCCCGTGCGCGTCGACGCCGACCGGCACGTTGCGCAGATCGTCGAGCGATTCGATGTAGCCGCGCCCGCGCACCATGTACTCGGTCTCCGCCATTTCGACGAGGCGGCCGCCGACGTCGTCATTGGAGCGCCGGATGGCCTCGCGCACCTTGGCCAGCGGCAGGTCATAGGCGAGCAGCGCGGTCGGATCGACTTCCACCTGGTACTGCTTGACGTAACCGCCAATCGACGCCACTTCGGCGACCCCGGCCACCGTCTGCAGCGGGTAGCGCAGGTACCAGTCCTGCAGCGAGCGCAGCGCGGCGAGGTCGTGCCGGCCACTGCGGTCGACCAGCGCGTACTCGTAGATCCAGCCGACCCCGGTAGCGTCCGGCCCCAACGTCGGCGCGACGCCCTCCGGCAGGCGCGCACGGACGGTGTTGAGCGACTCCAGCACGCGCGAACGGGCCCAGTACATGTCGGTCCCGTCCTCGAAGATGACGTAGACGAACGACAGTCCGAAGAAGGAGTAGCCACGCACCACGCGCGCATCGGGCACCGCCAGCATGGCCGTGGTCAACGGGTAGGTCACCTGGTCCTCGACCACCTGCGGCGCCTGCCCCGGGAACTCGGTGAGTACGATCACCTGCACGTCGGAGAGGTCCGGGATGGCGTCGAGCGGAATGCTGCGCAGCGCCCAGGCACCGCCCGCGGCGAGGAGGACCGCGCCGAACAATACCAGCAGGCGCTCGCGCACTGCGGCACGGATGATGGCTGCGATCATGGCGACCTGCCGTGCGACGGCCCTGGCGACGGCCCTGGCGACGGCGCGTTCACGGGCTGTCCTCGTGGGACATCGGGGGCGGTGACGTCCCGTCCGCGTCGTCGTGGCCGTGATTGCCGACAGCTCCCGTTTGCCCGCCCGCTCGCACGGCGCCCGTCGCGAGCCCGCGATGGGTTTCGTGAGCATTGACGGCCGTCTGTGCCGGCTCTGCCGGGGCGGACGTATCACCGGCCATCCCGTCCACCATCTTCGCTGTCGCCTCGCGCAGCTTGGACTCGGAGTCGATGAGGAACTGGCCCGAGGTCACCACGGCCTCGCCCGCGGCGATGCCGGCGGTCACCTGCGTCAGTCCCCCGGCACTGACGCCGAGCGTGACTTCGCGCGGCTCGAAGTGCCCGCCCGGCTGCGCGACGAAGACCAGCTCGCGCGTACCGGAACGCACGATCGCGGCACTCGGCACCGTCACCGCGTCGACCTGGCGCTGCGCGGCAATGCTGACCTCCGCATACATGTCGGGCTTGAGCCGAAGCCCCGGGTTGTCGAACTCGAGCCGCACGCGCACCGTGCGCGCGCGGCTCTCGAGATAGGGATAGATGTGCGTGACGCTACCGCGGAAGGTCTCGCCCGGAATCCCCTCGACGGTGATGGTGGCGGGGTCTCCCTCCGCCACCCATGGCATGTCGTCTGCGTAGATCTCGGCATGGACCCACACGTGGGAGAGATCCGCGATCGTGTAGAGCTCGGTCTGCGCGGTCACGTACTGTCCCTCGCGGACGCCGATGCTGACCACGATGCCGCGATACGGCGAATGGATGTGCAGGCTCTTCTTGATCTCGCGGGTCTGTTCGAGCTCGCGGATCTGGTGCGCGGGCACGTCGAGCAGCCGCAGGCGCTCGCGCGCGCTCGCGATCAGGGCACGCGCGCCCTCGCGAATGTCGTCGATGGGGTTGTCGGCGAAGATCTCGCGGTTGCGCAGTGCCAGCAGGTACTCCTGCTGCGTGGCCACGAGCTGCGGTGAATAGAGGCTGAGCAGGATGGTGTCGTTGGCGACGGCGACTCCCGTCTCGTCGATGTAGAGCTCCTCGATCCAGCCCTCGGTCTTGGGATGCAGGCGGCGTACCTCGCGCTCGTCGTAGACCACCCGGCCGACCGCCCGAATCTGCCGGGCCAGCGTGCGCCGCTCGGCTTCCTGCGTACGCACCCCGATGCTCTGCCGCGTGCGCGGATCGATCGTCACCGTGCCGGCCGGTGCCGCCGGCGCGGCGGTGTCGTCGGCGTACACCGGGAGGTAATCCATGCCCATGTCGTCCTTGGCCGGGGTCGGCGAGGTGATCGCCGGGTTCATCGGGTTGCGGTAGAAGAGCGGCTCCCGGCGCGGCGTCGCCGAGGTCCCCGGCGGCTGCGCAACCGGCGGCGGCGTCTGCGCGAAGTACAGCCACGCGACGACGGCGCCTGCGACGAGGCCGAGCGCGAGTCCTGCCACGAGCTGCTTCATTGCGTGACCTCCTCCGAGCCGACCGCCGCGGCCAGCCGCGCGAGCGCCTGGTTGGCCTGGGCGATCGCTTCCCAGTACTGCATCTCGTAGTCGTAGAGCGTGATCTCGGCACGCACCAGGTTGAGGAAATCGACCTCGTTGACCTGGTAGGCGGCAAGCATGGCGGCGACCGTCTGGCGCGCCTGCGGGACGATGCCGGTACCGAACAGCTCGGCGCTGTCGCGGGCACGCGCGAAGTCTGCCCGCGCGGCGCTGATGGCGGCCTCGACGCGCAACGCCTCGTCGGCCAATGCATGGCGCTCGGCGAGCAGCTCGGCACGCTTCTGGTCGACGGCACGATGCTGCTTGCGCGCGGCGAACAACGGTACGCTGACGCTCAGGTTGAGCGAGGCGAAATCGTCGCGACCACCGCCGCGCAGGCCGTAACCCGCACTGACGTCGACATCGGGATAACGCTCGCGTCGTGCCAGATCGACGCCCCGCTCGGCAGCGTCGATACGGCTTGCCAGCGCGGCGAGGCGCGGCCGCGTGTCCGCCAGCTCACGCAAGGCGAGCGCGCCGCGCAGGCGCGGCAGCGCCGCCGGAATGTCGGCCGGCAGCGACGCGCGCGTACCGGGTGGCCAGGCCAGCAGCGCGCCGAGACGTGCCCAGGCCGCCGACTCACGTCCCTCGAGCCGGATGGCGAGATCGTGCAGCTTGGACAGCTCGAGCTGCGCCAGCAGCACGTCCTGCTGCAGGCCCCTACCGACCTCGTACTTGGCGTGCGCGATGGCCACCAGTTCGCGCATGAGGCGTTCGTTCTGGTCGAGGATGGTGCGCGCCTGGGCGAGGTAGGCGAGCTCCCACCAGAGCGTCTTGACGTCGGCGACCAGCGCCAGCTCGAGTTCCGCGATGCCATGAACGGCGACGTCCACGGCGAGCTCGGCGATGCGCTCGCGCAGCGCCAGCTTGCCCGGAAAGGGCAACGTCTGACGCACGCCGAGCTGCAGCTGGGTCATCGCCTCGCGATCGAAATCGAACGCGTACAGCGGCAGGTTGGCGGCACCCACCGCGATCTGCGGATCGGGCATGGCCCCGGCCTGGTCCGGCACCGCGGCGAGCGCGTCGGCGCGTGCGCGCAGCTCGGCCAGGCCGGGATTGCCGGCACGCGCGGTGTCGACGGCGTGGGCGAGCGTCAGCGGCGCCGGTACCGCGGTGTCGGCGGCCGCGGCTGGAGACGACAGCGGCAGGCTTGCCGCGAGCACGGTACAGGCGAGACGCGCGCCGAGCGCCACCACGCAGCGGCGGCACATGCGACGCCGGGTCACCGCGCGGACGGAGGCGCACGCAGCCACAGCAGCGCGCTCGTGTGAGGCGCCGCGCGGCATGTCGCGCGGTGGGGCGACGCCGATGCGTCGCAGGATCGGGACAGGCATGGTCCGACCTCCTTGGAGAGAAACGACGAGCCGCGGAGGCGTCCGCGGCCGGCTTCACGGGAGGTCGTGGCTTATAAGCGCAGGCGCTCGGTCTGCTGGTAGACGGGTGAGCCGCGCGCGCGCCAGGCGTGCGCGACCGGGGCGCGCAACGGCGCCGCGCCGATCGCTGGCAGGGCGGGGACCGCGACGGCGTGGCTGCCGCGCAGGTCACCCGGGTCGCTCGGCGGCCCGTCCGCGGCACCGGCGTGCTCGGCCGGATCGCAGCCCGCATCGGCAAGCGCCGCGGTATCGGCGTCCGCCGCTGCCATGCGGCCGCAGTCGTGTTGCGCCGTGCCCGGAGGCGGCGGCTCGGCGACGGCAAAGACGTCACAGCAGGGCTGCAGGACGCCCAGCAGCAGGCTCAGGCTCCACAGCCACAACAGCCGCCGCGCGCGATGCCGGCGCGCGTCGCGCCGTCGGCGCACGGTGCGCATGGTCGCCGTCATTGGCTGCAGGTAGGCTGGGTGGTCATGACGTTAATCAGTCTAGAGCGGATCGCGCGGCGGAACCAGCCGCGCAACACACATCCTCTCACTCGAATGGCCGCGGATCGATGAACCTGCGCACGACGTTACCGGTGATGCGGGCGACGTTGTTGTCGTATTCGTTGTGCGACAGCGCGCCGGCCCAGGCAATCGAGCTCATCGCGAACACCGCGCCGCCGTGCGGCGTCTCGTAGAACACCATGTCGGCGTGCACGTGCGGGCAGGTCGTACCCGTGATGGCCGTGTGCGTGTGGCTCATCTCCTCCTTCATCCAGTTATAGGTGCTCGTGAAGTCGCTCGCGCGCGCGACGACCAGCGCATGCGGTGGCGTACCGAGCGCGGTGTCCACGCGGTCGATCTCCCAACCCGCCGCACCACCACCGACGATACCGAAATCACCGATGCGCTCGTTCCCGCCCACGCCGTCGAAGACGAACGCGACGCGCGCATCGAAACTCTCCGGGGTGCGCTCGTAGTAGGTCGAACGATCGAAACCCTGCGCCGACATGCCGGTGCCGGCGACCGACTGCGGCGCGCGCCCCATGCGTCGCCACATACCACCGAGCTCGCCGGTGAAGCTCGCGTAATACTCGCCGCCCTCGGCGGCCCATGAACGGATGCCGTCTTCTGCGCGGCGCATCTCGACGATGCCACGGCGCTCGGGATGATAGTGCGTGCGCCAGTAGAAGCCATTGCCGCCCATGTAGATGAAGCGTCCGCCCTGCGCCTGGTACTCGGCGAAGGCATCGAGCATGCGCAGCGACGGGTACTCGGGATGCGTCCCGGTGGTAACGCAGCGATAGGGTGCCAGGAGCTCGCTGCCGTACCGCTCGAGGTCGTCCTCGGTGATGACGTCGTAGGCGATGTCCTCGGCTTCCAGCCAGTCGGTGATGTGGGTGTCGGCGGGAAACTGCCACAGCGCCTGCTTCGGCGCGAGGTCGAGCACCGGGCGCAGCCGCGAAGAATGGCACACGCCGCTGCCATCGCGGTGATGGTCGTACATGGATACACCGAAGGCCGGGTGCTGGAACAGGAACAGGCCGGTCTCGTCGACCACGGTGAAGAAACCGAGGACGTGTTCGATCTCCGGCCACTCGATGTAGATCAGGTGGTTGGCATAGGCCCAGTAACTCGCGGTCGGCAGGATCAGGGCGAGCGGCGCGCGCGCTTCGCCGAGCGGTGGGCTGACGACGAACGGCACGAGGTACTCGGCTTCGCCCTGCTCGAGCTTCACGCAGTAGATGCCGCTGCGGGTATCGGCCGGCACGGTCCAGCTGAAATCCGTCTCCCAGCCACAGTCGTGGAGATCGTCGTCGTGGAAATGGATCGCGCCGTAATGCGCCGGCGCGTGGCGGAAGTCGTACTCGCTGCCGTCCCAGTGCACGCCCTTCATCGCCCGCGTCGGCTGGTTGACGGTACGCCCATGTCGGGCGTCTGGCCCGCGATCGACGATGCCGGTACCGGCAATGTCCTCGCTGAAGTCCCAGCGCGCGACCAGTTCGTCGCCGAAGTCGCAGCTGCCGCCACTGGCCAGTAAAGCCTCGACCTCCGCATCGCGCAGGGCGCGACGTGCGAGCAGCGGCGCCTCGAGCTTGCCGTTGTAATGGCCGGCCGCGTGGTGCGGCGGCGCGTCGGCCGCGTGCCAGGCGGCGAGGCGCAGGGCGCCACCGCGCGCGGGCGCAATGTCGCAGGTCTCGGCACGGTGCGCCGCGCGATCGCGGTACGCATCGGTGTCGAGCGGACGCTGGATCACGACGACCCGGCCGGTCCCGGCGTCGTAGCTGGCGGAGAGCAGCGTCCACGCGCGCTCACGCAGCGCCACGCCGGTGCTCACCACCACCCGGCGCTCGCCGTCACCGAGCACCAGCGCCGGGGCACCCTGTGCATCGAGCTGCAGGCCCCAACCGCGGCCGGTGGTCTCGTCCCAGGTACCGATCACTGCCTGCCGGCCGCGCCCCGGCAGGGTCGGCCACAACCACGCCTGCACCGTGAACCCCGGCGGGTGCCAGGCCGCGTCGTCCTCGAACATGACGAAGGAACCGGCACTGATGGGCTGCGCCCGCGCCGGGTAGTCGCCGGCGAACGCGGCTTCCACGGGGTACTCCTTGTAGCCCGCGCCGCCCGCGCTGGCATCGCCACAGCGCAGCCGCACCAGCGAGGCGTGGTAGCGCCCGGGCTGCGTCGCGCTGACCTTGAACGCGATGGTCTCGCCCGGGCGCACGCTGAACTCGTCCGGGTAGGCGAGCAGGGGCTTGGCGACCGGCGCGAGCGGTTCGAGCACGTCGGGCGCGTCGGCCACCGCCGCGCCGGTCGACCAGCTGCCATCAGCAGCGCGGACGAGCCGGAAACCCGTGCGGGCTTCCCAGCGCTTGCGGAAGACCGCGCACTGGGCATCGGCGAGTTCGTCGCAGGTGCCATCGGCGAGTGCCTGCAACGGTGCGTCGCGACGCCCGTTCTGCTTCAGCACCCGGTAGGGTCCCTGCGCATCCGGTTGCCCGATGATGTAACGGTCGTCGACCGTTGCCCAGCGCAGCACCTTCAACAGCTCGAGAAGTTCCGGCGAATGCGGGCCGAATGGCTGCGCATGGAATTGAGCGACGAGGTCGAGACGTTCGGGATCGATCGGGCGCACCAGGTGTTACCTCCGGAGTTGTCAGGCGGGAGATGGCCGCTGCATGGTAACCCCGGGCGCTGGTGCGGCGGTGGTCGCGGCCAGGCAGCGCGCGACGCCGGGGTGCGCTGTCCGAGTGCCGCGACGGCGCCGCCCTGGCAGCCGGTAAGCCAGTGCGCCAGGTGGCGCGATGCACCGCTATCATGCTCGCCGCTCCGTTCGTCCGCGGGTTTCTGCATGCCACTCAGTACCAATCGTTTCCAGCTGGCCGTGTTCGGCTGCAACGTCAGCCACGGCTGCACCATCTCGAATGCGCCCGGCGGCATCGAGGTCGACTGGCAGGAATCGCTGCGGCTCGCACGGCGCGCCGAGGCGCTCGGTCTCGAAGCCTTCATCCCGGTGTGCCGCTGGAAAGGGTTCGGTGGCCCGAGTGCGTTCAACCATCGCAGCTTCGAGACCTGGACCTGGGCCGCGGGGCTCGCCCAGGCGACCTCGCGCATCCATATCTTCACGACCACCGCGATGCCGACCGTCCACCCGGTGCTCGCCGCCAAGCAGGCCGCGACGATCGACCACATCAGCGACGGACGCTTCGGCCTCAACGTCGTTGCCGGCTGGAACAGCGGCGAGGCGGCGATGTTCGGCCACGCGCAGCTGCCGCACGCCGAGCGCTATGCCTTCGCCGACGAGTGGATGTCGCTGGTCGAGCAACTGTGGACGCACACGGGGGAATTCGACTTCCACGGCCGCTACTTCGACGCGCCCGGCTGCTACGCCGAGCCAAAGCCCGTGCAGCAACCGCACCCGCCCATCATGAGCGCCGGCGTGAGCCCGGCCGGGCGCCGTTTCGCCGCGCGGCACGCCGACATGAACTTCATCCTCGCGCCCGACCTCGACGCCGCGCGCGCGACCGCCACCGACGTCCACCGCATCGCGCGCGAGGAGTTCGCGCGCGAGGTCGAAGTGTGGGGCAACGCGGCCATCTTCTGCCGCGAATCCGAAGCCGCGGCCGAAGACCACTATGCCGAGGTGATCGAGCGCGCCGGCGACTTCGAAGCCGCCGGCAACCTGCTCGATACCTTCACCCGCGAATCGGGCAGCCAGCTGCCCGACCCGGCCCTGCGCGATGCCTACCTGCGCAACATGATGGCCGGCTACTCCGGCTTCCCGGTGATCGGCACACCGGCACAGGTGGCCGATTTCCTCGCCGGCATGGCCGCCGCCGGCCTCGCCGGCACCACGCTGTCCTGGCCCGATTACGACGACGGCCTCACGCGCTTCGGCCGCGACGTGCTGCCGCTGCTCGAGCGCCGCGGCTTGCGCGCACCGGTGCCACGCTGAGGAGCCCGCCGTGCCGAACGGCGACGTCGCTCGGCCGCGACGGTCCTGGCTGGTGCGGATCGCGCGACGGCGCCGGCACCGGCACCATGCGCCCCGGATCGGTAACGTTTCACGCTTTGCCGCGCACCGACGTGTCACAGTCCCGATCCTCGGCATCGCACCTCGCGCGGGGCCGCCGGGATCGTGCTCGACCGCTCCGCTGACGACCGGTGCCGCCACGGGAACCGGGAGGACCGCTGTCATGACCACGAACCCGATCATCAGGGCGCGCGCGGCGTCGCGCTGCGCGCTCGCCCTGCTCTGCCTCGGCTGGTTCGGCGCCGCGCCGGCCGCCAGCCTGAATCTTCTCTTCGACGCCTCGCTGATCGACCACTACCCGGGCCCGGACGGGCTCGTCGGTACCGCCGACGACGTCGTTACAGACAACCTCACGCTATCGAACTCGGAGCCCAATACGCCCGGTGCGCTGAGCTACGACGCCTTCGATTTCGTCGGTAGCGGCGCGGTGACCGATCCGGGGCTGCCACCTGGCCACACGGCGGTGACCTTCCTGGGCGGTGAGGTCGGCGTCGACACGGCGGTCGCGGCCGGCGGCGGCGGGCCCCTCATTACCAGTCTCGAGGTCGGTGGGACCCAGCCGTTCATCGGGCATGGTCCCTACGACGCCGCCATCAGCGCGGTGAACGGCGGCACCTATGATCCCGCCACAGGCGCCTTCACACTCGACATCGACTTCGTCGCGAGCCTCGTCGGCGGCACGGCCAACGCGGTCAACTTCTCGTTGACCGGGCCGGCGTGGTACATCGAGGCATCCGCCTTCGGTGCCGCCACCGGCGACGCCTATGTCGACGACGTGCTGCTGCCGCTCGCCCAGGCGACCAACGCCGGTGCGCTGTTCTTCGCGCGCGCGAGCGGCGTGGTACCGGCCTCGACCGGCGGAACCGGCGGCGGCTTCCCCAGCATGCCGGTAGAGGCCGTTATCGTCGCCACCACGCCGATCCCGCTCCCTGCAGCCGGCTGGCTGCTCGGCGCCGCGCTCGCGGTGGTCGGCGCGCGGCGACGCCGGCCCGCCTGACCACACCGCCCGCGCCGCCGGCGAGCCGGACGCCGGCGGTATTGCGGCGCTGTCAGCAGCGTCGCTGCCGGCGCGCGAGCACGAGCCATGCCCCGGCCAGCAGCCACGGGCGGAGGCAGCGGCACTGCCGCAGCACGGAGGGTGACGAAGTCGGTGCCGAGCGGGTCGAGGCGGTCGGCGAGCCCTGTCCCCGCACCTGGCCACCGGTGCTGATGGTCAGTGCCCGCCAGGCCATCGGCAAGACGTCGGCAGGTCGCTACCACGCCGATCGTGTTCGCTCAAGTTCCACCGCCCGCCTCCGACATAGAGCGGGAGGGCCGCCGCGTGACGTGCGCTGCGGCTGTGCGCCCCTGTCACCGATCGCGACGCGCCCGAGACCACTATGCCACCGGAACCCACGCCGCATACCGTACTACTTGCCGAGGACGATCCGCATTCCGCACGGCTGGCCGCCGAGATCCTCGAACTCGAAGGCTTCGTCGTCGAACGCGTAAGCGACGGCGATACCGCGTGGCAGGCGATCCAGGCGCGCCCCCAGGTCTACGACGGCGTCGTGCTCGACCGGCAGATGCCGCGCATGACCGGCATGGACATCCTCCGTCGGATGAAGGATGACGTGCAGACCCAGGACATCCCGGTCATCTTCCTCACCGGCATGGCCGCCGCTGCCGACATCGTCGCCGGCATCGAGGCGGGTGCCTACTACTACGTCACCAAACCCTACGACCCGGATCTGCTCGTCGCTTCGCTACGTGCGGCGATCGGGGAACGGCGTGCGCACGGCGCGCTGCGCGTCGAACTCGAATCCACCGTCGGCGCACTGGGCCTGCTGCGCGAGGCCGAGTTCCGCTTCCGCACACCGGACGAAGCGCGTGCGCTCGCCACGCTCATCGCCAACGCGGCACCGGAACCGCGCCGCGTAGTCACCGGCCTGTGGGAACTGATGCTGAACGCCATCGAGCACGGCAATCTCGAGCTCTCCTACGCGGAAAAATCCCGCCTGCTCGAGCGCGGCGCCTGGCAGGACGAGCTGTCCCATCGTCTCGCGGCGTCGCCCTACCGCGAGCGGCATGTCACGGTCCAGGTCGAACGTGATGCCGACGGCGTGCGCTACTGCATCTGCGACGAGGGCCGGGGGTTCACGCCGACACCCTATCTCGACTTCGACCCGGCGCGCGCCACGCATGCACATGGCCGTGGCATCGCGATGGCGCGCCGACTCAGCTTCGACGCGGTCACCTACCTCGGCGCCGGTAACGTCGTCGAGGCGAGGGCACGCCGTGTCGAACCCGCCACCGCCTGAGCGCGAGCAGCGCAGCGCTCGCGGTCCGACGTTGTCCCCGCGTACACCGACACCCGTTCCCGGTCCGCCTGCATCGCCACGATGAGCACCGGCCAACAGCCCGCACTCGCCGCCTCCCCGGCCGCCGGTCGCGCGGTGCTCATCGTCGACATAGACGGCATCATTCAGGGCATCGCCTGCGCCGCCCCGCTGCCGCAGCCCGGTACCGAGCTCGGCCGCGAACCGATCGAGAAACGCGTACCGGCGAGCGTCGCCCCGCGTCTGCGCGAAGCCATCGAGCTCGCGTTCAGTACATGCGCTGCGACCACCTTCGATTACACCGTGGACGGCGACGCGGGTGCACGCCGCATCGAGGTCGGCGTGGCGCCGCTCGCGCTGACCGGGGCGCCCCTGCGCGCGTGCGTCACGCTGGCCGACGCCGGTCGCGACGATGCAGCACACGCCGTGCACCGCAGCACGGCACGTGCACAGCACATGGACGCGCTGGCCCGCGTGACCAGCGCCCTCGCTCACGACGTCAACAACATGCTCAATGGTGTGCTCGGTTTCGCACGGCTCGCCGCGCGCGCTGCCGTACATGGTCACGCCAAACGTGTTCCGCGTTACCTCGACGAGATCGAGAGCGCCGGCGAACGCGCCGCCGCGCGGCTCGAACGCGTGCTCATCTTCGCGCGCGGCGCGGCGGCAAGTGCGACGAGCGTCGACGTGACGAGCCGCGCCCAGGCCGCACTGGAAACCCTGCTCGCTGATGCCCCGGCGGGCCTCACGGCAGTGCTGGCGGCCGATCCCGGCGTGGGCTGTGTCGACCTCGACGCGGCACATCTCGACACGATTCTCGGCGAGCTCATGGCCAATGCAAGCGCCGCCCTCGGCGCACGCGGGCACATCACCCTCGGCACGACGCGGCGCAACGGGACCACGCTGCTGTGCGATGCCTGCCACCGCGAAGCACAGGGTGACTGGATCGTACTCAGCGTCGGCGACGACGGGCCGGGGCTCATGCCCGCGGTGCGCGACCGGCTGTTCGAACCCTATGTCAGCGCGGGCGACGGCACTGCGGGCAGCGGCCTCGGACTGGCCGTGGTCCACGGGCTCGTACACCAACACGGCGGGCACGTGTGCGTCACGGAACCGCCCGGTGGCGGCACGCGCATCGAGGTCTGGCTACCGCCCGGCGGGACTACCACCGTAAACCCGTGTACGCCCTTCACAGGAACTAGCGGCGACGCGCGACATGTGCTGCTGGTCGACGATGACACGCACGCAGCTGCCGCCCTCGGCACGGTACTCGGTACTGCCGGCTACCGCGTCACCCATGTCACGGACGCCACGGCTGCCCTGGCTCACCTCGGCGACACCACGCGAGCGTGCGACATCCTGGTCAGCAACTGGCGCCTGTCCGCGGACGCGGACGAGCACGGCGCTGGCGCGGGACTCGACGGCATGGGCCTCGCCGCACGCGGCCGCCTGCTGCGGCCGGCGCTGCGCACGGTGCTGCTTGATCACGCTGGTGGCCGCACGCACGATGCCGCACGGGGCGCAGGGGTCACCGCCGTGCTCGCGGCGCCGGTCGACGCCGAGCAGCTGTTGCGCTTGCTCGGCGACCACGAACGTGCAGCGTGACGCGGCGCACGTGCCGCCGGCGGAATACGAAAGGTAATTGGAGCGGGGCGGGTCGCCGGCGGCGCGGATGCGCCGCGACGGCGATGGCGAACGGGGGGCCTGGGCGTCTCAGGCAGTCTTGGGCTTGCCGATGACGATGTGCTTGGTCCCCTTGACTCCGCGACGGGCATTCATTTCCTTGGCCAGCGCGGAAGCGTGGCTGTGCACGTGCTCCTTGGTGCCGGTGCGAAAGCCCGTGATCGGCGCGTAACCACCTTCGATGACGTAGCGGTAGCCGGTCGGCCCGTTCTGATCGAGCTTGCACTTCTCGAGCTTGGTGACGTGATAGATCGGGCGCTTGTGATCGGGCTGGGTCTCGGTGGGAGCGGCCTCGGCCGCCTTGCGTGCTGCACTACTCATGCTCTCTTCTCCAGATTTTCGCGCTTTGTCGGGTCGATCCGCGCGCACGGGCCGGCCCTGATGTCCATGCAAGGCATCGTTCCAGCTGGCACAACGGACGTGGAACGGGCGGCGTCGAGCCGCGGCATTCCAGGGAAGGGATGGTGAAGTCAGGGTGCCCTGAGCGGGCACGGTAAGCCAGGTGAGAGTCGGGCTATCGAAGTTCTTCCTGCACCCCTGTAGCGGACAACCCTATCACGTCAAGCCCGGGGCGAACAGTGGCGGCCCGCTGCGACGGCTTCGCCGCCCGCCTCACATGGGCGACCGCGGCGGCACGTGCGCGGGTTCCAGCAACCGCGCCAGGTGGCGGCTCGCGCGCTCACAGGCGGCCACCGTCACGGGCAGGCGCAAGCGCTGCCACAGCCCGATTCCACGCCCCTCGAGACGCGCGCTGACGGCTTCGTTGAGCGGGCGGCAGGCACGCACCATCTCGTGCTCGGCGCGCACCAGGCGCGTATCCTCGCCGCGGGTATCGGCACCGAGTTCGGTGGCGATGATGAGGTCGTCGACCACGTGGTTGTGGTAGCGGAACACACGCTCCGCGTAGGCAGCGAAACCGCCACCGGAGAATGCCTCGTCTCCGCTGGCCTCGTCGCGCGGCGCGAGCGCGCCACAACCAGGCAGCACGGCGAGCATAGCCATGATGGCGCCGGCACACAGGCCGCACGCGCGTAGCGGCCCCCGCACCATGCAAGGCGCGGCGGACGCGCGACCGGGCATGCGAAACAGGAACACGTACCAACTATAGGGGCTGGCGACGATTTCTGCCCGCGCCAGTCGGCACGCGCAGGAGAGCCACGTGCGCCGTCCAGCCCGGGCGAGTGACCGCCGCGCGGTGACACGTTCAGCGTGCGTTCGCACCACCCGGCGACGGGTGCCCCGGAGCCGCCGCCTGCGAATCGCGCGCGCGCCCGCTGTCGGCGACGATCGCGCAGGCTGCGTCGTGCTGCGCGACAAGGCTGTCGGCGAGCGCGAGCTGGCCGCGCGCACGTACGAGATTGTGCGCGCCGCGACGTGCGTAACGCAGTGGATCCCAGGCGAAATAGCGCTCCTCGAGCGCATCCGCGAGGAAACGCACGGCTAGTTCGAGACAGATGACGCGGGTCGCCGGCACCACGGCGGCGCGTTCGTCGGCATCCGGCAGGTCGGCCGCGCCATCGAAATAGGCTGCGATCGCGGCTGCGAAGAGGCCGAGGTCGAAGTGCGCCGTGCCGGCATCCTCGGCATGCGGGTTGCACCAGGAACGCATCGCATCGCCGAGTTCGAAAGCGAGCGGCATGCGTGCCAGCGTATCGAGATCGATGAGGCAGCACCCGGCGTGGCCGTCCGGGTCGAACATGACATTGGAAATCTTCGGGTCGCCGTGCACCAGCCGCAACGGCCGCTGCGTAAACGCGGGCACCGCGTCGAGGCGCGCAAGCACCGCGTCGGCGAGACGCGCCACCTCGTCGCTTAACACATGCTCTCGATGCATGAGGCGCGCGCGTTCGAGCGTGGCGAGGTGGCGTGCGAGGTCGTGCACTGCCGGGCGCTCGGCCGCCAGCGGCTGGTCGAAATCGGCCAGGGCACGGTGAAACGTGCCGAGCAGATGTCCCGCGGCGGCGGACTGGGCGGGCCCGGGCAGGGCATCGTAAGTGCGCCCGTCGACATGGGTCAGGACGCGCCAGATGGCGCCCTCGACGGTCACCGAGCGGGCACCGTCACGCGTTCGCACCAACAGCGGCGTGGTCAGTCCGCGCTGCGCGAGGTGGCGCGTGATCCGTTCGAGATTGTCGTTGACGCTGTCGGCGAACACCGGGTGCAGGCGCTGCAGCACGTAGCGTTCGCCGCTCGTTGCCGTGACCCGTACGGTGAGATTGATCAGGCCCTGCGCGATACGCTCGATCGAGGCCGCAGCAAAGGCGTAACGGGCGAGCGCAGCGCGGGCTGGCGCGATCCAGGCGCCGTCGCCGCTCATCGGTCGACGGGGCAGCGGGAGCTGGCCATCCTGGGCCGGAACTGGGCGTCGCCGCGCTCAATCACCGTGGTCGTCACGGCCGGGTCCGGCCACATCGGGCGAGCGCGCCGGCGCCGCCGCGCGGCGTGCGAGCTCGGTGTCACGGCGGGCCAGTTCCTCGCGCAGGCGGCGATGCTGGGCCGCGATCGAATTGGGATGCCACGCCTCGCGCACGCTGCCGTCCTCCCGCACCCCTGCCGGCGCCACGTTGCTGACGCGGGCGCGACCAGTCGCGTCGGTCCAGTAGTGGAAGCCCCGCGCGGCGGCAACGCCGCCGCTTGCGCAGAGCATCACCACACCGGCCAGGCCAGCCACTGCCGTTGTCCGTTTCATTGCGGGCCATCCGCGCGTTGCGCCTGCTCCAGCTCACGCTCGAGTTCGACCAGGCGTGCCAGCGCGACATCGCGCTCGCGCGCGACGCGTGCGGTCTCGGCCAGCGCCTCGAACGACGAACGCTCGGCGCGCGCGGCGCGCTCGAGCGCGGCGATACGCTGCGCACTCAGACGCATTTCGCGCCGCGACGGCCCGAACAGCCGGCGCCACCAGCCGTTCTCCGCGCTGCCATCGGCGCTAGCCGGGGGCGCGCCGGTGAGCTCGGCGAACTCGGGGCGCGCGAGATGTGCTTCGGCGGCTGTGCGCAGGGCCTCGAGGAGCTGGAGCTCGGCGCTGTCGGCCGGCTCGGCAGCGAGCGCCCGCCGCACCACGCGCGCGAGCGCCGCGGCTTCGTGGCAGCCGGCTTCGCCGGCGACGAACTCGACCTCCATCGCTCTACCTCCGCCCTGCCCGTGCGTTCCGCGCGAGACTCGCGCAAGCGCGCCGGCATTGCAATCCCGGCGCCGTCACAAGCGGCCGAGAGCGAACCCCGCATCAGCCAGCTCGGCCTCGCTCGCGCCCGCGGCGACGACGCCGCGACGGCCTTGCGACGGCTCGAGCAACCGGGCCGCCGCCGCGCGCAGCGCCGCGTGGTCGACAGCCAGCACACCTTCGCGGAAGCGCCGCCGCGCCGCATCGTCGCGGCCGCACAGTCGCGCGATGAAGGCCCGCTCGGCCTCGCCGGCCGGTGAGCGTGGCTGATCGAGCGCGCGAATGGTGCCGAGCACAGCCTCTTCCAGGCGGGTCGCCGAATCATCCTGGGCGAACCATTCGAGCGCGCGATCGAAGTCGGCAAAACTTCCGCCGACACGCGGATCCCGGTAGGAGAAGAAGCGAAACGTCTGGCTGTCGGCGTCGTAGGCGGCGCCCGACCCGTAGGCGCCGCCCTTTTCGCGAATCTCGCGATGCAGGAAGCCATCCTGGAGGTAGCGCCCGAGCACCGCGAGCACCGGCGCGTCGGCGTCGCTCTCGTGCACTGCGCGGTAGGCCTTGGCGCAGAAATTGACCTGTGAACTCGCCAGCCAGGCGTTCACCTCGTCCGCCGGTGGCGGTGCAATGACGAACTCGGCGCCGACGCCGCCGGCGCTTGGGGCGAATGCGGCGAGATCCGGCGCCAGGCCGTCGAGGGTGGCGGCATCCCCGATGAGTGCGAGCTCACGCGGTGCCGCGAGGAGCTTGCCGCGAATGCTCTCGAAAGTGGCGAACAGCTGCGCCACGGCCGCTTCGTTGGCGTCGGCGGTCGCCGCCTGCAGGGCGCGGATCGCCGCCGGCCCATCCCACAGCGCATCGAGCGCAGCGGTCGGCGTGAGGCGTGCCGCGGCGGTGAGAATAGCGAGCTGGTGACCACGCTCGGTGATCGACTGCTCAGCTTCGGCACAGGACTGCTGCAGCAGCTCCGCGAGACGCGCCGGTTCGTCGAACCGTACCCCGGCAAGCATCTCGGCGAGCGTCGCGAGCACCGCTTCGCGCTTGCGTGCGAGACCCTTGCCACCGAGCAGCAACCAGGCGGCCAGCGCGCCGTCGTCGGCGGGCCCCGGGCGCACCAGCGCCCAGGCCTGGAAGCTGCCTGCCGCGGCGCGCCGTGCCTGCACGGCGAGGTAGTCCTCGGCATCACAACCGAGCTCGGTGAGGTACTCGCAGAAGAGCGGCAGCGCCGCGGTCTCGGCCGGCGTCAGGGCCGGCAGGCGGCACGCAAGCCGCGCGCGGAAGACGCCGTTCGCGGCGCATTCGTAGCTGGCGCACGGCACCGTCGCCGAGCCGCGCTCGCGCGCCGTGAGCAGGTCCGCCGGCGGCGGTACATCGGTCAGCGTCACCCTGGGCAGGACGTCCGGATCGTCCTCGCGCGCCTGGCGCTCGGCAAGTGCTGCGCTCGCCGCCGCCACTTCGGCGATCGCGCCGGCATCCATCTCCGCGCGCATCTGCGCCAGGCGCGCTCTCTCGAGTTCATGCTCGTGCGCGGCCTTGCCATCCTCCGGGTACATGACCAGGCGCACACGATGCGGGTTGTCGAGCAGAATGCGACGCACCAGGTCGGGTACGTAGCCCGGATCGTCCAGCGCGGCGCGCAGACGCGCGAGCACCGGGTCGAGGTCGAGCAGGGCGCGGGCATCGCGGCGTTGCATCGCGGCCGCCAGCACGCGTCCCATGAGCTGCAGACCGAACGGGTAGCCGTCACCGCCGATGTCGCGCTGCGCCATCTCGAGCCGATCGAGCGCGGCCTCGACGACGTCGCGGGGCAGGCCGTCACGTGCCACCCGGGCGAGGATCTCGAGCAGGCCGTCTTCGAGGGCCTCGGCATGGGCACGCTCGCTACCCTCGACGCCGCACATGAATACGAGCTGTGCAGCGGAATCATCGATGCCACTCAGCTCCGACGGCGCATCGGCGAGCGGCGTGGTCTCGAAGTAGTGGCGCACCGGCGACGCGCCGTGTTCGAGCAGCAAACCGCCCAGCAGGTGCAGCTCGATGAGCTCGTCGACGTTGGCCGTTGCGCCATGCACCCACGCCCACACGATGTGCGTATTGCGCGGCTCGCCAGCGTCAGCCTCGTAGCCGACCTCGAGCCTGCGCGGCGCCACGAAGGGTGTCTGAACGGTGCTGATCAGTGGCGCCCGGCGCTCCTTGAAGCGGGCCAGCGCGAGCTGTTCGATACGTGCCTGGTGCTCGGCCGCTGCGAAGCTGCCGTACGTCATGAAGACCGCGTTGGAAGGATGGTAATGGCGGGTGTGGAAGTCGCGGAGCGCCGCATAGCTGAGCTGCGGGATCGCGAGCGGATCGCCGCCGCTGTTGTGGCGGTAGACGGTATCGGGAAAGAGTGCGGTGTGCAGATGCTGCCAGAGCTGCGCCACCGGCGCGCTCATCGCACCCTTCATCTCGTTGTAGACGACGCCGTGGTACTCCAGTGCTGCGCCATCTTCGGCGAGTTCCAGGCGCCAGCCTTCCTGGGCGAAGTCGAGCGGGTCGAGACGCGGGAAGAACACTGCATCGAGGTAGACGCCGAGCAGGTTGTCGAAATCCTTGCGGTTCTGCGTGGCAAACGGATAAGCCGTGGTATCGGTGCTGGTGAAGGCGTTCATGTAGGTATTGAGTGAACGCCGGAGCATCATGAAGAACGGGTCGCGCACCGGGTAGCGCTCGCTGCCACACAGCGTGGTGTGCTCGAGAATGTGGGCGACGCCGCTCGAATCCTGCGGCAGCGTCGGGAACGCGACCATGAAGGCGTTGTTCGGATCGTCGCAGGCGAGGTGGAAATGCCGCGCACCGGTCGGCGGGTGCAGGTACTCCGCGAAGTCTATGCCGAGGGAAGGGATGCGCGTGTGCGCTACGGGTTCGAAGGCGGTCGGGCTCATGCGCTCAAGCGATTTCCTGGTTCAGGGGAGTTGGGCAAGGGCCTGCTCGAGCTCGCCGAGCGAGGCGATGACGGCGTGCGCCGGGTCGTACTCGGATGGCCAGTCGCCACCGTCACGATTGATCCAGACGGTGCGCAAGCCGGCGCGGCGTGCGCCCTCCACATCGTACAGCGGCTGATCGCCGACGTGCACCGCCTCTGTGGGCGCCGCGTCGGCGTGGGCGAGCGCCGCGGCGAACATGCGCGGATGCGGTTTGCGCACACCGACCTCCGCTGGAGACACACAGGCCCGGAAATGTCCCTCCAGGCCACAGACGGAGAGGTCCGCATTGCCGTTGGTGAGGGCAACGAGCACGTACTCGCGCGCAAGACGTGCGAGCGCCGGGAGCACGTCGTCGTAGAGGGTGACGGCGCTGCGCACGGCGACGAAGTGGGCGATGCAGTCCGCTGCCAGCGCGGCCGGGTAGCCGCACTCCTCGAGGCGCTCGGCAAGCGCCTCGATGCGCAGCCGGGTGAAATCGTGCGCGATTTCGGGCCGGCGCGTGGCGAGATCGCGACGCAGCTCGCGCAGCTCGGCATTCGCGTAGCGGGCGGCGACGCGCGGTGCGTGCCGCTCGATCCAGGCGTACTGGGCTTCCTCGGCGCGCATCAATGCCGGCGCCGCGTCCCACAGGGTGTCATCGAGATCGAACAGGATTGCCTTGATCAAGCCGGGCTCCGGCGGGCCGCACGGCCCACGATATACTCTGCCTGCACGGCGGTCGCGCCAGCTCGCGCGGCCGTCCGATCATACTACGCGGCCGCGCGCCGCCCGGTTCGCCGCCACCGCGGGAGATGCCCCATGCCATCGTTCGACGTCGTCTCGGAAGTCGACCAGCACGAACTCACCAACGCTTTCGACCAGGCCGTGCGCGAGCTCGGGACACGTTTCGACTTCAAGGGTAGCAAGGCGCGCTTCGAGCGCCAGGACAACGTCATCACGCTGTTCGCCGAGTCCGAGTTCCAGTTGCGCCAGATGCAGGAAATCCTGCACGGCAAGTGTGCCAAGCGCGGCATCGACATCGACTGCATGGAAGAAGGCGAAGTCACGAGCAACGTCGCCGAGAGCCGCCTGCCGATCACCGTGCGCGAAGGCATCGACAAGGATCTCGCGCGGCGCATCGTCAAACTGGTCAAGGACAGCAAGCTCAAGGTGCAGGCCCAGATGCAACAGGAGCAGGTGCGCGTGACCGGCAAGAATCGCGACGACCTGCAGCGCGTCATCGCGCTGCTCAAGGAAGCCGAACTCGACTACCCGCTGCAATTCCGCAACTTCCGCGACTAGCGCTCTGCAATGGCCGACCAGGTGGAAATGGCGCTGCACTGCCCCTACTGCGGCGAATCCATCAGCGTGCTGATCGACACCAGCATCGCCGAGCCACAGTGCTACGTCGAGGACTGCGAGGTCTGCTGTCAGCCGATGACGCTGGCCTGCGTCGTTGACGACGACGGCACGGTGCGGCTCGACGCGCGCCGCGCCGACGACTGACGCTCATGCGCGCCGAATTCCATTGGCTGGCGCTGGCGGCGCTCGGCGTTGCCGCGTGGTGGTACGCGGGCAAGGCGCGCGAACAAGCCGACGTCGTGGCCAATCGCCTGTGCACGGAACTCCACTGCCAACGACTCGACCAGGCCGTTTCGCTGGCCCGCGTCCGCCTCGCCCGCGGCGCGCACGGTGTCACCCTGCGCCGCGTCTATCGCTTCGAATTCAGCACCACCGGCGCGGACCGCCGTGTGGGCGAAATCGGACTCGACAACGGTCACGCGCGCTGGGCGCGCCTCGACCATCCGGACGGCCCGCTGCACATCGATCTCGGCGCGGCGCGCGGCAGCGCGTAGGGGACGCGCGCGGCGGCGCCGATCGCGCGGCGTTCAGTCGTCCTCGATCGGGTTGCGCAGGCGATTGGCGAGTTCGTCGATGAGGGCCTGGTCGTGTGCCTTGGCCGCCTCGCGTGCCGCCGCGGCTCGCTTGCGGATGCGCTCGAGATGAGCCTTCTGGTTGGCCAGGATGCTCTGCTGCACGTCACTCTCCTCGAGCGCGGACTGCTCACGCAGCCACTCGTCGAGTTCGTCCTTGAGCGAACCGCGCACCTGCTCCTCGTGCACCCGGTGCGCCGCGAGATCGCCCTCGGACGCGATGGCAGCCGCCTGGGCATCGGCCCGCGCGCGCTCGGT
The DNA here is from genome assembly GCA_040220855.1 of Gammaproteobacteria bacterium. Taxonomy (GTDB): domain Bacteria; phylum Pseudomonadota; class Gammaproteobacteria; genus JACKNG01. Next base: position 20,565 of record JAVJVZ010000012.1, on the reverse strand, counting down.
GTCGGCGAGGTGGCGTGCGACCTCGTCGGCCTGCTCCTCGAGCGCGCGCAGGTCCACATCGTGGTCGTGGCCGCGGTCCGGGCCCTCGCGACGCAGCGTCGCGATCTCGGCACCGATGCGCTGCTGCTCCGCGACCGCGGCAGCCTTCTCGCGCTCGGCCAGCTCGAGGGCGAGGCGCAGCCGCCGCGCCTCGGTCTCGAGGCGTGCCCGCTCGAGTTGCATCTCCGATTCTTCCTGCATGCGCCGGCGCGCGTGCGCTGCCTTGACGTCGGCGACGATCTGCTGCGCTTCCTCGGCGGCCGCCTTGCGTGCCGCTTCGGCCGCAACAAGCTCGTGACGCGCACGCGCCAGCTCGGTGGCATTGCGCGCAAGCTCCTCCTCGAGCTGGCGACGTTCCGATTGCACCTTGTCCTTCAATTCCTCGCGCAGGCGACGTTCCAGTTCGAGTTGCTGGCGTTCGCGCATGGCCGCCTCGGCGGCGCTCGCCTTTTTCACTTCTTCGAGCCGCTGCTGGTAGTCACGCGCCTCGGCGAGCCGCGCGCTCGCCTCTTCCGATTGTCGGCGCACACGCTCCTGCTCTTCGTGCAGGCGCGCCTCGGCAGCCTGCTTTTGCGCCTGTAGTCGCTCGAGTTCCTCGGCCTGCCACGCGTAGCTCTCGCGGATGCGGCGCTCTTCTTCCTCGAGACGCCGCTGCATCTCCGCGCGCACCTGCTCGACGCGCCGCGCCTGCGCGGCCCGTTCGCGCTCGACCTCGGCCTCGGCGGCGAGCCGGGCCTGCTCGATCTCCGACTTCATGCGCTGCGCCTCGGCCAGCTCGGCGCGCGCCTTCGCAGCCTCCGCTTCGAGGCGCTCGCGCTCCGCCCGCAGCTGTTCCTCCGCTTCGCGCTGGCGCTCGCTCTCGGCCGCGGCGGCGGCGCGTGCATGCGCCTGCTGCGCCGCCTGGGCGGCGGCCTGCAGACGCTGCGCCTCGGCCAGTTCGGCGCGCGCCTTCTCGGTCTCCGCGGCAAGGCGCTGGCGCTCCGACTCGAGTTCGTCGCGCGCTGCCTGCGCGGCGCGCGCACGCTCGCTCTCGACCCGCGCCTCGGCCTCGGCGCGGGCCCGGGCACGCGCTTCCTCCACCCGCGATTCCGCTTCCGCCTGCGCGCGTCTGCGCTCGTTCTCGAGCCGCTCCCGCGCTTCCTCCTCGGCCTTGGCACGCGCGACTTCCACGGCCTGGCGGGCCCGTTCGCGCTCGGCGGCGATGCGCTTCGCCGCGGCACGCTGGACCTCGGCACGCGCGCGCGCAGCCGCCTCGCGTACGGCCGCGGCATGGTGCTGCCGTACTGCCGTACCGCCTGCTTGCGACGCTGGAGCGACGCTGGCGCCGGTCGATTGTGGCTCCGCGAGCGCCGGCGACGACGATGCCTGCACCGGCGTCGCCCTTGGCGCAGCGGTCGCGGCGTCGTCCAGCGACAGCTCCGCCACCACCGATTCGACCTGCAGCGCCGCGGCTTTGACCGCCGGCTCGACGTCTTCATCGCCGGCACTGCGGTGGGACGACGGGATTGGCACCGCACCGCGGGTCACCGGCGGCAGGCTGTCGTCATCGTGGAGGGTCAGATCGAGCTGCTCGGCATCGCCCTCGGCGTAAGCATCGAGGCCACCGGCCAGGTAATGCACGTCGAAACCGCGCTCGGCGAGCAGGAACGCGGCGACGGCGCTGCGCGAGCCGTCGTCACAATAGACCAGGTAGACCTTGTCCGCGTTGAGCCGCCCCGAATGCATGCGCAGGGTGCTCAGCGGATGGTTGACGCTCGCTGCGATGGCGCGCCGCGCGTGCTCCTCGGGGAAGCGCACATCGAGCCATAGCGCGCCGCGCGTCGCGACCAGGTCGAGGCCTTGTTGCAGGTTGACCGCGCTCAGCAGCGGTTCGCGGATGAGATCGATGAAATCGCGCTTGGCGAGACGCGCCAGCTCGCCCGGCGTCAACATGCGCACCGAGGCGTTGCGCGTACCGTCACCGACCAGGGCTTCCTCGCCGAAGGCATCACCGGCGCCAATCAGGGCGAGACGGTAGCTCGGCGCACCGGGGCTCGCTGCGCGCGTGACCTCGGCGCGACCGTTGATGAGGATGAAGTAATAGTCGCCCGGCTCGCCCTGTGTCACGACCTGCTCGCCGGCCGGCACCTCGATCGTCTCGAGGAGGCTGAAGATGCGGTGGATGTTCGATGCCGGCAGCTGCGCGAACAGCTTCGAGCGCAGCATGCGGGTCATCCAGTCATCCTGCTCGGTGCTCTCGATTTCGTCGACCTCGACTGTGACGGAGGCGGCGTCGGTGTCCCCGAGATCGTCGCGCACCAGTTCGTTGAACAGCGCCCGGGGCAGGCATAGCAGGGCGACTTCGGAGAGCGCACGTGCCGACAGCTGGCGCGGCTGGAGTTGCGCCAGCGGGCTGTCCGCCTCGGCCGTGCCACCGGCGATCCGGCGCAGGACCTGGTCACCACTGAGCAGCTCCAGCTGGCCTTCGAGCAGGTAGAGCGTGCGGTCGTCGGTATCGCCCTCGCGGAACACGAAGCTACCACGTTCGACGTGCACGTACTCGGCGGCCTCGAGCAGGCGTGACCGCGCCGGCGGCGAGAGCTGGTGCAACGGCGCCAGGGTCTCGGGCAGACCTTCGGGAGCGGACTTGAGTGCGGACATGTGACCTCGCACGGACAGTGGCGGAGCGCGTCGAGCGTGGCGGCCGGGCCGGCACGTCGACAGCAGCATTGTCGGCCATACCCAGGACAGACTATAAGCGGTGCCTGAACGAATCATGAACCGTCGTCGGCAAGTGTGAATGCGGTCACGCAAGGCCGCGCCTGGCTGCCTCCCGAGTGTGACGGCGTTCACCCGGCCGCCAGGCCCGGGAACCGCCGTGACGAGCGCGTGCAGGGCCGCCGATCCCTCGCGAAACGGCGTAGAATGCGAGCCGGTAACGAGAGGCTGTGGAGACCAGGCCGGGGTGTCGGACGAAGACGTCATAGCGCTACGGCGCAGAATCATCGAGCTGCAGAGCGAGCATCGCGAGCTCGACGAAGTCGTCACCCGCCTCGGTCTCGATGGCGCCGTCGACCAACTGCAGCTCACCCGCATGAAAAAGCGCAAGCTGCTGCTGAAGGATCAGATCACCCGCCTGAAGAGCAGGCTGATTCCGGATCTCGACGCCTGAGGGACCACGGCCGCCGTCAACAATGACCCACGAGCCCGATCCGCTGGAGAACCGCGCCGACTACCTGGTTCCTCTCAACAAGCTGTCGCCGGAGAGAAGGCAACGCCTGCTTGCCCAGGCGCAGGTCATCGACCTGCGCCGCAAGCAACAGCTCTTCGCCCAGGGCGACCGTGACGATTACACCTTCTACCTGCTCGAAGGCACCCTGGAACTCTACGCCGACGGCTCGCTGATCAAGCGCGTGACGGGCGGCGAAGGCCCGGCCTACCAGCCGCTCGCCCAGCTCCAGCCGCGCCAGATGTCGGCCATGGCGACGACCGCGGCGCAGGTGCTCAGATTGCGCCGCAGTCTCCTCGAACAGCTGCTGAGTGCCGCCGCCCCGCCCCCGACGACAGCGTCGCCCGCGGCAGCCATCGAGGTCATCGAGGCCGCCAGCGGAGACGATTGGCTGGTCGCGCTGCTGCAGTCGGACCTCTTCACGCACGTGCCACCGGCCAACGTGCAGGCGCTGCTCGACATCCTCGAGCCGTTCGATGTCGCACCCGGTACGGCGGTCATTCGCCAGGGCGATCCGGGCGACTACTACTATGTGATCCAGGCGGGCCGCTGCGAGGTGGTGCGCGCGGGCGCGCGCGGGCGGTCGATCAGGCTCGCCGAACTCGGCCCGGGCGACACCTTCGGCGAAGAGGCGCTGGTATCCGGCGCGACACGCAACGCGACCGTGCGCATGCTCGATGCGGGACGCCTCGCGCGACTCACCAAGGACGACTTCGCGCGCCTCATCAAGGCGCCGCTGCTCGACGCTGTCGACCGCGCCGAGGCCGAGCGACGGGTAGCCGCCGGCGCCCGCTGGCTCGACGTGCGGTTCGAGGACGAACACGCCCACAACGGCCTGCCAGGCAGCCTCAACATTCCTCTCGGCATGCTGCGCATGCGCATGCAGGAACTCGACCCCGCGGTGCCATGGGTCGCCTACTGCGACACCGGCGGGCGCAGCTCCTCGGCGGCATTCCTGCTCAGCGGCCACGGCTTCGAGGCCTGCTACGTGATCGATGGCGCCGTCGCCGAGCATGCGACCACCACCGCCGTCGTAACGCCGCCCGTGGCCGGCGGTGCGCGCCCGGGGCCGCAACCAGCCGGGTCGGTGCCGCCCGCCGTGGCACCCGCGGCAGTGGGAGACGCCGCCGACACGGCCCTGGCCGACGAGCGCGAGCGTCTCACCGCCGAAGCGGCGCGTTTGCACGAGGAGCTCGCCAAGACGGCGCGGCTACGCGAAGCGCTCGCTGCCGAGCGCGCCGCGGTCGAAGCCGAACGCGAGGCCGCGAGTGCCGACGCCGCGCGGCTCGAAGCGCGTGCCGCGGAGCGCCTGCGCGAAGCCGAGCGTCGCGCCCGCGCGGAGCTCGAGGCAGAACGACAGCGTCTCGCCGCGCTGTACGCCAAGCAGGCCGAGCAGCTCGAAGCGACCCAGGCGGACCGCGAGGCGACGCTGCGCGCCGAGCTCGCCGCCGAGCTCGCTGCCGAGCGACGCAAGTTCGAGCAGGCCTTCCTGCGCGCCACCGAGGAACTCGAGCAAGCACGCAGCGAAAGCGCCGCGGCGCGCGACGCCGAGCAGTCCGCGCGTGCCGAGATGCGCAGCCTGCGAGCGCAGCTCGAACGTGAGCACCAGCGACTGCGCGAGGCCTACCAGGCGGCACTCGCGCGCGAGCGCGCGCGGCTCGATGGCGAAATGCAGCGAGTCAATGCCCTGCGTGTCGAGGCCGAACGCGCCCGCGAGGCCGCCGCCACGGCTCGCAGCACAGCCGAGCGCGAACTCGCTGCCGCACGTGCGGCAGCTCAACAAGCCACTGCGGATGCCGCCCTGCAGCGCAGTCTGAACGTGGTCGAACAGCGCGCGCAGGCGGCGCGTCGCGACCATGAGCAGGCGGTCGCCGCCGCCACTGCAGCCAGTGCTGCCGCACACGATACCGAGCAGGCGCTGGAACGGACCTACGGCGCAGCCGGCGAGATCGACCGCCTGCTGGAGCGGGAACTGGCCGAGTGGGTCGCCGAGCAGGATCGCCTGCAGGAATCGACCGCACAGCGTGAAACGCTCGCGCGGCAGGCAGCGCTGCTCGCCGAGGTGCGTGAGCGCGCCGCCGCCGCCCGCGCCGACGACGAGGCCGGCACGCGCAGTCTGATCGAGGAGATCGAGGCCCAGCTGCGCGCACGCGGTAGCTGAGCCGGTGCGGTCGCGGCGGCAGCCCCGCTTCAGCGCGTGGCGTCGCCCGGCGCTTCTGCCAACTCGGCGCGCAAGGCTGTCAGACGCTGCTCGGCGCGCGCCTGGCCGTCGGCGTCCAGACGCGCCGATACCAGCTCCGCGTTGAGCCGGGCGACGTCCAGGCCGCCGGCACCGGCGAGACGGAACCACGCCCAGGCCTCGACCAGGTCGAACGGCGCGCCATCACCGTTCTGATAGGCGGTGCCGACCGCGTTCTGCGCCACCGGCAACCCGCTGCGTGCAGCCTGCAGCCACCAGTACAGCGCGCTGTCGCGATCGACCGCCACCCCGAGTCCGCGGTGGTGCAGGATGCCGAGGTTGAACGCGGCCTCGGCGTTGCCGCGCGCCGCGCCCTGACGCCACCACTCGCGTGCGGCACGGTAGTCGCGCGGCCCCCCATGGCCGCGGTAATGCATCAGGCCCAGCTGGTGAGCGGCACGACCGTCACCCTGCTGTGCGGCACGCTCGAGCCACGCGCGCGCGCCGGCGAAATCACCTGCCGCAGCGAGTTGCAGGCCGAGATTGACCTGCGCCTTGGCGTAACCGGCGGCGGCGGCGCGCGCGTAGTAGTCGCGCGCCCGTTCGTCATCGGCGACGACGCCCCAGCCCTTGGCATAGGCCAGGCCGAGGTAGAACTGCGCGGCCGCATGACCCGCCTCCGCCGGGCCGCGCAGCGCGGCGACCGCACCGTGATCGCCAGCCCGGAACGCTGCGATGGCGGCCGCGGTCGCGCCGTCAGCGGGCGCCCTCGCGGCGTCCGTCGAGAATGCCTGCGGCGCCCATGCGCACCACAGGCACAATGCCAGCGCGCCCGCACGGGGCGTTTGAGTCAAGCGCATGGCCATGCTTTACAATGCCCCTTGGCCCTTCTGCACAGTGGACCCGATGTCTAACGAACGCTTCACCGGTACCGACAAGTACATCGTAACTGAAGATCTCATGATGGCGGTGAATGCCGCGGTCACGCTGCAGCGCCCGCTGCTGGTCAAGGGCGAGCCCGGCACCGGCAAGACGATGCTCGCCGAGGAAGTCGCACGCGCGCTCGACCGCCCGCTCATCCAATGGCACATCAAGTCCACGACGAAGGCAGCGCAGGGACTCTACGAGTACGACGCGGTGGCGCGCCTGCGCGATTCGCAGCTGGGCGACGACAAGGTCCACGACATCGGCAACTACATCGTACAGGGCAAGCTGTGGGAGGCATTCCAATCCGACGTGCAGCCGGTGTTGCTGATCGACGAGATCGACAAAGCCGATATCGAATTCCCCAACGACCTCCTGCTAGAGCTCGACCGCATGGAGTTCTTCGTCTACGAGACCAAGCAGACGGTCAAGGCCACGCATCGGCCGATCATCATCATCACCAGCAACAACGAGAAGGAGCTGCCCGACGCCTTCCTGCGCCGCTGCTTCTTCCATTACATCGCCTTCCCTGATGCCGAGACCATGGATGCCATCGTCAAGGTGCATTTCCCGGACATCAAGAAGCGATTGCTGGCCGAGGCACTCGAGTGCTTCTTCGAGCTGCGCGAGATCCCGGGGCTCAAGAAACGTCCTTCGACCTCCGAGCTGCTCGATTGGATCAAGCTGCTGGTAGCCGAGGACATCCCGCCCGAGGCGCTGCGTGACAAGGACTCGCGCAAGGCCATTCCCAAGCTCTACGGCGCGCTGCTCAAGAACGAGCAGGACATGCACCTGTTCGAGCGGCTCGTGTTCATGTCGAGGCGCACGGGTGCTAACTGAGCTTTTCTACAAGCTGCGCAAGGTCGACATCCCGGTCTCGATCACCGAGTACCTCAGCCTGCTCGCCGCGCTCGAGGCGCGCGTGGCGGGCTTCAGCATCGATAATTTCTACTACCTGGCGCGCGCCGCGCTGGTCAAGGACGAACGCTACTTCGACCGCTTCGACCAGGTCTTCGGCGAGTATTTTCGCGGCCAGGAAGCGCTGTTCGACGAGATCTTCGGCGAGATCCCGATGGACTGGCTGCGTGCGCAGAAGGAGCTCAACCTCACCGAGGAGGAGAAGGCCCAGATCGAGGCGCTGGGCGGCTGGGACAAGCTGATGGAAACGCTGCGCGAGCGACTCGCCGAGCAGAAGAAAGCACATCACGGCGGCAACAAGTGGATCGGCACCGGCGGCACCTCGCCGTTCGGCGCGCATGGCTACAATCCCGAAGGCATCCGCATCGGCCAGGAGGAAGGCCGCCAGGGCCGCGCGGTAAAGGTGTGGGATCGCCGCGACTTCCGCAATCTCGACGACTCCGTGCAGCTCGGCACGCGCAACATCAAGCTGGCCCTGCGCCAGCTGCGCCGCTTCGCGCGCGACGGCGCCGCCGAGGAACTCGATCTCGACGACACCATCCGCTCGACCGCGCGCAACGCCGGCCTGCTCGATATCAAGATGGTGCCGGAACGCCACAACGCCGTGAAGGTGCTGCTGTTTCTGGACGTCGGCGGCTCAATGGATCCTTACGTGAAGGTGTGCGAGGAATTGTTCTCCGCCGCGCGCGCCGAGTTCAAGCATCTCGAGCACTATTACTTCCACAATTTTCTCTACGAATCGGTGTGGCGCGACAACAACCTGCGCGCCAACGTGCGCGTGCCGACCAGCCAGGTCATGCACACCTACGGCGCCGATCACAAGCTCGTATTCGTCGGCGACGCGACCATGAGCCCGTACGAGATCATGGCGGTTGGCGGCAGCGTCGAGCACTGGAACGAGGAAGCCGGTGCGACCTGGATGGCGCGCCTGATGGCGATCTTCCCCTACGCCGTGTGGTTGAACCCGCAGCCCGAGGAATACTGGGGACACATTCCGTCCATCGGCATGGTCAAGGAACTGATGGCCGACCGTATGTTCCCGCTCACCATGGATGGTCTCGAGCGCGCAATGAAGGCGCTGAAGAAAGCCCACTGAAGGTGCCTGCGGCACGCTGTATGCGCCCCCTGCGCCAGGCGGCGCTGCGCTGCGCTACCGGCCTCGCACTGCTGCTTTCGATGGTGTGCCCGGCGACCGCACTCGACGCCGGCAACGTGGCCGTGCTCTATGCCGCCGGCGATGGCGACAGCCGCGTGCTGGCCGGCTACTACGCCACGCGCCGTGGTATCCCGCGCGAACACGTGATCGCGGTCGATGTCGACACCGGCAGCGCCAACCTGCCGGTCGATCGTTTCGAGCGCGTGCGACGCGAGCTCGAGGACAGGCTCGGCGACGATATCCAGGCACTGGCGCTAGCCTGGACGCGCCCCTATCGCGTCGGCTGCATGTCGGTGACGAGCGCCTTCGCGCTCGGCTTCGACGAGCGCTACTGTGCGGTCGGCTGCAAGACCACCGCGGCGAATCCCTATTTCGCCTCGTTCTCCGCCATGCCGTGGCGCGACCACGGTATCCGCCCGACAATGCTGCTGGCGGCACCGGGCGCCGCCGAGGCACGCGCGCTGGTCGATCGCGGCGTTGCCGCCGATGCCACCAACCCGCCCGGGACGGCTTACTTCATCATCACGCCCGATCGCAATCGCAATACCCGCGCACCGCGCTTCGCGCTGGCCCAACGACTGTTCGGCCGCTGGCAGAACAGCGTTCTGCTGCACGACGACGCGGTGCGCGATCGCCATGACGTGATGTTCTATTTCATCGGCGCGCGCCGAGTCCCCGGGCTCGACACCCTGACATTTCGTCCCGGCGCCATCGCCGATCACCTCACCTCTGCCGGCGGCGTGCTCGATGGCAGCAAGCAGATGAGCATCCTCGCCTGGATCGAGGCCGGCGCGACCGGCACCTACGGTACCGTCGTCGAGCCATGCAACTACCCACAGAAGTTCCCGGACCCCGCCATCGTGATGGGGCGTTACATCAATGGCGACACGCTGGTCGAGGCCTATTGGAAGAGCGTGCAGTGGCCTGGCCAGGGCCTCTTCGTCGGCGAACCGCTGGCGCGACCGTTCACCTTGCCAGTGGAAGATGCGACGCCATGACGCAGCCACGTCGACGAACGCTACAATGCACGACCCTTGCGATGTCGCGCGCCTTCCCGATGTCCGCACGCCTGCCGCCGAAGTCATGACCGTCCGCCGTGCACCGCTGCTGTTCGTCGTGCTGCTGGTGCTGGCGGTGCCGTGGTACTGGCCGGCCGATGACCGCACGCTGTGGTTCGGTGTCCCCGCCTGGGTATGCGTGGCGGTGGTGGTCTCCGCCGCAGCTTCGCTGCTGACGGCCTTACTGATGGCGCGCCCGTGGCCGGACGAGCAGGACGACGATGGGTGACCTGCTGCCCCTCGGCGCCGGCGCCTGGGTCTTCATCGCGCTGTACCTGCTTTCGCTGCTCGTCATCGGCTGGGTCGCACGGCGTGCACGGGAGGCCGACACGCTGCAGGACTTCTACCTCGCCGGCAATGGCTTCGGCTTCCTGGTGCTCTTCCTGACGCTGTTCGCAACCCAGTACAGCGGGAACACCTTCTTCGCCTTCACCGGTGCCACCTACCGGCTGGGGTACGCCTGGATCCTCAGCCTGCACTTCATGACCGCGGTGGTCGTCGCGTATCTCACCTTCGCCCCGCAGTTGCACCGCCTTGCCCGCGAGCGGCGCTACCTGACACCGGCCGATTACATCGCCGATCGTTACGGCAACCCCCTGCTCACGCTGCTCGTCACCGTGATCATGATCGTCGTGCTGTGCAACTTCCTGCTCGCCCAGCTGATGGCGATGGGACGCGCGATGCAGGGATTGGCACACGACGCCGGTGGTATCGCCTACGCGGGCGGGGTTGTCGTGCTCGCGCTGATCATGGTGATCTACGGCACGCTTGGCGGCCTGCGCGCGGTGGCCTGGACCGACGCCATCCAGGGCGGCATCCTCGCGGTCGGCTTCCTCGTGTTGCTGGTGCTGCTCATCGACCACTTCGGGCCGCTCGGCGACGCCACCGCCCGCATCCTGGCCGCCGACCTCGCCAATGACACGCGCAAGGCGCTGGTACCCGATGCCGCGCGCTGCCGCGAGTGGCTGAGCTACATCCTCACCGTCGGTTTCGGCATCTGCCTCTACCCGCAGGCGATCCAGCGCATCTACGCGGCACGCTCGGCGCGTGCCCTGCGCCGCAGCCTCGCCGTGATGGCCTTCATGCCGCTGCCGACGATGCTCATCTCGCTGGTTGCCGGCATCATGGCACTGGCCTACCTGCCGGGCCTCGAGGGCGCTGCCGCCGACCAGGTGTTCGGCCGCGTGCTGCGCGAGATCCAATCGCACTCGACCCTCGGTTACGGGCTCGTGGTGGTCACGCTCGCCGCGGTTCTGGCCGCGATGATGTCGACCGCCGATTCGGCGCTGCTGTCGATCTCCTCGATGCTGACCAAGGACGTCTGCGCCGGGCACCTGCTGCGTGGCGCCAGCGAATCGACGTTGACGCGCATCGGCAAGCTGAGTTCGTGGACGCTCATCGCGGTGCTCATCGTGGTCGCCGTGATGCTCCGCGAGCACGCCTCGCTGGTCGAGATCATGGACCGCAAGCTCGACCTCCTCATCCAGCTCGTGCCGGCGTTCATCCTCGGCCTGCGCTGGTCGGGGCTGCGCGGTACGCCGGTGGCGCTGGGGCTGGCCGTCGGCGTGACCCTGGCATTGCTGCTCGCGCTGCTCGACCTGCCATTCACCGCGCGCGGCAAAGTCTACGGCTTTCATCCCGGACTGGTCGCCCTGCTGCCCAATCTCGCCATCGCGGTGGGTGGTTCACTGTGCGCGACGGCGCGCGCCGCGCCCGCAGGCGTCGCCTCACGGTGACACTCACCTGGCGTCGGGGCGAGCCCGGCGACCGCTCTGCACACGCGCGAACGTGCAATTCGTGACATCACTTCACATTCAGCGCCAGGGAACCTGAACCGGTTCTCACTCGGCGCGCTCCGTGGCGGTCCCGCCGCAGGCTGGCACGCTTGCTGCAAAGATGGACGAAAACGCCCAATCGCACGGAGACCCTGTCCATGAACGCACTCGAGAAGCTGTCCACGGAGGCAAGATTTGCCGGCTACCGGGATTTGAACGGCGAATACATTCCCTTCGAGACGGCCGACGAGGTCTTCAGCCGTGCGCGCGCGATCGGCGCCCGCGTACTGCTGCGCCTTCATCTCGACGACCGTCACGAGCTCAAGGGCATCTTCTATACCAACGACCAGAGCCTGCGGAACTGACGCCGGCGCGCGAACGTCCCCGGCCGACCGCCCACCGCGCGCGCCGCGCGGGGGCCGGGATGTTCGTCACGCCGCCACCCGAATCCCCGCCTTGCGCTGACGCTACGCTACCGCCGGGCGGAGCCCCGGTGTCGCGGGGACTGGCCACGGATGGCCTCCTTCGCCCAAGCTATCGCTCCGCACCTGACGGAGCCCCGCTTGTCTTCCCTGCTTCGCCCGTTCATTCATCCGCTGAGTGCGATGCTGCTCGGCCTCGTGCTCACCGCCTGCTCCGACCCGCGCGCTTATGCACCGCTCGCGCCTGGCCGCTGGTGGGTGTATGCGGTCGCATCGACAGTGCTCGACGAGACGCGCGAGGCGCGCTACGTCGCACGCAACGTCGCACGCGGCTCACTCGAGGGTAAGGAGGTGGTTGCGCGTCGCGTGCAAGCGAGCTCGCTCGAGTACCTGCGCAGCACCCCGGAAGGCATCTTACGTGTCGCGCAACGCAGCGGCCGCGACGGCACGTTTTCGAGCGACCAGCCGCCACGGCTGGTGCTGCCGGTCCCGGCGCAGGCGGGGCGCAGCTGGTCAGTCGCCAGCACGCTGGCGCTGATCGAGAGTCGCACCTTTGCACGGCAGGATCGCGTGATTGTGCGCCGCTACCCGGTGACCATCGAGAAGTCGGTTGTCGCGCTGGACGGCGTCACGCAGGTGCCGGCCGGCCGCTTCGCGAACTGCCTGCTGATCGCAGGCCAGGGCACGACGTCGGTTCGTACCGACCGCGGCAACGCGTCGGCACGCGTCACCGTAAGCACGCGCGAATGGTATGCGCCCGGCGTCGGCCTGGTACGACTGGAACGCGACGAGCGCTCGACGAGCCCCTTCCTCAAGAGCGGACGCCAGGTCTGGACACTGCTCGAGTACGGCGACTGAGCGACGGCCGGCGCCGCGCCGGAGACGCGCCGCCCCACGCACGTGCCGCCGCGGCGCGAGACGGCGCGCGACGGGACTGGCCGGGAAACCCGACATCACGGCGCCACCGTGCCTCTCGCTTGTTGCAGTCGGGACGATCGATTAACCTCTCGTGCCCCGCGGGGGCGTCCGCGCCGCAGCCGGCTGTCGGCGCGCCGCGTCCGAGCAATAAGCGAAGCCAGTCACCGTGACCGACCACTCCGCCCCCGCCGCACGCCCCGGTATCCGGCGCGTCGCCCTCACCCGCCGCGTGCTCGCCGATCTCGACACGCCGCTGAGCGTATACACGAAGCTCGGTCTCGGCCGTCATTCGTTTCTGCTCGAGTCGGTCGAGGGCGGCGAGAAGTGGGGCCGCTACTCGATCATCGGTCTGCCGGCCAGGCGCACGCTGGTCGTGCGCGGCCACGAGGTCACGGTGAGCGACGACGACGACATCGTCGAACGCACCACGGTCAGCGACCCGCTGGCCTTCGTCGCAGCCTACCTGGCGCGCTACGAAACGCCGCCATTGCCCGAACTGCCGCGCTTCTGCGGCGGGCTGGTCGGTTACTTCGGCTACGATACCGTGCGCTACGTCGAGCCGCGCGTAGCCGCATCGAGCCCGCCGGACGCACTCGGCACGCCCGACATCTACCTGCTGCAGGTCGACGACTTCGTGGTCTTCGACAACCTGCGTGGCGAACTGATGCTGGTCAAGTACGTCGACGCCGACGATGACACCGCCCGCGCGGCCGGCGAGACCGAGCTCGCCCGACTCGCCGCGCGCCTGCGCGAACCGCTGCCCGCGCTGCCGGCGGACCAGGTGACGCGCCACAGCAGCGAGCGCGACTTCGCATCCGAGTTCGGCCACGAGGCCTTCCTCGCGGCGGTCGAGCGCATCAAACAGTACATCATCGACGGTGACGTCATGCAGGTGGTGCTCGCGCAGCGCATGGCCGTGCCGCTCGAAGTCGCGCCGATCAACGTCTACCGCGCACTCCGTCATCTCAACCCGTCCCCCTACCTGTATTTCTTCGACCTCGGCGATTTCCACGTGGTCGGGTCTTCGCCGGAGATCCTGGTGCGCGTGGAGGACGGCGTCGTGACCACGCGTCCGCTTGCCGGCACGCGCCCGCGCGGCCGCACCGAAGAAGAGGACCAGCGTCTCGAACGCGAGCTGCTCGCCGATCCCAAGGAGCTCGCCGAGCACCTGATGCTGATCGACCTCGGCCGCAACGACATCGGCCGCGTCGCCGAGATTGGCAGCGTCAAGGTGACCGAAAAGATGGTCATCGAGCGTTATTCGCACGTGATGCACATCTCGTCGACCGTCGAGGGACGCCTGCGGCACGACAAGAGCGCACTCGACGCGTTGCGCGCGACCCTGCCGGTCGGCACACTTTCCGGGGCACCCAAGATTCGCGCCATCGAGATCATCGACGAACTCGAGCCGGTGCGCCGCGGCGTCTATGGTGGCGCGGTCGGTTACCTGTCATGGAACGGCAACATGGACACCGCGATTGCCATTCGCACCGCCGTGATCAAGAACGATCGGCTCTACATCCAGGCCGGCTGCGGTGTCGTTGCCGACTCGGTGCCGGAACTCGAGTGGCAGGAGACGATGAACAAGGGTCGTGCGATCTTCCGCGCCGTCGCCATGGCCGAGCGCGGCCTCGAACCGAGCGCCTGAACGTGTGCGCCGGCTTTGTCGCATCCGGCCTGCCGTGCGGCCCGACGCTGCAGCGAGAAGGCCGCACGAATTGCCGCGCCGAGTGCGTTTTCCCACGGCTGTACTTGCGCCGCTCTGACAGTGTAATTTCACCCCCCTGATCACGTTCGTCATCCGCATCCCATGTCGCGAAAACTGGAAGAGCGCCTGCGGCGCCTGCTCGCCTCGGGTAACGCCCGCATGCTCGGAGGCGGTCTCAAGGGACTGGAGAAGGAAAGCCTGCGCATCACGACCGAAGGCTCGATCGCGCAGACCGCCCACCCGCGTGCCTGGGGTGCGCCGCTGACCCATCCCTACATCACGACGGACTACTCCGAGGCGTTACCCGAGTTCATCACGCCACCGTCGACCAACGTTCGTGAGACGGTACGCTTCCTCGACGACATCCACCGCTTCCTCTATCACCATCTGGCAGATGACGAGCTGTTGTGGGCCGCCAGCATGCCGTGCGCGGTGAGCGATGACAGCAGCATCCCGATTGCCGAGTACGGCAGCTCGAACATCGGGCGCCTCAAGCACATCTACCGCGTCGGGCTCGACTACCGCTACGGTCGCCGCATGCAGGCGATCGCCGGTGTGCATTTCAACTATTCGCTGCCCCCCGTGTTCTGGCCGTTGTACCGCGAGGACGAGGGCGCGGAACTGCCGTTGCAGGACTTCATCAACGCGAGCTACTTCGCGCTGATCCGCAATTTCAAGCGCCTCGGTTGGATGATCCCGTTGCTGTTCGGCAACTCGCCGGCGGTGTGCAAGTCGTTTCTCGCCGGACGTACGACCCGCTTCAAGGAACTCATGCGCGGCACCTTCTACCTGCCCTACGCGACTTCGCTGCGCATGAGCGACATCGGCTACAAGAACAAGAACCAGGCTGCGCTCAAGGTGTCCTACGACAACCTCGCTGACTACGTCGCCAGCCTGCAGCGCGCGCTGCGCACGCCGTACCCGGAATACGAGGCCATCGGCACGCGCGACGGCGACGACTGGATCCAGCTGTCGACCAACGTCCTGCAGATCGAGAACGAGTACTACAGCTTCATCCGCCCCAAGCGCACCAGCGAGGCCGGGGAACGCGCGGCCAATGCGCTGCGCGCGCGTGGAGTCGAGTACGTCGAGGTGCGCGCACTCGATGTCAACATGCTGAGCGCGGTCGGCGTCGACGTCGAACAGCTCTATTTCATCGAGGCCTTCCTCATCTTCTGCCTGCTCGAGGACAGCCCGACCTTGACCGAGGAAGAGTTGCGCGGCATCGAGTACAACGAGCTCACCGTGGCGCTACGTGGACGTGCCCCCGGGCTCGAGCTGATCCAGCACGGCGAGCGCCGCCCGCTGCGTGCGTGGAGCCTCGAGATCTGCGACCGCATGCATGCCATTTGCGAGGCCCTCGACGCCGGTGAGAGTGGCAATCCCTACCTGACTGCGCTGAAACGCCAGGTCGACGCCATTCGCCATCCCGAGATGCTGCCATCGGCGCGCATCCTCGCCACCCTCGCCGACGGCCACAAGCAGTTCCACAATTACGGCATGGAGCTGTCCGGCCGCTACGCGGCGGCATTCCGTGCCCATCCGCCGGAAGCCGATACCGAGGCGCGCTTCGTCGAGCTCGCGGCGAGCTCGCATGCCGAGCAGGCGCGACTCGAAGCAAACGACGAACTGCCACTGGCCGAGTACATCGCGCGCTACGTGGCGAGCTGAGCCGGCGACGACGGAACTTACCCGCGCCGGCAGCCTCTGAGCGTTGGTGGCGCGCGACGCGGCGTGCCGGAGCGCCTAACTGGGACGCACGGGCATTGCGCGGCCCGACGCGAGGAGATGACGATGCGGCGCAGAGCCTTGATCACAGCCGGCGGCATGACCGCCATTCTCGCGGCCGCCGGCCTGCTGCCGCGGCGCCCGCGCGCCGGCGTCGCCAACGAGGCTGAGGTCACTGCGCTCGAGGCCGGATGGCGCACACTCTACCCGGCCGGCGAGACCCCGGTCACGCCGACGCCGGCCATCGAGCGCACCCCCGCCACATGGCGCGAAGCGCTGCCGCGGGAGGCCTGGCAGGTGCTGTTCGAGGAAGACACCGAGCGGCCTTTCTCGAGCCCGCTCAACGGCGAGAAGCGCGCCGGCGTGTACGTCTGCCGCGCCTGCGGCCTGGCCCTGTTCACTTCGGCGATGAAGTTCGACAGCGGCACGGGCTGGCCGAGTTTCTTCACGGCCATTCCCGGGCATCTCGATACCAAGACGGACTTCAAGCTGATCTGGCCGCGCACCGAGTACCACTGCGTCAAGTGCGGCGGTCACCAGGGCCACGTGTTCGACGACGGCCCGGCACCAACCGGCGAGCGCTGGTGCAACAACGGCGTCGCACTGCGTTTCCTGCCGCAGAGCGACTGACCGAGGGCGCGAGCGCGAATCCTGCCCGTCAGACGCTCTCGAGCGCGTACAGCACCACCTCGCTGGCGTCGCGACGCAGGTAGAGCCCGCCCCCCGCGTTGCGGAAGTGACGTGAGAGCTCGCGCCGGTACCAGCGTGCGGAACGCAAATGGGCGTCGCCGTCGGTACGTGCCTGGTCACAGTTGTCGCGCCAGTCCTCGCGCGTCAGCACGCCGAAGAACAGCGCCGTGCGAGTGAGGCCAGCGAGCTTGGCGAGCGCGGCACGCGCGGCCTCGCGGTCGAGGTACTGGACCACGTCGTAGCAGATCACGAGATCGTAGCGGCGCCGTGATTCGAAGGTCTCGAGGGTGGCATGGCGCCAGCCGAATTCCCGACACGCCCAGGCGCTGGCGTCGAACGCGTCGATGCGTACCTGCGGCCAGGCCCGGCGCAGCCCGGCGTGCAGGAGCCCCGCGCCGCAGCCGGCGTCGAGAACGCTCTCGATACGACAGTCGAGCAGGTCGAGGTAGGCGGTCAGGAAGCCGGAAACGCGGTCGAAATAGCCCGGATCGGCGATGCGCGTCGCGCGCGCGAAATAGTAGCGATCGAAGTAGGCGGCATCGAACCGTTCGCTGCTCAACAGGTGTCTCCTCACGTCAACAATTGCAACAACGTCAATTTTTCGGGGAATTGTCCGCTATCTCCACGGTAAGGTCCGTTCGCGCGCCTGGCCAGGACGCGTCGGCTCACTATCAGGCCGCAGGCCTGTCGTGCATTTTCCGCGGAGAGGCCCATGAACCAGTCCCGATTCGTGGCAGCACTGGTCGCTGCCCTGCTCGCGAGCCCCGGTGTGCCGGCGTTCCAGATTGGCCAGGTCCGCAGCGGCTCCCACCTCGGCGAGCCACTCAGTGCGCGTGTCGAGCTGTTCGGCGTCGGCCCCGCGGAGGCGACCACACTCGCGCTCGCTCTGAGCCCCGACATCACGCTGCCGCGCGGCGCTCCCGGGCGTGCCGCCATCGCCGCGATGACGGCACGAGTCGCCATCGATGCCGCGGGCCAGCCCTACGTGCTGTTGCAGAGTAACGCCCCGCTCACGCAGCCGCGCCTCGAGTTCCGCCTGCACGCGAGCGCCGGCGAAATCGCACGCACGGCGCACCTTGCCCTTACCTTGCCACCAGCACCGCCTGAGCGCCGTATCCGCGCCGCCGCGTCTGTCGCCGCGCCGCCCGCGCACGCGCGCGGCTACGGCCCGGTGCAGGCCGGCGAGTCACTCTGGACCATCCTCGCCGACAACGATCTCACCGGCGGCGACGTGGCCGCAACCATCGCCGCCGTGGTGCGCGCCAACCCGCACGCGTTCGTCGACGGCAACGCCGATCGCCTGCGGGTCGGCGTGACTTTGAAGCTGCCGCCAGCGACGACTGCCACGGCGGGCACCACGTCCATCAGCGCGCCGAGCACGGCGAGCCTCGCCACGACGCGCGCGGTGCCAACGCCCGGCGCCCCCCCGGCCTCGCCGGCACGCCGGCCGCTCGCGACAGCGCAACCGCGTCGCGAGGACGACCCCGCGTCGCTCGCCGCGGCACGCGCCGCGCTGGCCGAGCGCGAAGCCCGCATCGCGACGCGTCTCGACGCGCTGGGCGACAAGATGGCGGCGATCCGCGCCCGTTACGGCGACCCCGCGCAGAACGCGGCGCCGGCGGCGACGACTGTAGAGCATCCCGTCAGCACGAGCGCCGCACCGTTGCCTGCGCCTGCCGAGCACGGCGCCGCACAGGGGCCGGCTGGCGATGCCGGCCAGGCGACGCCGTCGTCTGCGAAAACCCCATCCAATGGCGGCGTCAGCCGCAGCGCGCCGGTCGCGGAGCCCGCTGCCGCGGCAGTTGCGCGCCCGGCATCGCCGGTCGTCTCCGCGCCGGCCGTGGGTGACCAGGAGGCAGCGGGTCGCCCGGGCACCGGGCGGCGCATCGGCACCGTGGTGGTGATCGCCGCCCTGCTCGCGGTGATCGGCAGCTACGGTTGGCGGCGACTGCGCCACCGCCGTGTCGATGCACCGCAAGCGGCCGCCGACGCGCAGAAGGTCGCCGAGATCACGCGCAAGGCGACCCGTCGCCTGGAACTCGAAGAAGACGTCAAGCGGCGCCTCAGCGCCCGCCACGGCAGCCGCCGGGACGATGCTGTCACGATGACAGCCGATCCCCCCGGTGATGGGCACGGGGTGCTGCTCACCGACAGCGCCGACGATTCGCTCGCCGCGGCGCGCGGTGCCGATGATGCCGAGATCGCTCTCGCCAATCTCGTCGCCAACCACCCGCATGACGTGCAGGCCAAGCTGCGCTTGCTCGAGCTCTACTACATCGGCGCCCGTCGCGACGAGTTCCTTCGACTTGCGATCGAGCTGCAACACGCGCATCGTGACGACATCGACGACCTTGCCTGGCAGCGCGTGATGCGCATGGGCAGGGAGATTGCGCCGGAAAGCGCGCCCTTCGGAGGGGCCGTGGCGGTGGCGCGAACGGCTTGAAGGAGCGCGCATGAGGGGTGACACGAGGCGGCCACGGGTGCGTCATGGCGGCCGCGATCGTGTGCTGGCACTGCTGTTGCTCGTGACCTGGGCGCTGACCGCGTGTACGCAGCCACGCAGCCCGAGCGAGGTGAGCGAGCAATTCTGGCGTGCAGTACTGAGCGGCGATCCGGCCGCACTCGAACCGTACGTGCTCGCGCGCGATCGGGCACTCCTCGATGGCGGCGACACGCTGTTGCCCGTGGCTGGCTTCACCCTCGGCCGGGTCGTCATCGATGCCGACGACGCCTCCGTGCAGACCGGCCTGACGCTTGCCGGCGATACCCCGGTCACGCTCGAGATCGACACCGTGCTGAGGCGCGAGGACGATGCCTGGCGCGTGGACTACCGGGAAACCGTCGACGCGGTCCGGCGCCGCGGCGAACTGGCCCAGGTGATCGGCCGCATCGGCGCGCTCGGCGAAGCGCTCGAGCGTGGGGTCGAACAATCGATGGACGAGATGCGTCGCGTGCTGCCGGCCATCGAGAACGAGCTCTCGCGCATCGAGCGTGAGCTGCAACAACAGGTGCCGGCCTTGCGCGAGCGATTCGAATCGTTCGCGCGCGAACTCGAGAAATCGCTCGAGCGCGCCCCACCGGAGTCGGCTCCACCACCACCGCCGCCCGAGGGCACTATCGCGCTGTGAGCGAGCGGTGCTGCGAGCGGCGCGGCAGTGGCGGAACTCAGCCGTCTGATGGCAGCAACGAGAGCGTCGCGCGGGCCTGTGCGTGCCCCTGCGCGGCGGCGAGACGCAGCCAGTGCCGCGCCTCGTCGAGATCCTGCGGGACACCCGCTCCGGTGCGGTAGAGGTTACCGAGCACGAACTGGGCGCCGGCGTGACCGTTGCTGGCGGCCTGGCGGAACCAGCCAAGAGCTGCCGCTTCGTCGCGCGCAAGGCCCTTGCCGGCATGCAGCAGGTGGGCGAGGTCATATTGGGCGGCCGGGTAACCCTGCTCCGCGGCGCGCGCGTACCACGCCGCGGCCTGCGCCGGGTCCCGCGCGACACCCTCACCGAGCGCATAGGACACGCCGAGACTGTATTGCGCCAACGCACTGCCCTGCTCGGCCGCGCGACGATACCACTCTGCCGCGCGCTCATGATCGCGCGCCACGCCCTCGCCGAAGGCATAGGCCACGGCCAGGTTGTACTGCGCGTCGCGCTGCCCCTGCCGTGCGGCACGCTCATACCAGTCCACCGCCGCGGACCGGTCGCGCGCGACGCCTTCGCCCTGGTAGAGCATGTAGCCGTAATGGGATTGCGCCTCGGCATCACCGGCCTCGGCGAGGTCACGGAACAGCGCCGCCGCGCGCGCCGCGGCGCCACGCGCGAGTGCGGCGCGCGCCGCTGGGGGGGTCGTCG
>JAVJVZ010000011.1:0-40888 GCA_040220855.1 Gammaproteobacteria bacterium | reverse complement strand
CCTCGCGCTGCTCGGTCTACAATCGACATACTCGGGTGCCTCTCTGGTCCGGTTGTTGGAACAGGTTTCGTCACCCTTCCAGATCAACCAGATGCACCCGAGTTCCCTTAAGTGATCTGCATTTCGGAACAGCTATTTAGTTATGCATGGACCTGAATTGGGGAAGTGGACAAAGAGCAAAGGCTGCCCTGCAATTAGCTCACCTTTGGCAAAGTTGCAGATTGCGCTCAAGCAGCGCATGGCCTTGGCAGCTTGAGCCTTGTGGCCGTTCGTGAACGCAATCTTCCGATATCGGCTCTCCACATCCTGCCGGGTTATGGCCCGAACCGGGCGATTCAGCCAGTCCCCAAAACTGTTCTTTAGAGCACCACGATAGGCAGGTTCAGACTTGATAGGACGGCTACGAAAATAGTCGTCCATGACCTCTGCGAGGGTGACCGAACTAGCACGCACCAAGGCATGCGCCGCTTGGTCTGCCTCGGCTTGGGCCTTGGCCTCGCCAACCGGGTCTATGCCCGCAGAGAGCTTATAAAGCGCCTTCCTGGCGCGTTCTCTGGCTTCCTCAACCGTTAGCACTGGATAGCGTCCCAGCGAGACCCGTTTATTCCTTCCTCGTTTCAGCCGACCCTCGGCAAAGAACGTGATAGAGCCATGAGGACTGACCCTGGCACCGAACCCCCGGAGTTCGGTATCTCGGAGAAAGAGTGGGGCGGTAGTTGCTTGCCGGGTGACTTCCAGCACGCGTTTGGTGAGCTTGGTATGCATGACGTTGAACACCTCAAAGGTTGAAACAACGTCGAGACGGGAAGGCTTCCAACCGACCTGCCGGTTTGTAGGCGCGGTGTAGGCAGTAGGACCGAGTAGTTCAGGCGGTGAAGCCGCTTGCTTCGCAACGGCGGCGCGGGTGACATCGCCTAACTTACGGAACTACTTAAGAATGTTGGCTCCCCGGGACGGGCTCGAACCGCCGACCTAGTGATTAACAGTCACCCGCTCTACCGACTGAGCTACCGGGGAGTCGTCGGAAGGCGCGTATGGTACTGACGGCCCGTGACAGGGTCAATTCCGAGTGAGTGACCTCATGAAAGGGCCGCCCGGAGCCGTTGCAGGCCCTCTCGTAGAGCGACTTCCGGCACGGCGAACGAGAGGCGCAGATGGCCGGGCGCGCCGAAGGCGAGGCCGGGCGCACAGGCGACGCCAGTGTCATCCAGCAAGCAGCGCGCAAGCGCCGCATCGTCTTCGACGTCGTCGCGCGCAGCGATGACCTGGCGCAGGTCTGCAAGAACATGACGACCACCCGCGGCGGCACGTACGGTGAGTCCGGGCAGGCCTCCCAAATTGTCCATCAGTAGATCATGCTGACGTCGCAGCGTCATATGGGACGCTGCGCGCGCCGCGGGGAGCACGGCGAAGGCGGTGAGTGCCAGCATTTGCCGCGCAGCAGAAGGCCCGCCGACGCTGTGTGACTGGTAGCGGCTCATCGCAGCGATCAGCCCGGCCGCTCCGGCCATGTAGGCAATACCGCCGGGCACGGCATTGAGCACCACGCAACGTTCGTGCAGGCGCGGCGCGGCGTTGAGCAGGTTGGTGTAAGGCGATGCTCCCCACGCGAACGGTTCCTGCAGGTCGTAGCACAGCAGCGCCACTTCGGGGTGCGCGACGAGTACTGCGGCGAGCATTTCGAGCTCGCCGCGCGGGTAGAGCGCGCCGCTCGTGCCGCCGAGACCCGCCAGCCACAGCAGCCGCGAGCGCGGACCGAGGGCGCCGCGCAGTTGCTCGGGCGTGATGCGCCAACCGTCGCGCGCGGCCGTGCGCACGATGACGGGCTCGCCGCCGGCGAGGCGCACGAGGTCGGGCGCGGCATGGGGGTAGGGCGCCGGGAGCACGACCTCGTCGTCTTCGTTGAGCAAGGCCTGCAGCAGCACGTGAACGGCGTGGCGCGCGTCGTGCGACACCAGTACCTGCGCTGGCGGGAACCTGAGGTCGTTGTCGCGCTCGAAGCGAGTGCAGATCGCCGCGCGCAGCTCCGCCAGGCCGGCCTCATCATCACACGGCGACGCCGTGCGCGGCGCGTCGCCGGGCAGCGCGTCGTCGGCCAGCGGGCCAAGCGTCGCGCGGCTGAGATCGATCACATGATGGCCGCTACGGGCGAGTTCGGCTGCGCGAGCGCGCAGCGCGACGAGTGAGGAGGACTTGACGGTTTGAAGGCGATGAGAGGGCTTGATACCCAAGTGTGCCGGGCTCCGCTGCACCCGCAACCGGTCGCGGGCGGTCGTGTACTATACGGCAACGCCCTGTACCCGCAAGCCGCCTGCCTGCGGTCCGACGCGTCGCCCCTTCGCCGATGACCCGAGATTTTCAGCTCGTCTCCCGTTTCGAGACCGCGGGCGGTCAGCCCGAGGCCATTGCGCGCCTGCTCGAAGGCATCGACGCCGGGCTCTATCACCAGACGCTGCTCGGCGTGACCGGCTCCGGCAAGACCTTCACCATCGCCAACGTGATCCAGGCGGTACAGCGACCGGCGCTCGTACTGGCGCCCAACAAGACCCTGGCTGCGCAGCTCTACGGCGAGATGCGCGAGTTCTTCCCGCACAACGCGGTCGAGTATTTCGTCTCGTACTACGACTACTACCAGCCCGAGGCCTACGTGCCGGCCTCGGATACCTATATCGAGAAGGACGCTTCAATCAACGATCACATCGAGCAGATGCGCCTGTCGGCGACCAAGGCACTGCTCGAGCGGCGGGACACCATCATCGTCGCCACCGTGTCCTCGATATACGGTCTCGGCGAGCCCGGCGAATACCATTCCATGGTGCTGCACCTCTCGCGCGGCGACATCATCGACCAGCGCAGCATCCTGCGCCGACTGGCCGACCTGCAGTACAAACGCAACGACTACGCCCTCGAGCGCGGCACCTACCGGGTGCGTGGCGAGATCATCGACATCTTCCCCGCCGAGTCCGAGCGCGACGCGCTGCGCGTGGAGCTGTTCGACGACGAAGTCGAGGCGCTGAGCGCATTCGACCCGCTCACCGGCGAGGTGGTGCGCAAGCTGCCGCGCTTCACCATCTACCCGAAGTCGCACTACGTAACCACGCGCGAAACGGTGCTGCGCGCCATCGAGACCATCAAGGCCGAGCTCGCCGAGCGACTCGAGCAGCTCCGCGACGCGAACAAGCTGGTCGAAGCCCAGCGCCTCGAGCAGCGCACCCGCTTCGATCTCGAGATGATGCAGGAGATCGGCTACTGCAACGGCATCGAGAACTACAGCCGACACCTCTCCGGGCGCGCCCCGGGTGAGCCGCCGGCGACGCTGTTCGAGTACCTGCCGAAGGATGCCCTGCTGGTGGTCGACGAGAGCCACGTGACGATTCCCCAGCTCGGCGGCATGTACCGCGGCGATCGTTCGCGCAAGGAGAACCTGGTCGAATACGGCTTCCGCCTGCCGTCGGCGCTCGACAACCGCCCGCTCAAGTTCGAGGAATGGGAGCAGATGGCGCCGCAGATGATCTTCGTCTCGGCGACGCCGGGTCCCTACGAGGAGCAGCACGCCGGCCAGGTGGTCGAGCTGGTGGTGCGGCCGACCGGGCTGGTCGACCCGCAGGTCGAGGTGCGCCCGGCCGGCACCCAGGTCGACGACCTGCTGTCGGAGATCCGCATCTGCGCCGAGCGGGAGGAGCGCGTGCTGGTGACCACCCTGACCAAGCGCATGGCGGAGGATCTCACGGACTACCTCGCCGAACACGGTGTGCGCGTGCGCTATCTCCACTCCGACATCGACACCGTGGAGCGCGTCGAGATCATCCGCGACCTGCGCCTCGGCGAGTTCGACGTACTGGTCGGCATCAACCTGCTGCGCGAGGGCCTCGACATCCCCGAGGTCTCGCTCGTCGCCATTCTCGATGCGGACAAGGAGGGTTTCCTGCGCTCGGACCGCTCGCTGATCCAGACCGTCGGGCGTGCCGCACGCAACCTCGGCGGGCGCGCCATCATGTATGCCGACCAGGTCACCGGCTCGATGCAGCGCGCACTGGGGGAGATGGAACGCCGCCGCGAAGTGCAGCTCGCGTTCAACAGCGAGCACGGCATCACGCCGCAGGGTATCGTCAAGCGGGTCGCCGACGTGATGGAGGGCGCGGTGGTGCCGGGCGCCGGCAGCACGCGGCGCCAGGCGCGCGCGGCCGAGGCCCGCGGCGACTACCGTGGGTTGTCCGAAGAGGCGCTGATGAAGAAGGTACGCCAGCTCGAGGAGAAAATGTATCGCCATGCGCGCGATCTCGAGTTCGAAGAGGCTGCGCGCCTGCGTGACGAGATTGCCGCGCTCAAGGCCGGCAAGCTGGCGATGCCGGTGGCGGCGGGTGGTTGAGCGCGCCGTGGATATAATCACCCGATGACGAGATTCCTCACGCGCGCCCTGCTAGTGCTGCTGGTGATCGGACTGTGCGCCGGTGCCATCGTTGCGCTGAAACAGAAAAAGGCTGCCGAACTCGCCGCGATGAGCGAACGCAGCATGCCGCCGGCGGCAGTCAGCGTCGCCGCGGTCGACGAGGAGCAATGGCGTCAGAGCCTGTTCGCGGTGGGCACGATGGCCGCGGACCAGGGTATCGACGTCACCGCGCCGCTGCCCGGCACGGTGGTCGACATCAGCTTCGAGTCGGGGCAGGTCGTCGCACGCGGCGACGTGCTGCTGAGCCAGGACGTCGGCATCCAGATGGCCGAGCTCGAAGGCCTGGAGGCGACCGTCGAACTGCGCGAGTTGCAGTTCGCGCGCGCCAAGCGCCTGCTCGCGAGGAAGCAGATGTCGCAGTCGGATTACGACGCCGCGCGCGCCGCGCGCGACGAGGCGGAGGCCGCACTCAAGGCCAAGCGCGCCTTCATCGAGCGCAAACGCGTCTACGTGCCGTTCGATGGCGTACTCGGCATCCGCATGGTCGATCTCGGCACCTACCTGGAGCCCGGCGATCCGATCGTGCCGTTGCAGGCGCTCGATCCGATTCACGTTGATTACGCCCTGCCCGAGCACCTGCTGAGCCGGCTCGCGGTCGGCCAGGTGGTCGAGATCGAGGTGCCGGCCTACCCGGGTGAGAAGTTCCGCGGCCGCATCACCGCGTTCGAGCCGGGCATCGACCCGGCGACGCGCAACGTGCGGATCCGCGCGACCCTGCCCAACGCCGACCAGCGTCTGCGGCCGGGCATGTTCGCCGAGGTCTCGACGGTGCAGGAAGCGTTGCGCCCGGTACTCGCCCTGCCGGCGACCGCGGTCACCTACAGTCCCTACGGCAACACTGTCTATGTGGTGGTCGACGACGACGGCCAGGCCACCGTGGAGCGCCGCCAGGTCAGGACCGGCGAGGTGCGCGAGGGCCGCGTCGAGATTGCCGAGGGGCTCGCGCGCGGCGACCGCGTGGTCGCCGTCGGCCAGAACAAGCTGCGTAACGGCATGCCGGTCAAGATTGCCGAGACCGTCACGGCGCAGGTCGGGTCCGGAGGCCCGTGAATCTCACCGACCTCTTCATCCGCCGCCCGGTACTGGCGAGCGTGGTGAGCCTGATGATCCTGGTCCTCGGCCTGCGCTCGATCCAGTCACTCGAACTGCGCCAGTACCCGAAGACCGAGGACACCCTGGTCACCGTCACCACGACCTACCCGGGGGCGAGCAGCGAGCTGGTCAAGGGCTTCATCACGACGCCGCTGCAGCAGGCCATCGCCGAGGCCGACGGCATCGATTTCATGAAGGCGACCTCGCGCCAGGGCATCTCGACCATCGAGGTGTTCATGAAGCTCAACTACGACCCGAACGCGGCGGTCGCCGAGATCCAGGCCAAGGTCGCGAGCCAGCGCAACGTGCTGCCGGAGGAGGCCAACGACCCCGTCATCGACTCGCAGACCGGCAACCCGCTGGCGCTGATGTACCTCGCGTTCCGCTCCGAGACGATGTCGCCGCCGGAGATGACCGACTACCTCATCCGCGTGGTTCGCCCGCAGCTGCAGGCGATTCCGGGCGTGGCCAAGGCCGGCCTGTTCGGCGACAAGACCTACGCCATGCGCATCTGGCTCGATCCGCGGCGCATGGCCGCGATGAACGTCACCGCGGCCGAGGTACGTCGGGCCCTGCTGACCAATAACTACCTGTCCGGCGCTGGCGAGACCAAGGGCGAGTACGTCGCCGTCGACCTGAGCGCGACCACCGACATCTCGCGCGTGGAAGAATTCCAGAAGCTCGTGGTGCGCGAGGAGAATGACGTCATCGTTCGGCTCGAGGACGTCGCGCGTCTCGAGCTCGGCGCCGACGACTACGAATCGGTGGCCTGGTACAACGGCCAGCTCGCGATGTACATCGGCGTCACGCCGACACCGGGCGCAAACCCGCTCGACGTCGCCAAGCGCGTGCGTGCCGAGCTCGAGGAGGTGCGCGCGCAGATGCCGGCCGGCATGCACGTGTTCGTGCCCTACGATGCCAGCGAGTTCATCCAGGAATCGATCGACGAGGTGTTCGCGACGCTTGCCGAGGCCATCGTCATCGTGCTCGCCGTGATCCTGCTCACGCTCGGTTCGGCGCGGGCAGCACTGATTCCGGCCGTCGCGCTGCCGCTCTCGCTGGTCGGCGGCGCCTTCCTGATGCTGTTGATGGGTTTCTCCATCAACCTGCTCACGCTGCTCGCGATGGTGCTCGCGATCGGACTCGTCGTCGACGATGCCATCGTCGTCGCCGAGAACATCCACCGCCACATGGAGAAGGGCCGCCCGCCGCTCGAAGCGGCTCTGATCGGGGCGCGTCAGCTGACCCTGCCCATCATCGCGATGACCACCACGCTGGTTGCGGTCTACGCACCGATCGGCTTCATGGGCGGCCTCGTCGGGACGCTGTTCACGGAGTTCGCCTTCGCCCTCGCGGGCGCGGTGCTGGTGTCCGGCGTCGTCGCACTGACGCTCTCGCCGATGCTCTGTTCACGGGTATTCAAGAGTGGCGAACCGGGGCGCTTCGAGCGTCTCGTCGAGCGCTTCTTCAACGCCCTCGCCAGCGCCTACAAGGCCGTGCTGCATAGCGTGCTGGGCTTCACCTCGGTGCTCGCGGTGTTCGGTATCGCGGTGCTCGCACTCATCTATTACATGTTCACGATGAGCCAGAGCGAGCTCGCGCCGGTGGAAGACCAGAGCATCATCTATACCCTCGCGCGCGCGCCACAGACCGCCACCATCGATTATGACGAGATCTATGCCAAGCGCCTCATCGAGCTCTTCGAGACTTTCCCGGAGTACAAGGAGAGTTTCATGATGCTCGGCTTCGGCAACGCGCGTAACCAGGTCTTCGCCGGTTTCAAGATGCCGCCGACCGCCGAGCGCGAACGTGCGCAATGGGAGATCCAGAACGAGCTGCAGGCCAAGGTCGGCGACATCACCGGGTTCCAGATCTCGACCTTTCCGCGGCCCAGCCTGCCGAGCCCGGGGCGTGGACTGCCGGTGCAGTTCGTGCTCACCTCGCCAGCTTCCGACGAGGCCCTCGACGCCGCCGCCGACGAACTCATCGGCGCCGCCATGGAGAGCGGGCGCTTCAGCTTCCTGCAGAAGTCGGTGGAGTTCAATCGTCCCAAGGCAATCATCCGCATCGACCGCGACCGCGCCGGTCTGCTCGGTATCCGCATGGACGAGCTGGGGCAGGAACTCGCCACCCTGCTCGGCGGCAACCACGTCAACTGGTTCAGCTTCGAGGGACGCAGCTACAAGGTCATTCCGCAGGTCGAGCGCGCCTTCCGCGCCAACGAGCGCATGCTCGACGACTACTACGTGCGCACCGGGCAGGGCGAACTCGTGCCGCTGTCGACGGTGGTCTCGTTCGACCAGAGCGTCGAACCCAGCGAACGCCTGCAGTTCCAGCAGCTCAATGCGGTCATCGTCGAGGGCCTGCCGGCACCCGGCGTGACCATGGGCGATGCCATCGGCTACCTGCAGCAGGCTGCGCGCGAGCGCCTGCC
This sequence comes from Gammaproteobacteria bacterium, assembly GCA_040220855.1. Classification (GTDB taxonomy): domain Bacteria; phylum Pseudomonadota; class Gammaproteobacteria; genus JACKNG01. The sequence continues at coordinate 32,912 of JAVJVZ010000011.1, read as the reverse complement.
GCGCGAGTTCTCCTGGGATTATGCCGGCGAATCGCGCCAATACACCCAGCAGGGCAGTGCGCTGGTGACGACCTTCTTCGTCGCGCTGGTCATCATCTATCTCGTGCTCGCGGCGCAGTTCGAGAGCTGGCGCGATCCCTTGATCATCCTGATGTCGGTACCGATGTCGATCGCCGGCGCGCTCGCCTTCATCGTGTTCGGCTTTGCCACGCTGAACATCTATACCCAGGTCGGCCTGATCACGCTGATCGGCGTGATCACCAAGAACGGCATCCTCATCGTCGAGTTCGCCAACCAGCTCCAGCGCGGCCGGGGCTTGTCCAAGCGCGCCGCGGTGGAGGAGGCTGCGGCCATCCGGCTGCGCCCGATCCTGATGACGACCGTCGCCATGGTGGTGGCCATGATCCCGCTGCTGACGGCCAGTGGACCGGGCGCCGTGAGCCGCTTCCATATCGGGCTCGTGATCGCCAGCGGCCTCGGTATCGGTACCCTGTTCACCCTGTTCGTGGTGCCGGCGTTCTACCTGCTGCTCGCCCGCGACCACAGCGTCAGCGAAGTCGCAGACGGCGATCCGGCGGGACAGGAATCACTCGCCTGAGGGTATGGCGGGCGGCGATCGAATTGTGTATGCTTGCGCCCCCTCGGAAACGCCGGCCATACGTGGTACGGGTTCCCCGGGAAAGCAATTTCCGACAGGCGCGTAGCTCAGCTGGTTAGAGCACCACCTTGACATGGTGGGGGTCGTTGGTTCGAGTCCAATCGCGCCTACCAACTTCCAGCCACGGGCACTCCGCGATGAGCCACCCGAAGCCGCCCCCACCCGGGGTGCGGCACGCAGGCACCTGTCATCGTGCCGTCACGTGGCGAGCCGATGATCGCGGTCCCCGAGATGCCTGAAATCACCCTTCCCGACGGCAGCACGAAGCGCTTCGACGCACCGGTCACGGTCGCCGAGGTGGCGGCCTCGATCGGATTGGGCCTGGCCAAGGCGGCGCTGGCCGGGCGCGTCGATGGGCGCGAGGTCGACACCGCCTACCTGATCGAGAACGACTGCGAACTCGCCATCATCACGCCGCGCGACGACACGGGCGTCGAGATCATCCGCCACAGTACGGCGCACCTGCTCGCGCACGCGGTCAAGACGCTCTTTCCGGGCGCCCAGGTCACCATCGGACCGGTCATCGAGAACGGCTTCTATTACGACTTCGCCTACGAGCGTTCCTTCACGCCGGAGGACCTCGAGGCGATCGAGAAGAAGATGACCGAACTTGCCAAGGCCGCCATCCCGGTCGAGCGCTCGGTCATGGAGCGCGACGAAGCGGTCCGCTTCTTTCGCGACATGGGCGAGGAGTACAAGGCCGAGATCATCGCGTCGATCCCGAGCAACGAAGACATCTCGCTGTATCGGCAGGACGACTTCATCGATCTCTGCCGCGGGCCACACGTGCCCGACACCGGCAAGCTGAAGGCCTTCAAGCTCACCAAGATCGCCGGCGCCTACTGGCGCGGCGACTCGAACAACGAGATGCTCCAGCGCATCTACGGTACCGCCTGGGCGAGCAAGCAGGATCTCGACGACTACCTCCACCGCCTCGCCGAGGCCGAGAAGCGCGATCACCGCAAGCTCGGTCGCCAGCTCGACCTCTTCCACTTCCAGGAAGAGGCGCCCGGCATGGTGTTCTGGCACGAAAAGGGGTGGACCCTCTACCGTCTCGTCGAGCGCTACATCCGCGATGTCTGCTATGCCGACTACCGCGAGGTGCACACGCCGCAGGTGCTCGATCGGTCCCTGTGGGAGCGCTCCGGGCACTGGGACAAGTTCCACGACATGATCTTCGCGACGCACTCCGAGCATCGCGAGTACGCCATCAAGCCGATGAACTGCCCGGGCCACGTACAGCTGTTCAACAACGAACTGCGCAGCTACCGCGACCTGCCGTACCGCATCGCCGAGTTCGGCGTAGTCCATCGCAACGAGCCGTCCGGTACCCTGCACGGCCTGCTGCGCGCGCGCCGTTTCACCCAGGACGACGCGCATATCTTCTGCGCCGAGGATGGGCTCCAGGCCGAGGTCAGCCGCCTCATCGACATGACCTTCCAAGTCTACCGCGACTTCGGCTTCGAGCAGATCGAGGTCGCCTTGTCGTTGCGGCCCGAGCAACGCGTCGGCGCGGACGCGTTGTGGGACAAGGCCGAATCGGCACTCGCGCTCGCGCTCGAAAACAAGGGCCTCGAGTTCCGCGTACAGCCGGGAGAGGGGGCTTTTTACGGCCCCAAGATCGAGTTCACGCTCAAGGACTGCCTCGGCCGCACCTGGCAGTGCGGTACCGTGCAGGTCGATTTCTCGATGCCGGACCGCCTCGGCGCGCGCTTCGTCGCCGAAGACGGCGAACGCCACGTGCCGGTGATGATCCACCGAGCCATTCTCGGCTCGCTGGAGCGTTTCATCGGTATTCTCATCGAGCAGCACGCCGGCCGCTTCCCGGCCTGGCTGGCGCCGGTGCAGGCGGTTGCCCTGAGCATCACCGAAAAGCATGCCCCGTACGCGGCGGAGGTCGCGGAAGCCTTGAAAAATCAAGGATTCCGGGCTTCGGCGGACTTGAGAAACGAGAAGATCGGGCTTAAGATCCGCGAGCATACGTTGCAACGGATCCCGTTTCTGCTCGTCGTGGGCGAGCGCGAAATGGACAATCGAACGGTGGCCGTGCGTGCGCACAGCGGAGACGATCTCGGCAGCATGTCCCTGGAGGACTTCGCCGGATGCCTCCGCCGAGAAGTCGCACAGCGCGGCCTCACTATTGCGGAGGATTGAGGCATAGCTGCCGATAAAAAGAATCGCGTTAACGGCGAGATTCACGCGTCCAAGGTCCGCCTCATTGCGGAAGACGGCGAGAACCTCGGTGTCGTGTCGATCGACGAGGCGCGCGACCATGCGACCACGTCCGGCCTCGACCTCGTCGAAATCGTCCCCACTGCGGAGCCTCCGGTCTGCCGCATAATGGATTTCGGCAAGTTCCTGTTCGACCAGAACAAGAAGCGACACGCGGCCAAACGCAAGCAGAAACAGATCCAGGTCAAGGAAATCAAGTTTCGTCCGGGCACGGACGAGGGCGATTACCAGATCAAGCTGCGCAACCTGAAACGCTTCCTCGAACACGGCGACAAGGTCAAGGTGACATTGCGATTCCGTGGACGGGAAATGGCGCACCAGGAAATCGGTGCGCAGATGCTCCAGCGAGTTGAAGGTGATCTCGATGAGCTCGGCTCGGTCGAGCAATACCCGAAGCTCGAGGGGCGGCAGATGGTGATGGTCATCGCTCCGAAGCGGACCTGAACCGGACAGCCGGCCGGGCACACCCGCCGACCGGCGCAATGACAGAACATCACGGCGATAGCGGCGCAGGCCGCCGATCGCCGCGCGGGCCGGATTCCTCCGCCAGCGCTGCAATTACTCTCATTTGGAGAAACGAGATGCCCAAGGTGAAGACCAACCGCGGGGCCGCGAAACGGTTCGCGAAGACCGGCTCGGGTCGCTTCAAGCGACGCCAGTCGTTCAAGAACCATATCCTGACCAAGAAGAGCCCGAAGCGGAAGCGCCAGCTGCGCCATGGCACGCTGATCGCGCATGCCGACGAGGCTGCCGTGCGCCAGATGCTCCCGGGTCTGTGAGCCTGAACCGAAGCTAGCGAAGGACGTAGATCGATGGCACGAGTCAAACGCGGTGTGCAGGCACATGCCCGCCACAAGAAGGTAATCCGCCAGGCCAAGGGCTACAGCGGTCGTCGCAAGAATGTATTCCGGGTCGCCAAGCAGGCGGTGATCAAGGCGGGGCAATACGCCTATCGCGATCGGCGCCAGCGCAAGCGCCAGTTCCGTGCGCTCTGGATTGCCCGCATCAACGCCGCGGCGCGTGACTGCGGCATGAGCTATTCGCGGTTCATCAACGGCTTGCTGCGCGCCGGCGTCGAGGTCGACCGCAAGGTGCTGGCGGATCTCGCCGTCCACGACCGCACCGCCTTCAACGCGCTGGCCGAGCGTTCCAAAGCCGCTCTCGCCGGCTGACGCCGGCCGCACTCATTCGCGACAATCGCGCGGGGACAGGGCAACCTCTCCCCGCGCGTGCTTTTCTGCCCGTCGGAACGTTCGCATGAGCACAGATACGCAAGCCATCGTCGCCGAGGCGGAGAGCGCGGCCGCGGCCGCCGCGACCCTGGCGGCGCTGGACGAGGTACGCGTCCGCTACCTCGGCAAGAAGGGTCGGCTGACCGAGCAGTTGAAGACGCTCGGCAAGCTGCCGGCGACAGAGCGCCCGGCAGCGGGGCAGGCGATCAACGCGGCCAAGGAGCAGGTGGCGGCGGCGCTGGAGACGCGGCGGGCCGCACTCGAGGACGCCGCTCTGGCGCAAGCGCTCGCCGACGAGCGCATCGACGTCACCCTGCCGGGGCGCACTGCGCACGCTGGCAATGCCCACCCGGTGACCCAGACAATGGCACGCATCGAGGCGATCTTCGCCCACGCGGGCTTCGACGTCGCCTACGGCCCCGAAGTCGAGGACGATTATCACAACTTCGAGGCGCTCAACATCCCGGCCCACCACCCCGCGCGGGCCATGCACGACACCTTCTACCTCGAGGACGGCCGGCTGTTGCGCACGCACCCCTCGCCGGTGCAGATCCGCGTGATGCAGCAGTTGCCGCCGCCGCTGCGCATCATCGCGCCTGGGCGGGTCTATCGCTGCGACTACGATCAGACCCACTCGCCGATGTTCCACCAGGTCGAGGGGCTGTTGATCGACGAGCACGTGACGATGGCCGACCTCAAGGGCGTGCTCGATGCGTTCCTGCGCGAGTTCTTCGCGCGCGACGACCTGCAGATCCGCTACCGGCCGTCCTACTTTCCCTTCACCGAGCCCTCGATGGAGGTCGACATCAAGCTCGCCTCCGCGCACGGCGTGAGCGACTGGCTGGAGGTGATGGGCTGCGGCATGGTGCATCCGAACGTACTCGCCAATGTCGGCATCGATGCGGACCGTTATAGCGGCTTCGCGTTCGGTCTCGGCGTGGAGCGCCTCGCGATGCTGCGCCATGGCATTTCCGACCTGCGCCTGTTCTACGAGAACGACCTGCAGTTCCTGCGCCAGTTCGGTGCCTGAAGCGACACAATCCAATGAAAATCAACGAGGAATGGTTGCGCGAGTGGGTCGATCCGCCCCTCGACCATGGGCGCATCGCTGATGCGCTGACACTGGCCGGGCTCGAAGTGGACGACGTCGCCGCCGCCGCACCAGCGCTCACCGGGGTGATCGTTGCCGAGGTCCTGCACGTCGAGCGCCACCCCGAAGCGGACCGTCTTGCGGTGTGCACCATCCACGATGGCAGTGCCGAACAGGTCGTCGTGTGCGGCGCCCCCAACGTGCGGGCCGGCATGCGCGCGGCCTGGGCGCCGCCCGGAACCACCTTGCCGGGAGGGCAGCGCATCGGGCAGAGCGAGATCCGTGGCATCGCCTCGGCGGGCATGTTGTGCTCGGCAGCCGAACTCGGCCTGGGTGACGATGCTGGCGGATTACTCGACCTGGGCGTCGGGGCGGCCGCCGGCACGGAGCTCGCGGTGGCACTCCACGCCGAGGATGCGGTCTTCGATATCGGCCTGACCCCGAATCGCGGCGATTGCTTCAGCGTGCTCGGCATCGCCCGCGACCTGGCCGTGATCACCGCTCAGCCGTTCAGCGAGCCGGCACCCTCGGCGGTGACGCCGGTGCTCGACGCGCTGCTGCCGGTCGAGCTCGCCGCACCGCAAGCGTGTGCGCGTTACGCGGGGCGGGTGGTACGTGGCATCGATGCAGGCGCCGTGACGCCGCTGTGGATGCGCGAACGGCTGCGCCGCGCGGGCGTGCGAGCAATCCACCCGGTGGTCGACATCACCAACTACGTGATGCTGGAGCTCGGCCAGCCCATGCACGCCTTCGACCTCGGCCGCCTGCGCGAGCGCATCGTGGTGCGCGAAGCGCGTCCGGGCGAGACGCTGCTGCTGTTGGACGGCAGCGAAATCGAACTCGACGCCGACACGCTCGTGATTGCAGACAGCGCCGAGCCGGTCGCGCTCGCCGGCGTGATGGGCGGCGAGCTCAGCAGCGTGACCACCGACACGACCGATATCTTCCTGGAAAGCGCGTACTTCGACCCGGTCCGATTGGCTGGCGTGGCACGCCGTTACCGGATGCAGACCGATGCTTCCACACGTTTCGAGCGGGGCGTCGATCCGAGCGGGCAGGAGCGCGCGATCGAGCGCGCCACGGCGCTGCTACTCGACATCTGCGGCGGCGAACCCGGGCCGACCACGGTCGCCGAGAGCCTGCCGCACTTGCCGACCCGAGCGGAGATTCGCTTTCGCCCGCACGCCGTCGAGCGTCTGCTCGGTACCACGGTGCCGGCGGCGCGTGCGGCCGCCGTGCTGCGTGCGCTCGGTATGCAGGTCGACGATCGCAATCCCGCCAACTGGCTGGTCGTGCCGCCACCCTTCCGCTTCGATCTCGCGCTCGAGGCCGACCTGGTCGAGGAGATCGCCCGCATCGAAGGGTACGACGCCATCCCGACCCGCCTGCCCGCGGGCAGCGGGCGGCCGGCACTGCCGCCGCCGCAGGCGCGTATTGCGGGGCACGCGCGCACAACGCTCCTCGAGCGCGGTTACTTCGAGGCCATCACCTACAGCTTCATCGCGCCGGACAAGGCCGCGCTCTGCGAACGTGGGTCACCGGGCGAGCACGCAGTGCTGGCCAATCCCATCTCGAGCGAAATGGCAGTGATGCGGCCGTCCCTGTGGCCGGGCCTGCTCGACGCTGCCGGCCACAACCTGCGGCGGCAGCACGACGACATCGCACTGTTCGAGCAGGGCCTGGTATTCGCTGACGCCGAGGGCCGCTTTGCCCAGGTCGAGCACATCGGGGGTGTACGGCTTGGTGCGGTGCGCCCGGCGCACTGGGACGGCGCCGCGCGTGCAGTCGACTTCTACGACGTCAAGGGCGACGTCGAAGCGCTTCTTCATGCGTGCAGGCTGGGCACGGCACGCATCGACCGCGGCGAACATCCGATGCTCCATCCTGGCCAGGCTGCCGTCATCAGCGATGGGGAGCGCAGCATCGGCTGGCTCGGCCGGCTGCACCCCGCCCTGGCACGGCGGTTGGAGCTGCCCGCGGCCGTTTACCTGTTCGAAATCGCACTGCCCCGGGTCCCCACACAGGATGCGGCCCAGTACCGCCCGATCTCACGTTTTCCCGCGGTGCGACGCGATATCAACATCGTCGTCGATGCGTCGATTGGGGCTGAAAACTGCCTCGAGGCGGCCCGCCAGGGCGGGGGCGAGATACTCCGCGACCTTCAGTTGATTGACGTATATCGTGGGCAAGGCATTGATTCGGACAAAAAAAGTCTCACCTTAAGCTTGATTTTTCAGGTTGCTTCTAGCACTCTTACCGACGACGAAATCGAAGATGCGGTGACGCGGATACTCGCAACGCTACGCGAGCGCGTCGGGGGGACGCTGAGGAATTGACGCGATGGCATTGACGAAAGCGGAGATGGCAGAGCGTTTGTTCGAAGATCTGGGACTGAACAAACGTGAGGCCAAGGAACTGGTCGAGGCGTTCTTCGAAGAGGTTCGTGCCTCCCTGGAAGCCGGCCAGCAGGTGAAACTGTCGGGCTTCGGCAACTTCGACCTTCGCGACAAGAACCAGCGGCCCGGGCGCAACCCCAAGACCGGTGAGGAGATTCCCATCACCGCGCGACGGGTGGTCACCTTTCGCCCCGGCCAGAAATTGAAGGCTCGAGTAGAGGCTTATGCTGGAAGCATCGAACAATAACGAACTGCCCGTCATTCCCGGCAAGCGCTACTTCACCATTGGTGAGGTCAGCGAACTCTGTGCGGTCAAGCCACACGTATTGCGCTACTGGGAGCAGGAATTTCCCCAGCTCAAGCCGATCAAGCGGCGCGGCAATCGCCGCTACTATCAGCGCCAGGACGTCATCCTCATTCGCCAGATTCGCAGCCTGCTCTACGAGCACGGCTTCACCATCGGTGGTGCGCGACAGAAGCTGTCGGGCGAGGAGGTCAAGGCCGACTCCAGCATGAGCCAGCAGATCGTGCGCCAGCTGCGCATCGAACTCGAAGAGGTGCTGGACATCCTGCGACGCTGACGTCGCGACGCGGCGAAATCACGCCTGGACTGCCGCAAAGGCGGTCAAACACAGTATCATTACCCACCCGTCTCCCGGGCCGTCCGGCCCGAGCGACAAGCGAATTGAACATGTCGGGGCGTAGCGCAGCCTGGTAGCGCACCTCAATGGGGTTGAGGGGGTCGGAGGTTCGAATCCTCTCGCCCCGACCATTCGCACAACATCCTGCCGTCATCACAGAGCGTGCCAGCGCGGCCTTACGCGGCCGTCCCGGCGATTTCCTGTGTGCCTATCCCCAGATGGCCCGAGGAACGTGACGACATTCCTTTGGGGAAATCCGAGCTCTGGCCGATAATGATTTTTATAGGCTGAGCGGGAGCATGCGCGCGATTCCGCGGTGCGTACCCGGAGCGGACGCAAACCGCACCTACTGGTGCGGGCGCTCGCCGGCAACGGCACTCACTCCATTGGAAGCAGGATCAGTATGTGCGGAATCGTAGGAGCAGTGGCGCAGCGTGACGTCGCGCCCATCCTCGTCGAAGGGCTCAAGCGGCTCGAGTATCGCGGTTACGACTCGGCGGGACTCGCCGTGGTCACGCCGGGTGACGGTATCCGACGCGCTCGTGTGGCCGGCAAGGTGCGCGCGCTCGAGGAAGCACTCGACGCCGATCCGCATCCGGGTGGGCTGGGCATCGCGCACACACGCTGGGCAACGCACGGTGAGCCGTCGGTCGCCAACGCGCACCCGCACGTCTGCCGCGACAGCATCGCGCTGGTGCACAACGGCATCATCGAGAACCATGACCGGCTCCGCGAACTGCAGCGTGCGGCGGGACACGATTTCACCTCGCAGACGGATACGGAAGTCGTCGTCAATCGCGTTCATGATTTCGTCTGCACCGGCGAGGATCTCCTCTCGGCAGTGCAGAAGACCATCGCTGAACTCGAGGGCGCTTACGCGCTCGCCGTGGTCAACAGTGCGGATTGTGAACGGCTGGTGGTGGCGCGCCGGGGCAGCCCGCTCGTGATTGGTCTTGGCATCGGCGAGAATTTCGTCGCGTCGGACGTGTTCGCGCTGCTCCCGGTGACCAACCGCTTCATCTTCCTCGAAGAAGGCGATGTTGCGGAGATCACGCGCGAGACCGTGCGGATCTTCGACGAGCATGGTGCACCGGTGGCGCGCAATGAGTCGCTCTCCGAACTTTCGGCGGATGCCGCTGAGAAGTCCGGTTACCGGCATTTCATGCTGAAGGAGATCTTCACCCAGGCGCGCGCAGTGGCGGAGACGCTGGAAGGACGCCTCGAACACGGAAGCGTCGTCGACAGCGCCTTCGGGCTCGGTGCCGCAGAAGTCTTCGACCAGGTCCGCGCGGTGACCATCGTCGCCTGCGGCACGAGCTACCATGCGGGCCTCGTCGCGCGTTACTGGCTCGAGGGCCTGGCCGGCGTACCGTGTAACGTCGAGGTGGCGAGCGAGTTCCGCTACCGCAAGCCGGTGGTCCTCGATGGCACCCTGTTCGTCACCATCTCGCAGTCGGGAGAGACCGCCGACACGTTGGCGGCACTGCGCCAGGCTGCGCGCTGGGGTTATGCGCACACGCTCGCGATCTGCAACGTGCCGGAGAGTTCGTTGACGCGTGAATCGGAGCTCGTGTTGATGACGCGTGCCGGTCCGGAGATTGGCGTGGCGTCGACCAAGGCCTTCACCACCCAGCTGGTGGCGCTCATGCTGCTCGTGGTGGCGCTCGGCAAGCGACGTGTGCTCGGCGCCGACGAGGAGCGTCGGCTGGTTGCCGAGCTGGAGTCCCTGCCGGGCAAGATCAACGCTGTCCTCGAGCTCAACGACCAGGTGGCGGAGCTTGCGCAGGAGTTCGCGCACAAGCATCACAGCCTCTATCTCGGGCGCGGCTCGATGTACCCGATCGCCATGGAAGGCGCGCTCAAACTCAAGGAAATCAGCTACATCCACGCCGAGTCCTATCCGGCAGGCGAACTCAAGCACGGGCCACTCGCTCTGGTCGACGAGGACATGCCGGTGCTCGCCGTCGCCCCGGCCAACGACCTCGTGGAGAAACTGAAGTCGAACCTCGAGGAAGTGCGCGCGCGTGGCGGCAGTCTGTATCTCTTCGCCGATGCACGCGTCGAGGTCGGGCGGCAGCCCGGTATCAAGGTACTCACCGTCACATCCGTCGACGACGCCATCGCCCCCATCGTCTACACGGTGCCACTGCAGCTCTTTGCCTATCACGTCGCGGTACTCAAGGGCGCCGACGTCGACCAGCCACGCAACCTTGCGAAATCGGTGACGGTCGAATGACCCCTGCGGGTCACCTGCGCGGGGAGACGCATGACTGAGGAACCGACCCGGGACGATGCAAGAGGGCGCGTGCTGGTCGTCGACGACGACGACGACATGCTTGGCCTGCTGCAACGCTGGCTGGACGGCGCCGGCTATGACGTCACCATAGCGCGTGGCGGCGAGGAGGCCTTGCGCCTCCTTGGCACGACACGCCCTGATCTCGTCGTCACCGATCTCTTCATGGACGGTATGGACGGACTGACACTGGTCGCGCGCGTGCACGAGGACAACCCGCTGATGCCGGTGATCATGCTGAGCGGGCATGCCCAGATCCGCGATGCCGTGCGCGCGACCCATCTCGGCACGTCGGCATTTCTGACCAAGCCGGTCGAGAAGGACGACCTGCTGGCCGAGGTGGAGCGCCACATTCGCCCGCGTCGCGCCGCCGGCGCCGGTCCATTCGCACAATCCATCATTTACGCCAGCCGCGTGATGGCGGAGCTGTTGGAACAGGCCGAACTGGTTGCCCAGGGTGATGTCACGGTGTTCATCAGCGGCGAGACGGGGACCGGCAAAGAGGTGCTGGCGCGGGCCATCCACCAGGCGAGCCCGCGGCACGAGCATCCCTTCATCGGCGTCAACTGTGGCGCCATTCCCGAGCAGCTGCTGGAATCTGAGCTGTTCGGCCACGAGAAAGGGGCGTTCACCGGCGCCAACAACAAGCACGAAGGACTGTTCCTGGCCGCGAGTGGTGGCACGCTGTTTCTCGACGAGATCGGCGACATGCCGCTCGATCTCCAGGTCAAGCTGCTGCGGGTGCTGCAGGATTTCGAGGTGCGCCCGGTCGGTTCGACGCGCAGCTACCCGGTCAACGTGCGTATCATTTCGGCGACCCACAATAACCTCGAGGAGCTGGTGGCGAACGGCGAGTTTCGCGAGGATCTCTACTACCGTCTCAACGTGGTGCCATTGCACATGCCGAGGCTGGCCGAACGCCCCGAGGACATCCCGTTGCTGCTCGAGCACTTTCTGGCCGCGCATGCGCGGCGAGCGGGTACGCCGCGCAAGCGCTTCGCACCCGACGCCATGGCCTATCTCGCGGCGGGGGCGTGGCCGGGAAACATCCGCCAGCTCGTCAATGCCGTCGAACTCTGTGCGACCCTGACCAAGGGGGACATCATCCCGCTACAGATGGCGCAGAAGGCGTTACGCGAGGAGCCGGCGCGGATGAAAACGCTGAAGGACGCGAAGGCCGAGTTCGAGCACAACTACCTGGTCAGCGTGCTGCGTATCGCCGAAGGCAATGTGGCCAATGCCGCGCGCATCGCCGGGCGCAACCGTACCGAGTTCTACAAGCTGCTCAACCAGTATGCCCTCGACCCGGCAGACTTTCGCGCGTCGACGGCCGGCAAGTAGGCGTACGAACGCCGGCGAGCTTCGGAGGTCACCTGCATGAACGAACGCATTACGGTGATGGTTGAGTCCGACCTCGAGGACCTCGTGCCGGGCTTCCTGGAGAATCGGCGCAAGGACGTGGCACGCATCGAAGCGCTGCTCGTAGGGCGCGACTTCGATGCCCTGCGCAAGATCGGGCACAGTCTGAAGGGCGTCGGTGGCGGTTACGGCTTCGATCCCATCACCGATCTCGGCGCGACCATCGAGCAGGCCGCGCTGCAGCAGGATGACGCGACCATCCGGGACGCCTGCCAACGGCTCGCGGACTACCTGGATCGCGTGGATGTCGTCTTTACCGACTAGAACCGCCGCGCTCGCGCGCGCCACGGCAGGTAAGGGCAGGCTGCGCGGACATGCTTCGTCGCTGCTGTTTTATTTCGTCGCCGGCGCGCTTGGCCTGTCGTTTTCGGCGACCCTGCTGGTTCTGGCCTGGAACAGCCTGATACAGAACGAAGCGCGCGACTTCGCGTTCGATTCCATCTCCGTACAGAACGCGGTGGAAGCCAACGTGCGCACTGCCGACGCCGTGATCGATAACCTCGCCAGCTTCGTCGCGGCCGAACTGGTCGTGGGTGAGCGTTCGTTCGGAGACTATACGGTGCGGGCCCTCACGCGTTACCCGTTCATTGTCGGCATGGCGGAGGCGAGCCTGCCTGTCGGCGGCAGTGTGGTGGGGATCATGCGCACGGCGGGTCACTTCGGCAGCGATGCACTGCAGTCGTTTGCGGGAGACGAGCAGGGCGAACGCATACTGCGGCAGGGACTCGCGACCGGTGATTCGGCGATGCCGGTCTTCTATGACCCCGCGGCGGGTGCCGAACGGCGCCTGTTCCTCGTTCGTGCTGTGCCGGGGACACAGGGGCGCGGTTCGAACACGCGGTTCGTCGCGTTGGCGGTCGACCTCGAAGCGCTGGTCGACGCCATGACCGTCGATGCCGACATCAGCATCGCGCTGTACACCGAGTCCGAAGGCGTGGCCGGGCGCCGCCTGGTATATCTCAAGACGCCTCCGGCGCTGCCGCGCGGGCTCGTCGTCAGCACGCTCGACCAGGACAGCCTGGTGCGCCTCGCCGGATTCTCCGTTCGACTCATTACGACCAAGGACCTCTACTGGAGCCAGCTCGAGAAGGATCTCGTGTTCGCCGCGCTCGTGCTCGGCGCAGGTGTGACCCTGCTGATGGTTGCGCTGGCGCGCGCGCGCGACATTCAGGCGCGCGAGCTGCAGGCGCGCAACCGGGTTATCGAGGAGCAGGTACGTCAGCAGACCCGCGAGCTGGCACAGGCGCGCGACCAGGCGCTCGACGCTTCGCGGGTCAAATCGGACTTCCTCGCCAGCATGAGCCACGAGATTCGCACGCCGCTGAATGCGATCATCGGCATGGCGGAGCTGCTTGCCGAGACGCGCCTCGACGGCGAGCAGGCGCGCTACGTCGGCGTGTTCCGCAATGCCGGTGAGGCCCTGCTCAGCCTGGTCAACGATATCCTCGACCTGTCGAAAATCGAGGCGCAGCAGCTCACGCTCGAAACGATTCCCTTCGATCTCGAGGACGTCATCGAGCAGGCCGTCGAAATCAACGCCCTGCGCGCAGATGCAAAGGGCGTCGAGCTGGTCGCAGACATTGATGACGCGGTCCCGGCGCGGGTCGTCGGTGATCCGGGCCGTGTGCGCCAGATCGTACTCAACCTCGTCGGCAATGCCATCAAGTTCACTGAGCACGGCGAAATCGTGGTCCGCGCGACGCGCGAACCGGGCACTGATAACGGTATCCACGTCGAGGTAACCGACTCCGGTATCGGCATTCCGGCGGACAAGCTCGAGGCCATTTTCTCAACATTCACGCAGGTGGATACCTCGACGACGCGCAAGTACGGCGGTACCGGCCTCGGCCTCGCCATCTGCAAGCGGCTGGTCGAGATGATGGACGGGCGTATCTGGGCCGAGAGTACGCCGGGGCAGGGCAGCCGCTTTCATTTCGTCGTCCGGCTGCCGGACGAGCCCGGTGCAGCACGTAAGGTGGTGGCGCTCGACGTCGGTGGAAGCATTCTGGTGGTCACACCGAATGTCACCGCGGCGGCAACGCTCGAGCGCATGCTCGGCTCGTTCGGCCTCGCAGTGCGTTGCTGCGCGGATGGCGATCGCGCGCTGGCGCTGCTTGCGAACGGCAATGATCCGGCGCAACGCTGCGCGCTCGTGATCGCGGATGGCGGCAGCGATGGATTGCAGGCGCTCGACTTGGTCCGGAGCCTGCGCGCACACGGCAACGCGACTCCCGTGCTGTGCCTGTTGCGGCCGAGCGTGGTGTCGAACGCGGTCGAGGCGTTACGGGCGTTCACATGCGTCAGCCACCTCGCCAAGCCGCTGACGCGCTCTCGGCTCGCCGCGGTGCTCCGCGACGCCGTCGCCATGCCGGTAGCGGCCGCCGGTGCTGCGCCGCAGCACGACGCGACAGCGCCCAGGGGCACAGCGCGCATCCTGCTGGTCGAGGACAACGCGGACAACCGCATGCTGATCCGCGCTTATCTCAAGAAGACGCCGTATACGGTCACTGAAGCCGAAAACGGCGCCGAGGCGGTTGCCGCGTTCGAGCACGAGCAGTTCGACCTCGTACTGATGGACGTGCAGATGCCGGTCATGGACGGTTATGCGGCGACACGCGCCATCCGTGACCTCGAACGAGCGCACGAGCGGCCGCGCACAACGGTGCTAGCGCTGACAGCGAATGCGGTCAAGGAAGATGTCGAGCGCAGCCTCGCGGCAGGCTGCGATGCCCATCTCACCAAGCCAATCAAGAAGCAGGTCCTGCTCGACGCGCTCGCCGGGTACCTGGATAGCGCGGGCCGCTAACGCGAGGGCGGCTTGGCAGCGCTGTCTCCGTCAGGCGACACTTCACGCGTTGACGGCGCTAACGGTGGCCGGGGAATAGGCACCCGCGAGTCCTCGAGCGCTTGACCGATATATGTCAACCAACTGAATCAAAAGCTATTTTTGCCATGGATGGCGTGAAAGGCGCAGCGCAGGTGCGCGCTCTACGCTGCTGGCATGTGGATTGCAAAACTGCTCTCAGAGGACGGGCGCACAGACGCCGTAACGGACGTCCCGACGACAACGACAACAACCGCACTACCAGGCAGGCACGCAACGATGTTCCGGATTTTCCGCCATTACGTTCCCAAGACGCTGGTCCTGCTCGGGCTGGCCGAACTCCTGATTCTGTTCGTGTCGATTTATCTCGGCGCCAGTTTCGATGCCGGTGACGCCAGTCGACTCGCGGCGAGCAACGACGCCATGCCGTTGTGGAGCCAGGCGCTGGTGTTCGCCGCCGCCATCGTGCTCGGCATGACGGCGATGGGACTCTACGACCGCGACCAGCACACGCGGCCCGGCGCGGTGATGCTGCGCCTCGGTCTGAGCTTCCTGTGCGGCTTCGTCGTCATGGGAACCCTCTACCTGCTCGTGCCCGGTCTCATGGTCGGCGGCGCGATTTTCGCCACCGCGCTGATCTGTTCGTTCATTGGCATCGCGAGCTGTCGCCTGGTCTGCGCGGCGAACGACGAGATCGAGCGAGCCGGGCGCATCCTCGTGCTTGGCTGCGGCGAACGCGCCAAGCAAATCGAGAATCTGGCGCGCAGCGGCCATCGCGGCGGTATCCACCTCGTGGGCTTCGTCGCGGTCGAGAACCGCGAACCGGTGGTTTCCGGGGCGGCGATGCTGACCTGCTCGCCGGAGACGAGCCTGCGTGAGATGGCCGAGGAACTCGACATCGACGAGATCGTCGTCGCCATCGACGATCGCCGCAAGAGCCTGCCGGTCGAAGCCATCCTGGAATGCAAAATGCACGGGATTCGTATCTTCGAAGCGGCGGATTTCCTCGAACGCCAGCTTGGCAAGATTCGCCTCGACACCCTGCATCCGAGCAACGTCATCTTCGCCGACGGATTCACCCAGGCGGTTATCAAGCTGACCGAGAAGCGCATTCTCGACATCCTGGCGAGCCTGCTATTGCTGCTCGGCACTCTGCCGGTGATGCTGGTCACGGCGGTCGCGATCTTCTTAGAGAGCGGTGGGCCGGTGTTGTACCGCCAGGAGCGCGTCGGCCACCGCGGCAAGCTGTTCATGCTCTACAAGTTCCGTAGCATGCGCCAGGATGCCGAGGCCGGGGGCGCCGTGTGGGCACGGCAGAACGATACGCGCGTGACCCGTGTCGGCGCCTTCATTCGCAAGACGCGCATCGATGAACTGCCGCAGCTGCTCAACGTCCTGAAGGGGGACATGAGCTTCGTCGGCCCGCGCCCCGAACGACCGGAATTCGTCACCGAGTTAGCGCGCGCAATCCCCTATTACGAGCTGCGTCACTACGTCAAGCCGGGTATCACGGGCTGGGCGCAGATTCTCTATCCTTACGGCGCATCGATCAACGACGCTCGCGAGAAGCTGCAATACGACCTCTACTACCTCAAGAACTACAGCATCTTCCTCGATATCAACATACTCCTGCAGACCGTCCAGGTGATACTCTGGGGGAAGGGCGCGCGCTGAGGCGGCGCATTGCCGACTGGCGCCCCATTGCTGCGATACCGCGCGTCGGCCATTGTGCCGCACCTGGTGAGACGCCGTGATCACAGCGCCAGTATGAATCGGATCAGCAGGGTATGAGCACGTTCGCTACGGTCGCGGCTTGGGGCGGCGCGGTCGCGTTTGCGATACTCGCGATCCTCGTGCTGGTCGCGCCCACACGGTCCGCGATTCCGCGCTACCTGCTTGCCGCGAGCGTCGGTAGCTCCGTCTGGTTCGCAGGCATTGCGGTGTATCAGAGCACCGATGCAGCGTTGCCATTCTCGCTGGGTTGGATCCAGGCACTCGAGGTGGTGCGCGACGGCCTCTGGCTCGCATTCCTGCTGCGCCTGCTAGCGCACGCGGCTGGCGCACGCTACCGTCAACGACTGGTTGCGACAGCGTTGGTGCTGGCTGTGGGACTGGTCAATCTCGCGGCTTTGATGGCTGCACCCTATGAGACCGCGCGCCTGCTCGACTTCGATCCTTTGCAGTTGCGCAAGCTTTCGCTCACCGGGTTGCTTGCACTTGCCGTCGCCGGGCTGGTCATCACTGAACAGCTCTTTCGTAACACCTCGCGCGGTGCCCGATGGGGGTTGAAACATCTCTGCATCGGCGTCGCTTTCATTTTTGCGTTCGATTTCTATCTCTACGCTGACGCGGTCCTGTTCAATCGTCTAGACCCTTCGCTATGGTCCGCGCGGGGCATCGTCAATGCCCTGGCGGTGCCGCTCATCGCGGTCTCGGCCTCGCGCAACCGCGAGTGGGACATGAACTTGTTCGTGTCGCGGCGCGTGGTGTTTCACGGGGTGACGCTTGGCGCAGCCGGTGCCTACCTGATGGCGATGGCGGCAGCCGGCTATTACATCCAGACCTTCGGTGGTGAATGGGGGCGGGCACTCAAGATTGCCTTCTTGTCGGCCGCTCTTCTGATCCTGGTCAGCTTGTTTCTGTCGTTGCAGGTACGCTCCCGCGTACGCTTGTTCCTGGCCAGGCACTTTTATCGCAACAAGTATGAGTACGGCGAGGAATGGCTCAAGTTCACCCGCGCCCTGTCGCGCGCCGATCTCGCGCCGGAATCGCTCAATGTGACCATCCTGACCGCGGTGGCCGACATCGTCGACAGTCCCGGCGGGCTCATCTTCGGCAAGCTGCCCTCGGGTGGTTTCGCCATCAGCGCGCGGCTCGCGATGTATGCGCAATGTACGGACGAGGTGCTCGCCGGCGACCCGCTGCTTGCGGAGCTGCAGGAGCGTGACGACGTGTGGGAGCTGGATGATGTCCGCAGCCTCGATGTCGACCAGCACGCGGCCCTGCCGGCGTGGCTGAGCGAGTTGCCGCACCTCGCGTTGATCGTGCCAATCATTCACGGTCGGGAGATGCTTGCCTTTCTGTTGCTGGCTCGTCCGCGCAGCAACCAGCTCATCGATCAGGAGGATCGCGACCTGCTAAGAACGGTCGGTCGGCAGGCGGCCAGCTACCTGGCGTTGCTGCGCGCGACCGATGCCTTGTCGGAGGCGCGCCAGTTCGAGACCTTCAACCGGCTGTCCGCCTTTCTCGTGCACGATCTCAAGAACGTGGTCGCGCAACTCTCGCTGATTACGCGAAATGCCGAACGTCACGGTCGAAACCCGGAGTTCGTCGCCGACGCGTTCAATACCGTCGGAGATGCAGTCAGCAAGATGAACGGTATGCTCGCGAGCCTGCGGCAGATGCAGACCGAGGTCGAAGCGGATGAACTCGTCGACCTCGGGGGGCTCGTCGCCGAGGCCGTGCAGCGCAAGGCGCAAAGCGAGCCTGCCCCGCAACTCGCAGCGGGCGCGCATGTCGTGACCGTGCGGGCATCACGGGAGCGCTTGCTGGCGGTCGTCGAGCACCTGGTGCAGAACGCCGTCGAAGCGACGCCGGCATCCGGCAGCGTAACGCTCGAGCTGCAGCGCCAGGGCGGCGAGGCGCGGCTGCGCATCGCCGACACGGGCTGCGGGATGGATCGCGAGTTCATCAACACGAGGTTGTTCAAGCCGTTCGACACCACCAAGGGCAAGGCCGGCATGGGTATCGGCGCTTACGAGAGCCGCCACGTCGTTTCGTCCATGGGCGGCGAGCTCCTGGTCGAGAGTGAGCCCGGTATCGGATCGTGTTTCACTATCGTGCTGCCGCTGGCTGCCGAGGCGACGGCGGCGACAGCGCAGCCCAGGATTGCGGAGGCCTGATGGCGAAGAGCAGTTTACTCATTGTCGATGACGATCCAGGATTGCAGAAACAACTGCGCTGGTGCTTCGAGGATTACGACGTCACGGTCGCAGGCGACCGTGAGTCCGCGCTGGCCGCAATGACGGAAGAGCCGGCTGCGGTCGTGACACTGGATCTGGGGCTGCCGCCAGATCCGGCCAATGCCTCGGAGGGCTTGCGCGCGCTCGATGAGATCCTGGAACTGGCGCCGCGCACCAAGGTCGTGGTGGTGACAGGCAACGACGACCGCGAAGTAGCAGTGCGCGCAGTAGCCCAGGGAGCTTACGACTTCTACGAGAAGCCGGTCGACCCTGACGTGCTACGGCTCATTGTCGAGCGTGCATTTCGCCTGCGCGCACTCGAAGACGAGAACCGCAGGTTGATGCGCGAGGCAGCGACTCCGCTCAGCGGGGTCATCGGCAACAGTGACGTGATGCAGGAGGTGTGCCGGCGCATCGAGAAGATTGGCCCGACCAACGTTACCGTGCTGTTGCTCGGCGAGAGCGGTACCGGCAAGGAAGTTCTGGCGCGTGCATTGCACTCGCTGAGCGATCGCAAGGACCGTGACTTCATTGCCATCAATTGCGCCGCGATTCCGGAGACACTGCTCGAGAGTGAGCTGTTCGGCTACGAGAAGGGTGCCTTTACCGGTGCGACCAAGCAGACTCGAGGCAAGCTCGAGTTCGCCGACGGCGGCACGCTGTTCCTCGACGAGATCGGCGATTTACCCTCACCGTTGCAGGCGAAGCTGCTGCGCTTTCTGCAGGAGCGGGTACTCGAGCGTGTCGGCGGGCGCGAGGAGATTGCGGTCGACACGCGTGTCATCTGCGCCACGCACAAGGATTTGCGTGGCCTGATTAAGGAGCATGCTTTTCGCGAGGACCTGTTCTATCGCGTCAGTGAGGTGGCATTGACCATCCCGCCACTGCGTGATCGAACCGGCGATGTCGTGCTCATCGCGCGCGCCCTGCTTGCCGCATTCAGCGACCTGCACCGCGGCAAGATCAAGGATTTCAGCAAGGCCGCCATCCGCGCCATGGAGACCTACGGGTGGCCCGGCAACGTGCGTGAACTCGAGAATCGCGTCAAGCGCGCGGTGATCATGGCTGACGGCAAGTTCGTCGAACCGGTCGATCTCGAACTCGAGGAGAGTGCCGACAACGAGATCATGACGCTCAAGGCTTACCGCGAGCAGGCTGAGGAAACC
The DNA here is from genome assembly GCA_040220855.1 of Gammaproteobacteria bacterium. Classification (GTDB taxonomy): domain Bacteria; phylum Pseudomonadota; class Gammaproteobacteria; genus JACKNG01. The sequence continues at coordinate 12,999 of JAVJVZ010000011.1, read as the reverse complement.
GCGCTCAAGCTGGCCCTGGCTGTGAGCGATGGCCAGGTCGGGCGCGCGGCGGAGATTCTCGATGTCAGTCGGCCGACCGTCTATCACCTGTTGCGCAAGTACAACATGCAGAGTTGAGCCATAACGTGCCGGATTTCAAGAGCTTCGATGTCACTGAAGTCGTGAGCGCCGGGCTCATTGGTACCTTCGGCGGATGCGGCAGGCGTGTTCCGGCCGGAGTTCAACCGTTGACCGTCGCGTGCCGCTATGGTCGACAGCAGGGAAACGGACGACGACAATTCGTGCAGTGCACAGTTAGCGCTGTGCATTATCTTGAAAGTTTCTTAATATTCACGGGTAAGCCATTGACTGTGATAGGCAGTTTGGGCGTGGACGCCAGGCTCTTGGCGTTTGCTGAACAGCACGCGGACGGAATGCCGCGGCTGGCAATATCGAAGAGGAACGGCAATGAACACTGAATCGTCGTTGTCCTGGCCGCGCTGGTCAGGCGTCGCTGGTGCGCTACTCGGCGCAGTCTTACTTTCCGGCTGCAGCAGTCTTGACTGGTTGCCGTTCGTGGAGGGCACGCCGGAAGCACCACCGACGGCTCCGGGGGCGGAAGACTATACGTACATCATCGGACCTGGTGACAGCTTGAACGTCTTCGTGTGGCGGAACCCCGAGCTCTCTACCAGCGTTGCCGTGCGCCCAGACGGCAAGTTCAACACGTCACTGGTCGAGGATCTCGAGGCCAGCGGCAAGACACCTTCCGAACTCGCGCGCGAGATCGAAGTCGCGCTCGGTGAATACATCCGCGATCCGCTCGTGACAGTGACCGTCGGCGGTTTCGTCGGCGAGTACGACCAGCAGGTGCGCGTTGTGGGCGAAGCGACGCAGCCACAGGCCATTCCCTACCGCAAGAACATGACGGCGCTGGATGCCATGATCGCGGTTGGTGGGCTCACCGAGTTCGCAGCAGGCAATCGCGCGTCGATCGTGCGCATGGGCAATGGTGGGCAGGAAGAGTACCGGGTCCGCCTGGAAGACCTGATTCGCGACGGTGACATCACGGCGAACGTGCCGATGCAACCCGGGGACATTCTCATTATCCCCGAAGCATGGTTCTGAGCGCTGGCCGTGATTGAGTCGAATGCTGCGGGGAACTTGGCGAAATGAATGAGCAAATTCAGCTCGCCCGGCGCTATGTGCGCATGGTGTGGCCGCACCGCTGGTCCGCGCTCGCATTGTCGCTCGCCATCTGCATCCTCGGCTGGTCCTACGTGTTCTACCTGCCCAACATCTACGAGGTGCGCGCAAAAATTTTCGTCGATACCCAGTCGATGCTGCGACCGCTGCTGCGCGGCCTCGCGATTGATACCAATGCCCTCGTCAATACCGCAAACCTGATGCGGCGGACTTTGATGACGCGACCGAACCTCGAGGAGGTGGCGCGCAAGGCGGATCTCGACCTGGAGGCAAAGACCGAGCGCGAGTTCGATATGCTGGTCGATTCGTTGGGGAAGCGGGTAAAGCTGACCGGCACGTCGACTGACAACATTTACGAGATCGCCTTCGAGGATGCCGACATACAGCGGGCCAAGCGCATCGTCGACGAGCTGCTCAACCGATTCCTTGAAACGGCGCTCGGCTCGACACGCCGTGATACCGCGGTCACGCAGAAGTTCCTCGACGAGCAGATCCAGGAGTATGAACGACGACTGATCGAAGCTGAGGAACGTCTGAAGGAGTTCAAGCAGCGAAACGCCGGCAAGATGCCCGGTACGGGAAACACCTACTTCGAAGATCTCGAACTTGCTCGTGCGCGCCTCAAGCAGGCAGATCTCGAGATGAGGGAGGCAATAAACCGGGGAGACGTGCTTCGGCGCTCTCTCGCAGGCGAAGAGCCAGTATTCGGTCTCATGGGCGATCAGATGCTTGATCCTACTGCGACCTCAAAGTACGACGGACGCATTGAGAAGCTCGAAGAGCAGCTTGATCAGCTTAAGCTGCATTACACAGAGAAGCACCCGGATGTGGTCGGCATTCTTGAGCAGATTGAACGCCTAAAGGAAAAGCGAGAGGAAGAGCTTACGTTGCTTGCGCAGAATCCCGAGCCATCCTTCAGCAGTGGCCCATCGGACCCCTTGCAGGGCTCGGTGTACCAGGAAATGAACCTTGCCATGGCGCAGGCTGACGCCGAGGTGGCGGCCCTGCGCGCTCGGGTAGAGGCCTACCAGCGGGATGTCGAAGCACTCGAGAATGCTGTCGGCACGATGCCGGAGATCGAAGCCGAGCTGAAGCGCCTCGATCGCGATTACGGTTTGAACAAGCAGCAGTACGAGGAGTTGCTCAAGCGGCGTGAGGCTGCGCGGTTGTCCGAGGAAGCCGATGCGCAGGCAGATGACATCAAGCTCAAGGTGATCGAGCCGCCGCGCATCCCGCTAGCGCCGATCGGTCCCAAGCGCGTGCAGTTACTGACCATGGTCATGCTTGCGGCGCTGGGTGCTGGTGCCGGTCTTGCCGTGCTGCTCTCGCAGATCAACCCGCGCTTCTACTCGAGTGAGGAACTCAAGGAAGTGGCGCAGCTGCCACTGCTTGGCACCGTATCGCTCGTGTTCAGTCGCCGCCAGCAGACGGAGCGACGGATGGAACTCGCAATGTTCGCTGTCGTATTGCTCGGGTTGTTCTCCCTTTACGGTGCCTTGGTTGCGCTCGATTCGATGCACGTCGACCTCAATGCCAAGCTCGTCAACCTCGTCGGTAAAGTCGTATGAGCATTATCGAACGCGCCATGCAGAAGCAGGCTGGCGAGGGAGACGCCGGCGAGGTCGCAGAGAGCCCCGAGCGCGAAGCGCCGAAGGTGTCCACGGAATCCGGACGCACAGGCGGATCTGCGGAATCTCCCTCAGCTGATGCGCAGCCGGATACTTTCTCAGCGACGCCCGCGCTAACCCCTGGGGAGGTCGTAGGCGTAGCCGCGGTATCTCCAACGAGCGCGACGGTGTCGATAGACAAGCCGACGACCCGCGCGGATATGACGACCGGCATTTCCAGCGCACGAAACCATGTCGTGCTTGATATCGAGCGCATGGCTGCGGCCGGCTTCCTGGTTCCGGGACAGCAAACGATGACCCGGGAGGCGGAGGAGTTCCAACGGATCAAGCGGCGGTTACTCGGCAACATGGTGCCCGGCGTTTACTCGAGCGAACGCCCGCCGAACCTGGTATTGGTCACGAGTTCGGTGCCGGGGGAGGGCAAGACCTTCGTTTCGACCAATCTCGCGATCAGTATAGCCCTTGAGATCGATCGCACCGTGCTCGCCATCGATACCGACATCGTCAAGCGCGACATGAGCAAGGTATTCGGCGTCGTGGACCGCCCAGGTCTGTTCGACCTGCTCAGTGACAGCAGTCTCAGGCTCGAGGACTTGTTGATCCGCACGAGTATTCCGAATCTCACTATTCTGCCCGCAGGCAACCGGCACGCGCGTAGCACGGAGATGCTCGCGAGCCAGCGTATGCGTGAACTCACGGACGAGATAGCAGCTCGTTACAACGATCGGGTCATCGTCTTCGATTCTCCTCCCGTACTCGCCATGACCACCGCCAGTGCTTTGGCACCGCTGGTCGGGCAGATCGCGGTTGTCTGTGAAGCCGGTAGCACCAAGCACGAGACCGTGCGGGAAACGCTGCATCGGCTCGAAGGCCAGCGTGTAACGGGCGTCATCCTAAACAAATCCAAGCAGGCGTATGCCGCAGGTTATGACTACTACGGCTCCTACTACGCCAAGCATTGATGGCAGCGGGCTCCCGTTGAGCGGTTGGCGCGCCGTTGTCGGGCCACGTAGGTGGGGAGCGCTCGTAGGTGTAGTTCTCTCCCTGCCATTGGCTCACGGCACTCTGGCTGGGGAGTGGGAGATCACGCCGCGGCTCTCGCTGGAGGAAACCTACACGGACAACGTGCGCCTCGTCGAAGATGGTGAGCGTGGCGATTTCATTACAAGCATTACGCCCGGCCTTTCCGTCCGCGGGGTCAGTTCCAGGTTGGTGACGAACGTCGATTACAACTTGCAGCAGCTACTCTACGGCCACGTCACTGATTTTGACTCGACCAACCACCAACTGCAGGGTGACGCGTTTGCCACGGTCCTGCCCGATTGGTTGTTCTTTGATTCCAGTGCGCGGATGTCCCAGCAGAACATCGATAACCGCCGGCTTTTTACCAACAACAATCGCGGCCCGGGTGACAACCGCCGGGATGTGCTTTCCTACGAGTTTTCACCGCGTGTCGAGCATACGTTCGGATCCTGGGTCAGCCTGCGTGCTCTTTACGGCTACCAACGTGTCGCCCAGAGTGGCGGTGGTGCCAATACGAATGCATTCGTCAACGGCGGGAGTAGCGACGAGAACCGCTGGGAGGTCACGCTCGCGAGCGGTTCCCGTTTCGCACGCACACCGGTCAGCCTGTCGTTCAGCGACCGTGAAGTCGAGTTCGATAGCGGGCGCGTGAATGAGCTTCGCAGCTATTCCGGACAGGGCTCGTACATACTGAATCGCAAATGGCGATTGACGGCTTCCGGCGGCTATGACGAGAACACTTTCCCAACCAATCGCGGAAATAACAGTGGCCCCTATTGGCTGATCGGCGGGACGTGGACCCCTTCGCCGCGCACGACCCTGACAGGGAACTGGGGCGAGCGATTTTTTGGCACCACCTACAACATCGATGGCACTCATACCCATCGTCGCTGGACGATTACCGGTAGCTATAGCGAAAGTATCCAGACAGTCAACCAGTTCGAGCGTGAGCTCTTACTGGTGCCGCTACTCGATCCCTTCGGGCAGCCGATCTTCGATCCGGTAACGAGCAGCGAGATCGTTGTGCCCATCGAAGTGCCATCACTGACCGACGACGTCTTCCTCAACAAGAGCGTGAGCGTCGGACTGAACTATCGCTTGCGTCGCGGCAGTCTCGGTTTACGCTACTTCCGTTTCGACCAGGAGTTCCAGTCCGGAAACCTAGACGAACTGAACCAAGGCGCCTCATTCTCGTCCAGCTGGGATTTGAGTTCGCGCCTTCGATGGTCATTCAATCTGACCTGGCGTTCCGTGGCCCAATCCGGAACCATCACCGGTGCTGGTCAGGGCGCAGGCGATGGGGACTTCTGGACCGTCGGGCCCGTCGTCAGCTACGACCTCGGACCGCACACGACGGCGCGTCTGCGATACGAATACACCCGTAATGGCGGCGGCGGAGGTGGTTTAGGCGGTGGCGGTAATGGTCGCTACGTCGAGAACGCGCTGTCCGCGAATCTCGTGTTCAACTTGTAAGAGACGGCATGTACGAGTCCTTCTTTGGGCTGACCAGTAAGCCCTTTACGCTGAATCCCGACCCGCGCTTCTTCTTCCGCAGCGCCGGGCACAAGCGTGCGCTCGCCTACATGCGTTACGGTCTGCAGCAGGAACAAGGCTTTATCGTCGTCACCGGGGACGTCGGGACCGGCAAGACCATGCTGGTCAACAACCTGTTTCGTGAGATTGAAGATCAGGCGCTGGTGGCGGCCAAGATCGTGTCGAGCAACGTCAAGGATGTCGATCTTCTGCGCCTCATCGCGGCCGAGTTCGACGTGCCCTTCGAGGGCAGTTCCAAGGCGAGTCTCCTGCACGACCTCGAGCACTTCTTCAAGCAGTGTCGCGACGAGGGAAAGCGAGTGCTGCTCGTGATCGACGAGGCGCAGAATTTGCCGCGCTCAGCGCTCGAAGAACTGCGCATGTTGTCGAATTTCGACTACCAGGGCCTGCCGCTGGTGCAGAGTTTCCTGCTCGGGCAGCGCGAGTTTCGCGGCATCATGCGCGCGCCGGGACTCGAGCAGTTGCGTCAACGCGTGATCGCCGCTTATCACCTCAAGCCCTTGTCGCACGAAGAGGTGAAATCCTACATCGAGCACCGTATGCGCAAGGCGGGCTGGGCAAATGACCCGGTAATCGAAGAGGGAGCCTTCGAGCGGGTCTACGAGGCGACCGGCGGTGTGCCAAGGCGCATCAATACCCTGTTCGACCGGGTACTATTGAACTGCTACCTGGATGAAGCCCACTCCGTGACGAGGGAGTTGGTCGACGCCGTCTGCCAGGAGATCGAGACGGAACAGTGCGAAGAGGAAGTCGAGCCGGCGGAAAGTGGGGAACGACCCACGCGGCCCGTTGCGCCCACCGCCGCATCGCGCACGTCCGCATCGGATCACGAGGTCGAGCGTCTCAAGCGCCAGGTTACCGAGATGCACGCCACCATCGAAGCGCTCAACGCGCGTCTCCTCGAGCGCAGCACGGCTCCGGGCGTTGAGCCGGCTGAGGGCGACAGTCCGCTGGCACCGAGCCGCCGGCGCTTTCCGGTCTGGACCACTGCCGTTATCGCCGCGCTCCTGGTCGCCATCGTGGGAGCGGGGGTGGGTTTGTTCCTGCTTCAGGGGTGAGATGCGGCCCGGAGTCGCCCACGCTGGGACAGTCGCAAGCCAATCATCCGAAAAGCGTCCTGCTGAGCACCGTGAACATGGTCAATGCATTGTCGGTGGATGTGGAAGAGTACTTCCAGGTGTCTGCCTTCGAAGCTCACATTTCGCGCTCGGAGTGGGACAACTGGCCATCGCGTGTCACCTGGGCGACCGAACGCCTGCTCGACGTCTTCGGCGAGGCCGGCGCCCGGGCAACCTTTTTCACGCTGGGCTGGGTCGCCGAGCGGCATCCAGCGTTGATCGCTCGCATGGTGCGCGAGGGCCACGAGGTCGGATGTCACGGTTACGAGCACATCCGCATCACGACGCAGACGCGCGAGGCGTTCCGCGTGGACCTTGCGCGTAGCAAGCGGCTCCTCGAGGATGCGGCCGGCGTCGCGGTGCGTGGATATCGCGCCGCGACCTTCTCGATCACCCGTGACAACTTGTGGGCTTTCGAGGAGATCGAACAGGCTGGTTTCGAATACAGCTCGAGCGTGTATCCGGTCCACCATGACCTCTACGGCATCCCTGATGCGCCGCGACGGCCGTTCCGCCCAGTCGGCACTGCGCGCATGGTGGAGATACCAGTCAGTACACTGGCGTTCGGCGCTCTCAACCTGCCCGTCGCGGGAGGTGGCTATTTCCGACTGTTGCCCTATGCGGTATCGAAGGCATTGGTGCGCCGCGTACACAAGCGCGAAGGCATGCCGGTCAACATGTACTTTCATCCGTGGGAGTTCGACCCGGAGCAGCCGCGACCGTCCGGCCTGACGTTCAAAACGCGCCTGCGGCACTACATCAACCAGGGACGGACGCTGACGCGCATGCGGGCGCTGGTGCGGGATTTCCGTTGGGACTGCTTTGCGAACGTGTACGCGGATGCGATTGCCGGCCAGGGGCTTGCTGACGCGGGGAGCGACCTCGTTGCAGTCTGAGACGAATCGATGTCGTCTCGTGCGAACGGGGCTTGCGCGTTTGCCCGGCCATCGGAGCGGACAGGTATGTATATAGCCCCGTCTGAGGTGACCACGAAAGAGCTCGATTCAGCGCGATCGTCGGCATGGCGATGGCACGTGGGCGCGTTGCTGATCACGTTCCTGGCGATTGGAACGCTCTATCACGAAACGTTTCTGGAGATGATTGGGATCTGGTCACGTTCGCAGACCTTCAATCATTGCTTCCTCGTACTGCCGATCGCGGTGTTCCTCGGTTACAGTCGGCGCCATGTGCTTACCCAAGTCGACCCAAGTATTTCGTTGCTCGGAGCCACATACCTTGCGGCCAACGGTATTGCGTGGTTGGCGGGATACCTGCTTTCGGCCGCCGCGCTCGAGCACGCTGCTGTCGTCGGGATGCTAATCGGTGCCGGCTGGACACTGATCGGTACTACGGCGTTTCGCGTCTTGTTGGTGCCTTTCCTCTATCTGTATTTTGCCGTGCCCTTTGGTGAGTTCCTGGTGCCTTTCCTTCAGGACTGGACGGCCACGGTGCTGGTCTGGACACTGCGATTGACTGGCATGCCGGTGTTCCTCGAAGGTCGGTTTCTCAGTATCCCGAGCGGCAATTTCGTCGTGGCGGAAGCGTGCAGTGGTATCAACTATCTGATTGCCACCCTTGCCGTCGGCACGATGTACATGTATCTGAATTTTGCTGCGTGGTGGCGGCGGGCTTTGTTCATGCTCGCGGCGGTGGCAGTACCGCTCATCGCCAATGGCCTCCGTGCTTACGGCATCGTAATGATTGCCCACCATAGTGGTTACCGCTACGCGGTCGGTATCGACCATTTCATTTATGGATGGGCCTTCTTCGGCGTCGTCATTTTCGCCTTGTTCGCCGTCACCGCGCCGCTTGCTGATCGGACCGATGCGACCGATCGCGCCGAGATTCAAAGTGCCTTATCGGGAAGGCGTTCCCGCTTTCGTCCAGTGCCGCTTGCGTTGGTACTGGTGGCAGCGCTGGCGGCGCCTGTGGCACTGGCGATGTTCAGCATGGATCGCGCCGCCGTAAGCACATCGATTGCGCTGCCCGAGGTACCGGGTTGGGCGGGCCCTCTCGACGTGGAGGAAACGCTGGGAGCCGAGTTCGGCGGTGCGACGGATTACCGTAGCGGGCGCTATCGTGATAGGTCCGAGCACGAGATTACGCTCGAGGTCGCCTATTTCCAGCGCGACGAGGCGGGGGCGGAACTCGTCAATCAGACCAACCGCTTTTTCGACCCGCACGAGTGGCGGCGTGTCGGGGAGTCGCGCCGTGCAGGGCCCGCGGGTAGCGATATCCAGCAAATCGATGTCGTAGAGCTGCGCAAAGTGGATTCCGGCGCGCCCTACGTGTTATGGCACTGGTACCAGGCGAACGACGCGCGCACCGCGAACCGCTTTGCGGTGAAACTCGCCCAGGCACGGGCGCGCCTCGGTTTCGGACAACTCGGAGCAGCCGCCGTCATGCTGCTGGCGCCCGAGAGCGATGCCGAGCCGCTTCTAGAAAACTTCGCGCGCGAGCCTGCATTGCGCTTGGACACACTCGTGGCGCCGGCGCCGTGAGCCGCATAGTTCATGAACCGGTCCGCGTCGCCCACGTACTGTACCGGTTCGGGATCGGGGGGTTGGAGAACGGGATCGTCAATCTCGTCAATGGTCTCGATGCGGGGGGCTACGAGCACCACCTTGTGTCCCTGACGGCGCACGACCCGACCTACCTCGCACGCCTGCGCACGTCGAACTGGGCAGTGCACGACCTCCATAAGCGTCCCGGACAAGATCCCGCCGTATGGGGGCGCATGTGGCAAACACTCCGCGCGATACGGCCGCACGTGCTCCACACGCGCAACCTCGGGGCGCTCGAGATGCAGCTGGTGGGGCTGGCCGCAGGTGTGCGAGGCCGTGTGCACGGAGAACACGGCTGGGACGTTCAGGACCTCGATGGTCGGGTCCGTCGCTACCGAGTGTTACGACGTGCCGTTGGTAGCGTCGTCGGGTGCTTCATTGCGCTCTCGCGCGACCTCGAGCGCTACCTGGTGGATGCCGTCGGCATCCCGGCGCACAAAGTCGCCCAAGTCTACAATGGTGTCGACTGTGCGCGTTTCCAGCCAACACCGCGGTCGCTCGGTAGCGAGATCGTGATCGGGACGGTTGGGCGCATGCAAACCGTCAAGAATCAACCACTGGTCTGCAAAGCTTACCTCGCGCTCGCGGAAACACGGCCAGACCTCGCCGCGCGCGTACGCCTGCGGTTGGTTGGTGACGGGCCGCTAAGAGACGAGTGCCGGCGCATCATGGCGAGCAAAGGCCACGCTGAGCGGCTCGAACTGCCCGGCGCATCCGACGATGTTGCTGGTGAACTCGCGCGTTTCGACCTGTTTGTGCTGCCATCGCTAGCAGAAGGCATTTCGAACACCGTTCTGGAGGCTATGGCGGCCGGGCTCCCCGTCATCGCCACAGCGGTCGGGGGCAACCCCGAGCTGGTGGAGCCGGGCACCAGCGGATGGCTGGTCGACAGCGATGACCCGGCGGCCCTCGCCGAAGCCATCGCACGGTACCTCGAAGACCCTGCCATGCTCGTACGGCACGGCCGGCGCGGGCGCGAACTGGCCGAGACACGCTACAGCCTGCAACGCATGGTGCAGGATTACGACGACATCTATCAGCGACTATGCGCCTGAGCGCGCCGGTCGCGAGACAGGGCAATACCATATGTGTGGAATCGCGGGAGTGATTGATCTCGCCGGCCGACGCGAACCAGATGCCGCACAACTGCGCCGCATGACCGACGCGTTAACCCATCGCGGCCCCGACGAGAGCGGGTTGCACTGTGCGCCGGGGGTCGGACTCGGTCATCGGCGCTTGTCAATCATCGATCTCGCGAGCGGCCAGCAACCGATGGCGTCGGATGATCGCCAGTGCTGGCTGACCTATAACGGTGAAATCTACAATTACCGAGAGCTGCGTGCGGAACTCGAAGCCGCCGGCCAGGTGTTCCATACTCGCTCTGATACCGAAGTGCTGTTGCGTGCGTGGCTCGTGTGGGGCGAGGCATGCGTGAGCCGCTTCCGCGGCATGTTCGCGTTCGCCATCTGGGACGAGCGTTGCGAGACGGTGTTCCTGGCTCGCGATCGTCTGGGCATCAAGCCGCTCTTCTACACGGTTACGCCCGATCGGCAGTTATTGTTTGCCTCCGAGCTGAAGTCGCTCGAATTATCGCCCAACGTATCGCGCCAGATTCGTCCCGCTGCAGTCGAGGACTATTTCGCGTTGGGCTACGTGCCGGAGCCGGATACCATTTATGAGGGTGTCCACAAGCTACCGCCCGGGCATACGCTGACGCTAAGACGCGGGCAGACCTCGGCGGTGACTCGCGAGTACTGGGACGTGCCGTTTCGCCTCGCGCCGGGGGGTAGCGAAGCAGACATCATCGAGGAGCTCCTCGCGCGCACCCGCGAGGCGGTCGATGTTCGCCTCGTGGCCGAGGTCCCGCTTGGCGCGTTTCTCTCTGGCGGCGTGGACTCCTCGGCCGTGGTCGCAATGATGGCCGGGCTGCAGACGGAACCGGTGAATACCTGTTCCATCGGGTTCGATGTCGCGGATTTCGACGAAACGGAATACGCCGATCGGGTAGCGGCGCAGTACGGAACAGCGCATTTCAAGCGTACCGTCGATCCGAACGATTTCGACCTAGTCGAGCGTCTCATCGATCTCTACGACGAACCCTACGCAGACAGTTCGGCGCTGCCGACCTACCGGGTTTGTGAGCTCGCGCGCGAACGTGTAACGGTGGCCTTGTCGGGTGACGGCGGGGACGAGAACTATGCTGGCTATCGGCGCTATCGGCTGCACATGGCCGAGGAAGCCGTACGTGGTCACCTGCCGCTCGGTCTGCGACGCGCGGTATTCGGCCCGCTCGGTCGACTCTATCCGAAGGCTGATTGGGCGCCCCGTGTATTCCGCGCGAAGACCACCTTTCAGGCGCTCGCCCGCGATTCGGTCGAAGCCTATTTCCACTCGGTTTCGATCTTCAAGGACGACCTGCGGGCGCAGCTCTTTACGCCTGGCTTTCGGCGCGCCTTGCACGGGCATCGCGCGGGGGACGTGCTAGCACGTCACGCCGAACATGCACCAACGGACGACCCGCTCTCGCTGGTGCAATATCTCGACATGAAAACCTATCTGGTCGGCGACATTCTCACAAAAGTCGACCGCGCGAGTATGGCGCATGCGCTGGAAGTCCGGGTGCCGTTGCTAGACCACCCATTGGTGGAATGGATCTCGTCGTTACCAAGTGGCCTCAAGCTGCGTGGCGGCGAGGGCAAGTACATCTTCAAGAAGGCACTCGAGCCGCAGTTGCCACACGATATTCTCTACCGCCCCAAGATGGGTTTCGGTGTGCCACTTGCGAAGTGGTTCCGCGGGCCGCTGAGGAAGCGGATCAACGACGTTGTGCTCGGCGAGCGCCTGCGCGCGACAGGCTGGTTCGAGCCGATGTTCATGCAGCACTTGGTAGAAGCCCACCAGTCGGGGCGGCGCGACTACAGTGCACTCTTGTGGACGGTAATGATGTTTGATGCGTTTCTACGCAAGACTGAGTCGCGCTAATTCGCTAGTTCGACGTCCAAATAGACGTTCCGAAATTTCGATCACAGAAGGGAACTCGGATGCATCTGGTTGATCAGAATGGGTGTTGAATCATTCTTCGATGACCAGATCAGATAGGCGCCCGAGCATTTCCATTGTAAGTCTCGCACGGTGCGGCGAGCGCAGACGATGGAAGCGGATGGTCCAACGGTCGCGAAACATTGGAGAAATAGGGCGAGCGACGCACATCTTGGGATTGATGAACGGGGAGAGCGTGAGGCCGGTGGGCGATCGGGGCGCAGCGGCGCGTTCGACAGGTTATCTTTGGGTCGGATGGTGTCAGCCGTCAGCGATGGGCTGTTGATCAGACCGAGTGGCCGGTGCCAGTGGACAGTGAGCGACAACCCGGTGGGTAAGTTGCTGTTCTTGCTCAAAAGACACACCTCAAATGCCGGGATGCCCGAGCAGCACGTCGAGCTCAAAGTTGACGGCGGTGGCGCTGCGCTCGCTGAATGGTTTAGCCGTCTATGCGCCCATCCTTCGTCGATTTATGCAGCGTTTGTGCTGGGGCTGGCGGCGAGCGCGCCCGACGCTCTACCGCTGAGATCCGTGCAAAGCGCGGCCAGATTGGACACCATCGCATCAGCTTCGGCCGAACGGAGTCCCTACGTCAAGTTTCTGTACATCGATGAAGCGGACATCGAGCTCAATCTGCACCTTGCCACCGAGCGCAAGGACTTCGAGGATTGGGCCACTTCGTCATCGGACTTGAGGTTTCGCCGGATCGTCAATTGCTTGCTTGCCGTGAAGTCCCAGACCGCGCCTCCTAAATAGCCGTTCCGAAATGTAGATCACGGAAGGGAACTCGGGTGCATCTGGTTGATCTGGAAGGGTGCTGAATCCTTTTCCGATGACCAGACCAGAGAGGCCCCCGAGCATGACCATTGTAGACCGCGCGCCGCGCAG
>JAVJVZ010000010.1:0-21383 GCA_040220855.1 Gammaproteobacteria bacterium | reverse complement strand
CTTTTTCGCGGCCGTTGTCCCGGTGGCGGGGGGGGCGGCCCATTTGCTCGCCCCCCCCCCCCCCCCGCGCCGGCACGTCATCGACATCCACCTCGCTATAGGCGAAGGAGAGATCAGCCGAGAATCGCCCCGTCTGCAGGTGAGCCCCGACGGCGCCGGACAGCTGCTCGAGTTCCACCTGCTCCGCGGCCGCGAGGGGCACGTCGGGACTGTCCCAGTCTTCGTGCAGGTCGTCGTAATGGCCCTGTAGCGAGAATGCGAGCCAGTCGGTCAAGGTGATGCGGGCAGACACGCCGGCGCCGAACTCGCTGTTGTCCTGCCGTGAATGGTCGGCATAGATGTCCGTGCGCGAGTAGAGACTGGCGGCGAACTCGTGACGGCCGGGGCGCGCTCGCGCGAGCAACGACGGGTTGAAGCCGAAGATGACGTCGTCGACGTCGCGCCGCTCGCTGGCGAAGATGGAGTCATCGTAGCGGGCATTGATTGGCAGCGTCGGCTGGAACCGGATGCCGGCGATCTCCCTGCCCGCACCGCGCGGCTGCCCGGCCAGCCATTCGTGCGCGTCGCGCACGTCGCGCACGCCGCCGCGCACGGGTTCGATGGCGGCCGCAGCGCCCGTGACGAGCAGCAGCGCGGCCATGTTCGCAGCGAGAATCTCGCGTTTCCCCAATCGTCCTCTCCAGGTCCGGTTTCACTGCATGCTACACGAGCCCCGCCGCGCGGGCGGTGCCGATTGACGCCCGGGCGACGGACTTCTCGGAATCGACAGGGATTTCAGACATGGACCACGTCCGCGCGACCGCCGGAGCCACCTGCCCGGCGTGCCGGGGTCGCTTTCCGGCCCCGCCGCCGACGGTCACTGCTACTGGGTCACTGCTACTGGGTCACTGCTACTGGGTCACTGCTACTGGGTCACTGCTACTGGGTCACTGCTACTGGGTCACTGCTACTGGGTCACTGCTACTGGGTCACTGCTACCGGGGCACTGCTATGATGCGCCGATGTCGCACCAGGACCGGCCGCAGACGCTCTTTTTCGACGCCGTGGCGATCCCGACCTGGCTCGAGACCGACGACCAGCTGCCCTTCGCGGAGCGCGTGGCACGCGATCGCGACATCGTGCGCCGCTGCAACCACACCACTCCGCTGCGTCGCGTGCGCAGCTGGTGGCGGCACGTCACGCGCACCGGCGAAGCAACGCGGTCGGCGTGTTCCACCGCCGCCCGCACGGTACGCCTGCGGCGCCTGGGCGGGCTGTGCGTGACGACCGTCGGCCTGTTTGTCGGCTGTTCGACCAGCCTCGCCGTGTTCCACTACGACGGCAGCACCCCGGTCAATGTCGTCACCGTGCTGGCATTGCTCGTCGCCGTCCAGCTGGGCCTGCTCGGTGGCTCTCTGCTGCTCATGCTGCCGCGTGTCCCCGGACTCGCGCTCCTGCAGGATCTCCTCGAGAGCATCAACCCCGGGCACTACGCGGCGCAGGGTCTGCGCCGCCTGGCAGGCGCCGACGAGCATACCGGCTGGTCACCGCCCCCGGGTCCCGTCACCCGGCAATGGCTGCGCTGGCAGATCCTCACCTGGTCGCAGCTGGCGGCGGTCGCATTCAATCTCGGTGCGCTCGCGGTGGCCGCCGCCCTCATCGTGTTCACTGACCTCGCCTTCGGCTGGGGTACCACGCTGGATATCGATGCCGCCGGCATGCAGCGCGTCACCGTCGCGCTGGCGTGGCCATGGCATGCCCTGTGGCCAGCGGCCGTTCCCGATCCGATGCTCATCGAGAACTCGCGCATCTTCCGCCTCCAGGGCGCGGTGGACGCGGCGCTGCCGGCACGCGCCCTGACCGGCTGGTGGCCGTTCCTGGTCTGCGCGGTGAGCGTCTACGGCCTGCTGCCGCGCGTGGCGTTGCTACTGCTGGCGCTGGCGCGCCTGCGAGCCGGTACGCGGCGGCTGCTGCTCGACGATCCGCGCGTGCGCGCGCTGCTCGACCGCATGCACGAACCATCCGTCGAGTTCACGACCAGCGCGCGCGAGCATCCTCCGGAGGTGCGACCCTCGATGAGCCGGCAGGCGCCGGGCGTGGCCGCCCGGGCCATCGCCATCGTGTGGGCCGATGCCCTCGCCGATGATGCCGCCGCCGAGCGCTTCGTCACCTCGACCCGCCACCACGTCGAGCAGGTGCTGCGCGCGGGCGGCAGCACCATCGACGAAGACGAAACGACCCTCACGGCCGTCAGCGCCCGGTCCGCCGACGCCATCCTGATCGTGGTGCGCGGCTGGGAAGCCCCGCTACTCGACCTGGTCGATTTCCTCGGCGCGCTGCGCCGGCGCTGCGCGCCCGGGCAGGCGATCATCGTGGTGCCGATCGGTGTCGATGGCACGGCACCTGCCCCGAGCCAGCGCGCCACCTGGGCGCGCTGGGTAGCGCGCCTCGACGACCCGGACATCCGCCTCGACGTGGTGGACTGAGATGTCGCACCCGATCTTCGCCATCGTCGGCCACCCCAACAAGGGCAAGAGCAGCGTCGTCGCCACGCTCGCCGAGGACGACTCGGTCGCCATTGCACCGGATCCGGGCACCACGCGGCAGGCACGCGGCTTCGCCATGCGCTGCGACGGCCGCGTACTCTACGAGCTCGTCGATACGCCCGGGTTCCAGCGCCCGCGTGCGGCGCTCGCCTGGCTGCAGGCCAACGAGCGCGGTGCCAGCGAGCGCGCGGCAGTCGTGGCCGCGTTCGTCGAGGAGCATCGCGGCGGCACGCGCTTCCACGACGAGTGCGAGCTGCTGCGCCCGGTGCTCGCCGGCGCCGGAATCCTCTACGTCGTCGACGGCGCGTTGCCCTATGGCAGCGAATACGAGGCCGAAATGGAGATCCTGCGCTGGACCGGCCAGCCGCGCATGGCGCTGATCAATCCGATCGGGCACCACGATCACGTCGATGAATGGCGGCGCGCGCTGAACCAGTATTTCTCCATCGTCCGCGTCTTCGACGCCGTACACGCCGACTTCGGCAAACGCATCGAATTGCTGCGAGCGTTCCGCGAGCTCGGTGACGGCATCCCGGGCTGGTCGGCGGCACTGAACGAGGCGATCGGCGTGCTCGAACACGACCACGCAACAAGGCGTCAGCGTTCTGCCGAAGCCATTGCCGCACTGCTGGTCGACGCCCTCTCGATGACCGAGACCGCGCCCGTGACCGACGGCAGCAACGAAGAGGCGCTGGCCGCGACTCTGCTCGCCCGCCTGCGTGCGCGGATTACCCGGCGCGAGGCGGAGGCGCGACGCGCCGTTCAATCGCTTTACCGTCACGAGAGCCTGGATCTCGTGCCCGCCGAATTCATGCTGATCGAGGAAGACATCTTTTCCGCGCGCAGCTTCGCGTTGTTCGGTCTGTCGCAGCGGCAACTGCTGATGGCGGGCGCCGCGACTGGCGCCGCTGCCGGTAGCGTGCTCGACGTCGCGGTGGGCGGCACCTCGCTGCTGTTCGGCGCCGGCGTCGGCGCCCTCGTCGGCGGTGTCGGCGCAGCGCTGGGATCACAGCGTCTCGCCACCGTGCGCGTACTCGGCTCCCCGCTCGGCGGCGACACGCTGCAAGTCGGTCCCGTGTCATCGCCGAACCTGCCCTGGGTGCTGCTGGGGCGGGCGTTGCTGCATCACCAGATGGTTGCCGAACGCAATCACGCGCGCCGCGAAGCCGCCACGCTCGACCTCGAGAGCGACGGCCACCTCGCCGGCCACGTCGACCCGGGCCTGCGTCGGCGCCTGGCCCAGGCGTTCAAACGCGTGCGCGCGCAGGAAGGCCTGGACGCCGACGCGCGTAACGCACTCGAGGCCGACATCGACAGCGCGCTTGCCGCCGTCGCGACGCGCGCCCATCCGCCGTCCGACAACGGCTGAGCGCAACGCCCGGTGGACGGCGTCGCCATCATGGTTCGATATCGCATGGCCGTGCGGGATTTCACAGTCGTTGACGTCTGGATGTGCGCACCGGCTTGACCGTCCACCGGCACCCCCTTAGGGTCGGCCACTAAGGGGGCTTCAGTTACGCGCGACGCGACCGCCCCCTCACCATGGAATCCAGAGGTACCCTCGTGTCGACCCGATTCGCCTTCACGTGCCTGGCCGGCTTTCTCGCCCATGCCACCACCACCCACGCGGCCGTCGTCGCCGACAGCCTGCCCTACACGGGCACCCCGGCCTGGACGGACTACACCTTCGCCGGCACCAGCATGAGCCTGCAGAATGGCGCCACGCAGAGCGTACTCAGCACCGCGGCCAACGCCGGCGTCTGGTTCGGCTGGGGGCATGGCGCGGTGTATAACAACACGCCGGCGTGGGCGCCGGGTGACCCGGCCAGCGGCAACCAGCTCTACCTCGAAGCCGCGTTCTCCGCCGACGCCGCCGACTGGTCCGCTTATCTCCACGATGGGAGTTACAGCGCGGGTTTGAGCTTCGCGCCGACCGGATGCGACGGCAATGCCGGCAGCTGTTACGGCGTCGACGGCCAGGCCGGCGTACGCCTGTCGCACCCGGGCGGCGGCAGTTTCCACGCGCTCGACCTGACCGTGCCGCATACCTACGAGTTCCTGCTCAAGGACGGCCTCGTCGCCTACCGAATCGATGGCGTGCAGGTCTACGCCGGCGTTGCCGGCGGCAATCCTGCCGCCTACCCCCTCATGGTCATCGGCGATGGCAGCGGCAGCACGCGCACCGGGCGGGGCAGCATGACGGTGCACGCCGTGAATTTCGACAACGCGCCCACCGCGAGCGTCAGCGTCGTACCGGTCCCGGCCGCGCTGCCCCTGCTCGCTGGTGCCCTCGGCGCACTGTCGCTGCGCCGCCGGCGCGACTAGGCGCCACGCCACCACGCCACCGCGCCCCCCACGCGGCACCCCGACAGCCGGCGAGCCGCCGACGCACCGACATCGACGACGCTCTGCCCGGCCGCACGTGACGACAATCGTCATCCGGGGACGGCACGTCCCCAGCGCCGGCCCCGGCAGCGAACCGCGACTGCCCGTTCAAGTTGCCCCCGCCCCCGTCGCTACCCGACGTACAAGCGCGCCTCCCGCGCACCAGCTACGCTCAACCGGGGTCGCCATGCCGCAACGCATGCTCTATTTCATCGTGCCGGGCCAGAACGTCAGCCCGTTCGACGTCACCATCGCCGCCGATGCCGGCTTCGACCAGGTCATCCCGCTGACCGGTGTACGCCCCGAGCAGGTTCCGGCGCTGGTGCAGGACGCCATCTTCTGCCGCCCGCCGGGCCGCTTCAACGACACCGGCATCTTCATCGGCGGACGCGAGGTGCACGTCGCGACCGACATGTTCCGTACCGCGTGCGGCGCCATGGTGGGCGATTTCCGCGTCGGCGTGTTTGCCGATCCGAACGGGGCCTACACCACCTCGGCCGCCGTCATCGCGCGCGTCGAGGGTGCCCTGCAGGGCATCTCCGGCAGCGGGCTTGCCGGCCGCACGGTGACCGTTTTCGGCACCGGCCCGGTCGGCCTGTGCAGCGCCATTCTCGCCGCACGCCAGGGTGCGCACACGCGCCTGTGCCAGCTCATCGCCGATGACGATCGGCGCTCCGCACTGCGTTTCTGCGAGCGCTACGAAGCCGAGGTCGCTTGGGTCGCGGGGGAGACGCACGCCGACAAGCTGGCGGTGCTCGAAGATACCGAGGTGCTGATCTGTGCGGCGCGCGCCGGCATCCGCGTTGTCGGCCGCGAGGTCCTCGATGGCGCACCGCGACTGCTGGTCGCAGCCGACACCAACGCGGTACCGCCGAGCGGCATCGAGGGCGTTGGCAGCGACGACCGGGGCATCACGGTTGCCACCGCCTGCGGCGGCTTCGCCGGCATCGGCCCGCTCGCCATCGGCGGGCTCAAGTACAAGACCCAGCTTGCGCTGTTTCAGACCATCTGGCAGGCAAGCGAGCCTGCCTGCCTCGACTTCCCGGATGCCTGCGCCAAGGCATTGGCGATTCAGCAGGCCGAGACGGCGCGACGCGCGGCCGCCTGACGGTCGCCTGTCGTCGCCCCCGCGCCGCTCCTCCGGGCCGGCTTTGAGATGACCACGGCGGCGACTCGACAGGACGCGCCCGGCGCCGACCAGGCACGGCTGCCGGCGCTGCAGCGAGCCGCCAATGCCGCGCCCGACTGGGCCACCGCAGCCGTGTTCCTGTGGGCCTGGATCGCGCCACAGGCATGGCGCGAGACGCTCGTCGCCGAGCTCATGCTGGTGATGCTGGTCGAGTTCATCCTGATCCACTCGGCGCCGTTCCTTGGCGGCCTGGTGCTCGCGACATCGATGCCGCTCCCCGCCCGGCTCAAGGCCTTCGGCGGCTTTACAGTCTTCTATGGCCTGTTCATCGGGGCCTTCGCCTGGTCGTTCCAGTCGTGGTGGCCCGTGTTCGCCTTTGCCTGGCTGCTCGGCGCCAAGCTCACCGCCATGCTCGGCAGCCGCCGCGACGATGCGCGCGAGCGCCAGCGCCGCCAGGGTTACTGGGGTGCATCGGTCGGCTACTACCTTCTTGCCGTGATCGCGACGCTGTTCCTGCCCGTCCCCGAGTTCGGCGTCACGCAGCACGGGGCGCGCTACGGCATCAGCGGCAGCGGGTCCTGGGTGAGCAATCCGCACACGGTAATCGCGGCCGGGTGGCTCTATTTCACGCTGCTCGCGCTGACCAAGTCACTCGAACGCCACGCCTGGTGGGCAGGGATGCAGCAAGCTGAGCCGTCTGCTTGAGCACGCGGCGTTGGCGCGCATTCTCGGCCCCCGCCCCGAAGGTCACGCCCTACTCGAGTAGCACGCGGTCGCCCACGCCGACCTCCGCGGCAACCACGTTCATGAGGTAGATGCCGACGTTCTGCGCGGCATCGCGAACCACCGTGCGCAGCATGCCGCTGTCCTGCGCGAGGCCCTGCTGGGGACGGGTAATGGCGCCGCACCGCGGCGTCGCGCCCACGCAGTCGAATACCGCGGCGCCGACGTGCAGGCGCCGCCCGATCCAATCCTGCTCGACGAGACCATCGAGCCCCGGCACGGTCGCCACCATGAGGTTGGGTCGGAAACGCCGCCGATCCCAGTCCGCATCGGGCTTCAACCTGCGCAGGTGGACGAGCGTCGCGCTGGTCACGAGATGCAGCGGCGTGACGAGGAAGAAGGTGCCCGGTACCGCGACACAATCGACCAGCTCCGGTGGCAACTCGTCGAGCGCCGGCAGCGGTTCTCCCGGCTCGCGCTCGAAGGTCGCGGCAAGTTCTTCGAGCCAGGTATGCGCATCACGCTTGTGGCGACGAAAGAAATCGTAATCGCTCGCCGGCCGCAGCGCCTCGAGCGTCGACTCGCGACCGACCAGTGCGGAGAGCGCCGCGTGCGCATCCGGAGCGTCGCTGCCGAGCATGCGGCCGTCCGGCAGCGTGACATCCACCGCCCCGCTGTCGTCATCGCGCAGCACGGCACGGCAGCGCAGCAGGTCCGGGCGGGTCTTGCAGCTCTGGATCTCGGCACGCGCGCTATCGCGCAGCGCCCACAGGCGATCGCCCGCCACCCCACGCGCGCCGATGGCGCTGCGGTCGAGCATCTCGCCGGCCATACCCTTCACCGGGTAACGCCAGATTTCCTCGAGCGTACCGACTTCCGTCATGCGCGGGACTCCTGCGCGGCGCCCACCGCCGCTTACCGCACGAGGACGTGCAAATCGCGCACCACTCGCCGGCGCCGCGCGGCGACTGCGACGGGCGGCCTCGTGCGGTCGCTGCGCGCACCAGGGCGGCGCGCCGTCGCACCATCGCGGGGCCGCAACCCGTTCAGGCCGGCGCGGCCTCCACGGGGCGATGCACCACGAGCTGCGGGAAGGGGATCTCCCACCCGTAATGGTTGCAGGCGTCGACGCACAGGCGCGTCAGCAGCCATTCGGCGGTGTCGTAGTGCACCGCCGCGTCGGGAGACAGGTCGACCTCCACGCCGTAATCGATCGAAGACTCGCCGGCGCGCATCAGTTCGACATCGACGCGCACGATCTGGTCGTCGCGCAGCAGCTGGCGCAAGCCCTCGCGCACGAACGCGCGCAGCTTCTCGCGGATCTCGCCGGTGGCGATGGCCTGGTGCTTGTAGGAGATGCCGAACACCACTTCCGCGCGCGAGCCACGCGAGAGGTTTTGCGGCGCCATCTCGTAGAAGGCGCTGGCGGTGAAGGTCTGGCGGATACCGCCCTCGATGCGCACCTCGACGACGCCGGGTGTCTGCACCATGACCTCGGCGAGCCCGGTATCGAGGCGCACGAAGTCGCCCTTGCGGGTCGGGAACCAGGGCTCATTCGGCGTGACCGGACGCGAGTGCAGGCCGATCAGCTCGCGGATCGGCATCGAGAACTCGCCGCCCTCGAGCGCGGGATTCGCGAGGTCACAATAGAAGCCGAGCTTGCGCACCAGCCAGGGGATACCGTCGAAGAAGATGCGTTCGCCCTCCTGCACGGCACCGAGATTGAGATAGAGCGTGGTCTGTTCGATCAGGCTCGGCAGCATACGCACGCCGATCCAGGCCAGCGCGATGATGAACACCACCGTGACGCCGACCAGCAACCAGTCGTTGAGCACGTTGAAGGTGAACAGCATCGCGAGCAGCGCTATGAGGAAGGTGCCGACCGCGTAGACCAGCGTGATCACGCGCGTGGCGAGATTCTTGCGCGCCCCGCGCTGCGCGCGGTACGCACCGAGCCGGCGGCTGACGAAGCGCAGCCCGAGCAGCGTGGCGAAGAACACGCCGCCGCCGTAGAGGAGGTTGCGCCCGCGTTCGCGCAGGAAGGAGCGCGCGAACTGGTTGGCGGCATCGACCGTCGAGGTACGGTTGGCCTGTCGTGCATCGAGCTGGCGCTGGGTCGCAGCGATGAGGTCGTTGACGCCGTCGAGGCGCTGCCGCCACTGCTTGCGCAGCCGGCCCAGCTCAGCCGCGAGCTTGTCGTCCTCGGTACCGGCGAGCAGCGGCTCGATCTGTGCCAGCGCGCGCTCGGCGACCGCACGATGGTTGTTGGCGACACTCAGCTCGCGGCGCAGGTTCTCGATCTGACGCGCCTGCTCGGTCAGCGAACGCAGCATGATGACGAACGGCTGCAGCAACTGCTCGGCTTCGGCCTTGAGATCGATCTTGAGATTGGTGTCGAGATCGAACTCGGCATCGCTGACGCCGGTGGCGACGGCCGTGATCTGGCGATTGACATCGTCGATCGCCGCCTCCGTCTCGGCAATGCTCGCAGCGAGCTGCGCCGCATCGGAATCTTCACGCTGCTCGGCAAGTTCGCGCCGCAGGGCTTTCAGTTGAGCGCGGCGCTCGGCGCGCTGCTCGAGCAGATCGCCGATGGCGACCAGCGACGTCGCGACCGGGTCGTCCCGCCGCGGTTCGGCCTCGGGTGGTGCGGCCGTCGCGCTCCCCTCGACCGCGGCCGGAGCCGTCGCCGGAGCAGACACGGCCCCCGGCGCATCCGGCACCGGCGCGGCCGGCGCCTCGGCAGCCGCGGCACCGGCGCAGATTGCAATGGCGGCGATGGGCAGCAGGACGGCAAGGACGGCGCGTAACACGGGCAGCGGACTCCGGGATCACGACGGTTCGGGTGAGCCTGGCAGTATGCACGATCGCGACATGGCACGCGGACGGCAGCCGTCTCCGCTGCCTCGTGACCTGCCTGGTACGCCTTGCGCATCGCAATGCGGCACCCGCCGGCAAGCCGCGACGGCGCGCTGCGCCACGCGGCCGGGATTCGCGTACAAACCGCGACTCATGACCGGCGGCGCCGTAGGCTCGGCGCTCCGCCCTGTCACACAGACCGCCCGCGGGACCATGCCGCGCATGGACATCGCCGGCACGGACTTGTACCGCGGCCGCCGGGCGCCGATCATGCCGTCCTTCCCAATCAATCCGCACAGCATCCGAGGAGTAGCCTGAATCGTGGCCGCATTGCTTGAAACCGTCGATCCCGACGGCCTGCTCGAATACTCGGTGGTCTTCACCGACCGCTCGCTCAACCACATGTCCGCCAGTTTCCAGCAGGTCATGCGTGACATCTCCGCGACGCTCAAGGAGGTCTACGCCGCGCACGCGGTCGCCATCATCCCAGGCGGCGGCACCTACGCGATGGAAGCGGTCGCGCGACAACTCGCCCACGAGCGCAAGGTGATGGTCATCCGCAACGGCTGGTTCAGCTTCCGCTGGAGCCAGATCTTCGAGATGGGCCACATTCCCGCCGCCGAGCTGGTCATGAAGGCGCGCCGCACGAGTGACGCCGCCATCGCCCCGTTCGCACCGGCGCCGATCGACGAGGTGGTGGCCACGATCCGCGCCGAGAAGCCCGCACTGGTCTTCGCGCCGCACGTCGAGACCTCGGCGGGCATGCTGCTGCCGGACGACTACCTGCGTGCGGTCGCCGCCGCCGTGCACGAGGTGGGTGGCCTGTTCGTGCTCGACTGCATCGCCTCGGGCACGCTGTGGGTGGACATGCGCGACATCGGCGTCGACGTCCTCATCAGCGCGCCGCAGAAGGGCTGGAGCGGTACGCCCTGCGCGGGCATGGTGATGCTGAGCGAGGCCGGGCTGGCAGCAGTGGAAGCGAACACGAGTTCGAGCTTCGCCTGCGATCTCAAGAAGTGGCTGCAGATCATGCAGGCCTACGAGAACGGCGGGCACGCCTACCACGCCACCATGCCGACCGATGGTCTCAAGACCCTGCGGGCAACCATGCAGGAGATGGAAACAATCGGCTTCGACGTCCTCAAGCGCCAGCAGATCGAACTCGGCGGGCGCGTGCGCGCGCTCCTCGACGAAGCCGGCTATACGAGCGTCGCCGCACCGGGCTTCGAGGCACCGGGCGTGGTGGTCTGCTACACGCAGGACAGCGCCATCCACAACGGCGCCAAGTTCCGCGAGCAGGGCCTGCAGATCGCCGCCGGCGTGCCACTGCAGGTCGACGAACCGGCCGATTTCCGCACTTTCCGCATCGGCCTGTTCGGGCTCGACAAGCTCGCCCACATCGACCGCACCGTCGATCACCTCGCACGCGCGCTCGCGGCGCTCGGCTGAGGCTTCGCCACTCGCCGTCGCTGGTCGTTGCCAGCGGCGGCAGCCCATCCTGCGTTAACGCTGCCGCGCGCCGCAACCGTCAACCGCGTCGCGCGCGCATTGCCCACAGCACGGCGCCGATCGGTACCGCGAGCGCGGCGGCGGCCAGGGCATCGACCGCGCCGTCGCCGAGCAGGGCGCCGACCAGCCCCACGACGCTGGCCAACGCGATGCCGATCGGTGCGCGCCAGGTGCTCATCGCGCGCCGTGCCGCACGGTGTGCTCAGGCGGCCGCGCCAGCGCACCGACACCGCCCTCGCGCGCTGCCGCGGCCAGTGGCGGCGCCGCGGCGGCGCGTCGTACCACCCACAGGTAGAGACCGCTGCCGAGCACGACCAGCGTGATCGCGGTGAGCAGTGACCACAGCACTTTCAGCGCAATGCCGCCGTAGTCGCCGAAGTGGAGCGGCTTCGACAGCGACAGGGCTTTCACGTACCACGGCATCGCGCGCTGTCCGACCACCGTGCCATCGGCAGCGTCGACCAGCACCGGCGTGGTGAGATGTTCGGTCAGCGGGGTCTCGCCATGCAGGAACACTGCGTAGTGATGCGCGGTGCTGAAAGCGACGCCGGGGAAGGCGACGAACTGCAGCGTCATGCCCGGCGCGGCGGCCTGCGCGGCGTCGACCGCCGCCTGCAGGGAACTCAGCCGTGCCGGGCGCGACTCGCCGGCGTGTGCGGCGACGAGGTCGGCGAGCTGCTCGCGCTTCCACAGGTCGATGATCGGATCGGCCAGCGTGTTGATGACACCGGTCAGCCCGACCACCAGCACCCAGGCGAGCGTTACGATACCGAGCAGGTTGTGGTAATCGAGCCAGCGGAGCCGCGATGAGCGCGAGGCGCGCACGGTGCCGAAGCGGAGCTTGCGCATGAACGGCGCATAGAGCACGACCCCCGATACCACTGCCAGCGTGAACAGGAGCCCCATGGCGCCGAGGAACAGCATGCCCGGCAGGCCGAGGAAGAGGTCGGTGTGGAGCTGCAGCAGGAAATGCATGACCGCCTCGCCGCGCTCGGCAGGTGGCACCGGAGCGCCGCTGGTCCAGTCCCAGGACGCGAAATGCATGGCCGATTCCGGCACGCCGGGGCGTGCGCCGCTGGTCACGTTGACCACCGGGCGATCCTCGTCGAAGCTCATGTAGAGCGGGACCTCGTCCGGGCGCCCGGCGAGCGCGCGCTCGAGCAGGACGTCGAGGTCGAGCATCGCACCGTCCGGCCGCGCCGGCTGCCAGGTGTCCGGGTTGAGCGCGCCGTCGATCTCGTCGTGGAAGATCAGCGGCAAGCCGGTCACGCAGAGCATGAACAGGAACAGGGTGCACACGAGACTGCTCCAGGTGTGCACCCAGGACCAGGCACGGATGGTGCGTGGCGACAGCATGACGATGCCGCGCGTGCGCTCAGAAGTCGACCGAGGCCGACATCAGAAAGGTGCGCGGCGCGCCGAGCACGAGGTAGTTGGCGCCCGGAAAGCCGCCGACCGAGGCCCAGTAGTCGTTGCCGGCAACGTTCTCGAGACGCGCGCGCAGGCTGACGCCGCGCCCGGCCAGCGTGGTCGCGTAGCGCAGGCCGAGGTCGAAGCGCGTCCACGACGGCGTCTCGAAGGTGTTGGCGACATCGACATACTGCGCAGCCGTGTAGATGAAGCGCGCGTCGGCGGTGAAGCCGCGGAGGAACGGCAGATCCCACTCGAGGTTGACGTTGCCCTGCACGTCCGGCACGCCGACGACGTCGTTGCCGTCGAACAGGTTGCCCTGGGTGCGGCGCTGCTCGGCGTCGAGCACGGTGAAGCCGCCGAGGATGCGTACGTCCTCGCGCGGCGCGCCGAACAGGCTCAGCTCGAAGCCACGATTGCGCTGGCGCCCGTCGGCACTGAATACGCCGTTCTCGACGAAGGCGCTCGGCACGCTGGTCGAGAACCAGGCAACGGTCACGCCGAGGTTGCCGCCGTCGTACTTGACGCCGACCTCGTACTGCTCGGACTGGTAAGGCTTGAACACCTCGCCCGCGTTGGCGACCGGCACACCGCCGCTCAGGGCCGGTGCGACATCGCCGGGCTGTAGGCCCTCGATGTAGTTGGCATAGACGGCCACCTCGGTGATCGGACGGATGACGATGCCGCCGACCGGGGTCCAGCGCGACTCGTCGTAGCCGGACAGGCGGGCGCCGGTATTGTAGTCGTACGAACGCTGCTCGATGTTCTGCAGGCGCGCGCCGCCGGTCAGCAGCACGCGTTCGTCGAACAGCGCAATCATGTCGGCGACGGCGATGCTGCGCATGTCCGTCTCCTGCGTCACGAGTGGGTCGTTCAGCACGCCGCCGGTGAAGAAGTCCGGCGCCGGCGCGACGACCGCGACCGGGTCGTAGATGCTGCTCGCGAACGGGGTGAAGAAGCTCGAGAAGGCATAGGCGTTCTTCGACTCGAGCGCATAGATCGAGCCCGACACCACCAGGCGGTGCGCAATCGGCCCGGTCGCGAACTCGGCCTTGGCGCCGACCTCACCGGAATAGACGGTGTCCTCGCGGAAGTTGTCGAAGCGGTACGCGGTGCTGTCACCGTTGACCGCGGCGGTCGGGTTGGCGAGCACGTTATCCTCCTCGCCACCACGGGCACCGCCCGCGATCCACAGCGTCACCTGGTCGGTGAGGTCGTATTCGCCGCGCGCCACGCCGAACAGCTGCATCTCCTCGGTATAGGTCCAGGGCTGGGCAAAGTTGTCGTCGGCATCCGGTGCGCCGGGCACGGCGCCGCTCGGCGTCACGCTCGGGCGCGGACGATCGACGTCATGGTCCTGGAAACCGAAGTCGGCTGACAGGCGCAAGCGCTCGCCGGCGAAGTCGAAGCCGGTCGAGAACAGGGTGAGTTCGCGATCCTCGCCGTCGACCGCCGTCTCACCGTCGCGGCGCATCGCGTTCACGCGCACGCCGTAGACGTCGCCGGCGCCGAAGCGGCGCCCGGCATCGAGCGCGGCGTAGGCGTGGCCGTCGTTCTGGAAGCCGGTCGTGAAGCGCGTTAGCGGCGCCTCGCCGGCGCGCTTGGGCACCAGGTTGACCGCGCCGCCGACGGCCGAGCCGCCGGGGGCGGCGCCGTTCAGGAAGGCGCTCGCGCCGCGGAATACCTCGACACGCTCGAGGAACTCGGCAGCGACGAACTGGCGCGGCAGGATGCCGTAGAGGCCGTTGTAGGTCATGTCGTCGGAGAATACCGGCATGCCACGAATGACATAGACCTCCTGGAAGTTGCCGAAGCCGCGCGCGACCTGCACGGTCGGGTCGTTACGCAGCACGTCGGCAACGCTGACCGATTGCTGGTTGCGCATCAACTCGGCGCTGTAGTTGGTGCTGGTGAAGGGTGTATCCATGAAGTCGAGATTGCCGAACAGGCCGACGCGGCCGCCGCGCGCGACCTGCTCACCGGCGAACAGCGGCGGCAACTCGACCTGCGAGCCGCTGCCGTAGACGACGACCTCCTCCATGCGGCCGGCGGCGTCGCCAGGGGCGGCATCCTGGGCGAACGAGAACGGGGCGATGGCGAAGAGGCAGCAGGGTGCCAGGCAGCGGACGGATCGGCGCACCACGCGCCGGTCGGACGAAAGGGAAGGCATCGAATCAACTCCTGGAAGGTGGATGGCGGCCGCGGACCAGCGGGGCCAAAGGGAGATACATATTGTTAAGGCTAATTATTCTCGTTTACTTTCGATCCTTCAGACAAGCACTCATCGCGTGGCGCCGGCGCCGCAGGCGCGCGCCCAGGTGTTCCGCCCGCGACGACACGGCAGGCGGGGTATCACGTCAGGCGGCGGCTGTCGCCAGTGCGGCTGCCAGGGTCATGCCGGTAGCGGCCGTCGACTGCCCTCGATGCCGTGACGGCCGGCAACGTCCGCCTCGGCTCGCGCTGCGGCAGGCGCGGGGTGCCAGCCGGCACCGGCGCGCGGTGCTGGCTACCCGCCCCGGTTACCCGGCCTGCCTACCTGCCCAGCGACGCGCACGGCGAGCCTACACGGGTCGGTATGCGGGAGCCGGCAGCGACGCCGCCGCGCCGCCCTCGTGCGCTCAGGCTACCGCGGCTGCCCGGCGCAGGCGCCCGGCCTGTGGCGGCGCCGCCCAGTGTGCCTCAGCGCGTGCGCCCGTAACGCTCCACCCAGTCGACCACGGTGTGGTAGTGGTGGCGCAGTGCGAGCTCGTGGTCGTGGAAGAGAAATTCGTCGATCAGGCCCTGCTTGAGGGAACGCTGGATACGCTCGAGCGTGTTGCCGTCCTCGAGCACGGCATCGCGCAGCTCGACCATCGCGTTCTCCTGGCCGAAGCGCTGCGCGGCGTTGGTGGCCGGGCGCAGGAATCCGCGCATCTGCCAGATCACTTCGTTGGGGCCGAGCGGCCACATCTGGTGGGTGAAGTACATGCCGCTGCCGATGACGATGATCCAGTTGGGGAAGAACACGGTGACATCGATCGACCAGTTCTTCGCGCGCGTCTGGTTGAGCCCCTTCGGCAGCACGGTTTCGTCGTCGACGCTGCCGCTCGTCACCGACGGCCCGGGTGCGTACTGGAAAGCGAGCCCCTGCACCGGGTTCGGCTGGTAGGCCATGTTGCCGACCACCGAGGAAGTGCGGTGCGGACCTTTCAGGCGCACGTCGATGAGGCGGCCGAACGGGTTGTCCGGCCCGGCCAGCGTATCGGTCACCGAGTGCTTGTGCAGGAACGGCACGTGGTAGGTCTCGCAGAAGGAGTCGACCATGCACTTCCAGTTACAGTGCACCACGCCCTCGTACTCGAAGCTCTGCGTACCGCGGTGGAACGGATAGCCAACGAGATCCTGCCCCTGCTCGCCGAGAAACTCCGCCAGGGACATCAGCGGGGTGTCGTCGAGGTTGATGAAGAGAAAACCTTCCCAGGTGTCGAGGTTGACGGCGCGCAGACCCTTGCTGGCGCGATCGAGATCGCAGAAGCCCTCGGCGTCCGGTACGCCGGCGAGCTTGCCGTCGAGCGCGTAGGCCCAGCCGTGGAAAGGGCAGCGGAAGGCGTTGCAGTTGCCACTGCGCTTCAACTCGACGTGATTGCCGCGGTGCTGACAGACGTTGTGAAACGCGCGTACCTGCTCGTCGCGGCCGCGCACCACCAGGATGGACATGCCGAAGGTGGGGATTTCCTTGACAAAGAAATCACCCGCCTGGCGCAGCTGCTCGATACGCCCGACGCACAGCCAGGCGCGCCGGTAGATGGCGTCGAGCTCACGCTCGTAGAACTCCGGGTCATGGTAGATGGAGGTCGGCACCGGGCCCGTACCGAGCTCTGGATGACGGGCGGTGAGGTTGGGCGGCGTGAGTTTCGCGGACATGCTCAGATCTCCTGGGCTGCGGTATCGGGAATGGCCTCGATGAGCGGAAAGCGATCGCCCGGCCAGCCGTCGATCACGGCCGGCTGCTGGTACCACTCGACCGCCGGGCCGACCTCGGCGAGCGCGAGCATGAGCTTGAGCAGGTTGGTGTCGGCGGCATCGAGCTGGCCGAGCTGACGCTCGGCGAGGTAGGCCAGCGCGTCGGGCGCGGCCTCGAGCATGGCGTCGTAGAACGCCTTGATGTCAGCGTATTCGCTGGCCAGTCGCTTGGCATGGCGCGCGCCGGAATCGGGCAGCACCCAGTCGGCGCAATACGGTTCGAGTTCGGAGAACTGGGCGGGCAGGGTCATCGTCATGTGGCGAGCTCCTCGGCAACGGGACGGGCTGCGATGCGGGTGCGGGAGCATCCGTGGGCATGGTCTCGACGGGCTGCGGCCACCTGGCGCGACGGTCGCGAGGTGCACATACCGATCCGGCCAGCGGTAATGCCGGCAGCGCGGCTGGCGCCCGGATGCTCCCCTCGTTCGCCCGGGCGCGGCCACGCCGAACCTACCGCAGGGAGAAAATGTAATGGCGCCCCGGCAGCGACGCAAATGGTCGAGCACTGTTCCGGGCGGCCTATGCGTTGCAGAATCCGCCTGTCGCGACCCGGGATTCATCCGTATGAGCAAGACCACCGCCTTCTTCCACGACGAGCGCTGCCTGTGGCACAGCACGGCCGGCCTGTTCAGCCTGGTCGCCCCGGTCGGCGGCTGGGTGCAGCCACCGGCAGGTGCCGGGCTGGCCGAGTCACCTGAATCGAAACGCCGCGCGGTGTCGTTGCTGCAGGTCTCGGGGCTCGCGGACCAACTCGACTTCCGCTCGGCCCCGCTCGCCGACGAGGAAGACCTGCTGCGCGTGCATCCGGCCGCCTACCTGGAACGCTTCAAGGCGCTCTCCGATGCCGGCGGCGGCGAACTCGGCCCGTTCGCGCCATTCGGCCCCGGCAGCTACGAAATCGCCAAGGTCTCCGCCGGCCTCGCCATCGCCGCCGTCGATGGCGTCCTCGGCGGCCGCTATCGCAACGCCTACGCGATGTCGCGACCACCCGGCCACCACTGCCTGCCCGACCAGCCGATGGGCTTCTGCCTGCTCGCCAACATCGCCATCGCGGTCGAGGCGGCCAAGGCGCGCCACGGCGTCGAACGCGTGGTGGTGCTCGACTGGGACGTGCACCACGGTAACGGCACCCAGGCGGCGTTCTACAGCCGCGACGACGTGCTCACCATCTCGCTGCACCAGGAGGGTTGCTTTCCACCCGGTTATTCCGGCGCCGATGAGCGCGGCGCGGACGCCGGGCTCGGCTGCAACATGAACGTACCGCTGCTACCCGGCGGCGGCGACGCCGCCTATCGCTACGCGATGCAGCGCATGGTCATTCCCGCCATCGAACGCTACCGGCCCGATCTCATCGTGGTCGCGTCGGGCTATGACGCCAGCGGTGTCGATCCGCTGGCACGCATGCTGCTGCACAGCGAAACCTTCCGCTGGATGTGCGGCGAAGTCATCGCACTGGCCGAGCGTCACTGCGACGGGCGGCTGGTGGTCGTGCACGAAGGCGGCTACGCCGAATCCTACGTACCGTTCTGCGTGCACGCGGTGGTCGAGGCGATGAGCGGCGAGCGCACCGACGTCACCGACCCGATGCTCGAGATGTTCCATGCGTGGCAGCCGAACGCACGCGTCGAGGCGCTGCAACGCGAACTCATCGACGAGATGGCGGCGCTGCACGGGCTCTAGCCGCACGCGACCCGCGCGCGGCTTCGGCGCCGTGTCTTGCCGCTCAGAACTCGTCCCAGGCCTCGCCGCCCACTGCGAGCGGGACGGCCGCAACCCGCGCCGTTCCTGCGCTGGCGGCGGGCGCAGCGGGAAGCGGCGCACGCGGCGCCACGACGTCGACAGCCACGGGCTTGCCAGCGGCGACATCGGCGCCACCCGCATCGGTCTGAAACTGGTCGACCAGGCGTGACAATGCGCCGGCTTCTTCGTGCAGCGATTCGCTTGCCGCGGCGGCCTGCTCGACCAGCGCCGCGTTCTGCTGGGTCGCCTGTTCCATCTGCGTGACCGCCTTGCCGATCTGCTCGATGCCGGCCGATTGCTCGACCGACGCATTGGCGATCTCGCCGACGATCGCGCTGACCTTGCGCACCGAGCCGACGATGTCCTCGAGACGCTTGCCGGACGCATCGACCAGCGCCGAACCGTGGCCGACCTTCTCGACGCTGTCCTTGATCAGCAGCTTGATCTCCTTCGCCGCGCTGGCGCTGCGCTGGGCGAGGTTGCGCACTTCGCTCGCCACCACGGCGAAGCCGCGACCCTGCTCGCCGGCGCGCGCCGCCTCGACCGCGGCATTCAGAGCCAGCAGGTTGGTCTGGAAGGCAATCTCGTCGATGACACCGATGATGTCGGCAATCTGCGCGCTGGAATCATTGATCGCGGCCATTGCCGCAATCGCCTCGCCGACCACGCTGCCGCCCTGCTCGGCCTCGCTCCGCGCGGTGGCAGCGAGCTCGTCTGCGGCCCGCGCGTTCTCCGCGTTCTGCCGCACCGTCGACGTCAGCTCTTCCATCGACACCGCGGTCTGCTCGAGCGACGCGGCCTGCTCCTCGGTACGCTGACTGAGGTCCTGGTTGCCCTTGGCAATTTCATTGGTCGAGCCACCCATTGCCGCGACCGCCGTGCGCACCTGCGCGATCATGTCGACGAGATTGTCGATGGAGCGGTTGATCGATTCGGCCAGGTTGCCGAACTCGCCGGCATAGTCGCCGCGCACGCGCTCGCGCAGGTCGCCGCGGGCGAGGCAGGCAAGCACGCTCTTGGCTTCGTCGATCGGCGTGACGATGGCGTCCAGCGTATCGTTCATCCCCTTGACGATGGCGCGGAAGTCACCCCAGTGACGTTCCAGATCGGCGCGCTCGTCGAGCGCACCGCGCAGCGCCGCCGCGGCCAGCCGGCCGGTATCCTCCTGCAGCGCGCGCAGCACGCCGATACAGGTGTTGAGATTGTCGCGCACAGCGACGAAATCGCCGGCGAAGTCCGCTGTGATCGGCGCCGGTATGCGGCCCCCGGCGATATCCTCCAGCGCGGCCGCGGTGACCTGGATCGGCTCGACGATGGCATCGAGCATGGCATTGACGCCGGCACCGATGTCACGCATCGGCCCGCTCAGTGCAGAGGTGTCGAGACGCGTGCCGAGACGGCCCGCGACAGCCTCGCGGATAGCGTGCTCGACCTGGCGCTCGGCGGCACGCTGCGCAGTGAGATCCTGCCATTCCATCACCGTGCCGAGCCGCTCACCCGCGCTGTTGCGCACCGGGTTGGCGATGGTGTGGAGGATGCTCGCGCCGACCGTCATCTCGGTCTCGTCGGTCGCCGCCAGCTCGGCCAGCACACTGCGGCGTGCCTGTGGATCGCGCGCGAAGCGCTCCATGCCGCTGCCGAGAACGTTGGCCGGATCGACGCCGGGGAAGCTTGTGACGAAATCCTCGCGCCGCGCTTCGAGGAGTCCGCGCATGCGCTCGTTGCAGTAGATGATGCAACCGTCCTGGTCGGCAACCATGACGTTGGCGCTGGTCACCTCGAGCGCCTGGTTGATACGCGCGGCCTCGTTTTTCTCCGCCACGATACGCCCGAAGAGTTCGCTCTGCATGGTCTCGAGCGCGCCCTGCAGCTCACCGAGTTCATCGCGCGAATCGATCACGATGGCATTGTCGAAGTTGCCGTGGGCGATGTTCTGCGCGACATCGACCGCGGCGTTCACGCGCGCCGACAGGCGGCTGCCGAACCACACCGCGATGACGCCGATGGCGAGGGCGGCGACGAGGCCGATGACGAGATTGGACCAGCCGAGCGCGGCAATCGCGGCGAGCGCCTCGTCCTTGTCGATCTCCGCCACGACGACCCAGTCGAGCCCCGGGATGGCGAGCGGCGCGTACGCTGACACCACCGGGACGCCGCGGTAATCATCGGTGATGCCGCCGCCGGTCTCGCCGGCAATGGCGGCGCGCGCGGAGGCAGTATCGACCGCCTGGGCAAGGATGGTGTTGGTCTCGACGAGACGCGATTGCGAACGCATCAGGCGATCGGCGCCGACCAGGTAGGTTTCCCCGCTGGCACCGAGACCGTCGTTCTGCTGCATCACGGCGTTGATGCGACCGACCGGCATCTGGAAGGCGACCGCGCCGAGCAGCCGCCCGCTGTCGTAGACGGGCATCGCGATGAACGAGGCCGGGGCGTCGTAGGACGGCACGTACGGCGCGAAATCGATCAGCACCGGTTCGCTGCCGGGCGCAGCAGCCATGGCCTCGCGCACCGCCGTCGCGAGGCCGGATTCGCGGTAGGGTCCAAGCTCGAGGTTGCTGCCGAAGTCGAGTTCCTTGAACACCGTGTAGACGACGTTGCCATCGGTATCGACGAGAAAGATGTCGTAGTACTCGAAGCGCTCGAGGAAGTCGCGAAAGAGCGGGTGGAAGCGCGCGTGGAGTGCGTGGTAATCGGCGCTCCCCGGGGCGCGAGCGAGCTGGTGCTTGGAACCGAGCGGGTTGTCGTTGTGCACGATGTAGGCGAGCTGCGCGGCCTGCCCGGCTGGCGTTGCCAGGACCAGCGCGTCGGTATCGATGGTCTTGCCAGCCTGCTCGCGATACGCCTCTCCGAAGATGCGCGCGTAGTAATCATTCAGATCGCCGGCACCGCTGGTCGCTGCGGCCCCGGCAAGGCCCGTGCGGTCGAGCGCGGCGAACGCGGGCGACAGCTCGCTCAGGCCCTCCACCACGAGCGGACTCGCGGCCATCGTCACTGCCTGGTGGCGAATGAATTCGAAGTACTCTTCGATGGCACGCCGGCGCGCGGCGACCAGCGACTCGAGCTGCTGCAGGGCCTGCGCCTCGAGCGCGCTGCCGGCC
>JAVJVZ010000009.1:0-60030 GCA_040220855.1 Gammaproteobacteria bacterium | reverse complement strand
GCGCGCGCTGGCCGATGGCGGTCGCCTCGGTGCGGCACGCGAAATTGCCGATCTCGAGGTCACTGCGCGTCGTGAGCGGGAGCGCACGCTCGAACTCGGTGCCGCCGTCGCCCAGGCCGAACAGGCGCTCGTTGCACGCTGGGGGCGCGAACTGGTCGAGGTGTCCGCGCCGGGCACGCCGCTCGCCGACACGCTCGCCGCCGGCGAGGCGGCGCTGGTGAGCTTTGCGCTGCCGGGCAACGAGGCACCTGCCGGGACGCTGCACGTCGGCGTCGACGGCGCGCGCGAGAGTGCCGTGCCGGCGCGCCTGCTGGCGCCGGCGCCGAGCGTGCTGGCGAGCGCTTCCGGGGCGAGCTGGTACGCGGTTGCCACGCTATCGGGTGTGCGCCATGGCATGGCGGTCGACGTGTGGGCGCCGAGCGTGCGCGAGCCGCTGCGTGGCGCCCTGCTGCCCGACGCCGCGGTCGTATGGCACGGTGGGCGGCGCTGGTATTTCGCCGCGCGCGACGAAGGCTTGTTCGAACGCATCGCGCTGCCGGCGCAACCTGGTGGCCTCGCGCAGGCCCTGCTGCCGGCTGCGACGACCGATGTCGCGATCGTCACCCGGGGCGCGCAGACGCTGCTCGCCGAGGAGTTCCGCGGCGCCATTCCCGACGAAGACGACGACTGAGTCGTGAGCGCGTGGAATCATCGTTCGCCTGCTGCGCGTCCCGATTACCGGCCGGCGCGGTGATCGTCGTGCGGAGGTGTGCGGTCATCTGCGCCAGCCTGCGCGCCGGGACCCACCGGCGGTTCCGCGCCGCGCGTGCCATACCGAGCGCCGACGCCGGCGCTCGGTTCCTGCGCCGACGCTGATCCGGTCCCACCGCAGCAATGCTCGCCGGGCTCGTCCGCTTCTCGATCGAACGCCGCGTGGTGGTGCTGGCGCTCGCCGTGGTGCTGGTCGGCTACGGGCTGGTGCGTCTCGGCGAAGCCGGTCTCGACATCTTCCCGGAATTCGCGCCCAAGCTCGTCGTGGTGCAGACCGAGGCGCCCGGCTTCACCGCCGAGCAGGTCGAGACGCGCGTCACGCGGCCGCTCGAGGCAGCGCTCGGCGGCCTGGTCGACCTCGCCTACATCGCCTCCGAATCGATCCAGGGGCTGTCCATCGTCACGCTCGTGTTCGACGAGCACAGCGACACCTGGCGCAACCGCGCGCAGGTGGCCGAACGCCTCGCCGGCGCGCGCGCGCAGCTGCCGGCCGTGGCACAGGAGCCGGTCATCGCGCCGCTCGCGTCGTCCTCGGCGACGGTGCGGACGATCGGGCTGAGCGCGGACGACGACGATCTTCTGCGCCTGCGCGACGTCACCGAGACGGTGGTCGTGCCGCGCCTGCTCGGCGTTGCCGGCATCGCCGACGTCAACGTCTTCGGCGGTCTCGAGCGCGCCCTGGTGGTTACCCCGGACCTGCATGCGCTGGCGCGCCGCCAACTCGATCTCGCGATGCTCGCGCGGGCCGTGCGCCAGGCCAGCGCGAGCGCCGGTCTCGGCGTCGTCGAGAGCGCGACCCAGCAGATCGCGATCACTGCCGACGGCAGTGAACTCGACCCGCAACGTCTCGCCGCGGCACTGGTGCACGCCGAAGGTCCCGCCCGGGTCACCGTGGGTGATGTCGCGACGGTCGACTGGGGGGCCCTGCCGCGCATCAGTGCGGCGGAGATCGGCGGCCGTCCGGCCGTCGTGATGATGGTCATCGGCCAGCTTGGCGCGAATACCCTGACCGTGTCGGACGCGCTGGAGCGCACTTTCGCCGACCTCGCCCCGGTGCTCGCGCAGCAGGGCGTGACGCTGCACGGCGAGCTGTTCGTGCCGGCGCGCTACATCAACACGGCGATCGGCGAGATCGGCCGGCACCTGCTGATTGGCGGCAGCCTGGTGCTGCTGGTGCTGCTGGTCGGTCTCTATGACTGGCGCACGGCCCTGATCTCCGCACTCGCCATTCCCCTGTCACTGCTGACGGCGGTGATCGTGCTGATCGAAGCCGGCGTCAATCTCAACGTGCTCGTCATCGGCGGGCTCGCCATCGCGCTCGGCGAGGTGGTCGACGATGCCATCATCGACACCGAGAACATCCATCGACGTCTGCGCGTCGCACCGCCGGGCGCCGATCCCGGCGCGGTCGCGCTGGCCGCATCGCTCGAGGTGCGTGGCTCGGTGGTCTACGCGACCTTCATCGTGGCGCTGGTGTTCGTGCCGCTGCTGCTGCTCGGCGGCGTCAGCGGCCGCCTGTTCGCGCCGCTCGGGCTGGCCTACATCCTCGCCGTGGTCGCTTCGCTGGTGGTCGCATTGACGGTGACGCCGGCGCTCTGCGTGGCGCTGCTCAGCGGCGCCGGCCGCGCGCGGAGCGAGGCACCGGTGTTCCGTGCCATCAACCCACTCTACGCGCGCTCGGTGGCGGCGCTGGCATGCCGGCCGCGCCTCGCGCTGGGCGCGAGCCTCGCCTGTGCACTGCTGGTCGCCGCGATCCTGCCCGGCTTCGGCGCGCGTTTCCTGCCGGACCTGCGCGAAGGGCATTTCATCGTGCACACGACTGCGCTGCCCGGTACCTCGCTCGACGAATCGCTGCGTATGGGGCGCAACGTCGTGCGGGCCTTCTTCGACATCGACGGTGTGCGCTCGGTGTCACAATGGGCGGGGCGCGCGGAGCGCGGTGCGGACACCTACGGCAGTCATTACAGCGAGTACGAGGTCGCGCTCGAGCCGATGAGCGGTCCGCGCCAGCAGGCGGTGCTGGATGCGCTGCGCGCGGTGCTCGCGCGCCATGCGGGTTGGAGCTTCGAGGCCAACACCTTCCTCACCGAGCGCATCGACGAGACCATCTCGGGGTACACGGCGCCGGTGGTGGTGAACCTGTTCGGCAGCGAACTCGATGCGCTCGATCGCACCGCGGCGGAAATCGCCGCGCTCGCCGCCCGCGTGCCCGGCGCACGCAACGTGCGCCTGCGCGCCGCGCACGTGACGCCGAACGTGAGCATCGCGCTCGATCCCGATCGCCTGGTGCGCTACGGCGTCAGCGCCACCGACGCGCTCGCCGCGGTCGAAGCCGCGTATGCCGGGCATGCGCTCGGCGAAACCCATCGCGGCGCCCGCCGGGTGCCGGTCACGATGTTGCTCGATGACGGTGTGCGCGCGCGCGTCGAGGCGCTCGGCACGCTCGTCGTCGCCGAGCGCGCGAGCGGCCCGGTGCGGCTCGCCGACGTCGCGACGCTCACGCAGACGGCCGGTCGCTACAACGTGCTGCACCGGGACGGCCAGCGCCTGCAGGTCGTCACCGCCGAGGTCGACGGCCGTGATCTCGATGGCTTCCTCGGCGAGCTGCGCGCGCGCGTGCTCGACGAGATCGTGCTCGGCGAGGGCATGCATGCCGAGTTCACCGGCGCCGCCGTCGAGCAGGCGCGCGCGCGGCGCGAGCTCGTGCTGCATGCACTGGTGTGCGCGATCGGTGTGCTGCTGCTGGTGCTGCTCGCGGTCGGACGCGTGCGTCACCTCGTGGTGATCCTGTTCAACCTGCCGTTCTCGCTGCTCGGTGGCGTGGTCGCCGTGGCGCTCGCAGGCGGCGTGGTCTCGGTGGGCTCGGTGGTCGGTTTCGTCACCCTGTTCGGCATCACGGTGCGCAACTCGATCATGCTGGTTTCGCACTACGATCACCTCGTCGGGGTGGAGGGTGCGCCGTGGAATCTCGCCACCGTGCAGCGCGGTGCGCGCGAACGCCTGCCGGCCATTCTCATGACCGCGCTCGTCACGGCGCTCGCGATGTTGCCGCTCGCCATCGACAGCGATAATCCGGGGCGCGAGATCATGGGGCCGATGGCTGCGATCATCGTCGGTGGGCTGGTTTCCTCGACGCTGCTCAACCTGCTCGTCATGCCGGCACTGCTGTTCCGTTACGGCCGCTTCGAAGCACGCGGCGGGCGCTGATGTGCACGCCGGGTGAAATCGCGTATCGTGCGGCGCTCGTGTCCGTGACCCGACGCCGATGAAGACCGCTCCGATCGATTCCGCCTACGCGTGGCTGCGCCTCGCCACCTGCCTCGCCCTGACCACCGTGGGTGGCGCCGGCATGTTCGTCGTGGTGGTCGCGATGCCCGCGTTCGAACTCGACCTCGGCATCACGCGTGCGGGCGCCTCGGTGCCCTACACGATGGTGATGGCCGGTTTCGGCATCGGCGGCATCCTCGCCGGCCGCGTGGTCGACCGTTTCGGCATCGTGCGCCCGCTCGCGGTTTCCGCGGTGGCGCTGGCGCTGTCCTACGTGCAGGCCGGGGTGAGCGAGAGCATGCTCGCTTTCAACCTCGCCCACGTACAGATCGGCTGCTTCGGCTGTGCCATCGTGTTCGCACCGCTCATCGCCGACATCTCCAAGTGGTTCACGCGCCGGCGCGGGCTCGCGGTCGCCATCTGTGCCTGCGGCAACTACGTCGCCGGCGCGCTGTGGCCGCCGCTCATGATCGACATGATGGCGGAGAGCGGTTGGCGTGGCACCTATGTCACCATCGGGATCGTCAGCGCCGTCGTGATGCTGCCGTTGCTGTTGCTGCTGCGGCGCCGCCCGGTCGGCGACAATCGCATCGTCGGTGCCGGCGGCAGCGCCGGTTCGCCGGAAACCCTCGGGCTCACGCCGAACGGCCTGCTCGCGCTGCTGTGCCTGGCGGGGCTGGGCTGCTGCATGGCGATGGCGATGCCCCAGGTGCACCTGGTCTCATTGTGCGGCGACCGTGGTTACGGCGCGGCGCGCGGTGCGGAGATGCTCGCGGTCATGCTCGGCTGCGGCATCCTGTCGCGGCTCGCCTTCGGTTTCGTCTCCGACCGTCTCGGTGGCCTGCGCACCATCTTCATCAGCTCGGCCATGCAGGGCGTTGCGCTGCTGCTCTTCCTGCCTGCCGACAGCCTCACGACGCTGTACCTGGTGTCGGCACTGTTCGGCCTGTTCCAGGGCGGTATCGTGCCTTGCTACGCGCTCATCGTGCGCGAGTTCTTCCCCGAGAGCGAGGCGGCGAGCCGCCTCAGCGTGGTCATCTTCGCCACCATCTTCGGCATGGCGCTGGGCGGCTGGACCTCGGGCGCGATCTTCGACTGGACCGGCTCTTACACGACAGCGTTTGTGCATGGCATCGGCTGGAACCTGGTCATCCTGTCGCTGGTGTTCTTCCTGCTCACACGCGCGCGTGCCGCGCCGCGCGGCGACGGCGTGCTCGGCGCCGCCTGAAGCCCTCGCGCGCCGCTGGCGGCGCGTACAATGGTGGTTTCGCCCGCGCTGCGCAATCGCCGGCGCGCCGCCGCCCGCCTCCCGCCGCGGGTGCACTGCCAGCACAGGATCCTGCTCACCGATGAAGCCCCAGTTCGGCCTCGGCCTCACCGCGGCCTTTTTTGCCACCCTGACCTGGGGCGTGCAGCTGCCCCTCGCGAAGGACGCCTTCAGCGCGGTCGACCCGTATCACATCACGGCCACGCGTTACCTGGTGGCCGCGCTGTGCCTCGCCGTCGTGCTCGTCGCCCGCGAGGGCTGGGGCGCGCTCAGCTATCGTGGGCAGGGGCGTATCGCCGCCGCGCTCGGCGTGGTCGGCATCTGCGGCTCGCCGCTGCTCACTTTCATCGGCATGTCGATGTCCCGCGCCGAGCACGCTGTCGTCATCGTCACCACGCAGCCGATGATCGCTGCGCTGGTGCTGTGGCTGCTGCGTGGCCTGCGGCCGGCGCCGATCACGGTGGCGTGCATTCTCGCTGCATTCACCGGCGTGCTGCTGGTGGTGACCAAGGGCAGCCTGCTGCTGGTGGAGTCGCCACGCGCGCTCGCCGGTGACGCCATCGTGCTGGTCGGGGCGGTGTGCTGGGTGGCCTACACGATGGGGCTCGGGCGCTTGTCCGGCTGGTCGGTGTGGCGCGTGACCGTGTTGACCATGCTGCCCGGGGCCGTCATGACCTCGCTCATTACCGCCACCCTCGTCATGTGCGGTGTGCTCAGCGTGCCGGGGCCGGCGGCAGTGGCCTCGGTCGGCTGGGAACTCGTCTATCTCACTTTCGTCGGCGTGCTCGCCGCGATGCTCGCCTGGAACTTCGGTACCAGCCGCATCGGGGCGCTCAACGCGACGCTGTTCATCAACTGCATGCCGGTGGTGACGTTCGTCTACCGCGCGCTGCAGGGACACCGCTTCGCCGCCATCGAAGTCGCCGGCGCCACGCTGGTGGTCGCGGCGCTGATCGCGAACAATCTCTACCTGCGCGCGCGGCACCGCGTGCCGGCCTGAGCGGGCGGCCGGGCTCAGCCGGCGGCGAGCGCGGCGCGGATGGCGGCGCCGGTGCGTTCGATTTCGTCGCGCGGCGGCGGCGTGTAGTAGCCATCCGGCAATTTCCAGCGGAAGCCGTCATCCGTGTAGCGCGGGAACACGTGCAGGTGCAGGTGGAAGACCGTCTGGCCGGCAGCGGCGCCGTCGGCGAGGAACAGGTTGACGCCTTCGCAGGCGAGATCGGTGTGGCGGATGGCGGCGGCGACGCGTTGTGCGACGGTGAACATGCGTGCGCCGGTTGGTGCCGGCAGCTCGGCCAGTGTCGCCGCCTTGATCAGCGGCACGACCAGCGTGTGCCCCGGCGTGATGGGCTGGATGTCCATGAAGGCAGCGACCAGCTCGTCGCGGTAGACGAAGGTGGCCGGCAGCTCGTCGGCGAGAATCTTCTCGAACACGGTGTGCGGATCGAAGCCGCCGCGCTGGACGGCGTTGGGCCCTTGCTCGCCCTGCATGGGCTACCTCCTGTCGAGTCGGAAAACGGTTTCGCGCGCGGGCTGCCCCTTGGCCTCGGCGTCCGTCACGGCAAGCTGTTCGACCCGCCAGTCGCTGCCGAACAGGGCCTCGACCTCGTCCGGCATGACGACGAACGGGGGCGGCCGCAGCAGTGATTCGTCGTATTCGAGCGTGATCAGCAGCATGCGCGTGCCGGGGGTGACCAGCGCGGTGAGGTGGTGCGCGTAGGCACGGCGCTGCGCGGGCGTCAGGGCAATCAGCGCGGCACGGTCGTAGACCGCGTCGACGGCGCCGAGCTCGGTTGGCGCGAGGGCGAAGAAATCGCCGTGGTAGAGCGTCCAGGCGCCGGCCTCGTGGCGGACCAGCGCGCCGCGCTCGCTGCGCTCGGCGGTAAGGCCGCGCTCGGCGAAGAAATCGCCCACTGCGACGCCCGCGATCTCGATGCCGACAATCGTGCAGCCGGCCTGCGCCAGCCAGCACATGTCGAGCGATTTGCCGCACAGCGGGACGAAGACGCGTGCACACGGCGCGAGGTCGAGCGCCTCCCAGTGTGCGACCAGCAGGGGATGGGCGTGCGGCTCGTGGAAGCCGATCTGCGCCGACGCCCACTTGTCTAGCCAGAAGTCGGGTTCCATCGGTTCAGCGCCCGTCCAGGCATGGCCCGCCGTGGTGCGACGCGACCCGGGCGCGCGCGGCATGGCGCCGGCGTGCGTGCCCGCGCCCGCGCGGCGCCGTCGCCTGCAGGCGTGAGGCGATCACGGTTTCGTGTCTGCCTGCGCGAGGGCCTCGGCGAGCAGTGCGAAGGCGGCGTGCGTGAACGTGCTCATGTTGGCTTCGCGATCGGCAGCGCCGGTCTCGATGCGCCTGGTCAGCGCGACCGGGCCGCTCACCGCGAGCACGCAGATGCCCGGTGGGTGACCGTACGGCGTGCCGGCGGGCCCCGTGGCACCGAGCTCGGCGAGGCCCCAGGTGGCGCCGAGCCGCGTGCGGATGGTCTCGGCGCAGAGTGTCACGTAGTCCTCGGTCAGCGGTTGCTGGCGATCGAGCGTGGCCTGCGCGACGCCGAGCAGGTCGCGCCGCGCGCGGAGGGTATAGATCACAGTACTGCCGAGAAAATACGAAGAGGCGCCCGGCACGGCGAGGAGACCGGCGCTGACCAGGCCGCCGGTCGACGACTCGGCGACGCCGACGGTGTGGCGGCGGGTCTTCAGTTGGGCGGCGAGTTCGTGCGGGACTTCGAGGGTCAGGCTCATGCCAGGCTCCGGCGAGGCTGCGGTTATGATGCGGCGCGCCGGCATGCGGCGAAAGATACTTCACGACGGAGACGCGATGAGCGACGACGACCTGCGTGCGTGGCGCTGCCACGCCTTCGGAGATTACCACGATCTGCGCATCGAGAAGGTGCCGGCGCGCGCGCCCGGGACGGGTGAGATCGTCGTCGACGTGCGCGCCTTCGCACCCGGCTTTCCGGACATGCTGATGGTGCAGGGCGGCTACCAGCTGAAGCCGCCGTTGCCGTTCACGCCGTGCGCGGAATTTGCCGGCATGGTGCGCGCAGTCGGTGCTGAGGTCACGCGCTTCGCGCCGGGCGATCGCGTGATGGGCGCAGTGCGCTACGGCGCCGCGGCGACGCGCGTGACCGCGGCGGCAGCGCACTGCTACCCGTTGCCACACGACTGGGACTTCGCCCACGGCGCCGCCTTTCCCGTCGCCTACCGGACTGCCTGGGTGGGACTCGTGGTGCGTGGCCAGCTCGCTGCAGGCGAGACGGTGCTGGTCCACGGTGCCGGGGGCGGCGTCGGCCTCGCCGCGGTCGACCTGGCCAGCGCGCGCGGCGCGACCGTGATCGCCATGGCACGTGGCGCGGACAAACTCGCCGCCGCACGTGCGCGCGGCGCAAGCCACGTGATCGACTATGCCGAGGGTCCGTTCCGCGAGCGGGTCAAGGCGCTTACCGATGGCCGCGGCGTGGATGTCGTCTACGACCCGGTCGGCGGCGACGTGTTCGACGAATCGTTGCGTTGCGTGGCGCCGTTTGCACGCGTCCTGGTAATCGGCTTCGCCAGCGGCCGCATCCCCGAGGTACGCGTCAACCATGTGCTGATCAAGCAGTACGCGATCATCGGCGTGCGCGCCGGTGAGCACGGGCGCGTCGACCCGGCTGCCGGCGCGGCCGTCGATGCCGCGCTAGAGACACTCGCGGCAAGCGGGGAGGTGTCGCCGCACGTCTGCCAGCGCCTGCCGTTCGACGGGCTGATCGATGCCTACGATGCGATCGCGGCGCGCCGCGTGATCGGTCGCGTGGTGGTCGAGGTGGGCGATACGGAATCGTGCTAACGTGCGCAGGCCCCGCGCCGGGGTGCGGCGTTCCCAGCATGCCTCGCGGAGGGTATCGATGAGTCATCGTCTCGAATTCTTCTTCGACTGCTCCAGCCCCTGGACCTATCTCGCGTTCGAGTACGTGCAACGCCAGCTGGCCGCGCTCGATGTCGTCATCGAATGGAAGCCGATCCTGGTCGGCGGCATCTTCAATACCGTCAATCCGAGCGTCTACGCTTCGCGCGAGAAACCGGTGGTGCCCAAGGCGCGCTACATGCGCAAGGACCTCGCCGACTGGGCTGCCTTCGTCGGCCTCGATATCGGCTGGCCGGAGGTCTTCCCCGTCAACAGCGTCAAGGCCATGCGCGGCGCCTTCTTCGCGCTCGAGCACGATGCCCTGGTGCCGTACGCGCGCGCCGTGTTCGCACGCTACTGGACCGATCTCGAGGACATTTCGCAGGACGCGGTGCTGGCCCGGGCGGTCAGCGTCGCCGGCCTCGACCAGGCTGCCTTCTTTGCGGCCATCGCGAGCCAGCCGTACAAGGATCGCCTGCGTGCGAACACCGACGAGCTCATCGCGCGCGGCGGCTTCGGCTCGCCGACGATGTTCCTCGATGGCGACGACATGTATTTCGGCAACGATCGCGTCGACCTCGTGCGCTGGCGCATCGAGCAGGGCGGGGGTGCCCGGT
This sequence comes from Gammaproteobacteria bacterium, assembly GCA_040220855.1. GTDB lineage: Bacteria > Pseudomonadota > Gammaproteobacteria > JACKNG01. The sequence continues at coordinate 50,243 of JAVJVZ010000009.1, read as the reverse complement.
GAGCGCGCCGGTCACGCTGGAAGTCGTCGACGGCGTTGCCGCGGTTCGCTTCGATCGACCCGAACGGCACAATTCGCTCTCGCTCGAGATGTTCGAGGCGATCGCGGCAACCGTCGACACCATCCACCAGGACCCGGGCATCCGCGTGGTCGTGCTCGCCGGTAACGGCGCGAGCTTCTGCGCCGGGCTCGATCTCGAGTTGATGCGAACCATGATCGGGGGCGGCGAGGCCGCCGCGCAGACGCTCGCGCGTCTCATGCAGCGCGATGACGGGTCCGACAACCTCGCCCAGCACGTCGCCTACGGTTGGAAGAGCGCGCCGGTGCCGGTGATCGCGGCCGTACACGGCGTCGCCTACGGCGGCGGCCTGCAGGTCGCGCTCGGCTGTGACATCCGCATCGCGGCGCCGGATGCGAAGTTCTCCATCATGGAGGCGCGTTACGGTCTCATTCCGGACATGTCGATCACGGCGACCCTGCCCGACCTCTTGCCTCGTGACGTCGCGCTCGAGCTGACCCTGACCGCGCGCGTGTTCGATGGCCGCGAGGCGCATGCGCTCGGACTGGTCACCCGCCTCGCCGACGATCCGCTCGCCGCGGCCAACGAGCTGGCCGCCACCATCGCGGCGCGCTCGCCGGAGGCGGTACGTGCGACCAAGCGGCTCTACAACGAGACCTGGCGCGCCGAGGCCGCGCGCGGTATGCGCCTCGAAGAGGCCTTGCAGGTGCCCTTGATCGGCGCGCCCAACCAGCGCGAGGCGGTCGCCGCCGCGCTCGAGCAGCGCGCGCCGCGTTTCCGCGACGCCGCAATCTGAGCCGTCGCGCTCAGGCGCGTCCGCTGAAGGTCAGTGCGCGACCGAGGCGTTCGCGGCCGAGGGCCTCGCAGGCGCCGTGTTCGCCATCCCATACCTGGGTACCGGCAATCCAGACCGCTTCGACCACGCCGTCCGAACGATTCACCAGCTGCTCGGCGCCGAGCAGTTCGCGGTGCACCATGCGCCGGTTGGCGTCGGTGTCGTAGGCCGCCAGCGCCTGCGGGTCGACCAGCGTCAGGTCGGCCTGTGCGCCGATGTCGAGCGTGCCTACATCGAGGCCGAAGAAAGCGGCCGGATCGCGTGTGAGGCGTTTCACGGCGAGCGCGACGCGTTCCGGCGAGTGGCGTTGTGCCATCTTCAGCGTCAGCAGGTTGCCGTCGAAGAAGGCGAGGTTGATCAGGTGCGCGCCGCTGTCGTTGAAGCCGGGCAGCGTGTACTCACTGAAGAGCAGCTGCTCTAGCACCTCGGGACGATCGTTGCCGACCACGATGTGCCAGCGCAGGTCGCGATCGTAGTGCGCCAGCAGGTGCAGGAAGAAGCGCGCCTCGCTCGGCGCGGCTGGCGCCGACTCGAAGGCTTCGCGTTCGGCATCGCTGCGCGCGGCCGCCACCTCGCCGCGCTGGAAGCGCTGCAGGCGCGCGTAGACGGCCGCCCCGGTTTCGCCGCACCACTCGGGCACGGGGCAGCTGTCGATGCGCATCACGCCGAGGTCACGCTGGAAGGTCGAGACGATGCGCTTGTCGTACCAGTCGCGCTCGAAGTTGGCGATGTACTCCGGGTTGGAGAGGATGCGCTGGCGCCCGGCACGATCGTCGACGTCGCAGGCGAGCAGCGGCCGCGTCGCGGCGAATTCCTCGAAGATCGGCGAGATGGCGCCCTCGGACCACAGCAGGAACGGTGTCGACAGCACCTGGAAGTGGAACTTGCCCTGCATCAGGCGCGAGTTGAAGAAGCGCGCGAGTTGCAGGAAGACCTTCCACACGCTGCGGTCATGCACCAGATCAATGGCCGTCAGCGCGGTGGTGCGCAGCGGCTTGCCGAACAGTCGGCCGCTGGTATAGAGAAAACGCTTGAAGGTGCCGAGGCGGTTGACCGCGTCGGGTGTCGCCTGCCACACCCGGTCGTGTTCCCGCACGACGTCGAGCAGGCGACGGTGCTCGCGCTTGTCGGCATACGGCGAGGGAATCTTGGCCTCGGTGTGTGGTTCGTTGGCGAGGTAGTGGAACGGAATGTTGTCGGTCGAGAAACCGACGTAGCCCTGTCGCATGGCCTCCTCGAGCAGGGTTTCCATGCGTGCGAGTTCGCTCGCGCTGGGGCTGCGCGTGATTGCCGCGTCCATGCCCATCACCTCGATGCGCAGCATCGAGTGCGGGATCAGCGGCGCGATGTTGGGGCCGAGGGCGAGCTGGCCGAGGTGTTCGAGGTAGGCGCCGGTGTCGTGCCAACTCATCTGCGCGACGCAGCGTTCGAGAATCGGCTTCGGGATGTTCTCGACGCGCGCGAAACAGTCGAGGATCGGATCGTCGCTGCCGCGACGCTGGGCGCCGAAGGCGGTGCCGATCGAACAGTTGCCGACCACGCAGGTGGTGGTGCCGTGACGCACCACCTCGGCGAGCCCGGCGTCGAGTTCGACTTCGAGGTCGAGATGGGTGTGGATGTCGAGCAGGCCAGGCATCAGCCAGCGGCCGCCGGCGTCGCGCACCTCGTCTGCGTGGGTGGCGTCTAGGTCGGTACCGCGCGCGGCGATGCGCCCATCGACGACGGCGACATCTTCCACGCACGGCGGCTCGCCGCTGCCATCGAATACCGTGGCGCCGCGGATCAGGAGATCCCACTGCTTGTCCATCGCCTCTTCCCCTCGTTACGGGCGCCATTGCCCGCCCCGAGTCTAGCAGGCTGGCGAGAATCTACTGCGGGCACGGTCTGCGGCGTCGCGCACCCGCCTGCGGTCCTCATTTATCCACATCAACGCCGATCCTCGGCTCGCACGCGCCTTGCAGCCCGCTGTCCTCGCGACGTTTTCGACCCGCCTGCGGACGCGTCGCCGGTGCCGTCTGAAGGGCGCTACCGGCCACTGCACGGGCCGGCCGGTGTCGCCGGCACTCAGCCGCGCTGCACGAACTCGACGATGTTGCCGTCCGGGTCGTTGACCATGGCGATGGTCACGCCAGGCATGAACTCGTTCTTCTCCACGACGAATTTCACTCCGTCGGTGCCGAGCTCGTCGCACAGGGCATCGATGTTGGCGACCTGGAACGTGATGTAGCGGAAGCCGAGCAGGTTGTGCAGGCCGGGCGCACTGGCCGGCGGCACTTCCTTGGGGTCGACCAGCTTGACGAAGCTGTCGCCGAAGGCGAGGCGGTGCATGGTTCCGAACCACAGCGGCACTTCCTGGACCTTCTCGAGCCCGAGACGGTCACGGTAGAAGGCGAGACTGGCCTCGATGTCGCTGACGATGATGCCGACGTCGAGGCCGTTCTTGGCGGGTTGCATGGGCATGAAGGCGGTCTCCTCCTGGGGCTGTGGTCAGGGCGCGCGATTCAAGGCTCGCGCGGCCCGGCTTCGGCAAGTGTACCCGCTTCCTCCCGGCGCAGGTCCGACAGCAGCTGGTCGAGCGCGTAGTCGTAGGCATCCGCGCGGTTCATCGCGAGCTGTCGTGCGAAGGCCTGCTTGCCGCGTGCCAGCGTCTCGGGCGGCCACGCCGCCAGGCGTGCCGCGAGTGCGGCAACCGCGTCATCGAGCTGTGCATCCGGGACCACCGCGTGCAGCAGCCCGGACCGCGCCACGGTGGCGGCGTCGCGTGCCTGGCGGTCGAGCAGCAGTTCGAAGGCCTGGCGCGGCGCCAACGCACGGCTGAGGGCGACCTGGGTGGTGTGTGGCCAGTGGTCGCGGGTCGGGTCGCAGGCGAGGAAGCGTGCGCTGGCCGCACCGAGCGCGAGGTCGCAGCTCGCCACCAGCTCGATACCGGCGTCCGCGACCATGCCATGCGCCGCGGCGACGGTGATGCAGGGCAGCGATGCGAGGCGCAGCATGAGATCGCACGTGGCGAGGCATTCCGCGCGTGGCGCCGGCGTGGTCGGCACTGCGTGGCCGCGACAGAAATCATCGCCGTGTGCTGCCAGCACCACTACGCGGACATCGTCGCGGGTGGCGAGTTCGTCGATCGCCGTGTGCAGGGCACCGACCAGCGCCGGCGTCAGGCGATTCCCATTCTCGGTATCGGCGAGGTGCATCCACGCGACGGCCGCCTCGTAGCGAAGCTCGAGTACGTCGGCGCGGCGGGTCGTGCTGGCGGAGGGGGAGGACATCGGGGTGACGGTGTTCGTTCGGTAATGGTGACATGGCCGGCAGCGCCGTGCCGGGTCGAGTGTAGGCGTTGCTGTCGTCGTGGACGCGCTCGCGCGCCGCCGCCGCATGGCTTCCTCATCGACTTGGGGCAGGCTCAGGCGAAGTTCGGCATCACCTTGTTCGCGAACAGGTCGAGCGAGCCGAGGATGCGGTCACGGTCGTGCAGGCCCTGTGGGATGATCAGGAACATTTCGTTGATAGGCACCGCTTTCGCTGCTGCCTCGATACGGCGGCTGAGCGTGTCTGGGGCGCCGAACAGCAGTTCCGGGAAGGGCTGGCCGAACGGCACCGCCCATTGTTCCCACATCCACTTCATATCGGCGGCGAGCGCGTGCGCCTCGGCGTCGCTCGGCGCGCAGATCATGAGTCCACCCCAGGCCGCCTCGTCGCCGGGCGCCGGAATGTAGTCGTGCTCGGCGGCGGCCTCGCGGTAGGCCGCCCACAGCGACTGCAGGAACTCGAGGTTGTCCGACATGATGATCGGCTTGCCGCGGTACTTTGCCCAGAAGCGCGCGGTACGCATCGATGCGGAGAAGCCGCCATAGAGCGGCGGATGAGGGCGCTGGAACGGGGCCGGCGCGATACCCACCTCGCGAATGCGCATGTCGGCGTCGACGCCACGCCCGTAGCGCGTGTAGACCTCGTGCAGGTGCGGGTTGACCAGGTCGGCGGGTGGCAGCTGCCAGTACGTCCCGTGGTGACTGAAAGTGGTTTCGGTCAGCGCGCGCACGACGATGTCGACGTACTCGGCGAAGTATTCGCGATTGGCGAGGTCGGCCGGCTCGTTCTTGTTCCACGGACCGACCGCGCCAACGGCATCCTTGACCTTGAAGGTCTCGACCCAGCGCGACTGGTAGCCGCGTACCAGGCCGACCCCGAAGCGGCCCTTGAGCATGTTGTCCATCGTCGCGATGGCCTCGGCGGTGCGCAGCGGATTGTGCACGGTAGAGACGAAGCCGCAGGTGATGACGCGCAGCCGCCGGCTGTGCTGGCCCAGCCACATGCCCATCAGGGTGGGATCGTTGGCCGCTTCGAAGCCTTCGATCTGCAGGTGATGTTCGGGGTGCCCGAAGCCGGCATAACCGGCCGCATCGGCGAAGGCGACGTATTCGGCAATCTCGTCGAGCATGCGCTGGAACAACGCCGGGTCCTTGCCTGCCATGCCGCGCTCGAGTTCCTGGCGGCGGCCGACGGTGCAGTAGATGAAGGGATTGAAGCGGATCACGGGTCACTCCTGCGTGCTCTCTGACGTGCGCGGGCATGGCAGTGGCCGGGCGTCCGGCGCCGCGCGCGCCCAAGCATAACCAATCCGGCGCACCCGGCGGGGCGTCCCGCATCACACCAGGTGGCTGATCTCAGCCGCGCACGCGGCGCGCGCGCAGGGCGCGTCGAATGCCCCAGAGACTCGCAATGGCCCAGAACACCTCGATGACGAACGAGGCGAGGTTGAACGCATACAGCAGCGAGTAGCCGATCAGCAGCGCACCGAGCAGGTTCAGCACGGAGTAGCGCAGGCCGTCGGCGCGCATGCGTCCGGCCTGCAACAGGCCGTAGGTGCCGAGTACGAGCAGCACGCCGATGCCGCCGATGACGTCAGGCCAGCTGAAGTCCAAGCGCCGTCAGTCCAGGTAATCGCGGCGCCTGAGGGAGTCCTCGTGGCCGAGCTCGCGCCGCATCAGCGCAATGGCACCAATCACGACGACCGCGATGGCGAGCGTGACGAGGAGCTTGAAGAATATCTCGGCAGCGAACGGTGCGAACCACAGCTGTGCCACGCACAACAGGCCGCCACCCGCGAGCAGCATGGCGAGCACGACGAACCAGCGATTCATACTGACGCAACGGGGCCGCGCTCGAGCACGACCATGAACGCCTCGCGTTCCCAGAACAGCAGCGTGCGGCGCGCTTCGCGCTCCATCGTGACGACACGCCAGCCGTCCTCGGCGTGGCGATTGAGGAAAGCAGTGAAGCGTTCCGGGTCGACCTTGGACTGGCCGAAAAAAAGCGAGCCCAGCATGCCTTCCTGGTAGATGATGACCTTGTACTCGCGTGCCTGCATGAGCGTGGTGTTGCCGCGCCGGGTCAGGGCTCGAACTCGTAGACCTCCGCGAACAGCGCATACTCCTCGCGCCAGCTCACCGAGTCGTCTCCACGTGCGTTCTGGCCGACGAAGTTGACCAGCCGGTAGAGCCACTGGTTGAGCGAATGCCATTCGCCGATGTGCGCCTGGCGGTCGGCGTCTGGGCGCTCACCCGACTGCACCACCGCGCGGCAGTGGCCGATGTCGAGCAACAGCACCTCGAGCTCGCGAAAGCTCGCCCCGAGTGCGGCGGCATCATCGCTGCCCGCGTAGCGGGGGCCGAGCACCGCCTTGATGCGCGGCGCGACGTCGTCGGCGGTATAGGGACAGCCGTTGCCGACTTCTTCCCAGGCGGAGACAGGGGTGCCGCCGGCGAGCAGCAGCACGGCGGCGGTCAGGAATGCGGTGGTCGGGCGCATCGCACGGGTCCTCGCGGTGGTGACGCAGCACACACCTGCACGGGTGCGCCGACGGCAATGCTAGAGCATCGCGGGGTCGGCGGCGAGCGCCCGCCAGCAGCTCAGCGGCGTCGCGCGCGGAGGAGCGCGAGTATGGCGGGTGCGGCGAGCCAGGCCGCTGGTGGCAGCGGAACCGGGGTGAACCCGTAGCTCACCATCACGGTAGTCGGGCCCACGTTGAAGCTCGCGTCGGTGTCGTAGGTATCCGTATCGATGTTCTCGGCGGTGGCGAAGTACACCGAGGAGGCGAACTGGAAGAAGCTCAGGGTGAGAAAATCGAGGTTACCCGTGCCGACGAAGAGCGACAGCAGGCCGTCGTCGGCGAGTCGCTGGGTGGCGTCTTCGGAGGCGAAGTAGCTGTCGCTCACCGTCTGCGGGCTGAGATCGTCGGTACAGGGGCTTGAGAAAGCGCCGCCGCTGCAGAAGAAGTTGGCGCCATCGACGCCGCTCGCGAAGAGCAGGCCGCCGCCGCCGGGTGCGGGCACGTCGAGCGAGACCTGGAACTGCACATCGGCGTCGACGCTGTGTGCGGACGTTTCGTCGACGACGTTGGTGAAGAGCGAGAGGTCGACGTCGTAGCTGCCGTCGACGGAGAAAGTCACACGCTCGAGCGTTCCCAGCGCGGGATTGAACTGTGACAGGCCGGTGACGGCGGCGCTGCCGAAGCTGCCACCACTGAAAGCGGGAACGGTGGCGCTGGTGGTGGTCGTCGACAGCGGCGCTTCAATCGCTACGTAGAGCAAGCCGGCGCCACCGGATGTGATCATGGCATGGCCGGTGGCCGGCAGCGTGAGTGCGAGCGTCAGCGCGCCGCAAGCGAGCCGCCGTGAAACGGGGTGAAGGTGGCAACTGCGCGACATGGTCAATCTCCTTCGGACAAGCTGTGACGGCGCCGGCGAGGCGCGATGACGGTGCGCCAGAAGTTACCTCGGAGCACTTTGCGCGTGAATCCCCGCGCCGCCGCCAGGCCGCGCACGATGACGCCAGGAGCAAGGGAATCAACGTCTTGCTTGCCCCGGCGGGTGCCCGGGGCAACCATTGTTCACGATCGCGGCCCAGCGCGGACGCGATTAACCCGCTGCGCGCGGCGTGCTAGGCTGCGCCTCCCCCAGTGCAACCCGGGAGCCCATGCGACTCAGCAACAAGCGCGCCGTCGTAACCGGTGCGAGCAGCGGCATCGGCCGCGCGATCGCGGCCGCTTTCGCGCGCGAGGGTGCCGCGGTCGTGGTCAATTACGCGAACTCGCACGCGCGCGCCACCAGCGTCGTTGAAGCGCTGCGCGCGACCGGCGCCACCGCGCACGCGGTGCAGGCCGACGTCGCCGACGCGGTCGCGGTGGAGGCCCTGGTCGACGAGGCCTGGTCACTGCTCGGCGGCATCGACATCTGGGCCAACGTGGCCGGCGCCGATATCCTCACCGGTGCCAACGCGGAGCATCCGGACCTGGTCAAGCTCGCGCGTCTCATCGATGTCGACCTGCGTGGCACCATGCAGTGTGCATGGGCGGTGGCGCCGCGCATGCAGGCGCAGGGGCATGGCGTGATCCTGAACACGTCGTGGGATCTCGCGCTGGTCGGCATGGGTGAGCGTAACCCGGAGATGTTCGCCGCCACCAAGGCCGGCATCAGCGGTTTCACCCGTTCGCTGGCGCGTTCGCTGGCGCCGGCGATACGCGTCAACGAAGTCGCGCCGGGCTGGATTGCAACGGCGTTCGCGGAGGAGCACATGGCACCGGACTATCGCGAGTGGGTGATCGGGCAGACGCCGCTGGCGCGCTTCGGTCATCCCGAGGACGTCGCCGCGGCAGCCGTGTTCCTGTGCTCCGACGAGGCCGCCTTCGTCACCGGGCAGACACTGAAGGTCAACGGCGGCCTGTCGAGCTGACCGCGCCGCGTGACTGTTGCGAGGTCAGGCGTCGCAGGCGAGGCGCAGGCCGCAGAATGCCCAGCGTTGCTGTGGGTAGAAGAAGTTGCGGTAGGTGACGCGTGCATGCCCGCTCGGCGTGATGCAGGCGCTGCCGCGCAGCGTCTGCTGGTTGCTCATGAACTTGCCGTTGTACTCGCCGACCGCGCCGGCGGCGGGACTGAAACCGGGGTAGGGCAGGTAGGCCGAGCGTGTCCACTGCCAGACCTGGCCGAAAGCGTCGGCGAAGGGCTGCGCGCCGGCGCTGCCACGTGGATGGAGCGCGAACGCCGGCGCGCAGGGCTGGTCGGCGAGCGCGGCCTCCCACTCGGCCTCGGTCGGCAAGCGCGCGCCAGCCCATTGCGCGTAGGCATCGGCTTCGAAATGACTCACGTGGACGACCGGTGCGTGCGGGTCGAGCGGCTGCAGGCCATGCAGGGTGAATTCGAACCACTCGCCATCGAGATTGCGCCAGTAGAGCGGCGCCTTCCAGTCCTCCGCGCTGACCGTGGCCCAGCCGTCGGCGAGCCACAGGAGCGGGTTCGTATAGCCGCCATCGGCAATGAACTCGCACCACTCGGCGTTGGTCACCAGGCGCGTGGCGAGCCGGTAGGGCTCGAGCCACGCACGATGGCGTGGTGTTTCGTTGTCGAACGAGAAGGCGTCGCCATGGGCGCCGAGTTCTACCAGGCCGCCAGCGCAGTCCTGCCAGCCGCCGGTGGCCGCTGATGCGGCGGCGACCTGCGCGGTGGCGTCGGCGTAGGCAGGGTGGAGCGGGTTGACCGAGAGAAGATGCTTGATGTCCATCAGCAGCAGTTCCTGGTGCTGCTGCTCGTGATGCAGACCGAGCTCGACGGTGGCGAGCAACGCGGCATCGGCGTCATCGCCGAGCACGGCGAGCACGCGCGTATCGACGGCGCGCCGGTAGGCGAGCACCTCGTCCAGGCTCGGGCGCGTGATCAGGCCGCGCTGCGGGCGCGGAAACTGCCTGCCGATACCGTTGTAATAACTGTTGTAGAGTTCGCGGAAGGCCGGATGGTGGGCACGGAAGTCGCTCTCGGCCCGTTCCAGCACGAAGGTCTCGAAGAACCACGTGACGTGCGCCAGATGCCACTTGGCCGGGCTCGCGTCGGGCATCGACTGCACGCAGGCATCTTCCGGTGAAAGCGCTGCGGCGAGTGCTTCGCTCGCGCCACGCACGGCACGGAAGCGATCGCGCAGCGCTGCCGCAGTCGGGCGCGCGCTGGTGGGCATCAGGCGTTGGGCAGGCGTAGCCATGATGCGCTGGCATCCTACGCGGGCGCTGCCGGCAGTTCAAACGCGAGCCGCGTGTCGCCGCTCACGCGTGCGCGTGCATCGTAGCGGCGTTCGTGGAAGGTGAGCGATCCCTGTTCGTCGATCAGCACGACCGTAGAGCAGCGCGTACCGTAGCCGCTGCCGGCGATGAAGATGGAAGACAGCACGCGCTCCATGGCGTGCCCGATGCCGGTATCGGGAAGTGCGCCATCGGGTGGACGCGCTTCGTCACGCAACAGCTCGAGCAGGTGCCCGATCATCTCTTCGCGGTCGGTGGCGCCGACGACACTGCCGAAGCCGGCGCGCAGGCGTTCGGTCTTCGGCCAGGCGGTATCGAGCAACGCGTTGCTGAGCGTGTAGATGCCGCGGGCCAGCCCGCGCGGGCCGTGGTCGGCGGCGTTCGAATACCAGCACAGCTCGGCGCCGTCGTGCAGCAGCACGTTGAAGCCGGCATAGGCGGCGGCGTCGCGGGCGAGCTGCGCAGCGTAATCGCGCGCGCCGGCCTCGCCATCGAGAAAATCGTTGACGATGAGGCCGCGCGAGCGGGCGCCGCCCGCGGGTATGCCGGCGCGGACATTGGTGATGGTCGCGAAGCGACCGCGCCGATCGAGCGCAAGCCAGCTGCCGCCCGCCTCGAGGTCACGGCCACCGATGATCTGTGGGTGGTCCTCCCACGGTGCCGCCGCGGCGGTGGGGCGATCGTGGAACTCGTCGCGGTTCGCGGCGACGACGAGCCGATAGCCCGGGCAGCAGTCGTGGGCAACGAGCAGCAGGCACATCGCGCAGTGTCGCGTGCCGGGCCTCAGTAGTGCACCAGCGAGTGCACGCGGCAGTCGCCGAGTGCGGCACGCCCGCCGAGAAAGTCGAGTTCGACGACGAATGCACAGCCAGCCACCGTTGCGCCAGCTTCGCGAGCGAGGGCGAGGCTGGCGGCGGCGGTACCGCCGGTGGCAATGAGGTCGTCGACCAGCAGCACGCGATCGCCGGGTTGCAGGGCATCGCGGTGCATGTGCAAGGCGGCGCGGCCGTACTCGAGCTCGTAGTCGACGCTGAGCGTCGCTGCGGGCAGTTTGCCGGGCTTGCGCAACGGAACGAAGCCGGCGCGGAGCGCGTGTGCGACGAGCGCACCGAAGACGAATCCGCGTGCTTCCATGCCGAGCACCGCGCTGATGCCGTCGTCGCGAAACGGCGCGGCGAGGTGCTCGGTGCACAGGGCCATCGCGCCGGGATCGCGCAGCAAGGGGGTCAGGTCCTTGAACATGACACCCGCGCGCGGAAAATCGGGGATGTCGCGTATGAGAGAAATGATGGGTTCCATTGCGGCTCGGCTTCTGATCGGAATCGCGCCGGGCGGCGCGCCCGGGCAGCAGTCTGGTGGCGAGTGCGCGATAATAGCCGGAACACGCGGCAGCAGGTAACGCGTCGCCGCGCGAGGCAAGCAGGGGAGGACTCGGATCGTGACGAGCGGATTGCGTGCGCAGCGTATGCCCCGCAGGAAACTGCGCATGCATGTGCGACGCAGCGAGGTGCACCGTGCGCCCAATGCCTGACCGTGCCGATTGGGATCTCACGCCGCGCGAAGCCGCGCAGCGCCAGCGCGAGCTCGCCGGCCAGGTCGTTGCGGTCGATCGTTTCAGCGCCATCCGCCGTATTGCCGGCATCGACGCTGCGTTTCCCGACGATGGCGAGGTTACGCGCGTGGCCGTGGTGGTCATGAGTTATCCGGGCCTGGAGCAGCTCGACAGCGTGGTGCTGGAGCAACCGACGCGCTTCCCCTATGTTCCCGGGCTGCTGTCGTTCCGCGAAGTGCCGGCGATGCTTGCCGCGCTGGCGCGCCTTACTCGTACGCCCGACGTGATTCTCTGCGACGGGCACGGGCGGGCGCATCCACGCCGCTTCGGCAGCGCCTGCCATCTCGGCCTGCTCAGCGGTATTCCGACCATCGGTGTCGGCAAGTCGCGGCTGTGTGGCATGCACGAGGATCCGGACATCGAGCGCGGCGCGCATACGCCGTTGCTGCATAACGACGAAACCATCGGCGCGGTCGTTCGCACGCGGCGCAAGGTGAGCCCGGTCTACGTCTCGGTCGGCCACGGCGTCACGCTGGAGAGCGCCATCGACCTCGTGCTCGATTGCGCGCCACGGTTCCGTCTGCCCGAACCCATTCGCGCGGCCGACCGGCTGGCCTCGGAGCGTGGTGGCGAACGGATCTAGAACCGGTCTCGAGATTCTTCGTGGTTGCGCTGGCGCCGCCGTTCAACGACGACGTGCAGCGCCTTCGCGGCGCCAGCGGTGGAAGCGCTCGGCGAGCGCGAGCAGGCTTTGCGGGGCGTGGCGACGTTGCCAGGCACCGGCAGCCATGCGATTGGCTTCCGCGTAGGTCGGGTAGATATGGATGGTGCCGAGCAGCTTGCGCAGGCCCAGTCCGTGCTTCATGGCGAGCACGAACTCGGCGATGAGGTCGCCGGCGCGTTCGCTGGCGATGGTCACACCGAGGATGCGGTCGCTGCCGGGTGGCGTGAGGATCCGCACGAAGCCACGGGTGGCGCCGTCGGCGATGGCGCGGTCGAGTTCTTCCAGGGCATAGGTGGTCACCTCGCAGGCGATCCCGCTCGCCGCGGCTTCGCTTTCGGACAAGCCGACACGCGCGATCTCCGGATCGGTGAAGGTGCACCAGGGGATCGCGCGGTGGTCGACGGCGAAGCGCTTCAGCGGGCTGCCGAACAGCGCGTTGACGGCGGCATACCAGGCCTGGTGCGAGGCGGTATGCGTGAACTGCCAGGGCCCGACCACGTCACCGCAGGCATAGATCGTCGGCAAGCGTGTCTGCAGGTAATCGTCGACCTCGAGGGTGCCGCGCTCGGGGTCGAGCAGGTTCAGTTCCTCGAGGCCGAAGCCGCGCGTGTTGGGGGTGCGACCGAGCGCCAGCAGTACTTCGTCGAATTCGACCTCGAAGGATTCCGCATCGCCCAGGGCAAGCGAGCGCACGCTGACGCGCTTGGTATCGCCGTCGGCGCTGAAGCGCTCGGCACGGCAGTGCAGGGCGAGCGTGATGCCTTCCGCGGCGAACACGTGTGCGAGCAGCTCGCCCGCCTGCGGGTCCTCGCGGGGCAGCAGACGCTCGGCCATCTCGACCACGGTCACCTGGCTGCCGAGGCGGGCGAAGGCCTGGGCCAGCTCGCAGCCGATGGGGCCGCCGCCGAGCACCAGCAGGCGGCGCGGCAGGGCGGTGAGCTCCCACACGTTGTCCGAAGTCAGGTAGCCGATGTCGTCGAGACCCGGCAGCGGCGGGATCTGCGGGCGTGCACCGGTGGCGATGACGATGGCGCGCGTGGCGAGCCGCTGGCCGTCGACCTCGACCTCCCAGGGTGACACGACTCGGGCACGACCCTGTATGCATTCGACGCCAAGCGCGCGGTAGCGTTCGACGGAGTCGTGCGGGGCGATGGCATCGATGACCTCGTGCACGCGCCGCATGACTGCCGCGAAGTCGACGTCGCCGGCACTACCAGGGCTGCTCACCAGGCCACGCGTGCGTCGCTCGTGGACTTCGCGCGCGACGCGCAGCAGGGCTTTGGACGGCACGCAGCCGCTGTTGAGACAGTCGCCCCCCATGCGCCCGCTCTCGACCAGGGTGACACGTGCGCGCACGGTCGCTGCGATCAGGCTGGCGACGAGACCGGCGGAGCCGGCGCCGATCACGATGACGTTGCGGTCGACCGCGGTCGGCGGCGGCCAGGCGGCGACGAAGCGGCGGCGGCGTGCGATAGCGGCGATCAGGCGCGCGAGCAAAGGCAGCAGCGCGAGCAGGCCGAGGGCGAGCAGTACATCGAACGAGGCGATGTCGCCGAGGCTGTCGATGGTGGCGAGCTGGGTGCCGGCGTTCACGAACACGACGGTCGCCGGCAGCATGCCGAGCTGGCTGTAGAGATAGAACTGGCGCGTCGAGATAGGCGTCAGCGCCATCAGCAGGTTGATCAGGAAAAACGGGATCACCGGGATCAGGCGCAGCGTCAACAGGTAGATCGGGCCGTCGTTGCGCACGCCGCGGTTGACCGAGGCAAGGCGGTGGCCGAAGCGCGCCTGCACCAGGCCGCGTAGCAGGTAGCGCGCGAGCAGGAAGGCGAGCGTCGCGCCGATGCTGCTGGCGAACGATACCAGCAGCGTGCCCCAGAACAGGCCGAACACGGCGCCTGCGGCGAGCGTGAGCACGGCCGCGCCAGGTATCGAGAGCGCGGTGACCAGCGCATAGATGGCGAAGCCGATTGCGGCGGCGGCGAGAGGCGCCGCGTTCACCTCGGCGACCAGGGCGGCCTGGCGCGATTTCAGGTAATCAAGGCTGAGGTAGCGAGTCGGCTCGAAGACGAGCGCAATGAGCAATATGCCGACGACGACGATTGCCGCGAGCCAACGCTTGTCGAGGCGCATGCCGGTTTACTGGCTGTCTTTGGCAGAGAGGCGGGATCGGAAGCGCTGCGACGGGGACGGCGTTGACGTGCCCTCTCTCTCGCGGAGCGTCACCACTGTGTGCCTGGCAGTCACTCGCCTCTGCACTCGTTCCGCGACCATGCTCGTGACGATAGCCCAGGCTCGCGAGGCTGCTAACAGCAGGACGACGCGGGGGCGGAAGCAGTGGCGACCCCGGCGGCATCGAAGGGCATACCTCCGCCGCAGCCCTCGAACAGTCCGTAGTGGGTCTCGAAGTCGCCGATGAACTCGAAGTACGGCGCGAAGCGCGTTTCTGCCAGCATCCGCCAGCTGTTACCGCACACCGGGAACGCGCGGCCGCGCTCGATGTGGTGGTGCTTGTCGAGGACGAAGACCTGCTCCGCGCCGGGTACGCCGCCACGGTAGACTACTGCCTGGCCGTAGTCCTCGCAGGCGGGCTCGAGGTCGTCGAGGGCGAACAGGCGATAGGTGGCGGAATGGAAATCGATCCCGGCGACGCGCGCGCCGACTGCATCGTCCGTGATCGCGATCGGGCAGTCTTCGACCAGGCGCGGGTCGGCGAATCCGCACGCGCGTGCAAGGTGCTCGAAGTCGTTCCAGTACAGTGCCCCGCCCAGGCATTCGCCGTAGAGCACCGGGTCGGAAGCAAGCGCCGCGGGTACCCGGCGGCTCGCGTAGACGTCGGAGAAATAGAGCTCGCCGCCCGGCTTGAGCAGGCGCCGCGCACCACGCAGCACGGCCCCCTTGTCGACGGCGAGGTTGATCACGCAATTGGAAACGATAACGTCGAAGCTCGCCGGCTCCAGCGGCAGTTCATCGAGTCGTTCGATGTAGCCCTTGTGGAAGGCGACATTGGTGTGCTCTTGGCCGAACGACTGCATGTGCCAGTCGAGGTGTCGACGGGCGACCTCGAGCTGTGCGTCGGTCATGTCGATGCCGACCACCGCGCCGTCCGTGCCGACCAGCTGCGCGAGCACGTAGCAATCGCGGCCGCTACCGCAGCCGAGATCGAGCACGCGCATGCCGGTCAGCGCGTCGGGGTAGACCAGGCCACAGCCGTAGTAACGTTCACACACTTCGGGATGTACGCGCGCAATCAGCTCGCGTAATGCCGGCGGCGGGCGCCCGCTGGTGGTGCAGGCGTTGGTGCGCAAGTCGCTCGAACGCGTGAGCACCTGTCCATAATAGCGCTCGACGGCTTCGTGCATGGGCGGACTCCTGGCGGCAGCACAACGGGCGGGGCGCTACTGTCGCAGCTCGCACGACCGGGTTCAAGCAGCGCCGCTCGTGTAGACTGTGCCGCTCGCCGCAGCGCCTGCGTCGCCGCCGTGCACGGTCGCGCCGCGCATCGAACTTGTCCCGCCGCCGCGCATCCAAGCAGGCGGATCGAATGGAGACCTCTTCCCTATGCTGCAACTGAGAAGCCCGTGGCCGGCGCTGCTGCTGGCAGGCCTGCTGCTGCTGGCTGTCCGCGGCGCCGCGGCGACCGATGTGCGCGCGCTCAACGCGCTGATCGACGGTGTATTCGCGGCTCACGTCGAGGATGGCTATGTCGACTACCCCGCCGTCGCGCGCAACGTGCGATTCCACAAGTATCTCGAGGCGATCCGTGACGTCGACGAGAGCGCGTTTGCCGGCGACGCCGAACGCCTGGCTTTCTGGATCAATGCTTACAACGCGCTCGCGATCAAGCAGATCACCCAGGGCATGTCCCCGATCGGCACGATCGCGCGGATGAAGTTCTTCGGCAGCAACGACCACGAGGTAGCCGGGCGTACCTGGGATCTCGAATCGATTACCGACGACGTGCTCTTCGAGTTCGACGACCCGCGCGTGCACTTCGCCGTGGTCAATGCCAGTTACACCGCCCCCATGTTGCGCAGCGGGGCCTACCGCGCCGAGGAACTCGAGCAGCAGCTCGAGCAGGCCGCGCACCGTTTCGTCAACGACAACCGCAAGAATCGTTTTTCGAACGGCCTCCTGCGTGCCAAGCTGTCGCCCATCTTCGAGGAGTACGAGGATGCCTTCGGTGGCGACGACAAGGCCGTGCAGGCCTTCCTCGCGCGCTACTTCGAGGACGAGGAGACGCGGCGCAACCTCGAGGCGGGCCGCTTCGAACTCCAGTATCTCGACTACGACTGGAGCATCAACGGCCGGCCGATGTGACGACGGCTTCAGTGCACGGCGTCGCGCAGGCTCGCATAGTCGATCTTGCCCGAGCCGAGCAGCGGCAGCTCGTCCATGAATTCGACCCGCCGCGGTACTGCCAGCTCGCTGACGTGCGCCGCGCGGGCGGCGGCGACGAGGTCCGCGCGGCTCGCCGCACGTACCGTGGTAACGAGCACGATCTGCTCCCCCTTGCGGGAATCGGCGACGGCCAGTGCGGCGTGCACGTCGTCGGGCCACAGTGACTGCGCGAGCTCCTCGACCACGGCCAGCGAGACCATCTCGCCGCCAATCTTGGCGAAGCGCTTGGCGCGGCCACGGATGCTGACGAAACCGCGCGCGTCGATGCTGCAGATGTCGCCGGTCGCGTACCAGCCGGCGCCGCGGGCGCGCGTGAAGGGCGGTACGACCTTGCCCTCGTTGCCGTGGAAGAGGTAGCCCAGCATCACGTTGGGACCGCTCACCACGAGTTCCCCCGCGTCGTCGATGCCGGCAACCGGCTCGAGGTAGCTGTCCATGCCGGCGAGCAGGCGGCCCACCGTGCCGCGCCGGTGCGCGAGGGGGTAGTTCACTGCGAGCACTGGGCTCGCCTCCGTCGCGCCGTAGCCCTCGAAGATGCGGATGCCGAACTTGTCCGCCCACAACTGGCGTACCTCGTCGGTGAGCTTCTCCGCGCCGGCGATGACGAAGCGCATGCGGTTGAAGTCGTAGACGTTCGCGTTGCGCGCGTAGCCGCGCAGGAAGGTCGTCGTGCCGAACAGGCAGGTCACGCCCAGCTCGTAGCAGAGTTCGGGGATGAGGCGGTAATGCAGCGGACTCGGGTACTGGTAGCTCGGTGTGCCCTTGAGAAGCGGGAGCAGCACCCCGCCCAGCAGGCCGAAGGCGTGGAATACCGGCAGCACGTTGAGCACGCGGTCATGGTGCGTGATGTCGATGAGCATGTGTACCTGCGCGTAATTGGCGAGCAGGTTGGCGTGCGAGAGCACCACGCCTTTCGGAATGCCCTCCGAGCCCGAGGTGAACAGCACCACCGCCGCCGCGTCAGCGTCGACGCGGCCGGCGAGCAGGCGGTGCGCGAGCCGCGGCGCACGCGCGCAGCCGAGTGCTCCCAGCTTGGTCGCGAAGCCGATGCGATCGCGCAGATCCTCGAGGTAGACGAGTTCGGTGGCCTCGCCAAGTGCCGCGGCCTCGTCGTGCAGTCCGCCCGCGTCGACGAAGGCGCGCGAGGTGAGCACGAGCCGGATGCCGGCGGTTTCGACCGCGGTGAGCAGGCCGCGCACGCCGGCGGTGAAATTGAGCATGGCTGCCTGGCGGCCGCGTGCACCGCAGGCGAACAGCGTGACCACCGCAGCCGCCGTGCTCGGTAGCAGGACGCCGACGCGCTCGCCGCGCGCCGTCATGCGCGCAATCACGCTGCCGAGTACGAAGGCGCGTGTGACGAGTGCACCGAAGCTGAGCCGCGCACCGCCGGCGTCCTCGAGCACGACGTGACCGCGGCCGTGCAGGCGCATTGCGCGCACGACTGCGGCGAACAGCGTCTCCCGGTTGAAGGCGTTATGGAAGGCGATGTCGCGCAGGACATCGGACATCGCTTCGGTTGCGGCTTCGCGTCGTGCCGCGCCGCGCAGTGTCGACGCGAGGGCAAGTCGACGTGGGGGCAGGATGCGCAGCGTGACGCGCGGCAACCAGCGCTGGCGGACGAGGCCGCCGAGCGCGCTCGCGCGCGAGTACTGCAGTCCCTCGATGCCGACCGGGAGGATGGTGGCTTCCGCCTTGTCGGCGATCAGGGCCGCGCCCTCGTAGACCTTCATCGGCGTCCCGGTGGTGGTGATGCGCGCTTCCGGGAAGACTACGGTGGCGCCACCGCCGCGCACTTCGCGCACGAGTGTCTTCAGGGCCACCGGGTTCAGGGTATCCATCTCGTGGCAGCGCGCAAGCGCGAGAAACGGGCGCAGCAGGCGCCGCCGGGCGGTTTCGCGATTGACGGCAAAGGCCGGCGGACCGGGCAGGAACAACCACAGCACGGCGCCGTCGAGCAGCGATACGTGGTTGGCCACGATGAGCACACGCGGACCGGCAGCGGCGACATGCTCGAGGCCTTCCACGCGCACGCGGAAGAGCGCGCGGAAGAACAGCCTGGCGAGACGGCGCAGCATGCGGCGTGCGCTCAATGCGCGCGAACGAGGCGCCGGCGGCGCGCCTCAGATGTCGTGCAGGGGCCGCGCATCGTCGGGGCCCGCGACGACGAGACGCTGGCCTGGTCTCAGCGCGAGATCGTCGGCGAGGCCGTTCCAGCGCTTGAGATCGGCAATCGAGATCTTGAAGCGGCGCGAAATCGTCCACAGCGAGTCGCCGCGCCGCACCTCGTACTGGGCGGCAGGCGTGGCGGTGTCCTCGCCCGGCACGCGCAGACGCTGGCCCGGACGCAGCGTGCCGTGCGTGGCGAGGCCGTTGGCGCGTGCCAGCGCCGCCACACTGGTACCGTGAGCGCGCGCGAGGTCCCACAGGTTGTCGCCGGCCTGCACCACGTAGGTGCGCGCCGGTGACGTCGATGCTCGCGGCGGGTCCGCGCGCAGCGCCTCGCCCGGCCCGGGCACGCGCAGCACCTGGCCGACAGCGAGGCGCGTCGAGCCGAGGCCGTTGGCGCGCTTGATCGTCTCGATGGATACGCCAGTGCGTGCGGCGATGTGCGAGAGCGTCTCACCGGCTGCGACGACGTGCTCGCGCGAGGCGCTGCGCGCACTTTGCGGCAGGCTGGCGAGTGCTTGCGTCACGTTGGCGGCGCGCGCGCGCGGCACCAGCACGATGGTCGGCGACCCGGCCACCGTGTAGCGTTTGCGGAACGCTGCGTTGAGATGGTCGAACGCTTCGCCGACCATGCCGCTCCAGTCGATCACCCGGTTGAGATCGAGCGCCGGGCCGACGTCGACCATGTCGAAGTAGGGGGCGGCGGGGATCTGCGCGAGCTCGACCCCGTGCGCCGCCGGGTGCGCGATGATCTCTACCAGCGCCATCAGCTTGGGCACGTAGTCGCGCGTCGCACGCGGCAGGTCCAGTGACCAGAAGTCGGTGCGGCGTCCCAGCCGCTGGTTGCGCTCGATGGCGCGTTCGACGGTGCGCTCACCGCAGTTGTAGGCGGCGAACACGAGCTGCCAGTCACCCATGAAGCGATCGCGCAGCGCCTCGAGGTAGTCCAGCGCGGCGGTGGTGCTGGCGACGACGTCGCGGCGGCCGTCGTACCAGCGCGAGACGTGCAGGCCGTAGCGGCGTGCCGTCGCCGGCATGAACTGCCAGATCCCCGCGGCGCCGCCCGGCGAGGTCGCGGCCGGGTTGTAGGCGCTCTCGACGATCGGCAGCAGGAGGATCTCGTAAGGCAGCTGGCGTCGCGTCACCTCCTGGTAAATGTGGTAGAGAAAGGGGCGTGCGCGCGCGGCGGCCTGGTTGATGAAACGTCGGCTGTTGTGGAAATAGGACAGCGGCTCGCGGAGCGGATGACGTGGGCCGGGCGCCATGCGCAGCTCGAAGCCGATGCTTCGCCACAGGTCGTCCTCAGCGGTGACGGTTGCACGCGCCTGCGCAGGTGTCACGTCGTCCGATGGCGCCGGTTTCAGATCAGCAGGCGCCGGTGTCGACGGGGCGTTCCCCGGACGTGGTTTCGCCGGCACCGCGACCACGGGCTCGTGTGCCGGTTCGGACTGTCGGGTCGGCCATGAGCAGGCCGTCAGCGTCAGCGCGATGATTCCGGCAAGAAGGCTTGTTATTGTGCTTCGCCCCCCCGACATGGCGCGTATGCTAGGAATGCCCCGAGGGAGGCGTCAAGCATTTGCGTTGCAGCCTTGCCGACCACGTGACAAGCTTGCGCTGGCAGCGCTGCCGGTTCCGGCAGGCTGCCGCCCTCGGGCAACCTGCTGCGCTGATGGGAGAGCGACGCTGACAGGCTGAAGAAAAACGCCGCGAGGCGTGCGGGCTGCAAGGCGCGTGCGAGCCGAGGACCGGCGTCGATTTCGATCAATGAGGACCTCAGGCGAGTGCGCAACGCCGCAGACCGTGCCTGCAGTCGTTTTTCAACAGCCTGCCAACGCGTCCGGTTTTCCGCTACAGATGATGACTATGCGCCTCGACATCGATCACATCACGGTTCTTCTTCCCACCATGATCGCGACGCCTGCCTGAGGCCGTCACGCTGCCGGGGAATCGCTTTCACGCATGGGTTTACGTACTCCGTCCGCGCCGGGTGAGGTAGTTGCCTCGGACGCGCTCGTCCGCTGGTACCGGCGCGAGCCGGGCGCCTTCGTCGCGGCGACCGAAAGCCATCTGCTGGGCAACGTGCTGCCTGACCTGTTCGGCTTCCACATCGTGCAGCTCGGCTGCCATCACGTCGACGACCTGCTGCGTTCGAGCCGCATCTCGCACAAGGTGCGCGTCGAACTCGGTGGACACCCGGACGAGCCGGTGCAGCTGCGCTGTGCCGAAGATGCCCTGCCGCTCGCGGCGAGTACCGTCGACGTCCTGGTGCTGCCTCACGTGCTCGAGTTCGCCGACGATCCACGGCGGGTACTGCGCGAGGCGCAGCGCGTGCTGATTGGTGAAGGCCACCTGGTGGTGCTCGGCTTCAGCCCGTGGAGCTGGTACGGCTTTTCCTCGTTGTTCCTGCGTTGGCACGGCCATGCGCCCTGGAACGGTCACTTCATCTCGACCACGCGGCTCAAGGACTGGTTGCAGTTGCTTGGTTTCGACATCGTCGCGCTCGAGCATGCCGGGTTCCGGCCACCGTTGCGCAACGGGCGCCTCAACCGCACGACCGCTTTCCTCGAGCGCGTCGGCGCACGGCTGTGGCCGGCACTGGGAAACTTCTACGTGCTGGTCGGCAAGAAGCGCGTCGAGGGCGTAACGCCCCTGCGGGTGAGCTGGAAGCAGCGCCGCCGCCTGCTCGCCGGCGGCGTGGTCGAGCCATCCACGCGCGGCATGCGCTGCCAGCGAGGTGATGACGACGCCGGTGCGGCCGGCAGGCGCTGCGCGTGAGCAGCGGCAGCGACGAAGAGCGCGTGATCGCCTACACCGACGGCGCCTGCCGCGGTAATCCCGGCCCCGGTGGCTGGGGCGCGGTGCTGCGCTGGCGCGGCCACGAACGGCGCCTCAAGGGTGCTGCGCGTGCAACCACCAACAACCGCATGGAACTGAGCGCTGCCATCGAGGCGCTGGCAGCGCTCAATCGTGCCAGTCGCGTGCGTATCGTGACGGACAGCAAGTACGTCATGCAGGGCATCACCGAGTGGCTGCCCGGCTGGAAACGGCGCGGCTGGCAGACCGCGCAGAAGAAACCGGTGAAGAACGTCGATCTGTGGCAGCGGCTCGACGCCCTGGTCGGCGCACACGAGGTCGAATGGGCCTGGGTGCGTGGCCACAGCGGTGACGAAGGTAACGAACTCGCCGACACGCTGGCCAATCTCGCCATCGACGAGATGCTCGCCGGCGCTGCAACGAAATGAAGGAGGGACACGTGCGTCAGATCGTGCTGGATACCGAAACGACCGGCCTCGAGGCCGCACAGGGTCATCGCGTCATCGAGATCGGTTGCGTCGAGATCGTCAATCGCCGCATCACCGAGCGGGTCTACCACCAGTACATCAACCCCGAACGCGAGGTCGACGCCGGCGCCGCCGAGGTGCATGGCATCACGCTGGAGGACCTGCGCGAAAAGCCGCTCTTCGCCGACATCGCAGCGGAGTTCATCGATTTCGTGCGCGGCGCCGAGCTGGTCATCCACAATGCCGCGTTCGACGTCGGCTTCCTCGACGCCGAACTCGCGTTGCTCGGCTCGGCCTGGGGGCGCACCTCCGACTACTGCACCGTCTTCGATACGCTCAAGCTCGCGCGCGACCTGCATCCGGGGCAGCGCAACAGCCTCGATGCCCTGTGCAAGCGGTACGAAATCGAGAATGCGCACCGCGAGCTGCACGGCGCACTGCTGGACGCCGAGTTGCTGGCCGAGGTCTACCTGGCGATGACCGGCGGCCAGGTGACGTTGGAACTCGCCGCGTCCGCGGCGCGAGGCGCCGAACACGCGCGCTCGCGCCGTCGCCGGCGCAGCGCAGGGCCGGCACAGGTCGCGGTGGTCACGCCATCTGCAGCGGAACTCGCCGCTCACGAAGCGGCACTCGCCCGCGTACAACAGGCGAGCAGCGGGCAGTGCGTGTGGTTGCGCGGGGCTGCTGCGGGCGAGCCGGCGGCCGAGGAGACGACCGAGGCGCCGTGACGCCGGTGCGCGGCGTCACGGCGGGGTTTGACGGGGGATTCAGGCGGCGGCGCCGGCGGTCATGCGCTGCAGGTCCCCGCTCTGGTACATGCCGAGCACGATGTCGCAGCCGCCAACCAGCTCGCCATCGATGAAGACCTGCGGGAAGGTCGGCCACTCCGAGTAGCGTGGCAGGTGCTGGCGGAAGTCGGGTTCCGCGATCACGTCGACGTGATGGAACTCCGCGCCACAGGCTCTCAGCGCCTCGACGGTGCGCATCGAGAAGCCACACTGGGGAAACTGCGGGGTACCCTTCATGAATATCACGACACGGTGCGTGTCGACGATCTCCTTGATGCGGTCCATGATGTCCATTGGCTGCTCCTGGAATATGTGCTGACGAACGTGTTCGTAGGGGTGCGCGCCGCGGTGACGCGTCGATGCCATCGAGTGTAAGGGCTCGCCGCGGCATTTCAAACGCACATCAGGTAGGGGATTCCGCCGCACCCCAGCCGCCGCCGCCGGGCGTCTCGATGGTGAGCCGATCGCCGCACCCCACCGTGACTTCGCACTTGCCCGGCAGTGCCGCGTGGTTGAGACGATGGCATCCGGGCTGCCCGGGGCGGCCGCCGTTCAGGCCGGGCGGAGCGCAGGTGCGGCGTTCGCCGAGCAGGGTGACGCGGGCCGGTGCGAGGAACTCGTACTCGCGCACGAGGCCGTCACCACCGCGATGGCGGCCGGCGCCACCCGAGCCGCGGCGTACCGCGTAGCGCGTGACGCGCAGGGGATAGTTCATCTCGAGGACTTCGAGCGGCGTATTGAGTGTGTTGGTCATGTGGGAGTGCACCGCGTCGAGGCCGTCGCCGTCGGCATGCGCACCGGTGCCGCCGGCAAGCGTCTCGTAGTAATCCCAGCCGGGCCCGCCCATGGCAACGTTGTTCATGGTGCCTTGGCTGGCCGCCGGAATGCGTGTGGGCACTGCCTGCGCGAGCGCACCGAGCACCACGTCGACGATGCGCTGGCTGGTCTCGACGTTGCCGGCAGCGACCGCGGCCGGTGGCGTCGCATTGAGCAGGCAGCCGCGCGGCGCATGCAGCTCGAGCACCCGCAGTGAGCCGGCGGCCGGTGGCGTCGCGCGCGGCATGAGTGCGTAGAACGCGTAGTAGCACGCCGCCGCTGTCACTGCGAGCGGGCAATTGATGTTGCCGGTGACCTGCCTGCCGGTACCGCTGAAGTCGAGCGTGACGTGTTCGCCGGCGATGGTCAGGGTCAGCGCGATCGGCACCCGTTCCGCACCAAGGCCGTCTCCGTCCATGTAGTCACGATGGGAATAGATGCCGTCCGGAAGGTCGCGGATGGCGCTCCGTGCAAGGGTCTCCGCATACTCGTCGATGGCAGCCAGAGTCGCCCGGAACGCGTCCGGCGTGGCGCCTTCGATCAGCGCCGCGAGACGCGCGACACCGGTGCGGTTGGCGCTGACCTGTGCGGCAAAGTCGCCGAGCGTCGCGCGCGGATTGCGCAGGCCGCGTTCGAGCAGCGCCTGCGTCGCCGCATCGAGGCGACCGCCACGCAGGTAATGACGCGGCGCCAGCACCAGGCCTTCGTCCTCGAGTGTGCGTGCAAGTGGCATCGAACCCGGGCTCGCACAGCCGATGTCGGCATGGTGGGCGCGGTTGGCGCAGAATGCGAGCAGCGTGTCGCCGGCGAAGACCGGTGCGACCAGCGTCACGTCCGGCAGGTGGGTGCCGCCGAGGTACGGATCGTTGACGACCACCATGTCTCCAGGCGCCCAGTCGATCTCGCGCACCAGCTTGCCCATCGCGTAGGCCATGCTGCCGAGGTGCACTGGAATGTGGGCGGCCTGTGCGGCGAGCGCGCCGTCGGCGCTGAAGATGGCACAGGAGAAATCGAGGCGGTCCTTGATATTCGGCGAGAAGGCCGCGCGCCTGAGGGTCGCACCCATCTCGCCACAGATCGCCTCGAGACGGCTCACGGCCAGGCCAAGCTCGATCGGGTTCATCGTATCTAACCGAAACTATTGAATTTTCTCATCCTGCCAGTCTTGCATATTGGCAGACTCTTGCGGAGAATGCGCCGCTTGGTCGCGCGCAGGCTCGCGCCGTGAGGCGGCCACGCAGGGCGTCGGGTGCCCGGCATCGACGCACCAGCGAGGGGGAGTCGCGTCTCGCGGGGCGCTTACCGCGGCCGGGCCAGCGTAGCCCGGCGTCAGTGCGGGCCGAACAGGGCGCGCGGCGTTCTGCCGGCAGCGCATGTGCATCGTCATATTCCATCCAGGGGTTCCAACATGGCTGCAGGTCCGAGCCCGGCATTGATGTCGAATTACGGGCGCCTCGACGTCACGTTCACGCACGGTAACGGCGCGCGCCTTTTCGACGACGCCGGCCGCGAGTACCTCGACGCCCTGTCCGGTATCGCGGTGTGCGGTCTCGGCCACGCGCACCCGGACATCGCGCGCGCCATCGCCGAACAGGCTTCGCGCCTGGTGCACACCTCGAACCTCTATCGCATCGAACGCCAGGAGCGCCTCGCCGAGAAGCTTGCCAGCCTGACCGGGCTCGAGCGCGCGTTCTTCTGCAATTCCGGCGCCGAGGCGAACGAGGCGGCAATCAAGATCGCGCGCAAGCACGGCCACGCCTGCGGCATCGAACGCCCGGTCGTGATCGCGATGACTGGCAGCTTTCATGGCCGGACCATGGCTGCGCTGAGCGCGACCGGCAATCCCAAGGTACATGCCGGCTTTACGCCGCTGGTCGAGGGTTTCGTGCACGTGCCCTTCGATGATATCGACGCGGTGGGCGCCGCCGCCGCGCGTGCCGACGTGGTGGCGGTGATGGTCGAGCCGGTGCTCGGCGAAGGTGGCGTCAGCGTACCGCAGGCGCGTTACCTGGCTGCGTTGCGCCAACTGTGCGACGACCGCGGACTGTTACTGATGATCGACGAGGTGCAGACCGGGATGGGACGCACCGGGCAATGGTTCGGCTACCAGCACGACGATATCCTGCCGGACGTGGTGACCCTGGCCAAGGGGCTCGGCAACGGTGTGCCGATCGGCGCCTGCCTCGCGCGCGGCGCGGCGGCGGAGGTGCTCGGCCCCGGCACGCACGGCTCGACTTTCGGCGGCAACCCATTGGTGGCTGCCGCTGCGCTCGCCGTGATCGAAGTGATCGAACGTGACGACCTCGTTGCCCGCGCCAGCGCGCTGGGGCGGCGCATGCTCGACGGTTTCCGAGCACGGCTCGCTGGTCACCCGGGTGTGCGCGAGGTGCGCGGGCACGGACTCATGCTCGGTATCGTCCTCGAGCAGCCGTGCGCCGAACTCGTCAAGCAGGCACTCGCCGCGGGGCTGTTGATCAACGTAACCGCCGACCGCGTGGTGCGCTTGTTGCCCCCGCTCGTGCTGACCGATGGCGAGGCCGACGATATCGTTGCGCGCGTGAGCGACCTCGTGCTCGAGTTCCTCGCCAGCGCCGCCTGAGCAGCTGCGATGGGCGTGCGCCATTTCCTCTCGCTCAACGATCTCGATCGCGACGAGGTCGTCGCGCTGATCGACAATGCGTTGCGCCTCAAGCGCTGGCGGCGCGACGGTTATCGCCCGCGCGTCTTCGAGGGGCGGACGTTGGCGATGATCTTCGAGAAGTCCTCGACACGCACGCGCGTGTCGTTCGAAGTGGCCATGGCCGAGGGCGGCGGCAGCGCAATCTTTCTGTCCACGCGCGAATCGCAGCTCGGCCGTGGCGAGCCACCGGAGGACACCGCGCGTGTGCTCTCGGAGATGGCCGATGCGGTCATGATCCGCACGTTCGAGCACGATATCGTCGAGCGCTTCGCAGCCTGCTCCCGGGTGCCCGTGATCAACGGCCTGACCAACAGCCTGCACCCCTGCCAGGTACTGGCTGACCTGGTCACCTTCTTCGAGCATCGCGGCGACATCCGTGGTCGCACCGTGGCGTGGGTAGGCGATGGCAACAACATGTGTAACTCGTATATCAACGCGGCGACCCTGATGGACTTCGAACTGCGTGTCGCGGCGCCGCCGGGCTACGAGCCCGATCTGCTTCTCGCCGGCGCCGATGCGGCGCGCGTGAATCTCGTGCACGACCCGGCTGCGGCAGTGGCCGGCGCCGATCTCGTCGTGACCGACGTCTGGGCGAGCATGGGCCAGGAAGACGAAGCCAATGCTCGCCGCGAGATCTTCCGCCCGTTCCAGGTCAACGCCGCGATGATGGCGCATGCCGCACCGCGCGCGCTGTTCATGCATTGCCTGCCGGCACATCGTGGCGAGGAGGTCACCGCCGAGGTCATCGATCACCCCGACAGCGTGGTGTGGGACGAAGCGGGCAATCGCCTGCATGCGCAGAAGGCCCTGCTCGAGTTCCTCCTGCGGACGCGGTGACGATACCTCGAAGTCTTCGGGTCGCCGCGCCGCGCCGCGTTCGCTGCACGCTGACCGTGCGGCGATTGACAGCACCAGGGTGCGCCGCTAGCGTGACGCGCACCGCGCGAGCGGGCTCGAGGCACGCCCGGTGGCACGGTTGATCGAGACAGGTTGACGACGAGTGACTGACCCTCGCGGCATCGGTATGACATCGCAGCGAGCCCGTAACCGGCTCGTCGAGCAGTTGCGGGGCATGGGCATCCGTAGCGAGCAGATTCTCGAGATCATCCGTACCACGCCGCGCCACCTGTTCGTCGATGAAGCGCTCGCCAGCCGCGCCTATGAGAATACGGCGCTGCCAATCGGATTCGGACAAACCATCTCCCAGCCCTACATCGTCGCTGCGATGACCGAAGCGCTGTACAACTCGGGTCGTCTCGACCGCGTGCTCGAGGTCGGCGCCGGCTGCGGCTACCAGAGCGCGGTGCTGTCGCAGGTGGCCGGGCGGGTGTTCGCCATCGAGCGCATCGCGTCCCTCGCCAACAGGCTGCGCACGCGACTGCACGAGCTGCGCATCACCAACGTGAGGGTGCGCCACGGCGATGGCTTCCAGGGCTGGGTCGAGAATGCTCCCTACGACGCCATCCTGGTCGCCGCGGCGCCAATCGGCGTGCCGGCGCCGCTCGTCGAACAGCTTGCCGTCGGCGGCCGCATGGTCATTCCGGTCGGGCGCGCGGGCAGCCAGGAGTTGCGACTCGTCACGCGTACCGCGGGTGGTGTCGAGGAACGCATACTCGACCGGGTGAGTTTCGTGCCGCTGCTGGATGGAATCAGCTGAGGACGGCATGCCGTGAGCGAGCAGGCCGAGGGGCCGGGCGCGCGCGGACCGCGAAGCGCGGCGCGGAAATCAGCGACCGACAGGCGCTCAGCGCGCATGGGCGCGTGGTGGACGGGGCGTGTCTGGCTGGCCTGCGTCGTGCTGTGGTCGCTCGTCGCGTGTCACTCCGTGCCGCGTGCGCCGGTCGAGCAGAAACTGCCGCCGCGCGACGCGCGTCCCGGCGTGAGCCGCGACGCGCAACCCGCGGCGCCGGTGAAGCCCACGGTATCGCGGCCGACCGTGCACACGGTGGTGCGCGGTGACACCTTGCACGGCATCGCGTTTCGCCATGGCCTCGACTACCGTGACCTGGTGCGCTGGAACCGCATTCGCAACCCGGACCTCATCTTCGTTGGTCAGCGCCTGCGGCTGACGCCGCCGACGCCGGTCACCGCCGCCGCGAAACCCACGCCGCAGGCTACCGCGCCGGCGCCACGGCCGGTGCCCCAATCACCCGCCCGCGCAGCGTCACCGCCCGCGGCCAAGGCCGCGTCGCCGGCGCCGCGTGCGGCGCCCGGTGCGCTCGCATGGAACTGGCCATCGAGCGGCAAGGCGACACGTGCCACCAGTGTCACTGGTAACCGCGGACTCGAAATCCGCGGCACCCGCGGTGAGGCGGTGAAGGCCGCGGCCGACGGCGCCGTCGTCTATAGCGGAAGTGGACTGCGAGGATACGGTGAGCTTATCATCATCAAGCACAACGACACGTTCCTCAGCGCATATGCCCACAACGAGTCCCGCCTTGTGCAGGAAGGGCAGCGCGTCAAGGGCGGACAACTGATCGCCCGGATGGGCGACACCGAGGCGCGCGAAGTCATGCTCCATTTCGAGATTCGCCGTAACGGAAAATCGGTCGATCCCCTGCAGTATCTGCCCCGGCGCTAGCCGGGAGAAGCGTGATGGCCGATCCACGCGGCAAGGGACGACCCCCCGGTGATGCCGAGCCGGACGGCCCGCTGGTGGCCGACGAGCCTGCGGCGACCGATGACGAACTCGAGTTCGACGACACTGCCGAGGACGTGCTCGAGGGCAGTGCAGACGCGGCAGCCAGCACGGCCAGCGGCGACGACGATACCGAAGGCAACGCGGAGCCGCAGCGCTTCCTGCCCGGCGAGGTGTCGCAGGGTGACATGGATGCCACGCGCCTGTACTTGAACGAGATCGGTTTCTCCCCGTTGCTGACGGCGGAGGAGGAAGTGATGTTCGCGCGGCGCGCGCTGCGCGGCGACGAAGCTGCGCGCAAGCGCATGATCGAGAGCAACCTGCGCCTGGTGGTCAAGATAGCGCGACGCTACATGAATCGCGGCCTGGCTCTGCTCGATCTCATCGAGGAAGGCAATCTCGGGCTGATTCGGGCGGTGGAGAAGTTCGACCCGGAGCGCGGTTTCCGCTTCTCGACCTACGCGACCTGGTGGATTCGACAGACCATCGAACGCGCGCTGATGAACCAGACGCGCACCATCCGCCTGCCCATCCACGTGATCAAGGAGATCAACATCTACCTCCGCGCGGCGCGGGAACTGGCGCAGAAGCTCGATCGTGAGCCGAGCCCCGAAGACGTCGCCAACCTCCTCGACAAGCCAATCGAGGACGTCAAGCGGATGCTCGGTCTCAACGAGCGTACGACTTCGGTCGACGTGCCGGCAGAACGCGACTCCGATCGCTCGGTGCTCGATACCATTCCCGACGAGCACAATCCGGATCCGGCCGTGGTGCTCCAGGACGAGGACGTT
The DNA here is from genome assembly GCA_040220855.1 of Gammaproteobacteria bacterium. Classification (GTDB taxonomy): domain Bacteria; phylum Pseudomonadota; class Gammaproteobacteria; genus JACKNG01. Next base: position 20,489 of record JAVJVZ010000009.1, on the reverse strand, counting down.
CAACGACACCTCGAGGACTGGCTGTCACAACTCAACGACAAGCAGCGTGCCGTGGTGGAACGGCGTTTCGGCCTGCACGGTCGCGAGATCGCGACGCTCGAGGAGGTCGGAAACGAGATTGGCGTCACGCGGGAGCGGGTTCGCCAGATTCAAATCGAGGCATTGCGACGCCTGCGCCAGATTCTCGAGCGCGAGGGCTTTTCGATTGAACAGCTGTTTGCCGAGCTCTAGTCGGTCTCCGCAGCAGCGAGCGGGCATGAGGCCTGGTGACAGCACGGCCGCGTGCAACGACGTGCGGCCGCGGGCGCAATTCCGTGCGGTGGGACGAGTAAGCCGGTGACGCATTAACAGTCTGGTGAGAAACGACTGCGGGCACGGTCCGCGGCGTTGCGCATTTGCCTGCGGTCCTCATCGATCCACACAAACGCCGATCCTCGTCTCGCACGCGCCTTGCAGCCCGCACGCCTCGCGACGTTCTGCACCAGCCTGTCAGTGCCGTGCCGATAGGGCACACGCGGGGAGCGGCACCGGACGCCGCGGTGTTGCCGGCGTCGCACGGTCAACTGCTGAGCGGCGTGGCGGCCGCACGCAGCTGGCGCGCCCGCGCGCGTATCCCCACTCAGATCATGTAGAGCGCGGCGACGACCGCGCGCCCTTCGCTCGCGAGTATGTTGTAGGAACGGCAGGCGGCGCCGGTGTCCATGACCTCGAGACCCGCGCCGTGCTCGGCGAGGAGGAGCGTGAGGGCGGCATCGACGAAGACCTGGCGCCTGCCGGTGCCGAGCAGCACGATTTCAGGTTCGAGCGCGGCGATGGTCGTCATGTGCGACTGCGCGAGACCTTCGAGCTGCGGGGGCAGCGCGTCGGTGATGAGCCGTGCCGGGGCAACCACGCAGGGTTGCTCAATGCGTCGATCGCCCACACTCACCCAGCCGTCGCCGTAGGCGGATACCAACAGCGTGGATGGGTCGTCGTCGAAATCGAGCTTCATGGAAAGCTTCGCGTGCTCACGGGCCTGAGCGAAATTGTATGATGCGACCCCACACGAATTGCAAACCCGGAACCGATCTCGGCATTCGCGAGATTCGTTCTAGCCACTCTCGAAACACGGAGAACTCGTATGCGAATCATCCTCCTCGGCGGCCCAGGCGCGGGCAAGGGTACCCAGGGCGACTTCATCTGCGCGCGCTTCGGGATCCCGAAGATCTCGACCGGCGACATGCTGCGTGCGGCGGTTGCTGCCGGCACCGAGCTGGGCCAGGCAGCCAAGAAGATCATGGACAGCGGCGGGTTGGTCTCGGACGACATCATCCTTGGCCTGGTCGCCGAGCGTGTCGCGCAACCGGACTGTGACAATGGCTTCCTGTTCGACGGCTTCCCCCGCACCATCCCGCAGGCCGAGGGGCTGGCTGCGAGCGGTGTCTCCGTGGACAAGGTGGTGGAGATAGCCGTCGACGACGAAGAGATCGTCAAGCGGATGTCGGGACGACGCGTTCATCCGGCGTCCGGCCGCACCTATCACGTCGATTTCAACCCGCCGCGCGAAGCGGGCAAGGACGATGTCACCGGGGAGCCGCTGGTGCAACGGGATGACGACAAGGAGCAGACGGTGCGCAATCGTCTCGCGGTTTATCACGACCAGACCAAGCCGCTGATTGACTTCTACTCGCGTGCAGCCGCGGGCGATCCCGCGCTCACTTACATACGCATCGACGGCGTTGGTGCGGTGGATGACATTCGCGACAAGATCTTCGCTGCACTCGATGCGTGAGCGCGCGCGTCGAACGACTGCCCGATGATCGACATGTAAAGAAAACGCGTGGCGTGCCGACAGTGATGGCGAACGCGATGCTGTCTTTTACATGCAACAGCAACTCGGAGAGTGCACAAAAAAATCATTCGATTTCATTGCAGATCCGTTTCTTGTGATGTATATAGGCCACGTGGTGTTGCGTTATTAACCTCAATTAAACATTGAAGGGGGGCCTCGATATGGCGAAGGCTAAGAAGAAGGCAGCGAAGAAAAAGACATCGGTAGCAAAGAAGAAGACCGCTAAGAAGCGCGTCGCGAAGAAGGCAACGAAGAAGAAGGTTGCCAAGAAGGTCGCAAAGAAGGCGGCAAAGAAGAAAGCCACCAAGAAGAAGGCGACCAAGAAGAAAGCTACCAAGAAGAAGGCGTCCAAGAAGAAGGCTACTAAGAAGAAGGCAACGAAGAAGAAGGTTGCCAAGAAGAAAGCCACGAAGAAGAAAGCAACCAAGAAGAAGGCAGCGAAGAAGAAGGTAGCTCGAAAAAAGTAACGGCGCGCGATCGCCAAGCTGACGAGCGCGAGCAGCTGCAGAGGGCCAAGACGGAAGTCCGTGCAAGGCTCGCAGCTCGCAGGGAGGCAGCCCGGCTACGGAAGGCCGAGCAGACCAAGCGCGCTGCGATGAAGAGAGCTATCGAAAAATTCGCAAGGAAGTGGGAACGGGAATACGACCGCAAACACAAGCGCGGTTGACGCCCGGCCACAGCGACCGACACAGATATGCGACGACTGCGGTTGTCGCAGCGGCCCCTGCGGCCGCACACTTGAAGCCCTTCCAACCGGAAGGGCTTTTTGTTTGGTGACGCCTGTCGTGGGCGTCGCGCCGGAACGCGGAAACTCCCCTCCTTGGCCACTAGCAGATCCCGTTCGCGCAAGCCCGCGCGCCCGCGGAAGAAGAAGCGCAACCTACTGAGTTGGCTGCTCTTTTTTGTCCGCCATGCGCTCTTGTGGGCGCTTCTTGCGGTGGCGGCCTACTGGCTGTGGCTGGACCACGAAGTGGCCGGAACCTTCGAGACCAAGCAATGGTCCTTGCCGGCGCGCGTATACGCGCGCCCGCTCGAACTGTACGCCGGTGCGCTGCTGTCGCGGGACCGATTGCTGCGCGAACTCGATTATCTCGGGTACCAGCGCGTCGGCCGCGTCGATGCTCGTGGCCAGTACGCGACGACGGGGCAGCGCGTGGACCTGTTCGCGCGCGGCTTCACCTTCTGGGACTTCCCGGAACCCGCACGGCACGTCAGCGTGCGTTTCAGCGGCGACCTCGTCGAGCGTGTCGAAGACGGCAGCGATGGTCAGCCGCTCGATCTGATGCGCCTCGACCCGGTCGAGATCGGTAGCATCAATCCGCGGCGATTCGAAGATCGCAAGCTGCTCGCCTATGGTGAACTGCCGCACCGATTCGTCGAGGCGCTGGTCGCGGTCGAGGACCACCGATTCTTCGAGCACCACGGCGTCGACGTGTTCGGACTCGCGCGCGCGATGGTCGCCAACCTGCGTGCACGTCGCTTCGTCCAGGGAGGCAGCACGCTCACACAGCAGCTGGTCAAGAACTTCTACCTGACTCGCGAACGCACTCTCGCGCGCAAGCTGACCGAGATGATGATGGCGGTGTCGCTCGAGCTGCGCTACGACAAGCACAAGATCCTCGAGACCTATGTCAACGAGGTGTTCCTGGGGCAGGATGGTAATCGTGCGATTCATGGTTTCGAACTCGCTGCGCAGTTCTATTTCGGTGCGCCGCTCGACGAGCTTTCGATCGACCAGACCGCACTGCTGGTCGGCATGGTCAAAGGTCCCTCGGTGTACGATCCGCGACGTCACCCCGAGGCCGCACGCGCGCGCCGTGACGTGGTCCTCGAGGTGCTCGCACGGCATGGCGTGCTGAGTGCGGAGGAACTCGAAGCAGCGCGCGACGAACCGCTGCGCCTGCGCACCGGCGGCACCAGGGCGACACGGGCGAGCCCTGCCTTCATGGCACTGGTGAAGCGCCAGCTCCTGCGTGATTACAGTGCCGAGGATCTGAACGCCGCCGGCCTGAACGTGTTCACCACGCTGGACCTCGATCTGCAGCGCAGCGCCGAGGCGGCTACCCGCACGACCATCGATGCGCTCGAACAGGACGGCCGACGCAGCGGGCTACAGGCCGCGGTGGTGGTGGCCGAGCCGCGCAGCGGCGAGATCCTCGGGCTGGTCGGCGATCGCAATCCGGGTTACGCCGGCTTCAACCGCGCGCTTGATGCGCGGCGGCCGATCGGATCCACCATCAAACCCCTGCTCTACGCCTATGCCCTCGCCGAACCCGAGCGCTACGCACTGTTCTCGCCGCTCGCCGACACCGCGGTGAGCTGGACCGACGCCCAGGGTAACAACTGGCGGCCGAAGAATTTCGACAATCGTGAGCACGGTCGCGTCACCGTGCTGGAAGCGCTGACGCGCTCGCTCAATCTCGCCACCGTCAATCTCGGCCTTGAGCTCGGCCTCGAAGCGCTACGTGATCATCTCGCGGCACTTGGCGTCGACGGGCGCATCGAACCGTATCCCTCGTTGCTGCTCGGCGCACTGGACATGTCTCCCGCCGCGCTGGCCGAGGTCTACACGGCCGTCGTCAACGACGGCTTTCGCGTGCCGTTGCGCGCGATCAGCGATGTCACCACCCAGGAGCATCGCAAACTCAAGCGTTACGGTCTCGAGATCGCCAAGGTAATGGAGCCCGCGACGGCCGCACTGGTGCGCTTCGCCATGACGCGCGTGGTCGCCGAGGGCACGGCACGGGCGCTGCGCAGCGAGTTCGCCACACGCCTGCCGCTGGCAGGCAAGACCGGTACATCGGACGACAATCGCGACAGCTGGTTCGTCGGTTTCGGTGCCAACCGCCTCGCCGTCGCATGGATCGGGCACGACGACAACCGCCCGACCGGATTGACCGGCAGCAGCGGCGCGTTACGGTTGTGGTCGGCAGTCATGCGCCACACCGCGGTCGAGCCGCTGACCATGGTGCTGCCTCCAGCGCTCGCCTGGCAGCGCATCGACACTGCAGCCGGTGTCGCCATACCCGCCCATTGCCCGCAGGGCGAGCGGCTGCCCGTGCATCGCGATACCATGCTCGAGCGGCGCGACAGTTGCGAGCTCGAGGAGCTCCTGCCGGCGCCGGTCGACGAGGAGCCAGCGGGGCTGCTCGACAGGCTGCGAGGAATGTTCGGTCGATGAGGTGGAGTCAAGCGACGACGGTGCTCGTACTGGTCGCCACGCTGACAGCATGTGCCGGAGGCGGCGGTACGCGCGCGCCGGTGGAGGAGCGCAGTTCGGGGTCGTCGTCGGACCCGCCCGCAGCCTCGCGCGCGGCGCCGTCCGCTGCGCCGGCCGTGGCGAGCGAGCGCAATGGCGATGGTGTCGTGGTCGAAGCGCTGCCGGATACGCCGCGACCACGCGTCGAGGCACTGGCGGAGGACGCCGCACCAGGCGACGACGCGGAGACGCCCACGCAGCTCGCGCACGTCGCACCGGAAACCTCGCAAGCGCGCGGCGGCGCCGCGCAGAGCCTGCTCGCGGCGGCGGTGAAGGCGGCGGGTGCGGGCGAATGGGACCGCGCGCAGGCGGCACTCGAGCGCGCGGTGCGCCTGTCTCCGCAGGATGCCGAGCTGTGGCGGCAGCTCGCCTACACGCATTATCGCGAGGGCGACCTCGAGCAGGCGGCGGCACACGCGCAGCGTGCCGTCGCGCTGGCGCCGGATGCGGTTGAGGGATGGCAGCTCGTCGCCGACATCGAAAGTGCGCGCGGCAACGCGGAAGCCGCGGCACGCGCACGCACACGCGCAGCGGCGCCCTGAGTCAGCGCGGCGCGTCGGCGTCGCCGTGCCGCGCCGGCGTTGCGAGCCGCTCGCGTAGCGATGTCGGCAGGCGTTCGCTCACGCTGTAGGCAAACGCGATGACTTCTGCGACCGCGACGAAGAGCGCCTCGGGGACGGCCGCGCCGAGCTCGACCTGCGCCAGCACCTCGACCAGTTCCGGGTCGTCGTCGATGGGCACATCGTGCTCGCGTGCCAGTGCCGCAATCCGCGTGGCAAGCTCCCCGCGACCCTTGGCAGTGACGCGGGGCACACCGACGCCGTCCCAGCTGAGGGCGACGGCAACGTCGATCTCGCGCGGCGGTGCGCTCATGCGCGTTCGTCCACGAGTCGTTGGCGCGGCGACGTGCGCGACGGCGCCGGCACGGCGGCGTCGACGACGAGCGCGGCAACGGTGAGGCCGCGCTCCTGCATGCGGGTATCGAGCCGCCTGGCATCGCGTTCGAGTGCTGCGTTCAGGCCCGTATCGTTGGTCCCCATACGAATGCCGACGCTGTCGCCGGCAATACGCAGTTCGGCGCCGAACACCACGGCGTCACCGAGCAGCAGACGGATACTGACACGCGCGCGTGCCGAGGTCGCCGAACAGTCCTCCGCTGTCGGGTTACGTTCATCGACGAATTCGAAGCGCCACAAGTCGACGCGTTCCTGGTGGCGTACCGGCAGTTCGACGACGAATGGCGTCCCCGGTGTGCCGGCGCCGGCCGCGTTCTGCAGGTGCTGCCCCTGGATCCGGGCAAGCGCGCCCTCGACCAGCTCGCGCATGCGCGCGAGGCCGAGATCGGTGCCGGTCTCGGGACCGCCCGTGAGCATCGCGGCCACCTCGGGCAGCGGCGCTGGTGAGGTGGCGGTGGACGCGCCGTGGGCGGCGCTCGCCGTTGGTGCAGGGGGCATTGCGAGCGGCGATCGTGCCTTGATCGTCGATGAATCGTTGCCGGCGCCGACGCGCTGTGGCGTAGCAGCCTGCGTTGCCGCCTCGATGGCGCGTTGCAAGCGTGCGAGTTCGACGGCGGGACCGCGCAGCGATGGCGCAGCGCCATCGCTCAGAGCCGCACCCGCGTGGAGCTGCCGTTCACGCGGTTGCGCCGCTTGTTCCAGCACCGCGCGCAGCCGCTCGGGTTGCACCAGCGTCGCCTGTTCCGGCAGTCGCTGCAGGAATGCCGCCACGCGCGCGACCAGTGCGGCCGATGGCGACGGCGCACCGGGCGGACGCGCTGGTGCGGCCGGCTGGGCACTGAGATTACGTAGCAGCGCAAGCGTGTCCTCGGCGGCGCCCTGGCGCGGCAGGGCGCGCGCAAGTCCGCGTGCCACTGCCGGCAGCGGTTCGTGCGGTACCGCGGCCGGTTTCAGAACCACCTCTGGCGATGTCGCGCTGACCGTCAGCGCGAGTCGTTCGCCTGCCTGCAGCGGCAGTGCCGTGCGTGCGTTGACGACCTCGTTGCCGATCCGCAGGCGCGTATAGTTCTGTGACGCAGTGCCGATAACTTCCGCGGTGAGCAGCTGGCCAACCTGCCAGCGCGGCGCCAGCGCCGGCGCGCGCGCGATGGCGACTTCGGGCAGGCTGCTGAGGGCTTTTACCGGCATGCCTGCTTGAGCGGCGCGTGCGGCGAGAACTTGACGAGGCCGATGGGCGAGAACCACGCACAACGCGTATCCGAGGCGTCGCCGGCAGGCGGCGATTCACAATGGTTCGTGCGTCGTGGTGACCAGGTGCGCGGACCCTACCGCTGGAGCACCATCGAGATGAACCTCGCCCTCGGCCGCATTCGCGCCAACGACGAGGTGTGCCTTGCCGGGCCCGGCTGGCAGCCGCTGGATGCGCTGCGGCCGGCAGCGCCGGTCAGCGAGGTGCCGCGTCGCGCGGCAAGAACGCCGCTCGCGGCGCGCCGCGAGCGGGCCGCGAGCGCCTGGGCCAGTCTGCACGAGCCGGCGGCGCCGCATCCGCGGATCGCGCTGCTGGCAGTCGCGGTGCTCGCGCTGGCTATCGGCACGGCACTCCTCGCGCATCTCGCGACGCCTGTGCCGCCGCCGCCGATCGACTGCGCCGCGCCGCCGGCCAACGGTGTCAACTGGGATTTCTGCGCCTTGACAGGGACGGTGGCCGACGGCGCCGATCTGCGGGCGGCGAGCGCTCGCAACGTGCGTCTGCGCGGCGCCAGCCTGGTCGATGCGACGCTCGCCGAAGCCGACCTCGCCTACGCCGATCTCGCTGCGGCCAACCTCACGATGGGCGATCTGCGTGGCACCCGGCTGGTTGGTGCCAACCTGCGCGAAGCCGTCCTGCATCATGCAGACCTGCGCGACAGCGATCTGCGTTTCGCCGACTTGAGCGGCGTCAGCCTGCGCGGCGCCCTGCTCGATGGTGCGCGCCTCGACAACGCCATCTGGCCCGATGGGCGGATCTGCGCGTCGGGCTCGCGCGGTGCCTGCCGCGCGCGCTAGCGGCGCGGCGCGGCGCGCGGTGGCGGCACACCCCGGGCCGGCGCCAGCGGGATGCGCGGTGAGCCGAGCGTGGTATAGCGTTCGAACACGAGCGCCTGCACGGGGACACCGGCCGGGATGTCTGCCTTGCGACGCAGGGTGGCGACGAATTGCGCGGGGTCGTGCAGCTGTGCCCAGACACCCGGCAGGTAGGTCGCCCGGCGCCCGTTCCAGTGCACGGTGAGGCCATCGACGCCGGGGCGTAGTTGCGCGAGCAGCGCGGCCTCGTCGTCGAATACCAGTGGCGTCGCCGGTTGCAGCACGGACACTTCGACCAGCGTCGTGGCGAGCTCGGCAGTGCACAGCGGTGCGAAACGGGGATCGGAGAGCGCCGCGGCACGCGCGTTCGCGCAGACGTCCTCGCCGAGCGGCCGCCATGCCTCCAGGGTGCCGATGCACCCGCGCAGGCGCCTCTCCGTGGTCAGCGTGACGAAGGCGGCGCCGGGTGCGGTGAGCGCAGGGGGGAGTTCTGGTGGCAGCGCAGCGTGCGCCAGGTCGAGCGCACCGTGGATGCTGTCGCGGGCGAGCGTGACGAGTGCGTGCAGCAGCTGGGCGTCCACGGTCCTGCTCATCTCCCGAGCGGACGCGCGGCTGTCCGGGCCATGGCCGCGTCGGCGCTGGCGGAACCGCGGGCCCGGTGCGCCGGCGTGGCAGCGAAGCGGTGCCGGTATGCGGAACGATGCGCCGACCGGCGGCTGGCGGATGCACTGGCAATCATTCAATCGAGCACGTAGGCGCCATAGCCGACAACGCGGTCCCGCGGACCGGCGGTGTCGCCGGAGTTGCACAGCGCGACGCGTTCGATGCGCGCGCGCCGCGCACGTGCCAGGTGCAGCAGGCCGCCGAGCGCATGGCAGCCGCAGGCGTGCTCGGGGGTGAGTCCACGTGCGTCGAGGGCGCAGATCATGGCGTCGGTAGCGGCATCGAGACGCTGCGCGCCGTCGTAGTCGAGGAAGTGACTGAGGTCGGTGCTGACCACGATCAACGTATCCGGCGCATCCCACCACGGAGCGAGCAGTTCTGCGGTGCGGGCGGCCGCTTGCGCGCCGACCAGTAAGGGGACGAGGGAAAAATCGCCGAGCAACGTCTGCAGGAATGGCAGCTGCACCTCGATGGCATGCTCCTCGGCGTGCGCTGCATCGTCGACCACGACAGCGCTTCTGGCGAGTGCGTCGTCGAGCGCCGTGCGATCGATCCGCACGCGACCGAGCGGGCCGTCGAAGGCGCTGACGCTGACGCTGGCGATACCGCGTACCGCGCGACGATGGGGTGGGCCGAGGACGACGGCGCGTGTGTAGTGCTGCGGCCAGGCGGCGAGCACCCGGTAGGCAGCGGCCGCGGCCGCACCCGAATACACGTAGCCGGCATGCGGCACGATCAGCGCACGCGGCGCACGCGGCGCACGCGGCGTCGGCGCGCTCGGCGCGGCATCGAGCAGGTGTTGCACCGTGGCGCGCAGGGTAGTGTCCGATGCCGGGTAGAACAGGCCGGCCACCGCGGCCGGGCGGAGCGCCGGGGCGGCCGTCACGGTCGTTTCCCGCGCACGTTGAAATGGCCTGCGCGCCGACCCATCTTTGCACTCATGATCCCGTCCCCGATCCCGCGCGCATGAGCGACAGTGCTGCCTACACGGTACCGACGCGCTTCTGGCGTCGTCTCGACAACGGTCGCGTGCGGTGTGAGCTGTGCCCGCGTTTCTGCACCCTGCGCGAAGGGCAACGCGGGCTGTGTTTCGTGCGCGAATGCCGCGACGGCGCCGTGGTGCTGACCTCTTACGGCCGCTCGAGCGGCTTCTGCGTCGATCCGATCGAGAAGAAGCCGCTCAATCACTTTTTCCCCGGCTCGGCGGTCCTCTCGTTCGGCACTGCAGGCTGCAATCTCGCCTGCAAGTTCTGCCAGAACTGGGACATCAGCAAGTCGCGCGAGGTCGACACGCTGGGGGCGCCGGCCGATGCGGTCGCGATCGCCACGGCGGCGGCGCGGCATGGTTGCCGCAGCGTGGCGTTCACCTATAACGATCCGGTCATCTTTCATGAATATGCCATCGATGTCGCGGCGGCGTGTCGTGCGGCCGGCATCGCGCCGGTCGCAGTGACGGCCGGGTACGTGAATGCCGAGCCGCGCGCCGAGTTCTTTCGACATATGGACGCCGCCAATGTCGATCTCAAGGCCTTCTCCGAGAACTTCTACCATCGCCTGACCGGTGCGCACATCGCGCCGGTGCTGGAGACACTCGAGTACATCGTGCACGAGACCGACACCTGGCTCGAAATCACCTGCCTGCTGATCCCGGGCTGGAACGACAGCGAAGGCGAAATCGCCGCCATGGCGGAATGGATCGCCGAGCATCTGGGGCCCGCGGTGCCGCTGCATTTCAGTGCGTTCCACCCGGACTGGAAGATGCGCGACGTGCCGCCGACGCCGCCGGCGACGGTGCGCACGGCGCGCGCCATCGCGCGGCGCCATGGTCTGCAGCACGTCTACACCGGCAATATCGACGATGCCGCCGGCGACGCGACGCTGTGCAGCGGCTGCGGCGCGGTGGTGATCCAGCGTGCGTGGTACGAGCTCGTCAGCTACGCGCTCGACCCCAGGGGATGCTGTAAGCACTGCGGTACCGCCTGCGCGGGACGCTTCGCGACGGCACCGGGGCGGTGGGGACGGCGGCGGTTGCCGATTGCGATCGGTGCATGATCATGCGCCGGGCTGGAGGGTCTTGAACATTCCGGCAGAGATCCCTATCATCGCGCTCCTCGATTGCGGGGTGGAGCAGTCTGGCAGCTCGTCGGGCTCATAACCCGAAGGTCGCAGGTTCAAATCCTGCCCCCGCTACCACCAAAAAGGCCCCGGGTAATCGGGGCTTTTTATTTTGGGCTGGAATAAAGTTTGGCAGACAGGTTACAGGCACTGCTGGAACCGACCATTACTGGTCTCGGTTACGAGCTGCTCGGGATCGAGCGTGCGCGCCATGGTGAATCGCAGTTGCTGCGCCTGTACATCGACCAGCCCGAAGGCATCACGGTCGAGGATTGCGAGCGCGTCAGCCGCCAGGTCGGTGACGTGCTCGAAGCCGAGCGCGCGTTGCGCGACGACTACACCCTCGAAGTCTCTTCGCCGGGTCTCGACCGTCCCCTGTTCACACTCGAGCAGCATCGCCGCTTCCTCGGCGAGCAGGTCCAGCTGCGCTTGCGCAATTTGGTCGACGGGCGGCGGCGCCTGGTCGGGCGCCTGCGTGAGGTCAACGCGGACGCGCTGGTGCTCGAGGTCGACGGCGCCGGCTTCACGGTGCCCTACGACGAGGTCGAGCGCTCGCGCCTGGTGCCCGACTGGGATCGCGCCGGATCTGGACGGTAAGTCCCGGGTTTTCCGAGTAGTCAGAGTAAGTCATTGATGAACAGAGAAATACTGACGGTCGTCGATGTCGTTTCCAACGAGAAGGGCGTCGCCAAGGACATCATCTTCGAAGCGCTCGAGGCCGCGCTCGCGAGTGCCACGAAAAAGCGCTTCGAAGATGACGTCGAGTGTCGCGTCTCGATTGATCGCGAATCCGGCGCCTACCAGGCGTTTCGCCGCTGGCAGGTGATCGATCCGGAGCAGCCGGCGCCGGAACTGGACCCGGAAGACGACGGCTACGAGGAAGCGCAGGAGGCCGCGGCGCTCATCGCCGCCGGCGAGCTGCCCTATCCGTCGCGCCAGATCTGGCTCGCCGACGCGCGCACTCGGCAGGCCGACATCCAGGCGGGCGATTACATCGAAGAGCCGCTCGAGGCCGCCGAATTCGGTCGCATTGCGGCGCAGACTGCCAAGCAGGTGATCGTGCAGAAAGTGCGCGAAGCCGAGCGTGCGCAGGTCGTCGAAGCCTACCAGGACCGCGTCGGCGATCTGGTGATGGGGATCGTCAAGCGCGTCGAGCGTGGCAACGTGTTCATCGATCTCGGTGGCAACGCCGAGGCCATCATCACCAAGGATCACATGATTCCCCGCGAGCTGGTGCGCGCAGGCGATCGCATCCGCGGATACCTGTTCGACGTGCGCGCCGAGAAGCGCGGCCCGCAGCTGTTCGTCAGCCGCACGGCCAAGGAACTCCTCATCGAGCTGTTCAAGCTCGAGGTGCCGGAGATCGGCGAAGGCGTCATCGACGTGCTCGGCGCCGCGCGTGACCCCGGGCTGCGCGCCAAGATCGCCGTGCGCAGCCGCGACCAGCGCATCGACCCGGTGGGCGCCTGTGTCGGCATGCGCGGCTCGCGCGTGCAGGCGGTCTCGAACGAGCTCGGCGGCGAGCGCGTCGACATCATCCTGTGGGACGAAAACCCCGCGCAGTTCGTCATCAACGCGATGTCTCCGGCCGAGGTGGTCTCGATACTGGTCGACGAGGACACCCGCACCATGGACGTCGCGGTGGTCGAGGACCAGCTCTCGCAGGCGATCGGTCGCAACGGGCAGAACGTGCGCCTGGCCAGCCAGCTGGCGGGCTGGGAGCTCAACGTCATGACCGAATCCGAGGCTGAGCAGAAGAGCGAGGAGGAGGTGCTGAAGAATCAGCGCATGTTCATGGAACTCCTCGATGTCGACGAAGAAGTCGCCAATATCCTCGTGCAGGAGGGATTCACGTCGATTGAAGAGGTCGCCTACGTGCCGGAGACCGAGATGGTCGAGATCGAGGAGTTCGACGAGGCGCTGGTGCTGGAACTGCGCCAGCGCGCCAAGGACCTCCTGTTGACCCGCGCCATCGCCAACGAGGAGCGCATCGGAGACGCGCGTCCGGCCGACGACCTGCTCAACATGGAAGGCATGGACGAAGAACTCGCGTTCCGCCTCGCCGCGGCCGGCATCGTGACGATGGACGATCTCGCTGAGCAGTCGGTCGACGAGTTGCTCGAGGTCGGTGATCTCGACGAGGAGCGCGCGGCGGCACTGATCCTCAAGGCACGCGAACCCTGGTTCGCCGACGCAGAGCAAGACAACGATAACGAGGTACGTGTTGATGGCTGAAGTCACCGTCCAGCAATTCGCCGGCGTGGTCGGCATCTCGGTCGACCGACTCGTCCAGCAGCTTTCGGAGGCGGGTCTGCCGACCAAGACGGCTGACGACACCATCACGGACGACGAGAAGAGCCAGCTGCTTTCCTATCTGCGGCGCATCCACGGCAAGAACGAAGCGGCCAGTGAACCGGCCAAGATCACGCTCAAGCGCAAGACCGTGAGCGAACTCAAGGTGCCGGCTGAGCGCAGCCGCGTGCGCGCGCGCGGGGTCAAGACAGCGACGCCGGCGAAGACCGTCAGCGTCGAGGTCCGCAAGAAGCGCACCTACGTCAAGCGCGCGCTGGTCGCCGAAGAGGAAGCGGCACGGGTCGAGAAGGAGAGCGCCGAGCGTGAGCGCGAGCGCGCCGAGGAAGAGGCAGCCCGCCAGGCCGAGGAAACGCGACTCGCCGAACAGCGTGCGCGTGAAGAAGCGGCAGCCGCGGAGGAAGAAGCGCGGCGTGCGGCCGAGGAAGAGGCGGCACGCAAGGAGGCCGAGGAGCGTGCCCGTGCCGAGGCCGAGGCGCGCGCCGCGGCAGAAGCGGCCGCGGCCGCCGAGCAGGTCAACGCGGCACCGGCAGCACCGGCACCGGCAGCGGCACGTCCCGCACCGGCACCCGCGGCCGACAAGAAGAAGCCGGCCAAGGGCAAGGGTCGCGAGCGCGACGGCGGCGAGACGCGCTTCGGACGCAAGGAACTGCATGTCGCCAGTGACAAGTCCGGTCGGCGCCGCAGGAAGCCGGGCGGACGCCGCGTACTGACCGGCACGAGTTCCAAGCACGGCTTCGAACGACCCACTGCGCCGGTCGTGCGCGAGGTGCTCATTCCCGAGACGATCACGGTCGGTGAACTCGCCCAGCGCATGTCGGTCAAGGCGGCCGAAGTGATCAAGGCGATGATGAACCTGGGTACCATGGTGACCATCAACCAGCCGATCGACGCCGATACCGCCTTCCTGCTGGTCGAGGAAATGGGCCACAAGCCCAAGATCGTGCGCGAGGATGCCATCGAGGCCTCGCTGCAGGAAGTGTCGGTGAACGAGGGCGATCTCGAGCCTCGTGCGCCGGTGGTCACCATCATGGGCCACGTCGACCACGGCAAGACCTCGCTGCTCGATTACATCCGCGAGACGCGCGTGGCGGCCGGCGAGGCGGGGGGCATCACCCAGCACATCGGCGCCTACAGCGTCGACACCGCGACCGGCCCCATCACCTTCCTCGACACGCCTGGCCACGAGGCGTTCACGGCGATGCGCGCGCGCGGCGCCAAGGTCACCGACATCGTGATCATCGTGGTCGCCGCCGACGACGGCGTGATGCCGCAGACCGAGGAGGCGGTGAAGCACGCCCGCGCCGGTGGCGTGCCGCTGATCGTGGCCGTCAACAAGATCGACAAGCCCGAAGCGCAGCCTGATCGGATCAAGCAGGAACTCGCCAACCGCGACGTCATTCCCGAGGATTGGGGCGGTGACGTCCAGTTCGTCAACGTGTCGGCGAAGACCGGTGAGGGGGTCGAGAATCTTCTCGAAGCGGTGTCGCTGCAGGCCGAAGTGCTCGAGCTCAAGGCCGTGCCCGGCGGGCCGGCACGCGGTGCGGTAATCGAATCGCGGCTCGACAAGGGTCGTGGTCCGGTCGCAACCATTCTCGTCCAGAGCGGCCAGCTCAAGCGCGGCGACGTGCTGCTGGCGGGCGGCGAGTACGGTCGCGTGCGTGCCATGCTCAATGCGCGCGGCGAGCAGGTCAACGAAGCCGGGCCGAGTGAACCGGTCGAGGTGCTGGGCCTGTCCGGCGTGCCCAATGCCGGCGACGAAGCAACCGTGGTCGACGACGAGCGCAAGGCACGCGAGGTCGCGGCGTTCCGCGTCGAGCGTGAGCGCGAGGGCAAGCTCGCCCGCCAGCAAGCGGCCAAGCTCGAGAACATGTTCGCGCAGATGAAGGAGGGCGAGCAGGCCTCGGTGCGCCTGTTGCTCAAGACCGACGTGCAGGGTTCCTGTGAGGCCCTGGCCGATGCGCTGACCCGCCTCGGCAACGAGGAGGTGCGCGTCGACCTGGTATCCACCGGCGTCGGCGGCATCAACGAATCCGACGTCAACCTGGCGCACGCCTCGCAGGCGACCATGATCGGCTTCAACGTGCGCGCCGACGCGGCGGCACGCCGGCTGGTCGAGGAAGAAGGCGTGGAGTTGCGTTACTACAGCGTGATCTACGACGTCATCGATGACGTCAAGGCCGCCATCAATGGCCTGCTCTCGCCGGAGATCAAGGAGACCATCGTCGGTATCGCGCAAGTGCGCGACGTGTTCCGTTCCTCGCAGTTCGGCGCCATCGCGGGCTGCATCGTGTCGGAGGGCACGGTCAAGCGTTCCAACCCGATTCGCGTGCTGCGTGACAACGTCGTCATCTACGAGGGTGAACTCGAATCGCTGCGCCGCTTCAAGGACGACGTCAACGAGGTTCGCGCGGGCACCGAGTGCGGTATCGGCGTGAAGAACTACAACGACGTCAAGCCCGGCGACCAGATCGAGGTCTACGAGCGTACCGTCGTCGCGCGTACGATCTGAACGTGCGCGCGGCCATGGCGAAGACGCGCGATTTCAACCGTGTCGATCGCGTCGCGGCGACCATCAAGCGGGCGCTCGCGGCGCCGGTCACCGAGCTCGCGCGTGCGCGGCAGGCGGGGTTGGTCAGCATCACGGCCGTCGAGGTCAGTCCCGACCTGCGTCACGCCGCGGTATACCTGAGCGTGCTCGGCGAAGCGGATGCGCGGAGCGCGGCGGTCACGCTGATGCGCGGGCACGCGCACGAACTGCAGCGCGTGCTTGGCGCCGAGCTGCGCACCAAGCGCACGCCGGTGCTCACGTTCGTGGCCGATGACACCCTTGCCGCCGCCGATCGCATCGATCACCTGCTCGGCAATCCCGGCGCGGCCGGGCGGCGCGGCTGACGATGGCTGGCCGTCAGCGAGGCCCGCGCCGGGCACGCGGTCGCGATATCAACGGTATCCTCCTGCTCGACAAGCCGACCGGGATCAGCTCGAACCAGGCGCTGCAACGGGCCAAGGCGATCTTCCAGGCGCGCAAGGCCGGTCACACCGGGAACCTCGATGTGCAGGCGAGCGGGCTGTTGCCGATCTGTTTCGGCGAGGCGACCAAGGTATGTCAGTACCTGCTCGACGCCGACAAGCGCTACGTCTCGGAATTCACCTTCGGGCGTCGCACGTCGACCGGCGACAGCGAGGGCGAGGTGCTGGCCGAGGCGGTCACCACGCATCTCTCGCAGGATGCGGTGCTCGCCGCGATGGCCGCTTTCAGTGGTTGGATCGAGCAGCTTCCGCCGATGCACTCGGCCATCAAGCGCAACGGTCAGCCCCTGTACAAGCTCGCTCACCAGGGCATCGAGGTCGAACGCGAGCTGCGCCGCGTACGCATCGACCGCTTCGACCTGCTCCACTTCGACAACCCGCGGGCCCTGGTCTCCGTCCAGTGCTCGAAAGGGACCTACGTGCGTACGCTGGCCGAAGACCTCGGCGCGGCGCTCGGTTGCGGCGCCTACGTCTCGGCGCTGCGCCGCGACGGCGCCGGGCCATTCAAGCTCGAGGCCGGACACACGCTCGAGGCACTCGAGCAACGGGCGCGCGAGGGCGGCGTGGAAGCGCTCGATTGCCTGCTGCTGCCTTACGACGAGGCGCTCGGCCACCTGCCGCCGGTGACGCTGGGCGAGGATGCCGCCTATTACCTCGCGCAGGGGCAGGCGGTTCTCGTGCCACGTGCACCGCGCGAGGGGCTGCTGCGGCTCTACGACGGCGCCGGACGCTTCCTCGGCGTGGGCGAGATGCAGGCTGACGGCCGGATTGGCCCGCGTCGCCTGTTTCGAGCCCAGGCATCTGAATCGCAAGGGGAATCGATGCGCCGACGCGCATAAATTCCTTGTGAGTGACTGGTCGCGCGGTTAGAATTCGCGCCGATTCCGGAATGACTGAAGATATTTGAGAGTGGTTGAGGAAATCCATCAATGGCTTTAACGAGTGAACAGAAGAGTGCCATCATCACCGAGTACCAGCTGTCCGGCACGGACACCGGTTCTCCGGAGGTGCAGGTCGCGCTGCTGTCGGCACGCATCAACGACCTGTCCGGGCACTTCAAGGCACACGCGCAGGACAACCACTCGCGCCAGGGTCTGCTGCGCATGGTGAACCGGCGCCGCAAGCTGCTCGATTACCTGAAGAACCGCGACGTGAATCGCTATCGTGAGCTGATTTCGCGCCTCGGGCTGAGAAAGTAACCCTGTCTTCCGGACACGGTACATTCCTCCTTCATTCCTTGCGAGCCGCTGCCATGCCAGCGGCTCTTTGATTTTTCCGAGCAGGCAGATACAACTATGGCGGTAGAAGCGGTTTCGTTCCAATACGGTAATTACAAGGTCACGCTGGAGACCGGGCGCGTCGCGCGCCAGGCGTCCGGCGCAGTGGTCGCGACAATGGGCGACACGGTGGTGCTGGCGACCGTGGTCGGCAGCCGCAAGTCCGATCCCTCGCGCGATTTCTTCCCGCTTACCGTCGATTACCAGGAACGGACCTACGCCGCGGGCAAGATTCCGGGCGGCTTCTTCAAGCGTGAAGGGCGTCCGACCGAGAAGGAAACCCTCACGTCGCGTCTCATCGATCGTCCCATCCGCCCGCTGTTCCCCAAGGGCTACAACAGCGAAGTACAGATCATCTGTACCGTGATGTCACTCGACCCGGCGGTCGATCCGGACATCCCCGCCATGCTCGGCGCCTCCGCCGCGCTGTGTGTCGCCGGCCTGCCGTTCATGGGCCCCATCGGGGCTGCCCGGGTCGGTTACCGCGACGGGCAGTACCAGCTCAATCCGAGCTTCGGTGCGCTGAAGGAGTCCCAGCTCGATCTCGTCGTCGCGGGTACTGCCAATTCGGTGCTGATGGTCGAGTCGGAAGCCAAGGGCTTGTCCGAAGAAGTCATGCTGGGTGCGGTGGTGTTCGGCCACGAGCAGATGCAGGTTGCAATCAACGCGATCAATGAACTCACCGCGCGCGTCGCCCCGCAGCCGTGGGGGTGGGAGCCGCCGGCGCCCAAGACCACGCTGCTCGAAGCCGTGTCGGGCCCGTACCGCGCAGCAATTGCAGAGGCCTACGGCATCGTAGACAAGCTCGCGCGCCGTGATCGCCTGTCCTCGCTGCGCGCCGAAATCGTCGCCGCGATTGCCGGCGCCGAGGGATCGGAGTGGAGCGAGAGCGACGTGTCCGCCGTCATCCACGACCTGGAGCACGAGGTCGTACGCTCCAGCGTGATCGAGGGCAAGCCGCGCATCGACGGTCGCGACCGCGCGGACATCCGTCCGATTACGGTCGAGGTCGGCGTACTGCCGCGCACCCACGGTTCGGCCCTGTTCACACGCGGCGAGACGCAGGCGCTGGTCGTCACCGCGCTCGGCACCGAGCGTGACGCGCAGATCGTCGACGCCATCGAGGGTGAGCGCCGCGAGCCCTTCATGCTGCATTACAACTTCCCGCCCTACTGCGTGGGCGAGACCGGCCGCGTGGGTTCGCCGAAGCGCCGCGAGATCGGCCATGGACGCCTCGCCAAGCGCGGCATCCAGGGTGTCATGCCCGACATGAGCAAGTTTCCCTACGTGATTCGCGTGGTGTCGGAAATCACCGAGTCGAACGGCTCGAGCTCGATGGCATCGGTGTGCGGCACGAGCCTTGCGCTCATGCACGCCGGCGTGCCGATCACGGCACCCGTCGCCGGCATCGCGATGGGTCTGATTAAAGAAGGCGAGCGCTTTGTCGTGCTGTCCGACATCATGGGCGACGAGGACCATCTCGGCGACATGGACTTCAAGGTCGCCGGCACCCATGACGGCATCACCGCGCTGCAGATGGACATCAAGATCGACGGTATCACCGCCGAAATCATGCAGGTCGCGCTGGACCAGGCCAAGGGCGGTCGCCTGCACATCCTCGGTGAGATGGCCAAGGTCATCGACAAGCCGCGCGAGGAGATGTCCGAGCACGCGCCGCGCATCATCACTTTCAAGATCCCGGTCGACAAGATCCGCGACGTCATCGGCAAGGGTGGCTCGACCATCCGCCAGATTACCGAGGAGACCGGCGCGACCATCGACATCGCCGACGATGGCACCATCAAGATCGCCTCGGTCGACAACGCGGCCGGCCAGGCCGCGCGCTCGCGCGTCGAGGCCATCACGGCCGACGTCGAAGTGGGCGAGATCTACGAGGGGCGTGTACAGAAGCTGATGGACTTCGGTGCATTCGTGAACATCCTGCCGGGCAAGGATGGCCTGGTGCACATCTCGCAGATTTCCCACGAGCGCGTCGAGAACGTCAGCGACAAGCTGTCCGAAGGCGATATCGTCAAGGTCAAGGTTCTCGAGGTCGACAAGCAGGGCCGCATCCGCCTCAGCATGAAGGCGGTCTGAACCCCCTCCGCGACCCAGGCTCTCCTGCCCTCTGCGCCGGTCGTCCGGCCGGCGCAGTGGCCCCATCGGCCACTCTTCTCCCTGTCACTGATGACGCGTGCCGCGGGATGCGCCCCGCGCCCGCACGCGTAATGCCGGCGTTCCGTCGCCCTTCATTGCGATGCGCCGCAGTCGCTCGGCCGGCGTCGCCCCGAGCTCACGTGTCACTTGAGCTGGCGGAAAATTAGCCTTCCATATCAGTCAGTAACTAAGATTTCGCAGAAATTCGCTCACCTCGAATCAGCGGCGCGTCCGCACTCGATGGTGCGCTGTTCGGTGAAGATGCGCTCGAGCGGCTGGTCATGCGGAGCGCACGGCAGCGTCGTGCACAACTGGCACTCGAAGGCGAGGGCCGCCGTGTGGCGGGGCCGTTGCGTGGCAAGCCAGCGATCGTAGTAGCCGCCACCATAGCCGAGACGCGCGCCAGCGATGGTAAAGGCGAGTCCGGGGACCAGAACCAGGTCGACACGACCGGTCCAGGCGGGCGCCGGCGGCGGGGACAGGATGCCGAGCCGGCCGGGCGTCAGCTGCGCCCAGCCGGGGAAGGGCACGGCCAACATGGTTTCGCGGTCGACGAGGTAGGGGACGAGCACGGTCGCGCCGCGTGCGAGCAAGGCGTCGACGATGTCATGCGTATGGACTTCCTGCGCCGCGGAGAGGAAGGCGAACACGCTGCGGCTCGTGGCAACGAGCGGATCGGCGAGGCAGCGGGCGGTGATCGCCTTGCTGGCGTCCGCATGCTCGTCGGCGGGCAGTGCGTCACGCCGGGCGCGCGCCACGGCGCGCGCGCGACGCGTTTCCGCGGCGACCGCGAGCGCCGCCCCGGCAGGGTGGTCCCCGCGCTG
>JAVJVZ010000008.1:0-164255 GCA_040220855.1 Gammaproteobacteria bacterium | reverse complement strand
GCCCTCGAGCGCAGCCTCTACGGACGCAGCGACACCGACTGGCAGGGCAACACGCTGTGGCACGCCTTTCAACGCGAACCACGCAGCCCGCGCCGCGCACGCGCCGCGCGCCCCACAGCCACCACTCTGCCGCCCATGTTCCGCCTCGTCGGCGATACCGACACCCCACCCTGACCTTACCCCCAACGGGGTCAGACACCTGTGGATATCCGCCCACCCCGCGAGCGCGATATCCCCAAAAGGGTCAGACACCTGTGGATAAGCTTGTTGCGGGGACTTAGCGTGGCATCGGCAACCTGGGTGTCACAAACAGGGGGTAAGGTCTTTTGCGCGTGGGAGTTTTGTTGCAGGGGCGTGATCCGACCCAGTACACTCCGGCGACCTGCTCGATATACCGATTACAAAGCGGGCAGTCATGCGAGGGCGAACCTTGGGCAAACAACCCGCGGCGAGCGTGCTCGCCGTCGACGACAATGCGACGATTCGCAAGGCCATTTCGATGCGCCTTGGGGCGAAAGGATTCGCGGTCGTCACCGCCGCCGGCGGCGCCGAGGCATTGGAGCTTCTCGGCCAGCAACGCTTCGACCTGATCATTCTCGACTTGTGGATGCCGGACGTTGGCGGCGACGAGGTGCTGCGCCGGGTACGCCAGCGGTACTCGGCGACGCAGCTGCCCGTCATCATGCTCGCCGCGAGCAACGACAAGGCCGACATCAACCGCACCCTCGAACTCGGCGCCAACGATTACATCGTCAAGCCGGGTGACCTGCCCATCCTCATCGCGCGCATCCGCACCCAGCTCGCCCTGAAGGAAACCGTGGCGCGCCTGCGCGAGAACAGCGCGCTGATGCGCGACATGCTCGCCTATGCGCCGCGTGGCACCGCGTCCGCCGAACGCGTGGCGCTCCGCTCGGCGACCGATGCACTGCTGGCGCGGGTCGACCACGGCGGAAACGTGCCGTTCGACGTGCTCTACGACAACACGCCGATGACCTGCTTCACCCTCACCGGCGACGGGCTCGTTGTGTACGCGAACCGCTTCGGCGCCCGTTTCCTCGGTTACCGGGCCGAGGAACTCGTCGAGCGCCCGATGATCGATCTCTACGTGCGCGAGGATCGCGCGCTGGCACAGGAGAACCTGGCCGGCGCGGTCGATGCGCCCGGGCGCGTCTACCGCTGGGACATCCGTCACATCAAGAAGGGCGGCGACATCGTCTGGATGCGCAATACCGCGCGCGCCATCCGGCACTCGAGCGGGCTGCTGGTGCTCGTTACCTGCGAGGACATCGACGACACCTACAAGCTGAGCGAGCTGCTCACCTACCAGGCGCAGCACGACGACCTCACCCGCCTCGCCAATCGCAAGGCGCTGGAGCTGCGCCTGGCGCAGGTCGTCGACAGCGCGCGCAGTGAGCACACCGAGCACGCGCTCGCGGTGCTCGACATCGACCAGTTCAAGCTGGTCAATGATTCCTGCGGCCACGATGCCGGCGACGAACTCCTGCGGCAGGTCGCGGGGCTGTTGAAGACCGCGGTGCGCAAGCGCGACACGCTCGCACGCATCGGTGGCGACAAGTTCGCCATCCTCATCGAGGACAGCGACGCGCACGACGCGGAGCAGGCGGTCGAGCACGTGCGCAGCGTCATCGAAGACACCGTGTTCGAAGTGCAGGGGCACAGCTTCCGGCTCTCCGCGAGTGTCGGCGTCGTACCCATCGACGACACCTGTGAGAACGCCAACGGTGCCTTGAGCATGGCCGATACGGCCTGCTACGCGGCGAAGGAATCGGGCCGCAACCGCGTGCACACCTTCCAGCCCGACAACGTGCCGGTGGTGACGCGGCACGGCGAGATGCGCTGGGCGACGCGCCTCAACCGCGCGCTGCACGAAGATCGCTTCGAACTCCACGGCCAGCCCATCGAACCGCTCGACCCGGGACTCGACGGGCCGCACCTCGAAATCCTGGTGCGCATGCGCGGCGAGGACGGCACCCTCATCCTGCCCGGCGAGTTCCTGCCGGCCGCCGAGCGCTACGGCCTCGCCGACAAGCTCGACCGCTGGGTCATCGGCCGCGTGTTCGACTGGCTCGAGGCGCGGCCGCCGGCGGCGGGCGCCATCGGCATGTGCTCAATCAACCTCTCCGGTCAATCGATCGGCAAGCGCGAGATCCTCGACCTCGTGCTCGCCCGCCTCGCCCGCGGCCTGGTCTCGCCCGAGCACATCTGCTTCGAGATCACCGAGACCAGCGCGGTCGCGGATCTCGTGCAGGCCAACCGCTTCATCCACCGGCTGAAGGACCATGGCTGCCGTTTTGCACTCGACGACTTCGGCAGCGGCTTCTCCTCGCTGTCCTATCTCAAGCAGCTGCCGGTCGATTTCCTCAAGATCGACGGCGCCTTCGTGCGCGACATGGTCAGCGACTCCATCGACCTCGCCATGGTGCGTTCGATCAACGACATCGGCCACGTGATGGGCAAGCGCACCATCGCCGAGTTCGTCGAGAACGTGCCGACGCTCGACCTCCTGCGCGCGATCGGCGTCGACTACGTGCAGGGCTACCACGTCGGTCGCCCGGCGCCGCTCGAACCGCGCAGCGACGACAACTAGCTCGGCGCGTCGCCGCCGGGCGGCGCGCACGCCGCCGCACGGGTCGCGCGCTCAGGGATCGTCGAGATCAGCGGGCACGTCGATGTCGCGATGAACACCGGCATCGTCGAGGGCAAGCCGCTGCACCGACCCGGCATGGCGCGTGAGCAACGCGCGCGCGCCGCGATCGCCGCCGAGCGCAACGAGTTCGTCGCCGAAACGGGCGGCGAAGCCGACCGGGTGGCCGTCTACGCCGTCGTGGGTCGGCACGACGATGGCGGCACCGGCACGCAAGGCCTCCACCAGCCTCGCGAGCGTCGCCGGCGCGACGAAGGGCATGTCGCCGAGCATGACGAGCCAGGCGTCACTCGCCGCGGCAGCATGCACGCCGCAGGCGAGACTGTGTCCCATGCCCTCGGCAGCGGCCGGGCAGCGTACCGCGGCGATACCCTGCGCCGCGAGGAGGGTTTCGACCACCCCGCCGTCGCCCGGGACCACCGCGATGACGTCATCGACGGCGGTAGCCAGTCGGCGCGCCGTGGCGACGACGACGGGCGTGCCGTCGCCGAGTGGCGCGAGGAGTTTGTTGGAACCGAAGCGGCGCGCGAAACCGGCCGCGAGCAGAAGCCCGGTGACGTGCATGCGGCGCTCAGCCGGTCGGCGTGGCGACGATCGGCCGCGCGGTCACCGACGCGCCCGCCATGGACATCGGGTGGCATACGGCGAAACTGACCTGGCGCCGGCGGCGCAGCGCATGTCGTCGCCGACGGCTCTTGTGACACGCCGGCATCGGTCCGCTTTGCGTCCCGTACGCGGCCGTCATGCGTCGGCGTCGCGGCGGCGGGTGGTGATGTCGACGCCGTTGCGTGCCGCGGTGATGTCGGTCATGACAGCGAGCGCAATCTCCTGCGGACGACGCGAGTTGAGATCGATGCCGACCGGCCCATGGATGCGGGCGAGATCGTCCGCGCTGACGTCGAAGTGCTCGCGCAGGCGCTCGGCGCGCTTGGCGGTGGTACGGCGTGAGCCAAGCGCGCCGAGGTAGAACGCGCGTGTCGACAGCGCCTCGATGATGGCGAGGTCGTCGACCTTGGGGTCGTGGGTGAGCGCAACGACGGCGGTGCGCTCGTCGCAGTCGAGGCTGCCGATGAAGTCGTCCGGGTACTCGCTGGCTACCGCGAGGCCATCGACGTCCCACGCCGCCTGGTAATCAGGCCGCGGGTCACACACCTCGACGGCATAGTCGAGCAGCAGCGCGAACCGGCACACCCATTGCGCGAGCTCGCCGGCGCCGATCACGACGAGTCGCCAGGTCGGTTCGTAGAGGACGTCGAGCTGCATACCTTCGAGCCGCGTGCGCACACCGCGCGCGGCTTCCTCCCAGCTCGCCCTACCGCTCGCCAGATCGAGATGCCGCACCACGGCCCGGCCCGAGCGCAGCGCGCTGACGAGCCCCTCGAGATCGGGCACCGCGGCGAGCGGCTCCAGTGTCAGCAGCAGACGGCCACCGCACGGGAGTGAACGCGTCGTGTCGGAGGCGTACTCGATGGTCTCGAAGCGCGCGGGAAAGTTCTCGCGCAGGCGCGCGATCAGCTCCTCCTCGATACAGCCGCCCGATACCGAGCCGAGGAAGCGCCCGCTCTCGCCGAGCACCATCACCGCGCCGGCCGGGCGCGGCGACGAGCCCCAGGTGTGGGCAACGGTCGCGAGCACCACGCGCTCACCCTCCGCGAGCCAGGCATGCCCGTGCTCGATGATGGCGACCTCGTTACGTGGCAGCGACAATGGTTCCATGAACTACTGGCTCCGTTCTGGCGAACGCAAGAGAAGGTCGCCACTATAACGGACTACGCCTTACGATACGGGACGACGCAGAGCCGGCGCGAGTACTGCGCTCTCGCGACCGGTTGCCCGGCCGCCGACATGCGCCGCTGTCGCACCGGCCCGCGGATCACCTGCTCCGGCTGTTCCGTGCCTGTGCTGACCAAGCGCGGCAGCGGCGGGGCTTTCGCCGCTGGGCACGAGCACCGATACTAGGGCGCGCACCGCCGTCGGCCGCTGTGCGCACGTACCCTCGTCGCCACCAGGCTTCACATCACCAATCTGCGCTGCATTAGCACCCGTGAATGACCACGCCCAGGATGCCGGCGCCGCGCCGGCGAACGCGCCCCCGGTGCTCAGGGTGCGCGACCTGCGCGCGGGCTACGGCGCACGCGAGGTGCTCGGGGGTATCAACTTCGACATCCGGCCGAACGAGATCTTCGCCATCATGGGCGCGAGCGGCTCGGGCAAGACCACCCTGCTGCGCCACCTGCTCGGCCTCAGCCGCCCTGCGGCCGGTAGTATCGAGCTGCTCGGCGAGCGCGTCGACGACTCCGATCGCGAAACGCTCTACCGCCTGCGCCGCCAGATCGGCGTCGCCTTCCAGCACGGTGCGCTGATCAATTCGATGAGCGTGATCGAGAACGTCGAATTGCCGCTACGCCAGCACACCCGCCTCGACCGAGCCACGATCCGCATCATGAGCCGCATGAAGCTCGAGATGATGAACCTGCTCGGTGCCGAGGATCACATGCCGGCGCAGCTCTCGGGCGGCATGCTCAAGCGCGCCGGCCTCGCGCGCGCAGTCATCATGGACCCGCGCGTGCTGTTCTTCGACGAACCCTCCGCCGGGCTCGACCCGGCCACCGCCGACGAGCTCGACAGTCTCATCCTCGGCCTGCGCGACGCGCACAACATGACGGTGGTGGTGGTGACCCATGCGCTCGAGAGCGCCGCGCGCATCGCCGATCGCATCATGATCCTCGGCGACGGCTGCGTGCGCGCCATCGGCACGCTGGCCGAGCTGCGCCGGATCGACGACGACTACGTGCGCTCACTGCTCGAGCGCCGCACACGCCAGCGCGAGCTCGACGGCGAGGCCTACCTCGACCGCCTCACGGCCGATATCGATGCCTGACGCCACCCTGCCCCGCCGCGCGCCGCTGTCCACCCCGATTGCGGGCCTCGGGCGCTATGGCGTGTACCTCGCCCTGCTGCTGCCGCACCTGCTACGGCCGTGGCGCGAACCGGGCGCCCTGCTGCGCCAGCTCGAGTTCATCGGCGCGCGCTCGGTGACGGTGATCGCGGTCGCTGGTGCCTTCGTCGGCATGGTGGTCGCGCTGCAGTTCCACGATACCCTGGTGCGCTTCGGCGCCGTCGGCATGCTCGGTGCCGCGGTCGGGCTGAGCCTCATCCGCGAGCTCGCGCCGGTGCTCACCGCGCTCATCGTGATCGGGCGCGTCGGCTCGGCGATGTGTGCGGAAATGGGCATCATGCGCAGCGACAACCAGGTCGACGCGCTCGAATGCATGGCCATCGATCCCTTCGCCTACCTGCTCGCGCCGCGTTTCCTCGCCACCCTCATCGCTGTACCGCTGTTGACTGCACTGTTCAATGTCATCGGTATCGCCGGCGGCTGGTTCGTCGGCGTGGTGATGTTCGACCTCAGCGGCGGCACCTACTTCGGCTCGATGGCCGACAGCGTGCTTGGACGCGACATCGCCATGGACCTCGTGAAGTCGCTCGTCTTCGCCCTGCTGATCGTCTGGATCTGCACCGCCAAGGGCTTTCTCATGCACCTCGCGCCGCGCCCGGCTTTCGGCGCTGAAGGCGTCAGCCGCACCACGACCGAGGCCGTGGTGGCCGCCTCGATCACGGTGCTCTTCGCCGATTACATCATCAGCGCGCTGATGCTGTGACAACCCGGAGGAAACTCGATTTGGGCAATTTCCGCACCGAGCTCGCGGTGGGCCTGTTCATGCTCGCCGGCATCATGAGTCTCTTCTACCTTGCCGTTCGCCTCGGCGACTTCGAGCCGTTCGGCTCCGATCGCTACCAGCTCGAAGCGCGCTTCGTGTCATCCTCCGGGCTGAAACCCGGCGCCTTCGTCGAGGTCGGCGGGGTGCGCGTGGGTCGCGTCGCATCGATCGAACTCGACCCCGAAACCTACGAGTCGCGCGTCAGCCTCGAACTCGAGCCGCAGGTGCGCCTGCAGGAAGACGCCATCGCCTCGATCCGGACCGAGGGCATCATCGGCGACAAGTTCGTCAAGATCACCCCGGGCGGCTCCGACGTCATCCTCGCGCCGGGCGACGCCATCTACGACACCGAGTCCTCGATCAGCCTCGAAGAGCTGATCAGCAAGTACATCTTCGAGAGCGGCGACTGAGATCGCGCGACATTTCCCGCGACGACAGGCGAACCCTGCGCGATCCCGGAGCCGCGCCCCGACCACCGCCCAGCCAACTTATCCACAGGTGTCTGACCCCTGTGGGCACGCGAGCGCCGGCCAGCCAGACTTGTCCACAGGTGTCTGACCCCTGTGGACACGTGACGAAGTTTGACTGGCGTGTGGCGTGCGCGGTTGGCGGCTGGCGGCTACACTCGCGGGCGACACGGGGTGGGTGGATGGCCGGCCCCTTTCTTTGCAGTGCAGGAGCACGCCCGATGTCCGTTCACGTGCAGGGCACCCGCCGTCGCCGCCACCCGCTCGCTGTCGTCATGCTGGCATTGAGCCTGATCACACCGTGCAACGGCGGTGCCGCCACCGAGCCGCCAGCGGCCGCGCCACCGGGTGCGGTGGTGCGCGCGACGGTCGACGCGGTGATCGCGGTACTCGGTGACCGCGCCATGAACGACGCGACCAAGCGGCGCCAGGTGCGCAGCATCATCGGCGAGCATTTCGACTACGCGGCGATGTCGAGCCGGGTGCTGGCAACCAACTGGAGCAAGGCGGATGCGGATCAGCGGCGCCGCTTCACTGCCCTGTTCCGCCAGCTGCTGTCGAATACCTACTGGCGCAAGATCTCCGGCTACTCGAACGAGACCGTCGATTACACCGGCGAACACCTGCGCGCGCAGAAGCTTGCGACGGTCAATACCGTCATCCGCACGGACACCGCGGACATCCCGGTCGACTACAAGCTCTACCTGCGCGAGGGTCGCTGGATGGCCTACGACGTCGTCATCGAGCAGATCAGCCTGGTGCGCAACTACCGCGCGAGCTTCCACGACATCGTCCACAAGTCCGGCATCGACGGACTCATCACCGAGCTCGAGACGAAAGTGGCGGAGTCCTCGGCCATCGCGCAGTGACCCCACTGCCCGTGCCGGGCAGCCGTGGGGTCAGACACCTGTGGATAAGCGCGGCATCGACGGCCTTGTCGCAGCGCTCGGGAGGCAGGTGACGGCGCGCCCGGCCGTCGCGCAAGGAGCCTGCCGCCGGTGCCGGGCAGCGGTGGGGTCAGACACCTGTGGATAATTGGGCTACTCGGGGGGCAGGCCGCCGTGCTTGGCCTTGTAGTTCTCGATGCGGCTTTCGAGGTCGATCAACAGCCCGTTCATGCCCTCGGCCTTGATGATGGCGTTGAAGGTGTTGCGGTAGTTGTTGACCAGGCTGACGCCTTCGATGATGACGTCGTAGGCGAACCATTCCCCTTCGTTGTTCTTGAGGCGGTAGGTGACGGGAATGCGATTGGCGTCGGTGATGATGGCGGTGTCGACGGTCGCGCGATCCTTGCGGATGTGCTCGCCGAGGTATTCAACCGACTGGTTGGTGTAGGACTCGATCTTGTTGCGGTAGGTGTCTTCGAGATACTGCGAGAAAAACTCGACGAACTGCCGCTTCTCCTCGGGCGTGGCTTCCTGCCAGTTCGACGCCAGCACGCTCTGCGACATGCTGCGGAAGTCGAAGCGCGCGTCGATGATCTTGCCGATCTCGGTCCACCGTTCCTCGCGATCGTAGCTCTCGTTCTTGAGGATCGTGAGCACCTCGCCGATGGCTTCCTTGACCGCCGCGGTCGGTGTCTTGGCAGTACTGACTTCGGCGCTGGCGACGCCGGCGAGCAGGCACGCGCCGATCAGGAGCGCGTGGGCAGACCACGCACGGACATGGACGCGGAAGGATCGGATAGTCGACATGGACGCGCGCTCCCCTGGTTCAGGCCGTGCCGGCGAGGCCGGCGGCGGCGGTTCTGCTGATGGCGAGGCCGAGGCTCTCCTCGCCGATGCTGAAGCGCTCGCGGTGGTCGCCCGCGGGCGTGGCACTCGCCTCGAGCTGAACGGCGAGCGTCTCGCTGCGGATGAAACCCGCGTTTGCCGCGATCGCCGCGGCGAGCGCGTCCGAGGCCTCGTATTCGACCACGATGCGGTCGGTCAGTTCGAGATCGGCGGCCTTGCGCAAGGACTGGATGCGGTTGACCACTTCGCGCGCGTAACCGGCCGCGCGCAGCTCGTCATCGACATGCACGTCGAGCGCGACGGTCACGCCATCCTCGTGCGCGACGCTCCAGTCGCCGATCTCTTCGCTCAGGATGTCGACCTCGTCGGCGTTCACGGTCACCGGCCCGGCAGCGGTGTCGATGGTCACGCTGCCCTGCTCGATGAACGCGCGGATGGCGGCGTCGTCGAGCGCCGCGATGGCCGCGGCAACCGTCTTCATCTGCTTGCCGAGCCGCGGGCCGAGCTTCTTGAAGTCGGCCTTGGCCGAACGCCGCACGACGCCGGCGGAATCGTCGACGTACTCGATTGCGCGCACGTTGACCTCGTCCAGGATGATCTCCCGGACCAGCTCGACGGTGTCGCGCTGCACGCGCCCGCCGGTGACCAGCAGGATGCGCGCGAGCGGCTGGCGCACGTTGATCTGGCTGCGGTTACGCAGCAGCAGCACGAGCTGGACGATGTGACGGGCGAGCGCCATGCGGTGTTCGAGCGCCTCCTGCACCACGTTCTCGTCACAGGCCGGGAAGCTCGCGTAATGAACCGACGCGTTGGTGTCGCGAGCGCCAACCTCGTGCAGGCGCCGATGCAGCCAGTCGCTGAAGAACGGTGCCACCGGGCTCATCATCACGGCGAGGCCGGCGAGGCATTCGTAGGTGGTCTGGTAGGCGGCGAGCTTGCTCTCGGCGGACACGGCCTGCGCGCCGCCGGCCTTCTTGGCCGCCCAGAAACGCGGCCGCGAGCGGCGGATGTACCAGTTGGAGAGCTCGTCGACGAACTGCTCGAGCGCGCGCGCCGCGCGCGTCGAGTCATAGGCCTCGAACGCGCCGTCGACGGCACGCGCGGTGGAGTTGAGACGGCTCAGGATCCACTGGTCGAGCTCGCTGCGCGTGCTCACCGGCAGGCGCTCCTCGGCGTAGGTGAAGCCGTCGATGTTGGCGTAGCTCGCCATGAAGCGGTACACGTTCTCGATGGTGCCGAAGAAGCGGCTGCGCGTCTCGGCGAGCCCGCGCTCGGCGAACTTCATGCTGTCCCACGGCGGCGAGTTGTGCATGAGGTACCAGCGCACCACGTCCGCACCGTAGCGCGCGACGACGTCGAAGGGATCGACGGTATTGGCCCGCGACTTCGACATCTTCTCGCCCTTCTCGTCGAGAATGAGGCCGTTGACGACGACATTGCGGAAGGCGACGCTGTCCATCACGAGTGTCGCGATGGCGTGCAGGGTGTAGAACCAGCCGCGCGTCTGGTCGACGCCCTCGCAGATGAAGTCGGCCGGGAAGTTGCGCTCGAAGGCGTCGGCATTCTCGAACGGGTAGTGCCATTGCGCGAAGGGCATGGCGCCCGAGTCGAACCACACGTCGAGCACGTCCGGCACGCGGCGCATGGTGCCGCCGTCCGGCGCCGGCCAGGTGAGCTCGTCGACGTAGGGCCGGTGGAGATCGATGTCGTCGTCGCCCGGCAGTGTCTTGCCGCACTTCTCGCGCAGTTCGGCGATAGAGCCAATCACCTCGACGTAATCCGAACCCGGGGCATCGGACATCCAGATCGGCAGCGGCGTGCCCCAGTAACGCTTGCGGCTCAGCGCCCAGTCGACGTTGTTCTCGAGCCAGTTGCCGAAGCGGCCGTCGCGGATCGCCGGCGGATGCCAGTTGATGGAGCGGTTGAGCGCGACGAGTCGGTCCTTGACCGCGGTGGTGCGGATGAACCAGCTGTCCACCGGGTAGCTCATCAGGGGCGTACCCTTGCGCCAGTCGTGCGGGTAGTTGTGCAGGTAGTCGACGCGCTTGTAGAGCTGCCCGCGTTCCTTGAGGTCGCGGATGATGCGCTTGTCGGCATCCTTGAACCAGGCGCCGGCGACGAGGGGTGCGGCGTCGCTGAAATGGCCATCGGCGGTGACCGGGTTGACCAGCGGCAGCTCGTGCGTGCGGCCGACCTCGTGGTCTTCGGCACCGAAGGCGGGCGCGATGTGGACGAGCCCGGTACCGTCATCGACGGTGACGTAGTCGGCATTGACGACCTGCCAGGCATGCGCCGGGTAATCGACGCCGCGCACACGGAAGAGCGGCTCGTAGATGCGCCCGACGAGGTCGCGGCCCTTGTGCCGCTCGAGGATCTCGTACTCGCCGTCGAGCACCGACAGGCGTGCCTCGGCGAGCAGCAGGCGTTCGTCGCCGACACGCACGGTGACGTAATCGAGCTCGGGACCGGCGGCCAGCGCGACGTTGGAGATCAGCGTCCACGGCGTGGTGGTCCAGGCGAGGAAGGAGAGATCCTTCTCGTCGCGCGAGCGGAAGCGCACGTAGACGCTCGGATCGGTGACTTCCTTGTAACCGAGCGAGACCTCGTGGGAGGACAGCACCGTGCCGGTGCCGGGGCTGTACCATTGAATCTTGTGCCCGCGGTAGAGCAGGTCGCGCTCGTGAATCTGCTTGATCAGCCACC
Source organism: Gammaproteobacteria bacterium (assembly GCA_040220855.1). GTDB lineage: Bacteria > Pseudomonadota > Gammaproteobacteria > JACKNG01. Next base: position 152,965 of record JAVJVZ010000008.1, on the reverse strand, counting down.
ACACCGACTCGATGTAGCGGGTCTCGAAGGTGACGTAAGGGTCGTCGAGGTCGACCCAGTAGCCGATGCGACGGGTGAGCTCGTCCCAGTCCTTCTTGTAGCGCGACACGCTGGCGCGGCAGGCCGCGTTGAAGGCGGCGATGCCATAGCTCTCGACCTGCTCGCGGCCGTCCAGCCCGAGTTCCTTCTCCACCTCGATCTCGACCGGCAGGCCGTGGGTATCCCAGCCGCCCTTGCGCTCGACGCGGTAGCCCTTGAGCGTCTTGTAGCGGCAGAAGGTGTCCTTGATGGTGCGCCCGAGCACGTGGTGGATGCCCGGCCGGCCGTTGGCGGTGGGCGGGCCTTCGTAGAAGGTGAAGGTCGGTGCGCCGGTGCGCTGCGCGATGCTCTGCGCGAAGGTGCCTTCGCGCTCCCAGGTGCCGAGCATGTCGGCTTCCAGGGCGGGCAGGTCGAGCGCCTTGCTCTCGTGAAATCTCTTGGCCATCGGTGGGAAGGTGGCGATTCCGGAACGTGTTGGTGGGCCTGCGGGCGATGCCGCCGGATGGCGGCGCGAACGCGGCATTATAACTGAGGACGCGCGCAGCGGCCGCGTATCGCCGCCGCCGCGCGCCCGGCCGTGGCCGGCGTGACGCGGCGCGGATGGGCGCGGTGCGATGGACCCGTCGGTGCGTCGGCGCCCTCGCCACGCGAGGCTACTCCACGGCGACCGTTGTGCTATCGTTTTCGCGCGCAACGGCCGCTACCGTCCACACCAGCAGATCACGAGGACATACTGTGAGCTCGGACCAGGTACTCGAGTTTCTCCAGTTCGTCGAGGGACAGAAGAACCAGACGGTCAACCAGTTGCTGGACAAGGTCCTGCGCAAGAGCCGCCTGATGACGCGCGCCGAAGCCGGCACCATCTTCATCGCGCGCCAGCGCGGCAAGCAGCGCTGGCTCGAACCGGCCAGCATCCAGAACGATGCCGTACGCGTGAAGCGCACCGACTTCATCGTCCCCATCGGCCCCGGCTCGATCGCGGGCTACGTCGCCCACCGCGGGCGCACCGTGATGATCGACGACGTCTACGCCATCCCGAAGCGCAGCCCCTACCAGTTCGATTCCAAGTTCGAACGGCGCAACTACACGACCCACTCGATGTTCTGCTTTCCGCTGAAGAACCTCGGCGACGAGGTCATCGGCGTCGTCCAGCTGATCAATTGCCGCCCGCGCCGCAACCGCCCGCCGGAGCCGTTTCCGCCCGAGGTCGCCCAGCTCGTCGCGCCGATCGCCCGCGTCGTCGGCCACTCCATCGAGCGCGCCGAGATGCTCGACGAGATTCGCAAGAAGAACCGCACGCTGTCGGCGCGCAACCGCCAGCTCGCCGAGCAGCGCGAGCGCATCGCCGCCCTGCAGGAGGAGACCGAGGCCGCCTTCAAGGTGTCGGTCACGCTGCTCGCGCGCGCCGCGGAGATCCACGACGAGGAGACCGGCAACCACATCATTCGCGTCAACGAGTACAGCTACGCGCTGGCCAAGCTGGCCGGCATGCCGGACACCTGGTGCGACGAAATCCGCTACAGCGCGCAGCTCCACGACGTCGGCAAGATGAGCGTCGACGCCGCGGTACTGAAGAAAAAGGGCACGCTGAATCCCGACGAACGCGCGGAGATGAACCGCCACACCGTCTACGGCTACCAGATCCTCGAAGCCTCGCCGCGCCTCAGCATGGGCGCCGAGATCGCATTGCACCACCACGAGAAATGGGACGGCACCGGCTATCCCAACGGCATTGCCGGCGACGCCATTCCGATGTCCGCGCGCATCGTGCAGATGGCCGACATCTACGACGCGTTACGCTCGGAACGCCCCTACAAGCCGTCCTTCAGCCACGCCAAGACGGTACGCATCATGACCAAGGGCGACGATCGCATCGACCCGCACGGTCATTTCGATCCGACGCTGGTCGCGCTGTTCGCCGATCACCACAAGGACTTCGAGCGCATCTGGAACCGGTTGAAGGACTGAGTGCCCGCGCGGCAATCGCCGGCGCACCGCGCGTGCGCCGCCGCGAACCCAGCCGCCGCGACCCCAGCCGCCGCGACCCCAGCCGTCGCGATCCCAGCCGTCGCGATCCCAGCCGTCACGGTCGCGGCCGCGCGGCGGTGGCCGCCGCTGCCGGCGGTGCGGGCCGGCGCACCGCCTCGCTGCGCCCGGCCCCGCTCGTGCCCGCCCTACCCGGCCTGTTCGGCCAGTGCCTCGACGGCAATCTGGCGCACGCGCTGGATCATCGCGTGCAGCCCATTGCTGCGCGTCGGCGAGAGATGCTCGGCGAGCTGGAGGTCCTTGATGAAGTCCGGCGGCGTGGCGACGATGTCGGCCGGGCGGCGATCGGAGTAGACCTTCAGCAGCAGCGCGATGAGACCCGCGACGATGGTGGAGTCGCTGGTCGCGGCGTAGTGCAGGCGATCGTCGCGCTGATCGCTGACGATCCACACCTGCGACTGGCAGCCGTGCAGGCGATTCTCCTCGCACTTCCATTCTTCGGGAAACGGCGGCGCCTCGCGGCCGAGGTCGATGATGTACTGGTAGCGATCGGTCCAGTCGTCGAACAGTTCGAAGGTTTCGACCAGCTCACGCTGCGTCGCGAGGATCTCGGCGGATGGCTCGAGTGCGCGCGTTGCGTCCGGTTCGTCAGTCATTCGATTCTCCATTGCGTGCCGTCGGCACCGTCCTGGATGCTGACGCCCATTGCGGCGAGCTCGTCGCGGATACGGTCCGCTGCAGTCCAGTCGCGCGCACTGCGCGCGGCATTACGCTCGGCGATGAGCCGTTCGATGGCCGCCGGGTCGAGCGCGCCACTGGCATCGTGGCGGAACCAGGCGGCCGGATCCTGCTGCAGGATACCGAGCTCGGCGCCGCCGGCGAGCAGTTCGCCCTTGAGGCGCGCCCGCTCACTGGCGTCCTCGCTGCGATTCGCGGCGCCCGCCAGTTCCATCAGCACTGCCAGCGCCTGGGGGGTGTTGAGATCGTCGTCCATCGCCGCGCAGAAGGCCGGCGACGGCGCCACCGGCGCGGCCGGCGCGACGTCGGCAAGGCGCTCGAGCACACCGTAGAGACGGTCGAGCTGCGCCTTGGCCTGCGCCACCACGGCATCGCTCCAGTTCAGCGGTTCGCGGTACTTGGTACGCAGCAGGGCGAGCCGAATAGCCTCGCCCGGGTGCTGCTCGAGCAGGTCGCGCACCAGCAGCACGTTGCCGAGCGACTTCGACATCTTCTCGCTGTCGATCTCGACGAAGCCGTTGTGCACCCAGTAGCGCGCCAGCGGCGCGCCGTCGTGGGCGCAGCGTGATTGCGCGATCTCGTTCTCGTGGTGCGGAAACTTGAGGTCGTTGCCGCCGCCGTGGATGTCGATCGAGGTACCGAGATGCTGTTCGATCATGGCCGAACACTCGATGTGCCAACCCGGGCGTCCGCGCCCCCACGGACTGTCCCAGCCCGGCAGCTCGGGCGGCGACGGCTTCCACAGCACGAAGTCGGCCGGGTCGCGCTTGAACGGCGCCACCTCGACGCGGGCGCCGGCAATCATCTCCTCGCGCGCGCGCCCGGACAGTGCGCCGTAATCCGCGAAGGCCGGCACGTGGAACAGTACATGACCCTCGGCGGCGTAGGCACAGCCCTTCTCGATGAGGCGCTCGATCATGGCGATGATCGGGGCGATGTGCGCGGTGGCGCGCGGCTCGATCAAGGGCGCCAGCACGCCGAGCGCGGCGACGTCGCCGTGGTAGACGGCGGTGTAGCGATCGGTCACCTCGCCGATCGGCACGCCCTCGGCCTGCGCGGCGGCGTTGATCTTGTCGTCGACGTCGGTGATGTTGCGCGCATAGACGACGTTGTCGTAATGGCGCATGAGCACGCGGTAGAGCAGGTCATAGACGACCGCGGCGCGCGCGTTGCCGATGTGCGGTGGGTTGTAGACGGTCGGTCCGCAGGCGTACATGGTCACGCGGGCAGGATCGCGTGGCTCGAAGATTTCCTTGCGGCGGGTGAGTGAATTGTAGAGTTGCAGGCTCACGGTGATCGATCACGGTAGCGCGCGTCGGCAGGGGCGCGGGGTCGGCCAGCCATTGTACAAGAATCATGCGCGCCGACCGGTCCGGCGCAGCGCGCGGGCGCGCCGCGCGTCACTTCCAGATCATGCGTGCGAGCGTGCCGTCGCGATCGATGAACTGGTGCTTGAGGGCAGCGCCGGCATGCATCAGTACGAGCGCGGCGGTGGTGTAGGCGAGGTAGTAGTGCACCTCGATGGCGAGGTCGCGCAGGCCGCTGTCGACCTTGACCAGCGCCGGTACTTCGAACCAGCCGAACACGTCGATCGCCTGGCCGGCAGAGGTCGAGATGAGGTAGCCGCTGGCGGGGATCGCGAAGACCATCAGGAACAGCAGGTGGTGCATGGCGGTGCCGAGCCATTTCTCCCATGGCTTCAGCGTCGCCACCGCGGCGGGTGACGGCGACACCGCGCGCCACGCGAGCGTCGCCACCCCGAGCACGAACACCAGCAGGCCGAAGGCGCGGTGCAGGGCCAGCGAATCCTGGTACCAGCGGTCGAAGTAAGACAGGTCGACCATCCACCAGCCGAGCCAGATCAGCCCGATGATCAGCAGCGCGGTCGCCCAGTGCAGCAGCTTGGTGACGAGCCCGTAGGCGGCGGTGTCGTTGCGCACCCTCACGGCTACGCTCTCCTGCCGGCGCTACCGCAACGGCGGGCGCCGCAGATGCGGCGCCCGCCGTGCTCGTCAGTAGCGGTAGTGATCGGGCTTGTAGGGACCATCGACAGGCACGCCGAGGTACTTGGCCTGCTTGCGGTTCAGCATGTCGAGGTTGACGCCGAGCTTCGCCAGGTGCAGCCGCGCGACCTTCTCGTCGAGCAGCTTGGGCAGCACGTGCACGCCGAGCGGGTAGCGCTCGGGATAGTTGAACATCTCCACCTGCGCGATGGTCTGGTTGGTGAAGCTGTTCGACATCACGAAGCTCGGGTGCCCGGTGGCGCAGCCGAGATTCACCAGGCGACCTTCGGCGAGCAGGATGATGCTGCGCCCGCCCGTCATGGTGATCTTGTGGACCTGGGGCTTGATCTCGGTCCACTTGTACTTGCGCAGCTTGTCGACCTGGATCTCGGAATCGAAGTGGCCGATGTTGCACACCACCGCGAGATCCTTCATGCGCTTCATGTGCTGCTCGGTGATGACGTCGCAGCAGCCGGTGGTAGTGACGAAGATGTCGCCCTCGCGGCAGGCGTCGTCCATGCTCATCACTTCATAGCCTTCCATCGCCGCCTGCAGCGCGCAGATCGGATCGATCTCGGTGATGATGACGCGCGCGCCCTGCCCGCGCAGCGACTGCGCCGAACCCTTGCCGACGTCGCCGTAACCGGCGACCACGGCCACCTTGCCGGAGATCATGACGTCGGTGGCGCGGTTGATCGCGTCGACCAGCGAATGGCGGCAGCCGTAGAGGTTGTCGAACTTCGACTTCGTCACCGAATCGTTGACGTTCATCGCCGGGAACAGCAGCTCGCCGCGCTCCATCATCTGGTAGAGACGGTGCACGCCGGTGGTGGTCTCCTCGGTGACACCGCGGATGTCCGGCGCGATGCGGTGGAACCGCTGCGGGTCGCGCTTGAGCGACTTCTTCAGCTGCGCGAGCAGCATCGCCTCTTCCTCGCTGCCCGGCTTGGCATTGAGCAGCTTGGGATTCTCCTCGGCCTGGTAGCCGAGGGTGACGAACAGCGTGGCGTCGCCGCCGTCGTCGAGAATCATGTTGGGTCCCTGGCCGTTGCCCCAGTCGAGGATGCGATCGGTGTATTCCCAGTAGTCGGCGATCGATTCGCCCTTGACCGCGAAGACCGGCGTGCCGCGCTTGGCGATCGCCGCGGCCGCGTGGTCCTGGGTCGAGAAGATGTTGCAGCTCGCCCAGCGCACCTTCGCGCCGAGGTGCTGCAGCGTCTCGATGAGTACCGCGGTCTGGATGGTCATGTGCAGGGAGCCGGTGATGCGCGCGCCCTTGAGCGGCTTCGACTTGCCGTACTCCTCGCGCATCGCCATCAGGCCTGGCATTTCCTGCTCGGCGAGCTCGATTTCCTTGCGGCCGTAATCCGCGAGCGCGAGATCGGCCACCACGAAATCGGGGGCTTGCCGGGTGGCTGCCTTGCCGCGGCTCGCGGTACGGCTCGTCTTGGTCTTTTGCAACATCGGAATTCCTCGTTTATCCGCTATGTCAGGCTCTGGGGCGATGGCTTCGCCGGGCGGCGCCGCGCGACCGGCATCGCCAGTCAAGCGTAGTCCACGCAGGCCGCGTGGTGTGTTGCGCCGCGCGCGACGGCTGGGCCGGCCGCACCCGGGCTTGCCTCGTTCCGGCGGAACCCCATGAGCGTGCCGGAGTTCCCGCTCGGCGCCCGGCCAGCCATGCTACGCGCGGGCGCCGCAGTTCGATCAGGCCAGCGCCGACTTCAGCTTGTCGGCAAGATCGGTACGCTCCCACGAAAAGCCGCCATCGGCTTCGGGCTCACGGCCGAAATGGCCGTAGGCGGCGGTGCGCTCGTAGATCGGACGGTTGAGCTGCAGGTGCTCGCGAATGCCGCGCGGACTCAGGTTCATGACGTCCATCAGCACGCTCTCCAGGCGGTTCTCGTCGACACGCCCGGTGCCATGCAGGTCGACGTACAACGACAGCGGCTTGGCGACGCCAATCGCGTAGGCGAGCTGGATGGTGCAGCGATCGGCGAGCTCGGCCGCGACCACGTTCTTGGCGAGATAGCGCGCGGCATAGGCCGCCGAGCGATCGACCTTGCTCGGGTCCTTGCCCGAGAACGCGCCACCGCCGTGGGGCGCAGCGCCGCCGTAGGTGTCGACGATGATCTTGCGCCCGGTAAGGCCGGCGTCGCCGTCGGGGCCGCCGATCACGAAGCGCCCGGTCGGGTTCACGTAGAACTCGTCCTCGGGACACATCCAGCCGTCCGGCAACGCCGCGACGACGTACGGGCGCACCAGCTCGCGCACCTCTTCCTGGGAGAGATTCTCGGCGTGCTGCGTCGACACCACGACCGAGGTCGCGCCGACCGGCTTGCCGTTCTCGTAGCGCAGCGTGACCTGGCTCTTGGAGTCCGGACCGAAGCCCGGCGCCGCGCCACTGTGACGCGCCGCGGCCATGTCCTGCAGGATGCGGTGGGAGTAGTAAATCGGTGCCGGCATCAGCACCGGCGTCTCGCGGCAGGCGTAGCCGAACATGATGCCCTGGTCGCCCGCGCCCTCGTCCTTGTCGGCGCCGCTGTCGACGCCCTGTGCGATGTCCACCGACTGCTTGTGCAGGTAGAACTCGAACTCGGCGGTAGCCCAGTGGAAACCCTCCTGCTCGTAGCCGATCGCCTTGACCGCGTCGCGTGCCAGCGATTCCACGCTCTCGGCGGTGATCGAGGACGGACCGCGCACTTCGCCGGCGACGACGATGCGGTTGGTGGTGGTGAGGGTCTCGCAGGCGACGCGAGAGAGCGGATCGGCGGCAAGGTAGGCATCGACGACCGCATCGGAAATGCGATCACAGACCTTATCGGGATGGCCTTCCGATACCGATTCGCTGGTAAACAGGTAGCTGGAACGCACGCAGGTCCTCCTCGTGCAAGATGGTCAGTGCTGGATGGCGGCGCACCGCGCTGGGGCGCCGGCGGGCGCGCGCATTATGCCCGATTCCCCCCGTGAATACCGCCCTACGGGCGTGATTGGCGTCAATCCGCCGCCACGTCGAGCACGATCTTGCCGAGATGCGCGCTCGATTCCATGAGTGCGTGGGCGCTAGCGGCCTCGGCGAGCGGGAATTGAGCGAACACGTGGGTGCGCAGTCGGCCGTCGACGACCAGCGGCCACAGGTCGCGCTCGACGCCGGCGGCGATGGCGCGCTTGGCGGCGACCGACTGCGGGCGCAGGGTGGAGCCGGTGATGACGAGGCGCTTGCCGATCACGTGGCCGAAATTGACCTCGGCCTTGGCGCCCTGCAGAAAGGCAATCATGACGTAGCGGCCATCCGCGGCGAGCACGCGGATGTTCTTCATCACGTAGGGTCCGCCGACCATGTCGAGCACGATGTCGACGCCCTTCGGCCAGGCCGCCTTGAGTGCCTCCTCCCAGTCGCCCTCGCGGTAGTTGAACGCGTGATCGGCACCGAGATCGCGGCAGTAGGTGCATTTCTCGTCGCTGCCGGCGGTGATCGCGACCTCCGCGCCGAACGCGCGTGCGACCTGGATGGCGGTGCTGCCGATGCCACTCGAGCCGCCGTGCACGAGCACGCGCGCACCGGCGGCGAGGTGGCCGCGCTCGACGAGATTGTGATGCACGGTGAAACAGGTCTCGGGGAGCCCGGCGGCCTCTGCCGCGGACAGCGCAGCCGGCCACGGCAGGCAATGCCCGGCGTCGGCGACGCAGTACTCCGCGTAGCCACCGCCGTGGGTCAGGGCGACGACGCGGTCGCCGACCTGCCAGCGCGTCACCCGTGCGCCGCACGCGACCACTTCACCGGCAATCTCGAGACCGGGCAGCGGGCTCGCGTCGGGCGGTACCGGGTAGTGTCCGGCCCGCTGCAGGCAGTCGGGACGGTTGACCCCGGCGGCGACCACGCGCACGAGCACTTCGTCCTCGCGTGGTGCCGGCACCGCGACGCGGGTCGCGGCGAGAACCTCGGGGCCACCGGGCGCGGTGACTTCGACGGCGTTCATGCGTTCGGGAATGGCAGACATAGGGCGGGATCCGTGGGTGCGGGCATCGGACGCGGCAGTATAGTGCCCGTGCGGTGACACCGGAACGGTGCGCTGGCGCAGCGCCGGCGAAGTGGTAGGATTCGCGCCCATGTCTACCCAGCACCACCGCCTCATCATCATCGGCTCCGGCCCCGCCGGTTACACCGCCGCCGTCTACGCCGCGCGTGCCGCGCTCGAACCGGTGCTCATCACCGGGCTCGAAATCGGTGGCCAGATGACCACCACCACCGATGTCGACAACTGGCCGGGCGACGACGCCGGCGTGCAGGGCCCCGAGCTGATGGAGCGCATGAAGCGCCATGCCGAACGTTTCGGCACCGCGCTCGTCTACGACAGCATCACGCGGGTGGAACTCGGCCAGCGCCCCTTCGTGCTCCACGGCGATGCTGGCAGCTACAGCTGCGATGCCCTGATCATCGCCACCGGTGCCTCTGCCAAGTATCTCGGACTGCCCTCGGAGCAGGCCTACAAGGGCCGCGGCGTGTCGGCCTGCGCGACCTGCGACGGTTTCTTCTACCGCGGCAAGCCGGTCGCGGTGATCGGCGGCGGCAACACCGCCGTCGAAGAGGCCCTGTACCTCTCCAACATCGCCTCCGAGGTTACCGTCGTGCACCGTCGCGACAGCTTCCGGGCGGAAAAGATCCTCGCCAATCGCCTGCTCGAGAAGACCACCGGTGGCAACGTGTCCATCCTGTGGAACCACGTACTCGACGAAGTGCTCGGCGACGACGCTGGCGTGACCGGCATCCGCGTCCGCAACGTGCAGGACGAAGCCCTGCGCGAGGTGGCGGTGCACGGCACCTTCATCGCCATCGGCCACCAGCCGAACACCGCGATCTTCGCCGGCCAGGTCGACATGGATGGCGGCTACATCCGTGTCACGGGCAGCGGTCACGGGCACGGCTACGCGACGGCAACCAGCGTCGAGGGCGTGTTCGCCGCCGGCGACGTGTGCGACCCGGTCTACCGCCAGGCGATCACCTCGGCCGGCGCCGGCTGCATGGCGGCGCTCGACGCCGAGCGCTGGCTCGAAGCACAGGGTTGACGCGGCGGCGGGCGGCGGACGGCGCCGTGTCCCCGCCGGCCGCGCCGCGCGCCGGTATCAAGCCGTTCTGACGACTTCCGCGTAGGCCGCCTCGAGGGCGTCGTAGACCGCCTCGCGGAAACGCGGGTCATCGCTGTCGAGGCGCCCGAGCAGCTCGGCGAGCACGGCGTTGTCTTCGCGTCCGTGCCAGGTCTTGATGTACTCGCCGGTGCGGTAGCCGTGATTCTGGCGGAAGAAGTTGAGCACGTTCTTGGCCACGTAGGCGCGGTAGAGCTGATCGAGATCGTGGCCGCACAGCGTTACCAGCCGGGCCACGGCGTCGACCGCGAAACGTCGCTCGACGAGTGCGGCGCCGGCGAGTCGCTCGACCTCGGCAAGAAAGTCACCGTCCGCATCACTCGCCTGCCATTCGTCGACGATGGCGTGCGCGGCGGCATCGAAGTCACCGGCCGCCTCCAGCCGCAGGCTGAGACCGAAGTGCCAGATGTCGACGATCTCGAGCATCGCCTGCTCGAGGTCCGGCGTGGTGTGCTTCCACCATTTCCAGCCACCGTAGTGATCCATCAGCTCCGCGCATTCGATCCAGATTGCGCGGTTCCACTCGCGCGCGCGCTCGCGCCAGTCGGCATCGACACGGCTGTTCATTTCGTCCTGCATGACGAGCATCACGCGGGTCTTCTCGAACAGGGCGTCGGCGGCGGTCATGTGAATACCTGTGAAGTACTTGGCGGGACGCGCAGTATAGCCGCCGTGCCCCGCTTGCCGGTGCCGATCGTTTGCCCTAGGCTGCGTGCGCGGCCACCGCGCCGCATACCCGCCTGGGAACCATGTCACCGGTCGTCCTCACTGCGCTCGTCCTCGCTTTCGTCCTCGCCATGCTCATCCGTTACGGGCGCGCGCCGGACGTCGTCATCTGGACGGGCGTGACGATCCTGCTGACCGCACCCGTACGACGCACCGATGGCAGCCTCGCGCTCGGCTTGCTCGATCCGGCGCAGGCCTTCGGTGGCCTCGCCAACGAGGGCGTGGTGACCATCGCGGCGTTGTTCGTGGTCGCCGCGGGCGTGCGCGATACCGGTGCCATGCAGTTGCTGGTCGATCGCCTGCTCGGCGCGCCGCGCTCGGAGCGCTCGGCGCAGCATCGCCTGGTATGGCCGACCGCGCTGATGAGCGCGTTCTTCAACAACACGCCGCTGGTCGCCATCCTGATGCCGGTAACCGACGACTGGGCGCGCCGCTTCCGACTCTCGGTGAGCCGACTGATGATGCCGCTCTCCTTCGCGTCCATTCTCGGCGGCGCGTGCACGCTGATCGGCACCAGCACCAACCTCATCATCAACGGCTGGCTGATCGAGAACACCGATCACCCGGGGCTCGGCATGTTCGAAATCACGCCGGTCATGCTGCCGATTGCCATCGCCGGGCTCGTCTTCGTGGTCTATGCGAGCAACGCGCTGTTGCCGTTACGCAAGCCGGTCTTCGAGCACCTGGACAACGCGCGCGAGTACGTCGTCGAGATGGTCGTCGAACCGAACAGCGAGCTGGTCGGCAAGAGCATCGACGACGCCGGCCTGCGCGGCCTGCCGGGCCTGTTCCTGATCGAAATCGCGCGCGACGGCGACGTGCTGCCGGCGGTCTCCGGCAACGTGCGCCTGGCCGCCGACGATCAGCTCGTGTTCGCCGGCATCGTCGACTCCGTGGTCGACCTGCAGCGCTTCGGCGGCCTGCGCCCGGCCACCGACCAGGTGTTCAAGCTCGACTCACCGCGCACCAACCGCCGCCTCATCGAAGCGGTGGTCAGCAACACCTGCCCGCTGACCGGCAAGAGCGTCCGCGACGGCCAGTTCCGCACCATCTACAACGCCGCCATCATTGCCGTCGCCCGCAACGGCGAGCGCGTGCGCGGCAAGGTCGGCGACATCGTCCTGCAACCGGGCGACGTCCTGCTGCTCGAAACCCGCCCGAGCTTTCTCGAGCAGCAGCGCAACAGCCGCGATTTCTACCTGGTCAGCCAGGTCGACGGCGCAGACCCGGTGGAACGCCGCCGCGCGCCGCTCGCGCTGGCCATCCTGGCCGGTCTCGTGGCGGTCGTCGCGAGCGGCTTCCTGAGCATGCTGCAGGCGAGCATGCTGGCCGCCTTCGGCATGCTGGCGACGCGCTGCTGCCGGCCGTTCTCGGCGCGCCGCGCGATCGACTGGGAGGTGCTGCTGGTCATCGCCGGCGCCCTCGCACTGGGCAAGGCGATGCAGGTGAGCGGGCTCGCCACGCTGCTCGGCGGCTGGCTGCTGGCCGCGGTGGGCGATTCGCCGCACGCCGCGCTCGCCGCGATCTACGTGCTCGCTGCCGTGCTCGCCGGCTTCGTCACCGCGAAGGCGGGCGCGGTGCTGATGCTGCCCGTCGCGCTGGCTGCTTCGCGCCAGCTCGGCGTCGACCCCATGCCGCTGGTGCTCACCGTGATGCTGGCCTCGTCGATGTCGGTGGCGACGCCGATCGGCTACCCGACCAACCTCATGATCTACGGCCCGGGCGGCTATCGCTTCAGCGACTACCTGCGCCTCGGCGGCCCGCTGACGGTTCTCATCGGCGCGCTCGGCGTGGTGTTGATCCCGTGGCTGTGGCCGTTCGCCGCGTGAGCGCGGGCCTACTCGTCAGCGAAGAACGCCTCGACGTCGGCGAGTGAGCCGGTCACCGGCATCGGCGGCAGGGAATCGAGAAAGGCGCGGCCGTAGCCGCGCGTGCGCAGGCGCGGATCGCCGATCATGAGTACACCGCGATCGGTGACGTCGCGGATCAGGCGCCCGGCGCCCTGCTTGAGCGCCGTGATCGCAGCCGGCAGCTGCAGGGTCGCGAACGGGTCCTCGCCCCGGGCGCGCGCGGCGCGGGCACGCGCGCGTGTGACCGGGTCGTCGGGCACACCGAAGGGCAGCTTGTCGATGATCACGCAGGAGAGCTGGTCGCCGCGCACGTCGACGCCTTCCCAGAAGGTGGCGGTACCGAGCAGCACCGCGCGCGGGGTGCGCTGGAAGCGCTCGAGCAGCACGCTGCGCGGCGCGCTGCCCTGCACCAGCAGCGGGTAGTCGGTGCGCGCGGCGAGGCGGGCAGCGGCAAGGTCGAGCGCGCGGTAACTCGTGAACAGGAAAAAGGCGCGACCGTCGCTCGCCGCGAGCACCGGCAGCGCGGCGTCGAGCAGCTCGTCGTCGAAGCCCTCCGCACCGGGCTCGGCCTCGATCGGCGGCAGGTAGAGCAGTGCCTGGCGCGGATAATCGAACGGGCTCGCCCACAGGGCTTCGGTGGCTGCCTCGAGCCCCAGCGCCCGCGTGAAGTGCTCGAAGCCGCCGCTCACCGCGAGCGTGGCCGAGGTCAGCACCCAGGCGGCGTCGGACGCCGCCACGCGCGCCGCGAACGGTTCAGCCACGCTGATCGGCGTTTCGTGCAGCACGAAGTTGCGCACGCTGGTGTCGAGCCAGCGCACGTGGGTGTCGTCTTCGGCGGCCTCGAGCAGGGCCCACTTGTCCTTCAGCGCATAGGCACGCTCGCGGCAGTGGGCGAGCTCGGCACTGCGCTCGGCGGCGAGTTCGAGCGCCTCGATGAACTGGTCGAAGTTGTCGCTGGCGTCGCCGACCAGCGCGTCGATGTCGGCGCGGCGGCGCACGCTGCGCCATTCCGGGCGGCGGCCGAGTTGCTGCAGGCGCTCGCGCAGGCGCGCCTGGCTGTCGTCGAAGCGCGCGAGCGTGCGTGCCAGCGCCGGCATGTCCGGCGCCTCGGTCGCGATCACCGCGCGCAGATCGTGGCAGAGTGCGCCGATCTGCTGGCCGGACAGCGCGCGGCCGAAGAAGAGCGAGGCAATCTCGGGCAGCTTGTGCGCCTCGTCGACGACAATCGCCTCGGCATGCGGCAGCAGCTCGGCAAAGCCGGTTTCCCGCAGCGCGAGGTCGGCGAACAGCAGGTGATGGTTGACCACCACGATGTCGGCGGCGGCGGCGGCGCGCCGCGCGGCGGCGACGAAGCAGCGCTCGTAGCTCGGACACTCGCCACCCAGGCAGTTCTCGGTGGTCGAGGTGACCTGGGCGCGCAGGCCGGCATCGTCGGCGAGTTCGGGCACTTCCTCCAGGTCCCCGCTCTGCGAACGCTCGCCCCATCGCAGCAGGTGGACGAGCAGCGGCTGGCGTGCGGGATCGGTCGCCGTGCCCGCCAGTGCGCGCTCGGCACGGTGCACGCAGAGATAATTCTGGCGCCCCTTGAGCAGCGCCACGTCGCGGCCGCCGCCGAGCGCCGCACGCACCAGCGGGAGATCGCGGTGAAAGAGCTGGTCCTGCAGCGTGCGCGTGGCAGTGGAGAGGATGGTCTTCAGCCCGCTGGTGAAAGCCGGCACCAGGTAGGCGAGCGTCTTGCCGGTACCGGTGCCGGCCTCGCACACGAGGATGCCGCGCTCGGCCATGGTGTCGGCGACGGCCTGCGCCATCTCGCGCTGCGCCGGACGGGCGCGGAAGCCGTCGAGCCGCTCGGCCAGGGGGCCGTCGTCGGCGAGCAGCGCGGCGACGTCGGCAGCCGCGCGGACGGCGGGTGCGGGTGCGCGCGTCACCCGTCCGTGACGCGGCCTTCCTCGCGCGTCCACACGAGTCGGCCGATGTTGCGGAAGCGCGCTACCGACAAGGTGCCACGCTTGTTGGGGGTCGCCTCGGCGAGGCTGTCCTCGAGCGCGGCCCGATCGGCCTCGACCATTTCGATGGTGTCGTAGTTCTCGTCCATGAGCACGAGCAGCACGGCGTCCCACGGCTTGTCGACCTTGAGCTGGCCGAGGCGGTGCGGCCGCCGCGTGGTGTCATCGAACAGCATGCGCGCCTTGACCTGCAGCCGCTCTTCGCCGTGCGCGCTGCGACGCACCGCGTCGTAGCCCTCCGCGCCCTCCTCGGCCGGTTCCAGGCCGAGCAGCGTGACCGCGTCGGAGACCGCGATCTCACCGCTGATGGCCAGCGTCTTGCCGGTGGCACGGCGGTACTCCGCGGCAAGGCGCCGTGCTTCCGCCATTAATTTGTCGACCCGGTAGACACCCATGGCCCCGCTTCGCTATCTCCTGCTGCAGCACCGGGCGCGCGCTGGTCGCACGCGCTCGGTGCCGGCCTGCAGCTTCCTGCCGCTGATTATGATGTCAAGTCTAGCTATTCTAGCTAACTACCTGATCGTATACACGCATGCCGGTTCCCGGTCGGGTCGGCCGCGGAATCCGCCGACGGCGGCCGGCGGCGTGCCGCGTACCCCGCCCCGGCACAGCCGAGTCGGCAATCTCACGGCTCGCCAGGCCGCGCCGCGGCGATGTCGGTGTGGCCGTCGAGCACCATCAGCAGGCGTTCCACGCCGAGTGCGACGCCAGCGCAGTCCGGCATGCCGGTACGCAGCGCGGCGAGCCACGCCGCATCCGGCTCGACCGTCGCCAGCGAACGCCGCGCGCGCAGCGCGTTCTCCTGCGCGAAGCAGGCTGCCTGCTCGGCGGCGTCGACGATCTCATGGTAGCCGTTGGCGAGCTCGACACCGTCGATGACCAGCTCGAAACGCGCGGCCCGCGGCGGCGCACCCACCGACAGGCGTGCGTAGGCACGCAACTCGGCCGGAAAATCGTACAGCAACACGGCGCCGGCACGCGCGAGCAAGGGCTCCACCGCGTGGGCATAGAGCGCATCGAGCAGCAGCGCGCGATCGCTACGGTCGCCGGGCGCGAGCGCGAGCGGGGTCTGCGCGACGCGCGCCGCGAGGATTTCGGTCGGTGCCGTGTGCGGATCGAGGTCGAGTGCCTGCGCGAAGACCTCGGCATACGCGAGCGGTCGCGGCGCTGCCGGATACCCGCAGTGCACGACGAGTGCCGCCACCTCGTCCATCAAGGCATGGTGATCGAGGCCCGTGCGGTACCACTCGAGCAGGGTGAACTCCTCGCGGTGCCGGCCGCCGTGCTCGCCGGCGCGAAAGACCGGGCCGAGTTCGTAGACGTCGCCGCTGCCGGCGGCAAGCAGCTGCTTGAGCGCCGACTCCGGCGACGTGCGCAGGTAGCGCGGTGGCGTCGTCCGTGCGAGTGCGAGGTTGCTCAGCGTCGGCTCGGTCGTCGCATGCGCGCCGAGCAGCGGCGTGCTCACCTCGAGCACGTCGCGCGCAGCGAAGAATTCACGGATGCGCGCGAGCAGCGCGGCGCGCCGCGCGAGGGCGGCACGTCGCGGCGTCGGCAGGGCCGGGGCCACGCGCCGCCCAGCTATTCTTCCTTGGCGCGGGACACGTACTCGCCGGTGCGGGTGTCGATGCGCAGCAGGTCTCCCTGCTCGATGAACAACGGCACCTTGACCACCGCGCCGGTCTCCATGGTGGCGGGCTTGGTGCCGCCCGAGGCGGTGTCGCCGCGCACGCCCGGATCGGTCTCGGTGATGCGCAGGACGACGAAGTTGGGCGCGGTAACCGAGATTGGCACGTCGTTCCACAATGTCACCTCGCACAGCTCCTGGCCCTTGATCCACTTCGCCGCGTCGCCGACGGCGGCTTCGTCGGCACCGATCTGCTCGAAGCTCTGCGGATTCATGAAGTACCAGGCGGAACCGTCGTTGTAGACGTACTGCATCTCGACGTCGACGACATCGGCGCCTTCGACCGAGTCACCCGACTTGAGCGTCTTCTCGATGACGCGGCCGGTCTTGAGGTTACGGATTTTGATACGATTGAACGCCTGCCCTTTGCCCGGCTTGACGAACTCGTTCTCGACGATGGAGTACGGGTCGCCGTCGAACAGGAGCTTCAGACCGGGCTTGAACTGGTTGGTGCTGTAGGTAGCCATGGCGGGTTCGGGGTATCCGGGAAAATATCAAGCTGGCAATGATAACGCGAAGCCCCGTCGGCGAGGAGAGACCGGCCTGGCGCGAGGCCCTCGCGCGCGCCTGGCGTGATCCCCGTGCCCTGCTCGCCATGCTCGATCTCGAGCCGGCCGCGCTCGGTCTCGACGGCGACGCGGCGCGGCGCTTCCCGTTCCGCGTGACCCGCGAGTGGGCCGCGCGCATGCGGCCTGGCGACCCGCACGATCCGCTGCTGCGCCAGGTGCTGCCGGTGGTCGACGAGAACCGCGTCGTGCCCGGCTTCGGCGCCGACCCGGTCGGCGAGCAGCATCTCGGTGACGGCAGCACCCTGCTGCGCAAGTATGCCGGGCGCGGCCTGCTGGTGATGACCGGCGCCTGCGCCATCAACTGTCGTTACTGCTTCCGCCGCGAGTACCCCTACGGCGATCACGTCGGTGCTCGCGCGCTCGCTGCCGGGCTGGACGCGATCGAAGCGGACCCGGGCATCGACGAAGTGATCCTGAGCGGCGGCGATCCGCTGGTGCTCGACGACGCGGTGCTGGCACCGCTGCTCGAACGCATCGCCACGCAGCGCCACGTCCGCCGCCTGCGCGTGCACAGCCGCCTGCCGGTGGTGCTGCCGGCGCGCATGACGCCGCGCCTGCTCGAGCTCTTCGCCAGTCAGCCACAGCAGGTGGTGCTGGTAGTGCACGTGAACCACGCACAGGAAATCGACGACGCCACCGCCGCCGCACTGGCGCGCTGTCGCGCGGCCGGCGTGACGCTGCTCAACCAGGCGGTGCTGCTGGCCGGGGTGAACGACGATGTCGAGGTGCTCGCCGCCCTCTCGCACACCTTGTTCGAAGCCGGCGTGCTGCCCTACTACCTCCACCTGCTCGATCGCGTTGCCGGCAGTGCCCACTTCGAGGTGCCCGAGGCCCGCGTGGCCGCACTCGCAGCGGGCCTGCGCGCCGCGCTGCCGGGATACCTGGTGCCGCGCTTCGTGCGTGAAGTCGCCGGCGCGCCGGCGAAGACCCCGTTCGTACCGCCGCGTCCCTGAGCGGCACGGCGTCGCCGTGCTGAGCGCGATGGCGAGCGCCGTCGCGCGCGAGGGCAGGCGGCCCGGGTATCGGGCATACCTCGCCGCGGCTCGCCGCGCCCCGCGTGCAAGACCTCGCACGCACCGGCTAAAGGTCTCCGCGCGGCGGACGCTACCCTTTTCCGAACGGTACTGTCTTACCCTCCCTGGTCCGTTCCTTGTCGACGGGCCGGCGCCCCGCGCCGGCCCGTTTTTTTATGCTCGAATGCTGGCCGTCAGCGCGCCGGTGCCATGCGCTCGGCGCGCGGGAAGCCGCGCGGCAGCTTGAGCCCGCGCCGTGCGCGTTCGCCGATGTAGTGTTCCTGGTCGGCCTCTTTCAGGGTCAGGTGACGATTGCCGGCGTAGATGCGCAGGTCGTCCTCGGGGCCGAGCACGGTGAACGCCTGCATGACTTCTTCGCGCGATTTCAGCTTCGCCGACGGGATCTGCAGCAGCTTCTGGCCCTTGCCACGCGCCAGCACCGGCAGCTCGGCGACCGGGAAGATCAGCAGGTGGCCGGCGCTCGACACGCAGGCGACCCAGTCCTCGTCCGGGTTGTTGACCGGCAGCGGCGGCAGGATGCGCGCCCCGGCGGGCAGCGACAGCACGACCTTGCCGGAGCGGTTCTTGGTGGTCAGCTCCTCGATGGCGGCGACGAAGCCGTAGCCGTGGTCACAGGCGACCAGCACGTGCGAACTCGCGCCCTGCATGACGACGCCGGCGAAGGTCGCGCCGTCCGGCGGCGACAGGCGCGAAGCCAGCGGCTCGCCGAGGCCGCGCGCCGAGGGCAACGTGTGCGCGGGCACGGTGTAGGCGCGCCCGGTCGAATCGAGGAACACCGCGTTCTGGTTGCTGCGCCCGCGTGCGGCGGCCTGGTACTCGTCGCCGCTGCGGAAACTGAGCTCGCGCGGATCGAGCTCATGGCCCTTGGCGGCGCGCACCCAGCCCTTCGACGACAGCACCACGGTGACCGGCTCGGACGGCACCAGCTCGGTCTCCGACAAGGCCTGCGCCGAGGCGCGCTCGACCAGCGCGCAGCGCCGCTCGTCACCGAAGCGCTCCATGTCGGTGCGGATCTCGTCGCGCACCAGGGTGCGCAGGCGCCGGCGCGAGCCGAGGATCTGCTCGATCTTCCTGCGCTCGGCTTCGAGCTCTGCCTGCTCGCCGCGAATGCGCATCTCCTCGAGGCGCGCGAGGTGGCGCAGGCGCAGGTCGAGGATGGCGTCGGCCTGCACGTCGGTGATGCCGAAGCGTTCCATCAACACGGGCTTCGGCTTGTCCTCGGTGCGGATGATGTGGATGACCTCGTCGATGTTGAGAAAGGCGACGAGGTAGCCTTCGAGTACGTGCAGCCGCGCGAGTACCTTCTCGAGACGGAACTCGAGGCGCCGGCGTACTGTGTCCGTGCGGAAATCGAGCCACTCGGCGAGCAGCGTGCCGAGATTCTTCACCGCCGGCAGGCCGTCGGTGCCGATCACGTTGAGGTTCACGCGGTAGTTGCGCTCGAGGTCGGTGGTCGCGAACAGGTGCTGCATGACCTGCTCGTGGTCGATGCGGTTCGAACGCGGCACGATCACCAGGCGCACCGGTGTCTCGTGATCGGACTCGTCGCGGAGATCCTCGATCATCGGCAGCTTCTTGGCCTGCATCTGCTGCGCGATCTGCTCGAGAATCTTCGACCCCGAGCTCTGGAACGGCAGCGCGGTGACGACGATGTTGCCGTTCTCGCGCGTGTAGATCGCGCGCAGCCGCACACTGCCGTTGCCGCTCTCGTAGAGCTGGCGCAGTTCCGCCGCCGGCGTGATGATCTCGCCGCCGCCCGGAAAATCCGGCCCGCGCACGAACTCGCACAGCTCGGCGATGGTGGCGCGCGGGTTGTCGAGCAGGTGGATGCAGGCCTCGGCGACCTCGCGCAGGTTGTGCGGCGGGATGTCGGTGGCCATGCCGACGGCGATGCCGGTGGTGCCGTTCAACAGCACGTTGGGCAGACGTGCCGGCAGCATGGCCGGCTCGTCCAGCGTGCCGTCGAAGTTCGGCACCCAGTCGACCGTGCCCTGGCCGAGCTCGGCAAGCAGGACATCGGCGTACGGCGTCAGCTTGGCCTCGGTGTAACGCATCGCCGCGAATGACTTCGGATCGTCGCTCGAGCCCCAGTTACCCTGGCCGTCGACCAGCGGGTAGCGGTAGCTGAACGGCTGCGCCATCAGCACCATGGCCTCGTAGCAGGCCGAGTCCCCGTGCGGGTGGAACTTGCCGATGACGTCGCCGACGGTGCGCGCCGATTTCTTGTACTTGGCGGCGGCGTCGAGCCCGAGCTCGCTCATGGCGTAGACGATGCGCCGTTGTACCGGCTTGAGACCGTCCCCGAGCGCCGGCAGCGCGCGATCGAGGATGACGTACATGGAGTAATCGAGGTAGGCGCGCTCGGTGAACTCGGCGAGCGGGATCTGATCGAGGTCGAAGGTGTCGTCGTCTTCAGCCATCGGTACGGTTCTCCAGGCTGACGGTGGCGAGGTTGCCCTTGCGCTCGAGCCAGGCACGACGGTCGGACGCGCGGCGCTTGGCCAGCAACATGTCCATCAGGGCCTCGGTCTCGGCGCCGTCGTCGTCGATGGCCAGGCGCACCAGGCGACGCGTGTCCGGCGCCATGGTGGTCTCGCGCAGCTGCAGCGGGTTCATCTCGCCGAGGCCCTTGAAGCGCTGCACGTTGATCTTGCCCTTGAGCTTCTCGGCGGCGATACGATCGAGCACGCCGAGGCGTTCGTCGTCATCCTGCGCGTAGAAGACCTCCTTGCCGACATCGATGCGGTACAAGGGCGGCATCGCCACGTAGACGCGGCCGGCCGCGACCAGCGCGCGGAAGTGGCGCACGAACAACGCGCACAGCAGCGTCGCGATGTGCAGCCCGTCGGAGTCGGCATCGGCGAGGATGCACACCTTGCCGTAACGCAGCTGCGCGAGGTCGTCGGCGCCGGGGTCGATGCCGAGCGCGACGGAGATGTCGTGGACTTCGTTCGAGGCCAGCACCTGTGCCGATTCGACTTCCCAGGTATTCATGATCTTGCCGCGCAGCGGCAGGATGGCCTGGTACTCGCGGTCACGCGCCTGCTTGGCCGAACCGCCGGCGGAGTCGCCCTCGACCAGGAACAGCTCGGTGCGTTCGAGATCCTGCGCCGTGCAGTCGGCGAGCTTGCCGGGCAAGGCCGGCCCGCTGCCGGTGACGCGCTTGCGCACCACCTTGGCTGCCTTGAGCCGGCGCTGCGCACGACTGATGGCGAGTTCGGCGATGCGCTCACCCGATTCGACGTGCTGGTGCAGCCACAGGCTGAAGGCGTCACGCACCACGCCGGAGACGAACGCAGCGCAGCTGCGCGAGGACAGGCGCTCCTTGGTCTGCCCGGAGAACTGCGGCTCCTCGAGCTTGACCGAGAGGACGTAGGCGCAGCGCTCGAAAACGTCCTCGGCGGCAAGCTTGACCCCACGTGGCAGCAGGTTGCGGTTGTCGCAGAACTCGCGCATCGCCTCCAGCAGGCCCTGGCGCAGCCCGCCGACATGGGTGCCGCCCTGTGCGGTCGGTACCAGGTTGACGTAGCTCTCGGTGACCAGTTCGACCTCGTCGGCAACCCAGTGCAACGCCCAGGTCGCGGTCTCGTGCTCACCTTCCATGTTGCCCATGAAGGGCTCGGGCGGGATCAGCTCGGCGCCGCCCATGGCCTCCGTGAGATAGGTCTTGAGCCCCTCCTCGTACTGCCATTCGAGCTTCTCGTCGCTGCTCTCGTCGTGAACGCGCACGCGCAGCCCCGGACACAGCACCGCCTTGGCGCGCAGCAGGTGGCGCAGGCGCCCGAGCGACAGCCTGACGGTGTCGAAGTAACGCTCGTCCGGCCAGAAGCGGATGCTGGTACCCGTGTTGCGCGCCCCCACCGTGCCGACGACGCCGAGCGGCTCGGTGGTGTCGCCGCCCGCGAAGGCCATCGCGTACTCGCGGCCACCACGCTTGACGCGCACCTCGAGGCGCGTCGACAAGGCGTTGACTACCGAGACGCCGACGCCATGCAGGCCGCCCGAGTACTTGTAGTTCTTCGACGAGAACTTGCCGCCGGCGTGCAGGCGCGTGAGGATGACCTCAACGCCCGAAATCTTCTCGCCGGGGTGCTCGTCGACCGGCATGCCGCGGCCGTTGTCGCTGACGGTGACGGAGCCGTCGGCGTGCAGGGTGACGTCGATCTGCGAACAATGCCCGGCGATCGCCTCGTCGACACTGTTGTCGACGACCTCCTGCACGAGATGGTTGGGACGGGACGTATCGGTGTACATCCCGGGACGTTTGCGAACCGGTTCGAGACCGGTCAGGACCTCGATGTCGGCGGCGTCGTAACGTGCGCTCAAGGGCTGGGATTCCGTCGGCCACCTGGGCCGCTAGCAGGTCAGGAACGATGTGCTCGTGAGACATCGGCGGTGCCGCCGCGCTCGGCGCGCCAGTGTAGCGCCTGGCACGGGGCGGGTTCTAGAAGCGGGCTGAGCGGATTGTGCCAAGGCGCTGAACACAGAGACATTAACAGGCTGGTGAAAAACGACTGCGGGCACGGTCTGCGGCGTTGCGCACGCGCCTGCGGTCCTCATTTATCCGCATAAACGCCGGTCCTCGGCTCGCACGCGCCTTGCAGCCCGCACGCCTCGCGACGTTTTTCACCAGCCTGTTAGTCGCCATGCAACGCCAACGCTCGCGAGGCGACGACGGCGCGGCTCAGGTGAAGTCGGCCACCAGGGCGTCACGCGTGGCGGGCGGCAGCGGGTCGACGGCGTGGTCGTAGTTGGGATGATCGATGCCCATCGCCAAGGGCGCACCGGCCTTGGCCGCAGCGACCTGCGCGGCGTCGAGCTGGAAGCGCAGGAAGTGCACCGCCGAGGTCTTGACGTCGTTCTCGCGCTCGAGATCCTCGTCGGCGATCGCATAGACGGGCGCGCCGTCGCCGACGCGCACCCACACCTTGTCCTCGATGCCGATCAGCTTGCCGAGCGCGACGCGACGTTCCTCGACGTCCGCGTACTCGACCATGAAGGTCGCCTTGAGGTTGTCGCCATCCGGGATGAGCGGATTGTAGGCGTCGAGCTCTTCCTGGATGGCCTCGGCCTGGAAGATGCGCTCGGCGCGCAGCATCTCCTGGATCTGGTACTGGATGGTGAGGCGATCCTCGAAGTAGAGCGCGGCGTGCTCGCCGATGAAGACCTTGCGGTTGGCCTTGTGCGCCATCACTTCGCGCCGCATCTCGGGGCGCTTCTCGTGGTAGGCCTCGAGGGTGAGCAGATCGCCGCGGGTCAGCTTGTCATTCATGATGCATTCAGATTCCGTAAGCTTGCCGTAGGAGTGTGAAAGCCGAACTCGCGTGCGAAGCGTCGCCGACGCCGTGCTCGATCAGCTCGCCCGCCATCGGGCAGTCACTGATGTAGTGGTCGACCTTGCCATCGGTGATACGTTTCACGACCGGCCGGCAGATCTTCTGCGCGAAAGCGTAGTTCTCCTGCTTCACGGCGTAGGTGCCGTCGTGGCCGGAACAACGTTCGATCGGCACGATTTCGGTGTCGGGCACGAGCTCGAGCATGTCCTTGGTCTTCAGACCGATGTTCTGCACGCGCTGGTGGCAGGGCACGTGGTAGGCGACCTTGCCCAGACCCTGCTTGAAGCTGGTGTTGAGCTGGCCGTTCCTGTGCCGCGCCATGAGGAACTCGAACGGGTCGACCATCGCGGCCTGTACCTTCTTCACCGCGGCGTCGTCCGGAAACAGCAACGGCAGCTCCTGGCGGAACATCAGCACGCAGCTCGGAATCGGCGAGGTGATGCGCAGGCCCTCTTCCGCGAGCGCGAGCAGCTGCGGGATGTTGGCATCCTTGTGCTTCTCGACGGTTTCGAGATCGCCGAGCTCGAGCTTGGGCATGCCGCAGCACTGCTCGTTCCGCACCAGCTCGACACCGATGCCGTTGTGCTCGAACACTGCGATCATGTCCTCGACGACGTCCGGCCGGTTGCGGTTGCCATAGCAGGTGACGAACAGCGCGATGCGCTCGTCGAGCTGCGGTGCGCTGCGCTTCGCCACGCGCTTGCGCAGCGTGTTGCTGTGGAACTTCGGCAGCGGCGCCTCGGCATGCACACCGATCGCCGACTCGAGCAGCTTGCGCGTCGCGCCGAGACTGTTGGTGGTGTTGACCACCTCGGCGACGACCGGGATCGAGGCGAGCTTGCCGACCGCGTCGGTGGAAGTCAGCACGCGGTCGCGCAGCGACGCGCCGTGGTTCTTGTAGTGAGTCGCCTTGGCGCGCAGCATCAGGTGTGGAAAGTCGACGTTCCACTCGTGCGGCGGCACGTAGGGGCATTTCGTCATGTAGCAGAGGTCGCACAGGTAGCACTGGTCGACCACTTTCATGTAGTCGGACTTGGCAACGCCGTCGACTTCCATGGTGTCCGACTCGTCGACGAGATCGAACAGCACCGGGAAGGCGTTGCACAGGCTCACACAGCGGCGGCAGCCGTGGCAGATGTCGTAGACGCGCTCGAGTTCTTCGTTGAGCGCGTTCTCGTCATAGAATTCGGCGGACTTCCAGTCGATCGGATGGCGCGTCGGCGCTTCCAGGCTGCCTTCGCGGTACTCGTTCTCTGCCATGGCACGACCCTCGTCTCAAGGCTCGATGGGGCCACCGTCGCGGGGATCATCGCCGTGCCCGGGCGTGGTCGCGGACGGTGCCGGGAAGAAAGAAGCCGGGACGTGCCCGGCTTCTCGTGCGGGACTCGCGCCGCGCTCAGCTGAGGCTGTCGAGAGCCTTCTGGAAGCGGTTGGCGTGCGAGCGCTCGGCCTTGGCGAGGGTCTCGAACCAGTCGGCGATCTCGTCGAAGCCTTCTTCGCGCGCGGTCTTCGCCATGCCCGGGTACATGTCGGTGTACTCGTGGGTCTCACCGGCGATGGCGGCCTTGAGATTCAGCTCGGTGCTGCCGATCGGCTCGCCGGTGGCCGGATCACCAACCTCTTCGAGGTACTCGAGGTGACCGTGGGCGTGGCCGGTCTCGCCTTCGGCGGTGGAACGGAACACCGCGGAGACATCGTTGTAGCCTTCGACGTCGGCCTTCTGTGCGAAGTAGAGGTAGCGGCGGTTGGCCTGCGACTCGCCGGCAAACGCGGCCTTGAGGTTGTCTTCGGTCTTGGAGCCTTTGAGCGCCATGGGTGGTTTCCTCCTCGATGGGTTCGGATGAATCGTCGTTATCGGGACGAATTTAGACTGAGTCTAAATTTGCTCGAAGTCTACGAGGCAGTGTCGCCGAGCGTCAAGCGCGCCGGCAGCGTTGACCGCCTGCATGCCCGCCGTTACAGTTGCCGCCCTTTCCGCCCCGGGCCGCAGCCCGACCCCGCGACCAACGCACCGAGCGCGCCGTGGCCAAAGCCAAACCAGAAGCATCCCAGCCAGACGCCGCCGCGGCGACACCGGCGGACGTACCGCTCGAGTTCGAAGCGGCAATGCACGAGCTCGAGGCGCTGGTCGACAAGCTCGAGCAGGGCGAGTACTCGCTGGAAGAGTCGTTGCGCCAGTACGAGCGTGGCATCGCGCTCACGCGTGCCTGTGAGCAGGCGCTGCGCAATGCCGAGCAGAAGGTGCTGGCATTGGCACGCAACGGCGACGACGACGTCCTGCAGGACTTCGCGCTCTCCGACGACGCTGAAGACTGAACCAACTGGGGACCCGAATCCTGTGATGCTGCAGCAACGCCTGGCGCCGTTGCAGGCCCGTATCGATGCCGCGCTCGAGCGCTTCCTGCCGCGTGCGGAAACGGCCCCGGAACGCCTGCACGCAGCCATGCGCTATGCCGTGCTCGCACCCGGCAAACGCATCCGGCCGGTGCTCGCCTATGCCACGGGCGAGGCGCTCGGGGTCGACCTCGCGCTGCTCGATGCACCGGCGGCGGCAGTCGAGCTCATCCACGCCTACTCGCTGATCCACGACGACCTGCCGGCCATGGATGATGACGACCTGCGGCGCGGGCGCCCGACCTGCCACCGGCAGTTCGACGAGGCAACCGCGATCCTCGCCGGCGACGCCCTGCAGGCCCTGGCTTTCACCGTGCTGCTCGACGCCAGCACCGCCCCGCTCGGCGCCGACACCCGACTCGCCATGGTCCGCACGCTCGCCGAGGCAAGCGGCTCGACCGGCATGGCCGGTGGGCAGGCGCTCGACCTCGCCGCCGTCGGACACCGCCTCACGCTCGAGGCACTCGAGAACGTGCACCGTCACAAGACCGGCGCCCTCATCCGCGCCAGCGTGCAGCTCGGCTTCCTGGCCGCCGGCGCACCGGCAGCGGAACTCGGCGCACGCCTCGAACGCTACGCGACCTGCATCGGCCTCGCCTTCCAGGTCCAGGACGACATCCTCGACGTCGAAGGCGACACCGCGGTAATCGGCAAACCGCAGGGCTCCGACGCCGGTCTCGACAAGCCGACCTACCCCGAACTGCTCGGGCTCGACGGCGCCAAGCAGACCGCGCGCGACCTGTGTGACGAAGCGGTCGGCTGCCTCGCGCCCGTGGGCGACGCCGCCGCGACGCTCACCTTGATCGCCGAGTACATCGTCAAGCGCGACCGCTGATCCGCGCCATGCGGGCGTGACGGGTTTCTGTCGCAAGGCGCTGCAGAGCAGCGCCGGCGCGTCGAAAAGCCGTCACGCGTAGCGCCAAACGCCGGCTTTTTCAGCCCACGGAGATTGGCACGGGACCTGCTAAACCGGTATCGCGTATGTCCTCGCGGCAACGCAACCTCCCTTTGGTCCAGACTTGGCGGGCGCTTCGGCGCCCGTTTTTTTTTGTCGCCGCGCGGGGCGCGACGCAGCGCTCAGGACTCCCGCTTGACCGCCTCCCACAGGTCGTCGAGTTCGCTCGCCGAGGCCTCCTCGGGCCGTCGGCCCGCCGCGGCGAGGCGCGCCTCGACCGCGCGGAAGCGCCGCTCGAACTTGGCCGTCGCCCGGCGCAGCGCGCGCTCCGGCTCGACGCCGAGATGCCGCGCGACGTTGACGGTCGCGAACAGGACGTCGCCGAGTTCGTCTTCGAGCTCGTCGGCAACGCCATTGGCGTGCGCCGCGTCGAGCTCACCGAGCTCTTCGCCGAGCTTGGCACGGGCACCCAGGGTGTCCGGCCAGTCGAAGCCGACACGTGCCGCACGTTTCTGCACCTTGCCCGCGCGCGTCAGCGCCGGCAACGCGCGTGGTACGTCGTCCAGCTCGCTCGCCGTGCCCGCCGCGGCGCGCCGGCGCGCGTCCGACTTGCGTGCTTCCCAGTCGCGCGCGACATGCGTGGCGGTCGCCGCGGGCGCATCACCGAACACGTGCGGATGGCGCTCGACGAGCTTGCGCTCGAGCGCGTCGACCACGTCGGCCAGTGTGAAACGCGCCTGCTCGGCGCCGAGCTGGCAGTAGAAGAGCACCTGGAACAGCAGGTCGCCGAGTTCGCCGGGCAATGCCATGTAGTCGTCGCGCTCGATGGCGTCGGCGACCTCGTAGGCCTCTTCGAGCGTGTGCGGCACGATGCTACGAAAGGTCTGCTCGAGGTCCCACGGGCATCCGTCGCCGGGATCGCGCAGGGTACGCAGGATCACTTCGAGCCTGGAGAGATCGGTCATAGGGTCGAGTCCTCGGTGGCAACGGTCACGGCACGCTGCTTGATTCCCGTCGCGCTTTGTGCGGAGAATCTAGCCGCTTACGCGGTCCAAGCTCAACGCGACCACCGGCAGGCGACGGCAACCATGAACACACCGCTCATCCTGCGCCTCGACATCTCGGGCGCACCGATCCGCTGGATCCCCTGGCAGGAGGCGGTGTGCCTGTACACGCGCGAACTGGTCGGCTGGACCACCGGTGAAAACGCCTTCACCTTCCGCGGCGGGATCGCGCGGACCACGGGTGAGCGTTCGGCCATCACGGTGCATTCGATCATCGCGGTCAAGCATTCGCAGCGTGGCCACCACCTCGTGCGGACAGTGCCGCCGCTGTCCAACCACGAGCTGTTTCGCCGTGACGGTTACATGTGCATGTACTGCGGGCGCGAGCACGGCGAGCACGGGCTGACGCGCGATCACGTCGTTCCGCTCTCGCAGGGTGGGCGCGACCGCTGGTCCAACGTGGTCAGCGCCTGCAAGGCATGCAACACGCGCAAGGGTGGCCGCACCCCGGAGCAGGCCAGCATGCCCCTGCTGGCGGTGCCCTACGTGCCCAACTGGGCCGAGTTCCTCGCGCTGTCCAACCGACGCATCCTGGCGGACCAGATGGAGTTCCTGCGCTCGCAGTTCAATCGCACCAACCCCATCCCGGGATTCGCCTGATGCCGACACGCCTGCACCTCGTGCCCGCCCTGCTGCTCGCCGCGTCGAGCAGCACCGCGGGCGCTGCCGACGCGGCAGGCAACTATGCCATCTGGGGCGCCGGCAGCCGCTCGTGTCACCAATTCGAGCGCGCCCGTGACGACAGCACCGCGCTCGCCAGCTTTCGCGACTACCTGATGGGCTACCTGACCGCCTACAACACGCTCGCACCGCAGACCTACGACGCCCTCGGCGGACTGTCCCTCGAAGATGCGCTCGCGTGGGTCGACGACTACTGTGACCTGCACAAGATCGACAGCTTCGAACGCGCCGTCGCCCAGCTCATCGTGAGCCGTCACGATGCGCGTTCGCGCGGGCACGGCAGCAGCAGCGGCAGCTGGGGCAGGCCGGCGACGGGCGGCGACACGCCGTGATGATGCCGGCGTCGCGCGTTGCCCGATCTGCGTGATGAAGCCGGGATTCTCCGAGAATTAAATTGCGCAGCGCAAAAATTTCCTTCATGATCTTGCGCAATCGAATGTCCCCCGGAATAACAATCCAAAGATTTCGAGAGTCTCCCTTACTTGCCAATGCCGCCTTCATCAGGAGGAGAACCACGATGAGCAAAGAGTTGATTGGTCGTCTTCAGCTGCCGGTACTGTGCCTCGTGCTGGGCTTCACCAGCGCCTGCTCCACGGTCAGCCCGGAGCAGCTGTCCGCCGTCGAAGCCAAGGCCACCAGTGCGATGTCGGATGCCCGCAAGGCTGCGAGCGATGCCGCTGCCGCGCTGAAGGCCGCCCAGTCGGCCCAGGAGGCCGCCAACGCGGCCCAGGCTACCGCCGATTCCGCCAAGAGCACCGCGGAAGCCGCCATGGCCTGCTGCAACGAGAACAAGGACCGTATCGAGCGGATGTTCGAGAAGACGATGAAGAAGTAACGCACTCTGCGTTACGCCCGGGAAACCCCGCTTCGGCGGGGTTTCTCGTTTCTGGGGTGCGATGCCCGGAATCCGCAATCGCGCCAGGGGCCGTCCGGGAAACGGCGGGCGCCGCGCGCGGCGCTCACCGGGCGCGGCGCGAGCTACGAACGATGCGCGCTCGACAGGCCCTCAGCCGGGGCTCGCGCCGGCCGCCAGCGGCGCGTCGAGACGCACCGCCTTCTTCGCCCGGTAGCTGCCGATCGGGTGCGGGATGCCGCTGCGCGACTCCAGCGCACGTCGCACCTCACCCCAGACCAGCTGCGCGTCGTAATTCCTGACCCGCGCGAGCACGAGTTCCATCACGTGCGAATACTGATCGGCGAACAGCTGGCCATCCTCCTCCAGGTGCGGGTGCACCTCGAGGTAGATGCGTCCGTGGGCGATGCCCACCTTGTACGGCTGGTTGACGATATGCACCGGGGTGCCGACGTTGGCCAGGCCGAACACGGTGGCGACATCCTTTGGATACATGCGGATGCAGCCGTGCGTGACGCGCATGCCGATGCCGTAGGGCTTGTTGGTGCCATGGATGAGATAACCGTCGATGCTCAGGCGCAGCGCGTGCTCACCGAGCGGATTGTCCGGTCCGGCCGGCACCACCTGCGGCAGGATGTCACCTTCGGCGGCGTGCTCCTCGCGGATCGATTTCGGCGGATACCAGGCGGGGTCCTTGACCTTGGCGACGATCCTGGTCTGGCCCTTGGGCGTGGTCCAGTTCTGGCGCCCGATACTGATCGGGAAGGTCATCACGCGCTGCGCGGCGCCACGGCCCTTGTCGAGAAAGTAGTACATGCGCATCTCGGGCACGTTGACCACGATGCCGCGCCGCGGCGCGTCGGGCAGGACGTAGAGATTCGGCACCACCACCTCGGTGCCCTCGCCCGGCAGCCAGGGATCGACGGCGGGATTGGCCAGCCGCATCTCGTTGTAGCCCTGGTCGTAGGCGCGCGCGAGATCGGACAGCGTGTCCTCGTAGACGGTCGTCGCGAGCGACAGCTCGCCGACCACGTCCTGCGCGTCGGCGGCGAGATCGAACAGCTGGCCGGCCGTCACCGGCACGGTGAGCACGAGCGCGCACAGGCCACTCAGCAATGCGCGACCACGGCGCGCGGACTTCGAGCGAACAGGCAGGGGCGTATCCATCACAGCTTCGTCATTCCAAACAGGGCCAGCACCAGCCAGCCGGCCATCAGGGCAGTGCCGCCGAAAGGCGCCGCGGCACCGAATGCGCGCAGGCCACCGAGGATGCTCACACTCAGACCGCCGCAGAAGCAGAATATTCCCGCGACCACGAGCAGGCCCGCGATGCGCAGCATCAGGGCATCCGGCTCGAGGCGTGTCCAGGCCGCCACGGCGATCAGCAGCAAGCCATGCACCAGGAGGTATTTCGACACCGTGTCGAGCGTCTGTAGCGCCGCCGCGTCGAGGCGCGCGGCGAGCGCATGGGCAGCGAGCGCGCCCAGTGCGACGCCGGCCATGCCGGAGAGGCCACCGAGGCCCATGAAGAGTTTCGTCAGCGCCATGCAGGCTCCCGTCGACGCGTGGTGATGGCGGCGCCGCGAACCACCGCGAAGCATGCCGCCGGGGGCGCGATGGTGCAGCGCACACCCGGTGGCAAGTGTACGTCATCGCACGACCAATTGATGCGTGTTCTACGACGACTGGTGGTCGTGTGCGCGGTGCTGGCGGCGTTGTCCGCCGCGTCCGCCGGCGCCGAACAGGCGTTTGCCACGCCCTACACGCTGCTGACCACTGCGGACGCCGCTGCCAGCGCGCCCGGCATGGTCGTACGCGGCGCCGTGATGCTGCATCCGGCACGGCTCGCGGCGCCGCGTCCGCACGAGATGTCGGCACTCGCCTGGGACGCCGACGCGGAGCTTCTCTACGCGGTCACCGATAACGGTCTCGTGGTGCATCTCGCGCCGCGTTTCGCCGACGGCGAGCTGGTCGATGTCGCGTGGCGCGCGAGCTTCCCCCTGCGCGACGCCGGCGGCACGCCGCTCAGTGGCCACCTCGCCGACGCCGAGGCCGTTGTCGCGCGCCGTGCGGGCAACGGCATACGCGGCGACACCGAACTCGTGATCGCCTTCGAGCGGGTACCCCGGCTCGCGCGCTACGATGTCGAAGGTCGCCTGCTCGGTACCGAGCGGCTGCCGCGTGCGCTGGCCGAGCCGGCCCGCTACGCCGGCGACAACCTGCAGATCGAAGCGCTCACCGAACACCCCGCGCTCGGCCTCGTGATGGCACCGGAGCGCCCGCTGCGTGGCACGGACACGGCGGACGTCACGCTCTACGGCGCCGCCGCGCGACGCTGGCAGCTGCCTGCCTTCGACCGCGAGCACGGCAGCGTGGTGGCACTCGAAACGATGCCGGACGGTGCCCTGCTGCTGCTCGAGCGTCGCTTCGTCAAGGTGTTCTTTCCCATCCGCTTCGCGCTCAGCCGGCTGGAGCTGTCCGCGACCGGTGGTGTCGCCGACGTCCGGCGGCTCGCCGTGCTCGACAACACCGCGGGCTGGGCGGTCGACAACTTCGAGGGGATCGCCCATCACCGTGGCCGTTGCTATTTCATGGTGAGCGACGACAACGCCCACCTGCTGCAGCACACCCTGCTCGTCTACTTCGAACTGCGTGACCCTGCGCCGGCGCGCTGACGTGCAGCACCGCCCGGCACGGTCCGCAATGCGCTCACCGCTCGAGCAGGCGCGGCATCAACTCGACCAGGTTGCACGGCCGCGTACGGTAATCGAGCTGGTGGCAGATGAGCTTGTCCCAACCCAGCGCGCAGGCGCCGGAGGAACCGGGCAAGGCGAACACGTAAGTGGCGTTGGCCACGCCGGCGACCGCGCGCGACTGCAGTGTCGAGGTTCCGATGTCGTCGTAGGAGAGCACGCGGAACATCTCGCCGAAGCCGTCCAGCACCTTGTCGAACAACGGCGCCAGCGCCTCGGGCGTGCCATCGCGGCCGGTCACGCCGGTGCCGCCGGTGGTGAGCACGACGTTGACCTCGGCGTCGGCAATCCAGGCCGATACGAGGGCGCGGATGGCATAGATATCGTCGCGGCAGATGCGCTTGTCGCAGACGCGGTGGCCGGCCGCCCGGGCGCGTTCGGCGAGCAGCTTGCCGGACTTGTCTTCGGCCTCGGTGCGCGTATCGGAAATCGTGAGTACGGCAATCGAGAGGGGCAGGAACTGGCGGTCGTTGGTCACGCTGGGTACTCTGGACGAATGGTTGGATGCAACTACGCGGCTACGGGCACGGGCGCGCCGGCGCGGGGCCATCCTACTGCCCCCCCGACATGACGACAATCGACGACGACACCCTGCGCCTCGACCGCTGGCTGCACGCGGCGCGCTGGTTCAAGACGCGCAGCCTCGCCGCCGAAGCCATCGAGCAGGGACGCGTGCTGGTCAACGGGGCGCGCGCGAAACCATCGAAGACGATACGCCGCGGCGACCACCTCGACGTGCGGCGGCCACCGTACACTTATGCGATCACGGTCCGCGAGTTGAGCGCAAAGCGGGTGTCGGCAACGCTGGCGCAGACGCTGTTCGAGGAAAGCGCCGAGAGCATCGCCGCACGCGAGGCGCTCGGCGCGACGCTCGCGCTCCAACGTGTGGTCGAGGAGCGGCGTCCCGGCAAGCTCAACAAGAAGGACCGCCGCGCGCGTGAGCGCCTCAAGCGTGGCTTCGCCGGCGGCAGCGATACAAACGAGGGAACCTGGTGATGAACCGTCCACACGAAGCCGGCGCCCGCGTCACGGCGGCGGACATCCATGCGCGCCTGGCGGCGGCCATCGCCAGCGTCGTGACCGGCCAGGCGGTACCCATCCGCCACCTCCTGTGCGCCTTCCTCACCGGTGGCCACGTGCTGCTCGAGGATTACCCGGGAACCGGCAAGACGACCCTTGCCAAGGCACTCGCACACAGTGTCGGTGCCGACTTCCAGCGCATCCAGTTCACCCCGGACCTGCTGCCGACCGACATCCTCGGCGCCGCCATCTACGACCCGCGCACGCAGGAGTTCGTCATCCACAAGGGGCCGATCTTCACCAACGTGCTGCTCGCCGACGAGATCAACCGCGCCTCGCCGCGCACACAATCGGCGCTGCTCGAGGCGATGGGCGAGGCCCAGGTCAGCCTGGAAGGTCAGCGCTTCCCCCTCGAACAGCCCTACTGTGTGATCGCGACGCAGAACCCGGTGGAATTCCACGGCACCTACCCGCTGCCCGAAGCGCAGATGGATCGCTTCGCCTTGCGCCTCGCGCTCGGCTACGTGAGTGTCGAGGCCGAGATGGCGATCATCACCGCCCACAACGCGGCCTCGCCGCTCGACGCGCTTGGCGCGGTGGCGAGTCCCGCGGAGGTGCTGGCGTTCCGCGCCGCAGCGGCCGCCGTCGCCGTCGGCGAGGACGTCAAGCGCTACCTGGTCGAGCTGGTCGCAGCGACGCGCAGCCATCCCGAGGTCGAGCTCGGTGCGAGCCCCCGCGCCTCGCTCGCGCTGCTCAAGTGCGCGCAGGCGCTGGCTCTCGCCGACGGTCTCGATTTCGTCACGCCCGATCTCGTCCAGGAGCTCGCCGAGCCGGTGCTCGCGCATCGCCTGGCGCTGCACGCCGAGGCCCGCTTCGGCGGCGTCAGTGCGGCTGGTGTGGTGGCGCAGATCCTCGAGCGCGTCGCGGTACCGCGCTGAATCCCGCCGCGCCCCCATGCGCCTGCCGCCGCGTACGCTCTATCGGCTGTTCCCGCTGGTCGCGCGCGCGAGCCGCTGGAGCGAGCGCCGCCTGACGTCGAGCGGCAGGGTGATGCTGGGGCTCGCCGTCGCCGGCGCCCTGTTCGGGCTCGACATGCGCCAGACGCTCGCCTGGCAGGTCGCCGTGCTCGCCACCGGTCTGCTCGCAGCGAGCATGCTGGTCAGCCTGCGTTGGCGCCCGGCATTGACGGTCCGGCGCGTGCTGCCGCGCTACGCCACCGACGGCCAGCCGTTCGAGTACTTCATCGAGGTCGAGAATCGCGGCGTGCTTACCGAACGCGACCTCGTGCTCGCCGAGCGCCTCCACCAGCCGCCGCTGCCCTGGGCCGACTTCCGTCGCCGCCGTGGCCGCGACCGGCGACTGAATCCCGTCGATCGCGCGATCGGCTTTCCGCGCTGGGTCGAGCTGCGGACGCGCGACCGCGGCGCACGGGTCGCACTGGCGCCGGTGCCCGCGCTGGCGCCGGGCGCACGCGTGCGTGTCGCGGTCTCGGCAGAGCCGCTGCGACGCGGCTGGATCGACTTCACCGCGGTCGAGGTACTGCGTCCCGATCCCCTTGGACTGTTTCGGGCCCGCCTGGTGCTGCCGCTGCACGGGCGCCTGCTCACCCTGCCCCGTCGCCACCCGGTGCCGTCGCTGCAGCTCGCCGCGCAACGCCATTACCAGAAGGGCGGCGTGAGTCTCGCTCTCGCGGTCGGCGATTCGCAGGAGTTCGCCGCCCTGCGCGAATACCGCCATGGCGATCCGCGCCGCCACATCCACTGGCGCAGCTTTGCCAAGACCGGACGGCTCATCGTGCGGCAGTACCAGGACGAATACTTCGACCGCCATGCCCTCATCGTCGACACCCATGTCGACCTTGCCGACGAAGCACTGTTCGAGGCCATCGTCAGCACCGCGGCGTCGCTCGCCGGTGGCCCGCGCCCGCGTGATTCGCTGCTCGACCTCGTCATCGCCGGCGACGCGATCATCGAGCTTTCCGCCGGGCGCGGCCTCGCCGACGCCGCCCGTGTCCTGTCCTGGCTCGCCGAGGTGCAGCCCGCCGGCGCGGGGAACATCGACACGCTCACCGAGTGTGTCGCCCACCGCGCCGGGCGCATCGCGAGCGCTCTGGTGGTGCTCTCGCGCCGCGACCCCTCGCGCGAGGCCCTGCTCGACACGCTCGCCCGCCACGGCGTGCGCACCGCGGCGCTGGTGGTGAGCACCGCGACGCAGGAACAGCCGCCGCGATTGCACGGCACCCAGCGGTGGCTGACCCTGCGCGCCGACCATCTCGGCAACGACCTCGCTGCGTTGGCGGCGTTGCCGTGACAGCAGCAAGCGAGGCACGCGTGCCGCTGCCGCGCGGCTGGCTGGCTGCCGGCCTCGTGCTGTGGGGCGTCTGTGCCGGCGCACTCGCGGCGGCGCTGGTAATGGCTGCACTGCTCGAGGGCATCACGTTCGCCCCCATCAAATGGACCACCGCGACGCGCGAGTTCCATCGCGCCGCCGATCTCACCAGCGTCTTGTTCGCGATAGTCACCGTGGTGCAGTTCCAGCGTTACGGCGTGCGTGGCATCTACGAACTCCTCGCGGCAACGCCGTACTGCTTCCTGCCGCTGGTACTGATCCAACGCGCCAGTACCGCGCAGACCTTGCCGGCGAGTGCACTCTTCTACAGCCTGCGCCGACGCGAACCCGGTGTCCGCCGCATCGACATCGCGCCGGCCTATCTCGGCGTGTGCCTGCTCGCGGCCAGCGCCGTCGCACCCGATCCGCGCTGGTTCGCCGCCATCGGCGTGGTCCTCGTGGCCGGGCTGGCCTGGGCGGCGAGCCCGGCGCGCTGGTCGCGTCGCCACCTCGCTCTCGTGCTTGCACTCGGAATGCTGCTCGCGACGGGCCTCGGGCTCGCGCTCACCGGAACACGTGCGGCCCTCGAGTCCGCCTTCCTCTATTGGATGAGTCAGCATCCTTGGATGTCGAGTGCGCCCAATCGGGCCGTCACGTCGATCGGCCATATCGGCCGGCTCAAGCTGTCCGATCGCATCGACGTCCGCGTGACCGGCCTGGCAGGCACGACCCTGCCGTTCTACCTGCACGAAGCGAGCTACGACACGTTCCGCTACGGCAGCTGGTCGGTCGACGACTCGTTCGAGGTCGTCGACCAAGATCGCGGCCGTGATCGCTGGACGCTGAATCGCGCACCGGCCACCGCGTCACCGATCGACATCGGCTTCCGCCATCGCCACGAACTGAGCCTGCTACCACTGCCGCCCGGCACCTGGGCAATCGGCAGCGGCGAAATCGCCGAGCTGCAACGCAACCGCCCTGGCGCGGTAATGGCAGAGGCGCCACCGGGTGCGGTGCGCTATACCGCGCTCACCGGCGGCTCCGGGTCGCGTGCCTCGGCGCCAGGCGCCGCCGACCGCGTGGTGCCGGACGCCTATCGTGAAGTCATCGCTCGCGTCGCTGCCGACATCGGCGTCGAAGGTCACGCACCGGCGGTGGCGGCGGCACGCATCCGCGATCACTTCCTCGCCAACTTCCACTACAGCCTGGTGCAGCGTGCCGGGCTCGGGCGCCGTACGCCGCTGGCGCGCTTCCTCGAGGTCACCCGGCGCGGTCACTGTGAACACTTCGCCACTGCCGCGGTGCTGCTGCTGCGTGAAGCGGGCATCCCGGCACGCTACGCGGTGGGCTACGCAGTCGACGAGTACAGCCGGCTCGAAGCTGCCTGGGTCGCACGTGCGCGGCATGCGCACGCCTGGGCCGAAGCCTGGATCGACGGCACCTGGGTCACCATCGATGCCACGCCGCCTGACTGGTTTGCGCTCGAGGAGGCACGTGTGCCGGCATGGCAGGGCATACAGGATCTGCTCGCCTGGGCGTGGTATCGCTACCAGCGCCTGGCGCAGGCCGACCTTGCCACGTTCGACGACTACCTCCCCTGGCTGCTGCCGCCGCTCGCCGTGTTGCTCTACCTGCGCCTGCGTCGCAGCCCCGGCGCCTTGCGCGCGCGGCGCCGCGGCGACCGGG
Organism: Gammaproteobacteria bacterium; assembly: GCA_040220855.1. Lineage (GTDB taxonomy): Bacteria > Pseudomonadota > Gammaproteobacteria > JACKNG01. Next base: position 116,178 of record JAVJVZ010000008.1, on the reverse strand, counting down.
CCGCCGGCTCGCGCGCGCAGGCGACGACGCTCACGCCGCTGCTCGACCACCTCGCCACGCGCGGTCTCGAGCCGGCAGCGGGCGAGACGCTGGCGCGTTTCCTCGCGCGCGCGGCCGAGCCCGAACGCAATGGCATCACGCTCGACAGCCTGGTCGACGACTATTACTGCTGGCGTTTCGGTCATGCCCGCGAGACCACCGCGGCACCGCTCGCCCGCCGTGTGCAGCACTACCTAGCGGCGCCATCGGGCTGATTCCCGCGCCCGGAGGAGTCACCGCACGACGACTGCCGTGGCTGGCGCTGCGCGCAGCGTGCCGCACCGCCGCGCGGCAAGCGACCCGCTCAGCCGCCGGAACCCGTCAGCGCCTCGCGGAACAGCCGCTGCTCCTCGCTCGACGTCAGCGAACGGATGTAATGATCGGCAACCGCCGGTGGGATCAGGCCGCGGAAGATCGCGCGCCGCTTCTCTTCCGACGACAGCCCGGGGCAGTCGAGGAAGGCGAGCGGGTCGATCACGCCGCGCTCGAGCATGATGGCATTCTCGTTGGCGATGTCGCGCATCACCGAGTGCTCGGGCGTGAGGCGTCCGCGCACGAACTCGGGCGAGGCCAGATTGTGCTCGTAGATGCCACGAATCTCGAGCTTGTAGCCGCCAATCAGGATCGGGTTGATGGTCTCCTCGAGCTGCGATTCGATGCTGTTGATGCGCGACAGCACGAGGTCCGCCCAGTCGCCCACGGGGTCACGCGTGCGCCCGAGCACGCCGTAGATCTCGAGAATGTTGTTGATGGTCAGTGCGCGGTAGACATCGTGGATGAAGGCGAAGTTGCGCGCCGTTGCGAGGGCGGCGAAATCACTGTAGCCGAGGGCGCGGCAGACCGGGGCGAGGGCCGGCAATACCGGGTTGAATCCGATCGCACAGAGCAACTGCGGCACGCGTACGCCGAGCTGCTGGGCGATCTGCTCGCGACGCACGTCATCGTCTTCGTGCGAGACGACACGGGTGGCCGAGAAAATCGCGAGGAGTTCGTCGGAGGACGCGTGCAGCAGGGTTTCGAAGGAATACATCGCTGGATCTCGACAAGAGTGGTGCGAAGCGGAGCGTCCGGGTCAGGTCCCGGGCCAGCTGACCAGCACGCGGCCGTTCTCGATGCTCACCGGCAGCGCCTCGAGCGCGCGCCGTCCGCCGCGCACGCAGGTGCCGTCCGGCAGCGCGAACTGCCAGCCGTGCAGGCTGCAGGTCACGCGCTCGCCCTCGATGCCCTGCTCGGTCAGCTCCATGCCGTGATGAGTGCAATAAGCCTTGAAAGCGCTCACGGTGTCGTCCTCGGCGCGATGGAGCAGGACCGCGCGCCCGTCCCCGCCGCGCCGGATCGCACGCCCGCGCGGCAAGGCCTCGAGCCCGCCGCAATCGATCCGCGCACTGTCCGCTGCCGCATCGTCCGCCCGCGGTGCGTCGGCGGCTGCGGCAAAGCCCGGGACGTCATGTTCGATGAGTGTCTCGATGGCCCACACGATGCGGCTCAGGCCAAGCGCCGGGAACGCGGCAAGCAACGCATCGAGCACCTCCTCGCTGGTCAGGCCGGTGTCGAGTGCCTTGCGCGTGTACTGCACCAGGCCGCGCTCGGTCTGCGTGGCGACCTTGGTGATGACCGAGATGAGCGCGCGCGTGCGCGGATCGAGGCGACTGCCGGCGTCGCGCAGGAAGCTGAAGTATGCCTCCATCGCCTGCGGGCGTTCGCGCAGCAGGAAGTCGAGCGCGCGGCTCATCGGGAACGGTGGCCTGGAAGGTTGGTGAACATCACCCGCTAGTGTCGCACGAAGCCGCGCTACAAGCAGTCTGCGCGTGGCACCGCTGACGGCGGTCGCTTCGAACCGGCCTCAAAGAACAATCTCGAGACCGGTGCTAGTCCCGTCGCAGGCTGTCGCGTACCGCGATCGGGGTCGGGTAGCGGCGCACGATGAGGAAGCTCGAGACGACGAAGGTGAGCAACGTGGTGAGCTGCACGAGGTAAGCACCGCGCGCGCCGAGGATGCCGCTGCCGGCCGCGAGCAGCGCGACCAGCAGGCTGAACTCGCTCACCTGGCCCAGGCGCACGCCGACCTCGAGCGACTGCCGCGCGCGCTCGCCGGCGCGCACGAAGAGCCAGCGGAAGGTGTAGGGCTTGATGACCAGCAGCAGCCCGGCGAGCAGCGCGGCGGGTGCGAGCATGTCGGCGAGCAGGGCGAAATCGAAACCGGCGCCGAGGGAAAAGAAGAACAGCACGAGGAAGAAGTCACGCAGGGGGCGCAGGCTGTCGGCGATGAACGGCGACACCGGGCAGCTCGCCAGCGCGACGCCGGCGATGAAGGCGCCGATCTCGTGCGACAGTCCAATCGCGGCGGCACCCTGTGCGAAGGCCAGGCACCAGCCGATGGCGAGCAGGAAGAGATATTCGTGGATCTGGTCGAAGCGCACGATCATCGGCTCCAGCACCTTCTTCTCCAGCACGAAGGCGAGCGCGACCAGGCATGGCAGCGCGAGCGCCTGGCGCACGATGCCGGCGAGCGGGTCCTCGCCGCTACCGTATCCCTGCACGATGAGCAGCACGACGATGGCGACGAGGTCCTGCAGCAGCAACACCGAGATCATCATCTGCCCCGTGTGCTGATGGTGCAGGGTCGTCGTCGGCAACAACTTGAGGCCGATGATGGTGCTCGAGAACATCATGCACCCACCGATCAGCAGCGCCTCGTGCCACGCCGCTCCCCAACCCAGGGCAACCAGCGTGCCGATGACGCAGAACAGCGCCGAGCTCGCCAGCGTCACGCCGAGTGCCTCGCCAAGCATGCGCAGCAGCTGCTGCGGCTCCATGTTGAGACCGAGCAGGTAGAGCAGGAACATGATGCCGATGGTCGAGACATCCTCGATCCACTGCGGATCGTCGACCAGCGCTAGACCGGCGGGTCCGAGTACGACGCCGAGCACGATGTAGGCGGTGATCATCGCCTGGCGTGCGTACAGGGCGACGGTTGCCAGCAGCGCGGCGCCGGTGAAGATCAGGAAGATCGAGAAGATGACGCCGTGGTCGTGCATTCAGTCGCCACCTTCGAGCAGGTCCAGCTGCAGTGCGAGCTGGTCCGCCGATACCTTGCGCGCGGTGCCGAGTTCCGGCGCGAACAGGCTGATACGGTACTCCTCGAGCAGGCTGCGCAACTCGGCGAGGGCGTCGTCGCCGCCCTCGGCCGGCGCGCAGGCCAGGAAGCGCTGCCACAGCGGGGCCAGCTGCTCGAGCTTCTTGAGATCCTTGCCCGGGTTGGCGCCGACGCGCTCGATGCGCCGCTCGATGGCGTCGAGGTAGCGGTCGTGACGCGGTGCGCCGTCGGTAACGATTCGTGCTACGACGGCCGGTCCGAGCAGCTGCGCGAGCTGGGAATCGATGTCCTCGCGTGCCGCGGCAGGGATCGCGTGCCGCTCCTGGTCGAGCTGCCGGCGCAGCGCGGCACCGCGGCGGAACAGCGCGTGCAGGCGCTGTGCCGCGGCGCCGACCTCGGCCACCAGGGCCGCGGAAAAGGCTGCGGACAGCGCCTCCCAGGCAGCCGCGTCACGGACGTCGGCGTGGGTCCGGGCCCAGCGGCGCGCGACCCCCTCGGCAAGGTAGCCGTGGGGTGCGCCACGGTAACCGAACAGCGCCGCCAGCAGCGCGATCTCGCCGCTGTCCGCGATGCCGCGCTCGAGGTAGCGGCGCTCGCGCGACGCCGCCAGGAGCAGCAGCCGCGCGAGCCCCTCGCGGTGTGCGTGCGCCGCCTGCCCGGGACGATCGAAGACGCCGAGTTCGACCGCGTCACCACAATCGACCAGTGCCGGGTAGCCGCGCACGCGGGCCGCGCCGACCGTGGCCTCGACCGTCGGCGGCAGCGTGCCGAAGAGCCATTCACCCTGGGAACGCCCGGCGAGCCCCCAGTCGACACGCTCGGCGGCAGCCGCGGCAACCTCACCGCGCCCGGCACGCAGCGCCGCCAGGTCGCGACCTGCTGCCACCACCTCGCCATCGGCGTCGACCAGCTCGATGCGCATGCGCAGATGTGCGGGCAGACGCTGCTCGTCGAACAACTCGCGCGCCACCGTGCCACCGATCATCTGCGCGAGCGCCGACGCCAGCGCGTCGGCGAGTGCGCCGTCGGCCTCGCCGACCGCCTCGGTCGCCGCCATGGCGAACTGGCGGAGCGGCGAGAAGCGCCGCCGCTCACGCTTGGGCAGGTTGCGCAGCAGCTGTTCGATCTTTTCGCTCAGCAGCCCCGGCACGAGGCGGTCGACGTGACGCGGCTCGAGGCGCGGCAGCAACACCAGCGGCACCCGCACGCTGACACCGTCGCGGGCGTCGCCGGGCTCGAACCGGTAGGTCAGCGGACACGGCGTGCCGGCCACGTCCAGCGTATCGGGGAACAGGTATTCCGGCACGCTCACGAGGTGTTCGCTGGTCGCATCGGCCTCGCTCATGAACAGCGCTTCGGCGCGCTGCGGCGTGCCGCGCAGCCAGCGCCGCAGCGCACGCCGCGTACACACGTCCACGGGCAGGCGTTGCGCATAGAAGTCACGCAGCCGCTCGCGCGGGGCAACCAGGTCACGGCGCCGCGCGCGCGCCTCGAGCGCCTGCACGCGTGCGATCAGCGTGCGATTGTGCGCGAGGAACTCGGGTAGCGGGGTATCGTCGACCGCGAAGGCGCCATCGACCAGTGCGCCGTCGATGAACAATTCGCGCGCCTGCGCGGCGTCGACGCGCGCAAGTTCGACCAGGCGATCGGCATGCAGCACGAGCCCGAACAGGCGCTGGATCTCGGTCACCCGCGCGCAGCCCTGACGCGCATCCCAGTGCGGTGCGTCGTAGGTGCGCTTGATGAGATGGCCAGCGACCTGGTCGACCCAGGCCGGATCGATACGCGCGGCGAGGCGCGCGTACGGGCGCGCGGTCTCGACGATGTCGCCGGCGAGAATCCACTTCACGCCGCGCTTGTGCAGCGTGGAGGCGGGATGCAGCGCGAAGCTCGTGCTGCGACAGCCGAGGTAGTGGTCTTCCTGCCATTCCGCGACCGCGCTCGGGAAACCTGCGATGAGGGCGAGATGCACCGCCTTGTAGGTGGCCGGCGCGGCGTTCTGCGCGAGCCCGGCCTTGCGCGCGACGCGAGCGAGCTGGTCATGCAGTTCGACCCACTCGCGCATGCGCACGGCGGACAGGAACTGCCGGCGGCAGCGTCGCAGCTGCTTGTTGAGCGGTTGCGCCTGCAGCTCGCGTGCAAGCGGGAAGGCGCCGACGAACCAGAGGAAATCCGAGCGCTTGTCCGCATGGCGTTCGTGCGCCCGATCGGCCGCCTCGCGCTGCTCGTGTGGCCGTTCGCGCGGATCGCTGATACTGAGGCCGGCCACAATCATGAGCGCTTCGGCGAGGCAGTCGTGAACCGCCGCGGCGAGCAGCACGCGGGCAAGGCGCGGATCGACCGGGAAGGCATTGAGCTGGCGGCCGAGCGGCGTGACCGCGCGTGCCTCGTCGAGCGCGCCGATTTCCTGCAACACGCCGTAGGCGTCCTTGATGAGACGATCGGCGGGGCGCTCGAGAAACGGGAAATGGTTGATGTCGGCAATGCCGAGCGCCTTCATGCGCAGGATCACGCCGGCCAGGTTGGTGCGCAGGATCTCGGGCTCGGTGGCAGCGCGACGGCCAGCATAGTCGGCCTCGCCATAGAGACGTATGCACACCCCCGGCGCTTCGCGCCCGCAGCGCCCGCGGCGCTGGTCGGCGTTGGCGCGCGCGATCGGCTCGACCGGCAGCTGCTGCAGCTTGCGCCGCGGGCTGTAGCGGCTCACGCGGGCGAGACCCGAATCGATCACGTGGCGCACCCGTGGCACGGTCAGCGAAGTCTCGGCGACGTTGGTGGCGAGAATCACGCGGCGTGCCGGACCCGGCGAGAAGATGCGCGCCTGGCGCACCGCCGACAGGCGTGCGAACAGCTGCAGCACCTCCGTGCCGCTGTCGAGGCGCCCGCGCAGATGCCTGGCGACCTCGCGTATTTCGCGCTCGCCGGGCAGAAACACCAGCACGTCGGCGCGCTCCTCGGCGTCGAGCTCGGCCAGCGCCGCGGTGATCGCATCCTCGAGCGATTGCGCGGCGTCGTCGTCGAGGGGCCGGTAACGCGTCTCGACGGGATAGCTGCGGCCGGGTATGTCGAAACTCGCGCAGTCGTCGAAAAAGCGCACGAAGGCGTCGGTATCGAGCGTGGCCGAGGTGATCACGAGCTTGAGATCGGGTCGCCGTGGCAGCAGCCGCTTGAGGTACCCAAGCAGGAAATCGATATTGAGCGTGCGCTCGTGTACCTCGTCGATGATCAGCGTGTCGTACTGCTCGAGACGCGGATCGGCATGGACCTCGTTCAGCAGGATGCCGTCGGTCATCACCTTGACGCGTGTCGTCGCGGCAACGGTGTCGTCGAAGCGCACGCAGTGGGCGGCCAGCACGCCCGGTGCGGTGGCGGTCTCCTCGGCGAGACGCCGGGCGACCGCGCGCGCGGCGATGCGGCGTGGCTGGGTGTGACCGATACGGCCGTCGATGCCGCGCCCGGCGGCGAGGCACAGCTTGGGCAGCTGGGTCGACTTGCCGCTGCCGGTGGCGCCGCTGACGACCACCACCTGGTGGCGTGCCAGCAAGGCGCCGAGGGCATCGCGGTGCGTGGTAATCGGCAGTTCCGCCGGCCACTCCTCGGCAAACGTGAGCGCGGCGCGTGCCGCGCGCACCTCGCGCGAACGTGCGACCGCCTCCTCGAGGCGCGCGAGCCGCGTATCGAAGCCGGGATGCCCAGCGCTGCCGCGCGCGAGTTCGCGCGCGAGTCGCGCGGCGCGCTTGCCGAGCCGGTGGCGATCGCCGAGCAGGCAGTCGGCGAGCGTGTCGCGCAACGCGCCCAGTGCGGCGTGACGAGCCTCGTCAGCGTGCATCGTCGCCGTCATCGGGCGAGCGGTGGCAGCACCTGCGGCATCCACCACACCGCGAGCAACGTGACCAGCGTGATGGCGAGCAGGTTGACCAGGAAGCCGGCGCGCGCCATGTCGGTCACCGACACCCGCCCGCTGCCGAACACGATGGCATTCGGCGGTGTCGCCACCGGCAGCATGAACGCGGCGCTGGCCGCGAGCGCGGTGACGACGACGATGCCGACGACATCGAGCCCGCTGGCGAGCGCGGCGGCGGCGAGAATCGGGGCAAGCGTGGTGGTGGTGGCGATGTTGCTGGTCAGCTCGGTGAGAAAGACGACGCCCGCCACCACCGCCAGCATCACGCACCACGCGGGCACGCCGCGCAGGGCCACGAGCTGCGCGCCGATGAAGCGGTCGGCGCCGGTCGCCGAGATCGTGGCCGCCAGCGCGAGTCCGCCACCGAACAGGATCAACGTCCCCATGGGCAGACGCTCGGCATCCTCCCACTGCATGAGCCGCGCGCCACGCCCGGCGCCGTCCGGCACCACGAACAGCGCGAGCCCGGCGAGCATGGCAACGCCGGTGTCGCTGAGCGCCGCGAAGGGACGCATTCCGCCGATCTCCCACGCGTTGAGCGCGGTGCGGGTCATCCAGGCGAGCACCGCCAGCGCGAAAACCAGCGCCACGCGGCGCGCACCGCGCGGCAGCGCACCCCAGGCGGTGCGGTGCGCCGGCGGCGTCAGCGGCAGGCGCGCGGGCACCGGCGCCAGCACACGCGTCAGGAGCCACCATACCAGCGGCAGGAACACCATCACCACCGGCAGCGCGAGCAGCATCCAGCCGCGGAAGTCGAGCGTGTAATCGAAGCGCTCGGTGAGGAAACTGGCCACGAACAGGTTGGGCGGCGATCCGATCAAGGTGCCCATGCCGCCAATCGAGGCGGCATAGGCAATCCCGAGCAGCAGGCAGCGCGAGAAAGCCGGTGCGAGCGCCGGCGCGTCGCGTTCGACCTCGCCGATGGCACTGAGCGCGATTGGCAACATCATCACCGTGGTCGCGGTATTCGACAGCCACATGCTGGCACCGGCCGTGACCAGCATGAAGCCGCCGACCAGGCGCCGCGCGTTGCCGGCGGCAAAGGCCACCACGTGATGTGCGATCCAGGTGTGCAACGCCCATTTCTCGATCGCGAGCGAGAGCAGGAAGCCGCCGAAGAAGAGGAAGATGAGTGGGTGAGCATAGGCGCTGGCAACGACGTCGATGTCGGCGAGCCCGAGTAACGGGAACAGTGCCAGTGGCAGCAATGCGGTGGCCGGTACCGGGATGGCTTCGGTCAACCACCACGCGGCCATCCACGCGGCGAGAGCGAGCGTGCCACGCGCGGCACGGGTCAACTCGATCTCCAGACCGCCGCTATCGAGGTAAGTTGCGGGAAGCAGCAGGAACACGAGCGTCGCCAGCAACGGACCAGCGCACACGGCGAGCAGTCTCAAGCGCATACCCGCGGCCCTCTCGGTCGCCGTGCCATCGGCACGGCGCCGTCACCGGCCACCTCGGGTGCTGCGCGTCGCTCTGCGGTATTCATGGTTCCCTCGTCATCGATACTGGCGACGCCAGGCCTGTCCGGCGTCGCCGCGCAATGCGCGCCGGGGGCGATGGCCAGGTGCGGGTGAACGCCGCCTGCCCGTTCTCGACTGCAGTATAACCACTGCGTGGACGATCCCTGCGGGCCGTGCGCAGAATCTCTTTTGCATCTTCAATGCTGCTGATAACATGCTGTATCTGCTCGAAGTAGCGGCGCAAAACATACCGAGAACCAGCCCGTGTCCACAGTGAGTTACGACATTGCGGGCTCCCAGATCGACGGGGCACGGGATTACCAGGAAGATGCCTTCCTGATCACCCATCTCGGCGATTCGGAAGCCGAGACCTCCGCGTCCATGTGCATCGTCGCCGACGGCATGGGCGGCCACGCCGCCGGCAACGTCGCGAGCAACATGGCGGTACAGACCTTCAACCGCCACCTCTCGAAGAACTACCCGTCGTCCGAGCTCGCCAGCGTGCTCTACGACGCCGTCCTGCAGGCCAACGGCTCGATCACGGCCACGGTGGCCGAGACCGCCGCGCTCAAGGGCATGGGGTGTACGCTGGTCGCCTGCGTGATCGAGCGCAACCAGCTGCGCTGGGTGAGCGTCGGCGACAGTCACCTCTATCTCCTGCGCGACGACACGCTGCGCAAGATGAACGCCGATCATTCGTACGGCGGTTTCCTCGACCGCATGGCGGCCGCGGGTACCCCGGTCGAAGCCGAAGCAGGCTTCTCGCGCAACATGTTGATGAGCGCGCTGACAGGCGACGACATCGCCGAAATCGACTGCCCGGGCGAGCCGCTCACGTTGACCGGCGGTGACCGCGTGATCCTGTCCAGCGACGGCCTCGACACCCTGCCGGCGGACGACATCATCGCCATCGCCAACCAGGCACCGACCGCCAAGAACTGCGTCGATGCGCTGCTGCAGGCGGTCACCGACGCCGATGCGCCGCGCCAGGACAACACCACCATCATCGTCATCGACGTACTCGAGCGCGTCGATGCGGCCGCGCCGCCGAGCAGCGGCGGCATTCCCGATTTCGACGAAGACGCCGTCACCGTGCGCGCCGCCGCTGCCCCGCCACCGGGCAGCCCCTTCCCGGTCGAGGACGAACCGCGCCGCAGCCGCGCACTGCCCTTGGTGATGGCGCTGCTGGTGCTCGCGGCCGCCGCCGGCGGTGGCTGGTACTGGTGGCAGGGCCGCCAGGTCGCCGCGCCCCTGCCCCGTCCCGTGCTCGTTCCCGAGGAGTCCTCCACGATGCCCGCCGGGACGGATGCCGACGACGCGCGCGAGGAGGGCCTCGATGACCTTGACGGGCTCGTCGACGTCGCCCCTCTCGACGACGAGCCGCTGGTGCCGGGAGAGGTAACCGAGGAAGCCCGCCCGCCCGCCACGACACCGGCGGCTGCGACGCGCACAGGGGAGTTCCGCGATGCACTGCGCGGCGGCGGCCAGGGCCCGCTGATGACCTGGCTGCCGGCGGGCTCGTTCATGATGGGCGGTTCCTTGCCCACCGACGATCCGGACGAGTTCCCCACCCACCGCGTCAGCATCGGCGCTTTCGCCATGGGGGTCCACGAGGTCAGCGTCGCCGACTACCAGCGCTTTGCCCGCGCCACCGGCCGCAAGATGCCCGCCCTGCACGATCCCGGCGGCACCGAGGAAGCGCGCTTCCCGATGCACTACGTCGCGTGGAACGATGCGCTCGCCTACACCAAGTGGCTGTCCGATCAGACCGGCGCGACCTACGTCCTGCCCAGCGAAGCGCAGTGGGAATATGCCGCGCGTGCCGGCAGCCAGAGCGCCTACTGGTGGGGCCGCAGGCTCGGCAGCGGCAACGCCCATTGCGTGGCCTGTGATACCGGGCTCGATCCGCGCCGACCGACGGCGCTCGGTCGCTTCGATGCCAACGCCTTCGGACTCTACGACACTTCCGGCAACGTGCAGGAATGGGTCTACGACTGCTATCACCGCAACTACGAGGGCGCACCCACCGACGGCAGCGTATTCGAGGGCGGTGACTGCAGCATGCGCGTGCTGCGTGGCGGTGGCTTCGGCAACGGCCCGGACGAGTTGCGCAGCGCCGCCCGCGACCGCTTCCGTCCCGACAAGGGCAACGACCAGACCGGCTTCCGCGTCGCGCGGCTGCCGTGAACGGGGCGCGGCGATGACAGCCCGCGCCCCGCTGCTCGTCCTCGCCCTCGCGGCGACCACGCTGACCGGCGGCGCCGACGACACGGTCGGCGACGCCACCGCGGCGGCGAGCGCAGCGGCGGCGGCCGAGGCCTCGCGCACCCGCGGCGACACCCGCCCCGCTCCCCCCGAGCACCGCGGCTACGGCATTCGCAGCGGCACGGGCTGGCCGCAGGAGCATGTCTCTCGCGCGCGCGGGGCGACGCACGGGCATGGCGGCGAGACCGGCGCGGGTGACCGGCTGCACCCGCGCCCGTCACAGCGCGAGGAGCGCGCCGGCACGTACCCGACACCACCACGCAACGCGGCCGGTGCACTGGGTGATACCGGCGGGGGCTTCAGCGCGCGCGGCCTCGACCACCCGCCCTCGACACCGCCACCGCTGCGCCGTACGCCGGCGCCGCGCTGAGACGTCAGCGGACGGCGCCCTCGATATGCCCCAGCGCGGCTTCGCCAGCGACAACGCCTCCGGCGTGCACCCGCGCGTGCTCGAGGCGATCGCCGCCGCCAACCGCGGCCACGCCCTCGCCTACGGCAACGACCCGTGGACTGCCGACGCCATCGCGGCCGTTCGCAGCGCCTTCGATTGCGACGCCGAGGTGCTGTTCTGTTTCGGCGGCACCGGCGCCAACGTCGTCGCGCTCGGCGCCCTCACGCAGCGCCACGAAGCGGTGCTGTGCACCGACTGCGCACATATCTGGAACGACGAGTGCGCCGCGCCGGAGCACTTCCTCGGCGGCAAGCTGATTCCGGTACCGAGCCACCAGGGCAAGCTCACGCCGGCCGCGCTGGCACCGTGGACGGCACCGGGCCGCGGCGTGCATCACGCGCCGCCACGGGTACTGTCGCTGACCCAGCCGACCGAATGGGGCACGCTCTACACGCCGGACGAGCTGCGCGAGCTCTGCACATTCGCCCACGAGCACGGCTGGTGGGTGCACGTCGACGGCGCGCGCTTCGCCAACGCCGCCGCCGCGCTCGGGCTGTCACTCGCCGCGCTCGGCCCCGGCTGTGGCGTCGACGTACTGTCGTTCGGCGGCACCAAGAACGGCCTGCTCGGGGCCGAGGCGGTGGTGTTCTTCGACCCGCGTCTCGGCGCCGCGGCCGCCTGGACACGCAAGCAGTCGACCCAGCTCGCCTCCAAGATGCGCTTCCTCGCCGCGCAGTTCAGCGCCTACCTCGAAGACGAACTGTGGCGCGAACTCGCTACCCACGCCAACACGATGGCCCGGCGCGCCGCCGCCGGTCTCGACGGGGTGATTCGCTTTGCCGTGCCGGTCGAGGTCAACATGCTCTTCCCGCGCCTGCCGGCCGCGGCCATCACGCCGCTTGCCGAGCGTTTCGAGTTCCACGTGTGGGACGCCGAGCGCGGCATCGCGCGCTGGCTGACCAGCTTCGATACCACGTCCGAGGACGTCGACGCGCTGGTCGCCGCGGTCCGTGCAGCCAGCGCGTAGGCGGCCAGCCGCCGCTTATCCCTACCCCCCGAAGCGCGGTTCGGGCACGCCGCGAATACCCAGCCCACGGATACGGAACAGGCTGCCGGCGCCGAACTGCGGGCGCACCTGGCGCGCGAAGTGCGCGTGCGTGGCCGGGTGGCTGACGCGTGCCATCGAGGTGACGTAGATCTCGTCGAGGTTCTCGCCGCCGAAATTGATGCTCGTGATGTTCTTTACCGGCATGCCGATGCGCCGCTCGACCTCGCCGTCCGGCGTATAGCGAATGAGTTCGCCGCCGATGACCAGCGCGTTCCACACGCAACCCTCGGCATCGACGGTGCTGCCGTCGAAGAAGCCGGCGTCCTCCCGCGTGCTCGCAAACTCGCGACGATTGGCCACCGTGCCGGTGTCGAGGTCGTAATCGTAGGCCCACATCACCTGCTGGAAGGTGTCGGCGAAGTAGAACGTGCGGTCGTCGGGGCTCCAGCAGGGTCCGTTCGAGCAGATGATGCCTTCGTCCACGCGGTGCACCGACAGGTCCGGATCGAGCCGCCACAAGCCGCAGATGGTCAGCTCCTCCTTGTCGTCCATGCCGCCGGCGAAGAAGCGTCCGCGGCGGTCGACCTTGCCGTCGTTGAGGCGGCTGCGCGGCTGCTCCGGCTCGATGGCGTGGATGAGTTCGAGCGCCCCGCTGTCGAAATCGAAGAAGTAGAAGCCGTCGTCGAGCGCCAGCACCGCGTTGCCGCCACGGCGCAGCGCCATCGCGCCGACGTCGTGATCGAGGCTCCAGTTGCGGGTCTCGCCGGTGCGCGGATCGAGCCGCCAGATTGCCGGATTGCCGACGCGCCGGCCGGTGCCGTCGACCCAGTAGAGCACTCCTTCCTCGACGTCCCACACCGGTCCTTCGCCGAGATGGTTGCCGGCGTCGACGACGCATTCGATGGTGTAGTTCACGCTTCCCCCCGTAAGCTGCCGGTGATTCACTGCGCCACTCGCGCGGTGCCGCTGCGGGCCCTGTGCGACCTTCTCCATTAGAGACGCGCGAGCCGTCCGCGCGCAAGCCGTTGGCCACAATGGACCGCCATGGGGCCGGTGCTACAATCGGCGCGGACTGCACCAGACGTCACAGCGCGCTTGGCAGTCCGACCGGGGGAGAGGCACAGCCGCGACGCACAGGGGGAGAAACATGTTTCCGTCGCCCATCGAGGATTACCTGCGGCCGAGCACGGTCGCCGAGGCGCTTGCCGCGCTGGAACGTTACGAGGAAGGCGAGGCGGTCTTTCTTGCCGGGGGGCAGAGCGCGATGCAGGCGATCAAGTCGCGCATGTTGCGACCGCGATGTATCGTCGACCTGCAGGACCTGGGCGAACTCCGCGGCATCACGCGTGCCGGCGAAGGCCTGCGGATCGGTGCGCTGACGCGCTACGTCGAGATCGCGAACGACCCCTCGCTGGACGGCGCGCTGGCCGCGCTGCGCGACGCCGCGAGCCACGTCGGCGACCGCCAGGTGCGCAATCGCGGCACCATCGGCGGCAGCGTGTGCTGGAACTACGTAGCGTCGTGCATGCCGGCGGTCGTGCTGGCGCTCGGCGGTACCCTCGCCCTCGCCGGCGCCGACGGCAGCAGCCGCGAGGTCGCTGCCGACGACTTCTTCCTCGGTCCGCTGGAGACCGCGCGGCGCGAAGACGAGATCCTGCTCGACGTGCGCTGGTCACGGCTGGCGGCACAGAGCGGCAGCGCGTACCGCAAGTGGGGCCTCGTGCGCGACGCGCTGCCGGTGGTCGGCGTGTGCGTGCTGGTCACGCTGAACGGCGATGGCAACTGCGCCGCGGCGCGCGTGGCGCTGTCCGGTCTCGCCGGCGGCTGCCAGCGTGCGCCGGCCGGTGAAGCGGCATTGACCGGCACGGCCGGCGACGCTGCGAGCATCGCGGCCGCGATGGATGCCATCGCCGACAGCGTCGAGACGCACAGCGACCAGTCGGCCGATGCCGACTACCGTCGCCAGCTCATTCGCAGTCTGGGCGCCGCGGTCACGCGCACGGCGTTCGAACGCGCACGCGCAGCATAACAAACGACCGGCCGTCGCCCTGAGCGACGCACCTGCCACCGGCCCACGGGAGGGACGAAGTTGAAGACGATCACCGTCACCGTCAACGGCACCGACTACGAGGAGAGCGTGCCCGAGCGCATGCTGCTCGTCGATTTCCTGCGCGAGAAGCTCGCGCTGACCGGCACCCACGTGGGCTGCACCTACGAAGGCGTGTGCGGTGCCTGCACCGTGCACCTCGATGGCGAGGCGGTGAAGAGCTGCCTGATGCTCGCGGTGCAGGCCGACGGCCACGCCGTCACCACCGTCGAAGGTCTTGCCGGCGCCGACGGCCTCACGCCCCTGCAGCGCGCCTTCAGCAACCATCATGGCCTGCAGTGCGGCTTCTGTACGCCGGGCATCCTGATGAACATGAGCGACTTCCTCGCCCGCCATCCCGATCCCAGCGACGAGGAGATTCGCGAGGGGCTGGTCGGCAACCTGTGCCGCTGCACCGGCTACGTGCACATCGTGCGCGCAGTGCGCGAGGCGGCACGCGAGATGCGCGAAGGCGCCAGCGGGGTGAGCGCATGAGCAGCGTGGAGAACAGTGCCGACTGGCTCGGTGCGCGCCTCGCGCGCAAGGAAGACCTGCGCCTGGTCACCGGCCAGGGTCGCTACCTCGCCGACATCGTGCTGCCCGGCATGCTGCACGCGGTGTTCGTGCGCAGCGAGTATGCGCATGCGCGCATCACTGGCATCGACACCAGCGAGGCGCGCGCCATGGCAGGCGTGGTAGCGGTGTACACCGGCGAGGAGATGAAGGCGCACGTGAAGTCGATGCCGCAGCCGGTCGTCACGCCGAACCTGCCCGCGCGTTACCCGACCTTCTGGCCGCTCGCGGTGGACAAGGTCAAGTTCCACGGCGAACCGGTCGCGCTGGTCATCGCGCGCGACAAGTATGTCGCGGTCGATGCCGCCGAGTGCGTCTACGTCGACTACGAAGAACTGCCGGTGGTGCTCGACCCCGAGCAGGCGCTCGGCGAGGGCTCGCCGCTCGTGCACGAGGAAGACGGCAGCAACGAAATCTTCGCGATGACGCTGACCGGCGGCGAGACGCCGGAAGAGCAGGCGGCCAATGCCGCCGCGGTGGAGGAAATCTTCCAACGCGCCGACGTCGTCGTGAGCCAGCGCTTCCGCTGCCACCGTACCGGCATCACGCCAATGGAACCGCGCGGCGTGCTGTGCGACTGGAACGACAGCGACGGCCTGACCGCCTGGATCACCACCCAGCGCCCGCACATCGACCGCCTCGCGTTGTCCGACCTGCTCGACATCCCGGCCGAGCAGGTGCGCGTGGTGGCGCCGCGCGACCAGGGTGGCGGCTTCGGCGTGAAGGCACCGTTCTACCGCGAGAACCTTGCCATCGCGCACGCCGCGCGCACGCTCAAGCGCCCGGTGCGCTGGGTCGAGTCGCGCTACGAGAGCCTGATGAACGTCGGCCAGGAACGCGATCAGATCAACGACCTCGAGATCGCCGCGAGCAAGGAAGGCAAGCTGCTCGCGCTGCGCAACCGCGGCGTCGCCGACAACGGTGTCGGCACCACCGGCGTCTACTGGGGTTTCGTGATGCCCTTCCTCGGCGCCGTCGAGCTACCCAATGCTTACACGTGGGAGCGTGGCGACGTGCAGCTGCGCGTCGCGACCACCAACAAGGCGCCGTTGACGCCCTCGCGTGCCTTCGGCCATTTCCCCACGCGTTTCGCACTCGAGCGCGGTATCGACATGATCGCCCATCGCCTCGGCATGGAGCCCGCCGAGCTGCGCCGCAGGAACCTCGTGCCCACCCTGCCCTACACCTCGGTCACCGGCGAATACTACGACTCCGGCGACTTCGTGAAGGTGTGGGACAACCTGATGGAGCGCGTCGACCTGCCGGCCTTCCGCGCCGAACAGGCGCAGGCGCGCGCCGAGGGTCGCTACCTCGGTATCGGCTTCGGCTGCGGCGTGGAACTCTCCGGCGTCGCCTCGGAACTGCTGGTGCCGATGGAGAACCAGCCCGGCTACGGCGCCGCCTCCGTTCGCCTCGACCCGCGTGGCAAGGTGCTCGTGTTCGGCGGCGACGCCCCCGGCGGCCAGGGCCACGAGACCACCACCGCGCAGGTCGTCGCGGCGCTGTTCGGCATCCGCCCGAGCGACGTCGTCGTGACCACCGGCGATACCGGCACCACGCCGTTCGGCTCGGGCTCGATCGGCGCACGCGCCGGCTCCTACTTCGTCAGCGCGGTGGCCAAGGCGTGCGCCGAGCTGAAGGACAAGATCACCCGTATCCTCGCTCACGACCTGCAGCTCGAAGCGAGCGTGCAGCACTTCGAGTTCGTCAACGGCGAGATCGTCTACCTCGGTGACGACAGCAAGCGAAAGCCATTCACCGAGGTGGTCGAACGCATCATCATGTTCCCCATCAACCTCCCCGAGGGCGAAGTCGGCGGGCTCGAACACACCGCCTTCTTCGAGGCGGCCAAGCCGATGATCTGCTTCAACGCGGACTGCTGCATCGTCGAGGTCGATGCCGACTCGGGCAATTTCAGCATCCGTCGCTGGGTCACCTCGGAGGACGTCGGCACCCTGATCAATCCCAACATCGTCGACGGCCAGATGCACGGCGCTATCGTGCAGGGGCTGTCCAATGCGATGTTCGAGGAGTTCGTCTACGACGAGCAGGGCCAGCAGATGTCGGCCGACTTCGAGCACTACAAGCTCGCCACGGCCGCTGACGTGCCGGACATCGAGGTGACCTATGCACCGACGCCCTGCCCGCACACGCCGCTCGGTACGCGCGGCATCGGAGAGGGCCGCCCGAGTTCGGTGCCGGGCGCGCTGACCAACGCCGTGTGCGACGCGCTCAGTCCCTTCGGCATCGAGATCACCGAGCTGCCGCTGCGGCCCGGCACGCTGTGGAAGCTGCTCCGCGAGGCGCGCGGCTGACATGGCGGGCCCGCGCAAGGTCATCATCACCTGTGCGCCGACCGGCGCCATCCATACACCGTCGATGTCACCCGGACTGCCGGTGACGCCGAGTGAGATTGCACAGGCCGCCATCGAGGCGGTCGAAGCCGGCGCCGCCATTCTGCACCTGCACGCACGCGAGCCGGATACCGGCAAGCCGAGCCAGGACCCGGCGCTGTTCCGCGAACTGCTGCCGCCGATCCTCGAACGGACCAATGCCGTCATCAATCTCACCACCGGCGGCAGCCCGTACATGACGGTCGAGGAACGCATGCGCCCGGCGGCAGAGTTCGCGCCGGAAGTCGCCTCGCTCAACATGGGCTCGATGAACTTCGGCCTGTTCCCGATGCTCCAGCGCTTCCAGAGCTTCCGCCACGACTGGGAGGTGGAGCACCTCGAAGGCAGCCGCAACCTGGTATTCAAGAACACCTACCAGGACATCGAGACCATCCTCGACATCGGTTATGCGCGCGGCATCCGCTTCGAGTTCGAATGCTACGACACGGCGCACCTGTACAACCTCGCCTATTACCTCGATGCCGGCAAGGTCAAACCGCCGCTGTTCGTGCAGACGGTGTTCGGCATCATGGGCGGCATCGGTGCGCACCCCGAGGACGTGCTGCACATGAAGCGCACGGCCGATCGCCTGCTCGGCGGCGATTACGTGTGGTCGGTGCTCGGCGCCGGTCGCCACCAGCTCACCGTCGCCGCACAGGCCGCCGCGATGGGTGGCAACATCCGCGTGGGTCTGGAGGATTCGCTGTGGGCCGGACCCGGACGCCTGGCCGCGAATTCCGCCGAGCAGGTGCGCCTGGTGCGCGAAGTGCTCGACGGCCTCTCGCTCGAGGTGGCCACGCCCGACGAGGCACGCGCGATGCTCTCACTCAAGGGCGCCGACACGCTCACCCTGTAACCGCGCCGCAAGGCGTCCCGACCCGCGAGGACCTTCCAACCGGTGGAGCTCAAAGACCAGATCCGCATCAATGCCCCACGCGAGCGCGTGTTCGCCGCGCTCAACGACGTCGAGGTGCTGCAACAGGCGATTCCCGGCTGCGAGTCGATCGAGGCGAAGTCGCCGACCGAATTCGCCGCCGTCATCACCAGCAAAGTCGGCCCGCTGAAGGCGCGCTTCAACGGCCAGGTGCAACTCGAGGACATCGTGCCGCCGGAATCCTACACGCTCACCGGCGAGGGGCGCGGCGGCCCCGCCGGCCACGCCAAGGTGCGTTCCAGCGTGCGCCTCGAAGAGGACGGCGCGGCAACCCTCCTGCACTACGAAGTCAAGGCGGACATCGGCGGCAAGCTGGCGCAGCTCGGCGGCGCGCTGGTCCAGCGCACGGCGGAGAAGACCGCGGCCGAGTTCTTCACCAACTTCGAGACGCTGGTGGCATCGCCCGACGGCGGCGGGGACGACGCGGCAGCGGTCGGCGCGCGGGCGGCGCCCTCAGCGACCGTCGACGAACCGCTGGCCGGCGGCGGCAATTCGCTGTGGTTGTGGCTCGCCGGCGGCACGGCGGTGCTCGTCACGATCGCCTGGCTGGTGCTCTGAGGGCCGCTGAACGCCGGCGCTGAACGCGCTCAACGTGCGCTGACGGCCGCCTTGATGCGCCCGCGCAGCGCCTCCAGGCGGCGCCGGTTGGCGCCGAGATCGGAATGGCCGACGCGCGAAGCCGAACGCCAGTGCACCGCGTCACCGTCGAGACGCAGCTCGACGTCGTCGGCGAAACCGAACAATGGCGTGCGGAACACCGCGTGCAGGTAGCCGTCGCGCTCGCTGACGATACGCCCACCGGCGTCGCGCACGGCGGCGACGACGGCATCCCAGCGCGCCTCCGGTGCACCCGGCGGTAGTGCCAGCGGCGCCACGTGGTGGGTGGCGTCGCCCGCCTGCGCCACCTCGCTGCACACGCAGTTGGGGGCTGCCGCGCACGCCGCGAGAGCGCCATCGACGACGCCGGGGGCACGCGCGTCCATCTGTCGCGACCACCAGCCGAGTACGGCAAAGGCGACGACCACCACGAGCACACCGACGGCGAGTCCCCACAACATGCGGCGCATTCCCCGTTACCAGTTCTCGGTCAGGATCAACAGGCCCGGGATCCAGCAGGTCAGTACGCCGACACTGATGGTGGTATACGGCAGCAGGCGGCCGAAATCGCGCCCGGGCACGTTGGCAAGATAGAACATGTACCAGAGTACGCCCCAGATCAGCCAGAACGTGCCGAAACGCATGTCGCCCGCCTGGTAGGTGACGAGCGCGCACGGAATGGTAGTCAGCGCGACAAAGAAGCAGAACCAGCCGAAGCCACGCATGTCGAGTTCGAACCAGATGCTGACGGCAACGTAGAGGTAGGTGAAGGTGAACAGGAAGAAGGTTGCGACGCCGAAGAAATCGGCCGGCGTCTGGGCCCGAATCAGCTGCAGCAGGCTCGCCACCAGGGCGAGCGAGCCGACCATGAAATTCATCACCGCCATCGAACGGCCATCGACGCGGCCGAGGCCGCCCATGCCATTGACCAGCAGCACCGCGCCCACGTAGAGCAGAATGACCCCGACCATAGTGCGTCCCCTCGTAGTTGTGGCGCGCCTTGCGCGGCGGACCCCCGAGCCCGCCGGCGCCCCCCGCGGCGCGCGAACGGTCACGCTAGCACGGAACGGGACCGTGCGCGAAGCCAACCGTGCACGGGTGGCCGCGGAGCCCGCTGGCGGCTTAACAGGCTGGTGAAAAACGTCGCGAGGCGTGCGGGCTGCAAGGCGCGTGCGAGCCGAGGACCGGAGTTTATGCGGATGTAATGAGGACCGCAGGCGAGTGCGCAACGCCGCAGACCGTGCCCGCAGTAGTTTTTCACCAGCCTGTTAACGCGTCGTGCCGCGATGCGCTCAGTCCGCGCGCAGATCGAAGCTCGTGCCCACCACGCTCGGCGCAAAGCGGCCCGGTGCGAAAGCCTGCGCGAGCGCGCTCTTCGCGCGCCACCCGGTGCAGTGCCCAGGGGCCACGATACGCGGTGCAATGCGGGCATCGAGGTCGCGCACGGTGTCGTCGATGCGCTCTTCCATGACCTTGCCGGCGAGATGATAGCCACCCAGGACGACGTCGATCGGCGCACCCGGGAAGGCGGTCTGTGCACCGAGACAGGCGTTGACGATACCGGCATGCGAACATGCCGAGAGTACCGTCACGCCGCGCCCGCGCACGCGTGCGGCAACGAAGCGCTCGTCCATGATGAGGGGGTCGGGTATGGCGGTTTCGCCGTGGAAACTGTGATGCCCGGCGAGTCCCGTCTCGTAGGCGGTGACCCGCGCAATGGCGCCGCTGGCGTAGAAGAAGCCGTCGCACAGCGCGTGTGCCTCGGCGTGGCGAGCGATGATCCCGCCGGCGGCTTCGAGCTCGGCGAAGCCGGGCTCCTCCGGCAACATGATCAGGGTGCCGCTGGGCAACTGTACGCCGCGCTGATCGGGGCGATCGGGATGCACATCGACGACCAACGGCGCTGCCGCACCGGCCTGCCGGCGCGCATCGGCAATCGCCGCGATCACCGGCGGGAAGCCACCGCTGTGATCCCAGTGCCAGTGCGACAGGAACACCACCTCGATGGCCGCGAGATCGACGCCGAGCCGCGCCGCGTTGGCCAGCCACACGTCGGCATAGGGTCCGACATCGAACAGCATCGAGCGCCGCGCTTCGCCGTGCGTGCCGGTCACGAGCACCGAGAAGCCGTGACAGGCGCAGCACAGGTGATCGAACACCGTCGTGCACGGGTGACCCTCGTGATGGCGGGCCGGCGGAATGCGTGCAGCGAGCCGTGCCGCCTCGGGGATCTGCGGGATCCCGTCGTCCACGCTCGACAGCGTATCGGTCTCGTTGTCGACCACGACCAGCAGCTCGAGCCGGTCGAGTTCGTGCGTGCCTGCGGCGATCGCTTGCTCGTTCATCTTCCCTCCTCCTCGTTGATACGGCTGACTGCCGCGCGCCGCGCGCCCGTGTCACGCGGGAACTCGCCTTCCGCCACCTGCCAGCAGTCGCGGTCGACCGCGAGGCCGAGCCAGGACGCGCCGCCGTAGGTCCGCGCGCGCCCGGCCGCGCCCGGGTTGAGCACCCACGGCGCGTGGTCGTTGTCGACGATGCGGCGGTGGCTGTGTCCATAGACGATGGCACGCGCCGCCGGCCAGCGTGCGCGCAGTTTCGCATGCCGCGTGCCCGCACGCGGCCACTGGTGGCCATGCACGACGACCAGGCTGCCACCCGGCAGCGCGATATCGAGCGCTTCGGGCAAGGCCGCGAGCTGCGCGTGGGCGGTATGCGGCCACTTGCCGGGTGTATCGTTATTGCCTGCCACCACGGCCAGGGGTGCGTGGCGCATCAGGGCCGTGACGACCGCCGGGCCGCCGACATCGCCTGCGTGGACGACCAGGTCGGCGCCGGCGAGCGCAGCATCGACGTCCGCATCGAGCACCCCGTGGGTATCGCTGACGATGGCCACGCGGCGCGCTGATGGAAAGCGCAGGCGCACCAGGTTCATGCGGCCGACTCGAGCGCCTCGACGCGTGCGCGCTCACGCCGCAGCAGCCAGATCGCCGGCAGCGCGATGAGGAAGGTCAGGGCGAAGAACGGCGCCCAACCGAACGCGTCGACGAGCAATCCTGACGGTGGACCGGCAAAGACGCGCCCGAGGCTCGCGCCGGCGGTCAGCAGCGCGTACTGGGTGGCGGTGTAGCGGCGATCGCACATCGTCATCAGCAGTGCGACGAAGGCCGCGGTGCCCATGCCGCCCGAGAGGTTCTCCAGCGCGACCACGCCAACCATCGCGAGCCACGCACCGTCCCCGAGGGCGAGCAGGCAGAAGCCGAGATTGGTCACCGCCTGCAGCCAGGCGAACAGCAGCAGCGCCCGGTAGAGCCCGAGACGCACCATCAGTGCACCGCCGTAGAGTGCTCCGGCAATGGTGGCGAGCATGCCGAGCCCCTTGTAGACGGCGCCGACGTCGGTCAGCGAGAAGCCGAGTTCGCGCAGCAGGAAAGTCGTGGTGAGACGCCCGGCAAAGGCGTCGCCGAGCTTGTACAGGAATACCAGCGCGAGCAGCAGCAGCGCGCCGTCGCGCGAGAAGAACTCGCGCAGCGGGCCCGTCACCGCCTCGGCCAGCGTGCGTGGCGCCGGCACGTCCTCGGGCGCACGCGGCCCGAGCAGCGTGGCCACCACGCCGACGGCGAGGATCGCGGCCATCACGAGGTAGGTGCGCGCGAAGCCGATACGATCGGCCATCACCAGTGCACCCGCGCCCGACACCAGCATGGCGAGGCGATAACCGGTCGTGGCTACCGCGGCGCCGAAGCCGCGCTCGCGCTCACCGAGCACCTCGGTACGGTAGGCGTCGATGCCGATGTCCTGGGTCGCGGACAACAGCGCAATGAGAAACGCCGCCGCGCCGAGTACGAACAACGCGCCATCGGCGAGGTTGCCGAGCCCGGCCGCGGCGAGCAGGGCAATGAGGGCGAGCTGGGTCACGAGGATCCAGTCGCGCCGTCGCCCTGGCCAGCCGGGCTGGAAGCGGTCGAGCAGCGGCGCCCACAGGAACTTCAGCACGTAGGGCAGGGTCACGAGGGAGAACAGACCGATCGCGCGTACGTCGACACCCGCCTCGGTCAGCCAGGCCTGCATGGTCGAATCGCTCAGTGCGAGCGGCAGCCCGGATGCGAAGCCGAGCACGGCGATGGTGGCGATGCGACGGTTGAAGAGTTCACTCGGCATGGCGATACCCGGCAGGTGGCCACGTCGTTGCCGGCGCGGGTGCCGCATTGTATACGTAGGCCAGCCCTGGCGACGGCAGCGCGCCGCCGCGGGCATGCGATCACCACGAACGAGGATGCACGACGACGCATGGGCATCGAAATCGAACGCAAGTTCCTGCTCGCCGATGCCACGTGGCGCGACGCGGTGTCGCGCTCGGTGCGCATGCACCAGGGCTATCTCGGCGGCGACGCGACGGCCTCGGTGCGCGTGCGACTGGAAGGCGACGAGGCGCGCCTCAACATCAAGGGCGCGACCCTGGGCGTGGAGCGCCTGGAGTTCGACTACGTCATCCCGCGCGCGGACGCCGAGACCATGCTGGCGACGCTGTGCGGCACGCGCACGCTGTCCAAGGTACGCCATTTCGTCGAGCACGGCGGCCACACCTGGGAGATTGACGAGTTCGAGGGCACCAATGCCGGCCTCGTCGTCGCCGAACTCGAGCTTGCTGCCGTCGACGAAGCGTTCGAGCGCCCCGGGTGGCTGGGCGAGGAAGTCTCCGATGACCCGCGTTATTACAATGCCTGTCTCGTCGAACATCCGTACGCGGACTGGTGAAGGCCACGCCGCCGTGGTTTCCCCAGAAATAACGAGTAATTTGGTCAGGATTAACGTGTTACCATTCGTGTTCCGGAAAGCGTTGATTCCCAGTTCCGACCGATGACAGCAAACGCCCGCTTCCCGTCCCAGCTCGTCGACCGCTTCGGCCGCGTCGTGAGCTACGTGCGCATCTCCGTCACCGACCGCTGCGATTTCCGCTGCGTGTACTGCATGGACGAGGACATGACCTTCCTGCCGCGCGCGCGCATCCTCACCCTCGAGGAGCTCGCCGCGGTCGGCCGTGCCTTCACCGAGCTCGGCGTGCGCAAGATTCGCATCACCGGCGGCGAGCCGCTGGTGCGCAACAACGTCATCAAGCTGTTCGGCGATCTCGGCCGGCTGCCGGGGCTCGACGAGCTCGTGCTCACCACCAACGGCTCGCAGCTGGTCAAGCTGGCCGCACCCTTGCGCGCGGCGGGTGTACGCCGCATCAACATCAGCCTGGATTCGCTCGACCCGGAACGCTTCCGGCGCATCACGCGCGTCGGCAGGCTCGATCGCGTCCTCGCCGGCATCGAGGCGGCGCAGGCGGCCGGCTTCGAACGCATCAAGCTGAACGCCGTGATCCTGCGCAATCGCAACGAGGACGAGGTACTGCCGCTGGTCGAGTTCGCCCGCGAGCAGGGCCTCGACCTGTCCTTCATCGAGGAGATGCCGCTCGGCGTGATTGGCGATCACGACCGCGCCGAGGCCTACTACTCGAGCGACGACATCCGCGCCGACATCGAGCGGCGCTACCCGCTGCTGCCGACGACCGAGAGCACCGGCGGACCGTCGAAGTACTTCCGCATGCCGGACTCCGACAGCCGCATCGGCTTCATCTCGCCACACAGCCACAATTTCTGCGGCGACTGCAACCGCGTGCGGCTGACTGCGGAGGGTCGCCTGCTGCTGTGTCTCGGCCAGGAGCACTCGACCGACCTGCGCCAGGTGCTGCGCGCGCATCCGGGGGATCTCGACCGGCTCAAGCAGGCCATCGTGGACAGCATGGCGATCAAGCCGCTCGGGCACGACTTCAATCTCAATGAGCAGCCGCTGATCTTCCGCCACATGAGCCATACCGGGGGCTGAACCCGTGCCGCCCGCAGTGCGCTGCGTGGCAGTTTTCCGGCCCGTGTCGAAAGCGCCGGGCGCGCGGAGGCGCGCCAATTGAACGAGCTCACCGCGGCCAGTGTGCAGGCCCTGCACCTGCTCGTCAGCGGCGACACGGTGCTGTGGTCGATCATCGGCGTATCGTTCGCGGTGTCGCTGCGCGCCATTGCGATCGCGGCGCCGCTCGCCCTGCTCGTCGCCTTCGCACTCGCCTACCTGCGTTTCCCCGGTCGTCGCGTGCTCGTCACTACCGTCAACACACTGATGGCGGTACCGGCCGTCGTCGTCGGCCTCACCGTCTACCTGCTGCTCTCGCGCAGTGGACCGCTCGGCAGCCTGCATCTCCTGTTCACCCAGGGCGCGATGATCATCGGGCAGGTCCTGTTGTGCCTGCCACTGCTCGTCGCCATGGCGCATGCCGCGCTGCAGTCGGGGGATCAGCGCGCCTGGGAAACCGCCCTGACGCTCGGCGCCAACCGCTGGCGCGCCATGCGCACGGTCATGTACGAGGTGCGCTTCGGGCTGCTCGCCGCCGTCATCGCGGCTTTTGGCCGCATCATCGCCGAAGTCGGCAGCTCGATGATGGTCGGCGGCAACATCCTCTACCACACCCGCAACATCCCCACCGCCATTGCACTGGAGACCAGCAAGGGCGAGTTTGCGCAGGGCATCGCGCTCGGCATCGTGCTGCTCGCCTTCGCCCTCGTGCTCAATTTCGGGCTCGGCTATGCGCAGGGCTCTGGCGAGGTCGCACGGTGACGCGCGAGCCGGGCACGCCGCTGGTCGAGGTCAGCGAACTCGGCTTCGCCTTCGGCGCACACGAGGTGCTCGACCTGCGCCATCTCGCCATCGCGCGCGGCGAGGCGGTGCTGCTGGTCGGTGACAACGGTTCGGGCAAGACCACCCTGCTCAAGATCCTGGCCGGCCTGCTGGTCGCCACGCGCGGCGTCTTCCGCTGTCTCGGCTCACCCATGGCGCCGCTGCAGGCAGCCCGCTTCTGCCGCGGCCGCCACGTCTACCTGCACCAGAGCCCCTACATGTTCGATGGCACCGTGGAGGACAACGTCGCCTATGGTCTCAAGCAACGCGGTCGCGACGTCGCCCAGCGGCGCATCGAGATCCGCGACATGCTGGCCTGGGCCGAGCTCGATCACCTGGTGCATCGCCCCGCACGCCGGCTCTCGACCGGCGAGCAGCAGCGCGTCGCACTGACCCGCGCGCGCATCCTCGCGCCGAGCCTCCTGCTGCTCGACGAAATCACGGCCAACATGGACGCCGACAGCCGCCGGCGCACGCACGCCATGATCGAAGATCTCAGGCAGGCCGGATCGAGCGTGGTATTCGCGACCCACGATCACGGCGCGATCGACGCACTGTGCGATCAACGCCTGGCGCTCAGCAATGGGCGCCTGTGCGCGGTGCCGGCGTCGAACGGCGCCGACGTCATCCCGCTGCATCGAGACGCCGCTTCGCCCGGGACCGAGCGCCCGTGAGCGGTAACGCCTGCGTGACCGGTTGCGTGCTCGCCGGCGGCGAGGGGCGCCGCCTGGGCGGCCGCGACAAGGGGCTCGTCGAACTCGGCGGCCGCCCGCTCGTATCGCACGTGATCGGGCGCCTGCGCCCACAGGTTAGCGCGTTAGTGATCAGCGCCAACCGCAACCTCGCCACCTATGCGGGCTTCGGTCTTCCGGTGTTCGACGACGCACGCGACGACTATGCCGGCCCGCTCGCCGGCTGCCTCGGCGCACTGCGCCGCGCGACCACTCGCTACGTCGTCACCGCCGCCTGCGACAGCCCCTTTCTGCCGCACGACCTCGTCGCGCGACTGCTCGAACCGCTGGTCGCGGCAGCGGCCGACATCGCGGTGGTCGCGACCGACGACCGCCTGCAACCGGTGTTCGCGCTGTACGACGTCAGGCTCGCAGGCTCGCTCGCTGCCTACCTCGACGATGGCGGACGCAAGATCGACACCTGGCTGCGCCGGCACCACCTGGTCGAAGTCGATTTCAGCAGCGACGCCGAGGCTTTCATCAACATCAATACGCCGGACGAACTGGCGCGCGCCGGCCGACGCCTCGCCGATGACGCCTGAATCCCACCTGCTCGAGAGCGTCGGCGGCGTGCCGCTGCTCGGCGTCATCGCGACCAGTGGCGGTGGCAAGACCACGCTGCTCACCGCGCTGATCCCGCACCTCAGCGCACGCGGCCTGCGCGTCGGCTGCATCAAGCACAGCCATCACGATTTCGACGTCGATCGCCCTGGCAAGGACAGCCAGCGCCTGCGTGCAGCCGGCGCCACACAGGTGATGCTGTCGGGGCGCGGCCGCTGGGTGCTGATGACCGAGCACGGTGACGCTACCGATGCGCCACTGGACGCCCTGCTCGACGCGATGGACCTCGCGTCTCTCGACCTCGTGCTGGTGGAGGGCTTCCGGCGTACCGCCATCTCGCGGCTCGAAGTCCACCGGGTCGAGCATGCACTGGCGCCGCTGTGCACGAGCGATACGAGCGTCATCGCACTGGCGAGCGACGCCACGCCGCTACCCGCGGTAGGTATACCGGTCTTCGCCCTCGCCGACCTCGTCGCCATCACTGCCTTCGTGTGCGAACACGTGCGGCGGTTGCACTTGCGGCACGGGCGCGCAACCGCATAATGACGCGATGCTGACCCGCGACCCGAGCTGCCAGGACGATTTCGACAGCACCTCCCTCGACACCGACGAGGCGCTCGCGCGCATCCTCGCGCATTGCCCCGAAGTCACCGGCAGCGAGCGCGTCCACCTGCGCGCGGCGCTGGGACGCATCCTCGCCGCCCCCATCGACTCGCCGGTCGACGTACCCCAGCACACCAACTCGGCGATGGACGGCTACGCGCTACGTAGCGACGACTTACCGAAGCGCGGCACTGCGCGCGTCAGCGTGATCGGCGATGCCTTCGCCGGGCGGCCCTTCGATGGCAGCGTCGCACCCGGCACCGCGGTGCGCATCATGACCGGTGCCGCCATGCCGGACGGAGCGGACCTCGTCGTCATGCAGGAACACGTGGTGCGCGACGGCGACGTCATCGAGTTCGACGGTGCGCACAAGCGGGGACAGAACGTGCGCGCCGCCGGCGAGGATCTCGAGCGCGGCGACCGCGTGCTCGAACGCGGCCATCGACTCGGCCCGGCCGAACTCGGCCTCGTCGCTTCGCTCGGCATCGGCGAGGTCAGCGTACGCCGGCGTGTGCGCGTTGCCTATTTCTCCACCGGTGACGAGCTGCGTTCGATCGGCGAACCACTCGGACGCGGCGAGATCTACGACAGCAATCGCTACACCCTGCACGGCATGCTGCACGAAATGGGCGTCGAGGTGATCGATCTGGGCGTGGTCCGTGACCGTCGCGATGCGGTCGAAGCAGCCTTGCGCGAGGCCGCAGCGCTCGCCGACGTCGTCATCACCTCGGGCGGTGTATCGGTCGGCGAGGCCGATTACATCAAGGAAGTCCTCGCCGCGATTGGCGAAGTACGCTTCTGGAAAGTCGCCATGAAGCCCGGGCGCCCGCTGGCCTTCGGCACCATCGGCGCAGCGCGCTTCTTCGGCCTGCCGGGCAATCCGGTCTCGGTGATGGTGACTTTCAGCCAGTTCGTCGCGCCCGCCCTGCGCCAGATGGGCGGCGGCCGGCAGCAGGTCACACTGACCATCCGCGCGCGGACCACCGAGCGCCTGAAGAAGCGTCCCGGCCGCATGGAATTCCAGCGCGGCATCCTCGGGCGCGGCGCGGACGGCGAACTCGAGGTAACCCCGACCGGGGACCAGGGCTCGGGCATCCTGCACTCGATGTCGCGGGCCGATTGCTTCATCGTACTGCCGATCGGGAGCGATGGCGTCGCTGCCGGGGAGGACGTCGTGGTGCAGCCCTTCCTGGGCCGATTGTAATCGGCACATCGAAGCGCGAGCCGGTCGCGGCGACAAACCGCGCGTGCCAGCGCCGGGCCATGGCCTGGCAGCCTGTCGGACTCGGATGCAATCTACTGCGCCGCTCGCCCGCCATGATCGCTACGACCGCCTGCGTCCGACGGACTGCTAGCGCTCGTGAAAGGCGGACTGGAAGCCGCGATAGACCGGCTTCAACAGGTAATCGAGCACCGACTTCCGGCCCGTGATGATGTCCGCCTCGACACGCATGCCGGGAATGATGCGGTGCATACGGCCATCCCACTCGAGGTGGGCCTCGACCAGCTCGATTTCCGCGCGGTAGTAGGGCTCGCGATTCTCGTCGAGGTAGGTCGATGCCGAGAGGTGACGCAAGGTACCGGACGCCGTGCCGTAGCGCGTCGTGTCGTAGGTCGAGATCTCGACTTCGACCGGTAGCCCGGTTTCCAGGTGACCGATGTCATGCGGCGACACCCGCGACTCCACCATCACCTTGTCGTCAGTCGGCACGATCTCCATGATCGTCGCAGCGGGCTCGATGACGCTATACCTCGCGTTGACCACGAGATTGTTCACGATTCCCCTGACCGGCGCGACGACGTCGGTCCTCGCGACGCGGTCGCTGAGGCGCGCCAGGGTCGCCTCGATCTCGGTCAGTTGCGCCGCCGTCTCGCTCGCCTCGAGCTGCAATGTCTCGCGAAACCGGCTCTCGATCTCCTTTACGCGAATCTGCGCTTCCTTGATCGCCGCGGCCGCCACGCTGATGCCATCTCGGGCCGTGCTCAGCTTCGTTTCGCGCTCGAGAAGGCTCGCGCGCAGCGTCAGCACCTCGTCACGCGCCAACTGCCCGTTGCTCGCGACTGCCTCGCGCATCGCAAGTTGCTCGCGCAGGACGTCGACTTCGGCCGCGCGCGCACGGCGCTCGTTGGCAAGCTGGTTCATTTCGTCGCGTCGCTGGTCAATTTGCGCGCGTGCCGCACGGCGCTGCTCGTCGAAGCTCTCTCGCTGCGCCGCCAGCGCCTTGCGCTGGCCGGCTGTCAGCCCCGGATAATCGCTTTCGAATGGCGAAAAATCGGCGTCACGACCCTCGAGCAGGGCCGCGATGCGCTCGGCGTTCAGGGCGAGTGCAGCACGGCGCACCTCTGCTTGCTCGAGCTCGGAACCCGGTGAAGCCGACGCAATCCGGACGAGGAGCTGTCCCGGCTCGACCTCGTCCCCGTTGCGTACGGCTATCTCCTCCACGATCCCTCCCTCGAGGTGCTGAACCTTGTGATTCAATCCAGCAGGCACGACCTCGCCTGGCGCGATGGCTATTTCCGTGATCTGCGTGAGCGCTGCCCACACGATGGCGCCAACGGTGAAGAGCAGACCCAGGTACACGGTGCCCTTCAGCGACCAGGCGACATCGACTTCCTCGAGACGTATCGACTCGGCAAGGTACCGGGCGCGCGCGTGCGGGTGGGCAGGCTGCGCCCGATTCGAGTTGTGTTCGCGGTCCATCGGCGATACTCCGTTAGCAGGCTGGTGAAAAACCACTGCGGGCACTGTCTGCGGCGTTGCGCACTCGCCTGCGGTCGTCATTTATCCACATAAACGCCGATCCCCGGCTCGCACGCGCCTCGCAGGCCGCACGCCTCGCGACGCTTTTCACCAGCCTGTCAGCCAAACTATGCGACAACGGTTGCCGGCAACGGTGCGCGATCGCCGCTGGCCGCCCCCCTGCCCGCCTGCTTGTGCATGATCTCGAGGCAGGCATCAGCCCCTCCCACGTGCACCAGGGAGCCGTTGTGGATATACATGACTTTGTCGGCACGACGGATATGACTCGGCCGGTGCGAGGTCATGATGATGGTCTTGCGCCCACGGATGCGCTCCAACTGCCGCATCAGGTTCTGGTCGGCGGTCAAATCGAGGCTCGAGCCGGGCTCGTCCAGGAGCAGTATCGGGGAGTCGCCCAGAAACGCGCGGGCCAGGCACAAACCTTGAATGAGCGCTGTCGGCAACTGCCCGGTGCGTGCATCGCCGATCCGCGTGGCGATTCCGTTCGGCAGCGCATTGACGGCATCCAGAATACCTGCCGCCGCGAGCGCACACTCGATGTCGGCCTCGGTGGCGAGCGGATCCTTGAGGCGCAGATTCTGCGCAATCGTGCCGTGGAACAGGGTCGGCTTCTGGGGCACGTAGGCGATCGCGCGCCTGAGGTCGACCGGGTTGAACTGGCGGCTGTCGATGCCGTCGATGGAGATGGCGCCCGCCTGCGCCTGGTACATGCCGGCGATGAGCTTCAGGAGCGTCGATTTGCCCGAACCGTTCTCGCCGATGACCACGACGAATTCGCCCGGGCTGATGTTGAAACTCACCCCCATCAACGCCGGGTTCTTGTCCGGGCCGTAGCGGTAGCTTATCCGGTCGAAACGAACCGCCCCGACCATCCGCGGCAGCAGCAGGTGTGAGTTGCTGTCGAGGTTCTCCACGTCCAGCTTCATCATCTGGTTGATCTGGCGGACACCACCGGCAATCTGCCCCATCCGCATACAGGACAGGAAGGCGCCCTGGAGCGGCCCCAGCACACGCCACACCAGCGCCATCACCGCAATGAGCGCACCCACCGTCATGGTTCCCGCCATCACGGCGTAGGCGCCGGCGGCGAGCACCCCGACGCCGGCCAGCATCATCACCGTCTGTGCAACGGTCTGCACGACCGCCTGGCTGACCCCGACCTTGTACCAGGCCACCATGGCGGACGACGACAGCTCCCGGAATCGCGTCTCCCAGTCGCGCTCCATGCCGAGTGCCTTGAACTCGCTCATGCCGGAAACCGTCTCCATCATGAACTGCTGCCTTGCGGCGCGCGACGCATTCGACTCGGCAAGCTGACGTTTCACGCGGGGGGCCCACGCCAGGGCGAACAGCAGGTACACGACAATCATCGCCACGGGAATGACGATGATGGCCCCACCGAGCACCGCGATCAGCGCGAGCGAGAGCAACACGAACGGCAACTCCAGCATGGTGGTTGCGTTACTCCCCGTCATGAAATCGCGAATGGCATCAAACTGCTTGAGCTTGCTAAGCTGCGCCGTGATCGAAGACCGTTCCGTCATGATCGGCGCAAGCTGCAGCAAGCGTTCGAACGTGGCGGTACCAATGGCATAGTCCAGTCGCGCCGCAACGAGCCCCAGGGTACGCGCGCGGAGTTGCCTGAGCGCGAGTTCGCAGGCCAGGGCGAAACCGATCCCTCCGACGAAGTACGGCAGCGCGTCGAGCGTCTTTGTTCCGATGATCTTGTCGTACACGAGCATCACGAACAGCGGTGTGAGCACGGCTACCACGTTGAGCATCAACGTCACCACGACGAGGTTGCCAACCAGCGGCCAGAAGCGCCGCATCTGGCGCTCGAACCACGGCAAGCGGTTCGCGGTTTCCTGGACGGGATTGTTCGCGCGAGCATTCGTGAACACGTAGGTCGCGCCGCGCAGCCCCTGCCACCGACTGAAATCGTCGTACCACCGAACGCCATCGAACCACGCGACAGCCCCGTCCGTACCCGCCACCCCCAGGATGGTCTTGCCACGTTCGGCAATGAATATGCACGGCATGAGATCGGGATTGATCGCGCCCGGGGGCGTGCCGGTCGCGCTACTCGCGAAGCCGAGCGCCGACATCACTGCGCGCAATTCGACCGCGTCGAAGGTGTCCTGGAAATGCGGCAAGGCCTCGATGAGGCGCCGCGGATCGTGGCGCCAGCCCAGCGCATCGAGCAGCGGCAGCAGCATCGCGGCGCACGGCGCCTCGCCCGCGAACGACTCGAAATCGCGGTTACGCAGGTGCTCGCACAAGCGTTCAGAGAGGACGGCAGGGGCGGCGTCGTGGGTAGTCTTCATTGGCTCACCCATCACCCCGCCGGGGCCGCGACAGCGTGCCTGCCAGTCCGGGTCGTCTCGATCGCCTGCAGGCGCCCATCGACCAGTTCGAAGGCGCGGTCGCACATGTTCAGCATGGATGGGCGATGCGAGACCAGGATCATCGTGCGCGTTCCTTTGTACGTGCGCAGGAATCGCGCCAGGGCCGCGTCGTTTGGCATATCGAAACCGGCGTTGGCGTCGTCGAACAGCAGCACGGAAGGGTGGCCCAGCAGCGCCCGCACAATCATGATCCTGTTGCGCATGCCACCTGACAGGCTGTCGCTCATGGCGCCGCCGATGCGCGTATCCAGCCCTTGCGGCATCGCGCGGATGGCCTGGTCCAGGCCGATGGCACGTGAGATCTCGATTGCTTCGTCGATGGCCCAGCCTTCACGGAACATCGTCATGTTCTCGAGGATGGTGCCCTCGAACATCATTCCGCGCTGCGGCATATAGCCGATCTGTGCGCGAATCGCCGACCGGTCGAGTTCATGGATATCGATCCCATCGACTGCAACGGAGCCGCTGGTAGGTGATATGAATCCCATGATCAATTTCAAGAGAGTGGACTTACCCGCGCCATTGGGCCCGGTGATCCCGATCCACTCGCCCGGCTTCACGTCCAGGTCGATTCCGGATAGCAGTTCGCGGCCCGATCCCTCGTGTCGGAAGTGGATTCCGTCGAGCGTGATGCGCCCTTCGATGCGAGTTCGATCACGGCCCTCGTCGACAGCCTCGTGTGGGAGGTTCAGGATCTCTTCTGTCTTCTCCCGCGCAAGACGAACGCCTTCTGTTTGCGTCCACAATGCCATGGCCTTCAATGTCGGCTGCAGAACCCGACCGCACAGCATGGTGCCGGCGGCAAGCGCACCGATCGTCATTTCGTTATTGACCACCGCGACACTGCCTATCGCGACGAAGGTCACCATCATGATCTGCGAGAAGTTGGCGCCGATTCCCGCGACTATCGCATTGACACGGCTGAGCTCGTAGACGCTCTCGGCCGACTGCAACTGAAGGCGTTCGTAGCGCCGCAGCATTGCTGACTCCATCGCCATGGACTTGACCGTGTGCAGCCCGCCGAGAACCTCGATCAGGAAGTTCTGGCGCCGCTGATCCATAGTCGACTGGCGGTCGATGGCTTCACGCAGGCGATAACCCATGCGCGAAGATACGAGCATGAATATCGCGATGAACCCCAGTGGAATCATCACCATGAGGCCTGAGAACGCGGCGATGAGGACGAGGAACAGGAAGACGAATGGGAGGTCCACGAACAGCAGCACGGACTGCCCGGAGTAGTGTTCTCGGACCTTGTCGAGTTCCTGGATCTTGTCGAGATAGTAACCGGCCGGCTGGGCATTGAAGGCAATGAGATCCGACCGCAACATGTGACGAACGAGGTTGCTGCTCTCGCGGTGCTCGTAGCGTGCGCCATCCCAGTGGAGGATTGCCGCACGCACGATACGCAAGCAGGCGTCGAAGAGTGCGACGATTACGAGCACACCCAGCAGCACTGCAAACGTCCCATGTGCCTCGTTCGGCAAGATTCGATCGTAGGTCTGCAGGATCACGATCGGCATGACGAGCGCCAGCACGTTGATGAGTATCGATGCGATGACGACATCCGGGCGCTTCCATGTCCCGGGGAGCCTCAGTGACTCCGCACCTCGGCACTTCCCTGGCCGCACGGACGTGCCTGCCGCATGCTGCGTAGCCGTGTCCAAATCGCCCTCCTTGGGTCACCGTGCATCCGGGACGCGCCGGTGACCCGCGTCCCGATGGCTCCCGCGACCGTGTGCTCGGACCGTGACGGGTTCAACTGCAGAGGGCTATCGACCGCGTCGCGGTCAACTTGATTCCATGGGCGAGGACCGCAACAGAAACGATCGCACGACCGATCACGGCCATCATGTCGTTTCGAGAACTGTGCTGGTTACCATTCGATGCGCTCAATTCCTTCAAAAGCGATTGAGCTGCCATCCTCGAAGGTAACCAGGCCGCTCGCCCCGGCATCGATGTCGAGAGCTTTGTCAGCGAGTTCGATGGCGACATCCTCGCCATTGATCTCAATCGACCAGGGTAGTTCGCCATCGTTGCCGGGGTCGCCCGACAGCTGCAGCACGTCGGCCCAACCCGCGCCGCCGTCGACCTGGTCATGGCCGTCACCGGCGGCGAAAACGAACAGATCGTCCCCCTCGCCGCCGCGCAGAATGTCGTTCCCGCTACCGCCGTCCAGGAAATCGTTGCCGTCACCGCCGTCGAGTACATCGTTGTGTTCGCCACCGCGGATGACATCGTCGCCGGCCGAGCCCGTGATGCGGTCATGTCCCTGGCCGCCGTCAATCGACGTGATGCCGTCGAGCTTCACCGCCGAGAAGTCGAGCTGGTCGTTCGCACCCGTGCCGACGATGCTGACGTCCTCGTGGCCACCGGCCGAAATGGCCTCGATGCCGGAATCCGCATCGAACACCCGGTTCATCCCGATGGCGACGCCGTCCTCGCTGGCCACGATGCGATCGGTGCCGGTCGCACCCGTATCCCGGTAGCTGTCGTAACCGTCGCCGCGACCCACCACGTAGGTGTCGCTGCCCTCGCCGCCGTCGAGCGTGTCGTTGTGCTTGCCGCCGATGATCCGATCACCGCCACCGCCCGCGCTGATCCTGTCGTGCCCGTGCAAGCCGAGTATCTCGTCGGCGCCGTCAGTCCCGGCCAGGGTGTCGTTCGCGCCCGTGCCCATGATCACGTTCGCTCCCGGCGGCTCTTCGCCGGTCGTCACTGCCTCGCCACCAAGATCACCGGCTTCGGGCTCGGCTTCGGGCTCGGCTTCGGGCTCGGTGACACCCTCCGCACTGGTCGGTGCTGCGGGCGCCTCAGCTGCGCGCGGCTCGTGCATCGAGGGCGAGCCACCGGGCGCCGCTGCGCTGGCGTCAGAATCCGCCCCCGTGGGTGTCGATGGGCCAGCGCCTTCGCCATGCTCCAGGGCCCCTGGCTGCGGGCCATCGACAGGCGGCTCGGCCCCCTCCGCGGCTGCCGCGTAGGCCCTGGCCATGACGTCCACGGTCGCGAAATCCGCGCCATCGCTGGCGTCGTTGGCGGCGTCGCCGAACGGCTCCTTTCCCGGTGGCATCCCCGCGGGCTCTCCGTCGTGACCACTCGATGAGCGGACGAGCTCATCACGGCTCTCGCCCGCCGGTGCCGGCCGTTCCTGCCGTTCGAGGTCGTCACGGGCGGGCTCGCTCGCGGCGGGATGCGCACTCAAGGGCGATTCGCGCTCGTCACTGACGTCGGCCGCGTCCGTGTTGCCGACCGCGGTTGCGGAACCGCCGCTGCCCTGCAGCGCCTGCGACGATGCTTCGCCCGCGTCCTCTCGCGTGGCTGACGCTACGCCATCGAACGCTGCACCATGGTTGTCGGCAGAGCCCGCGGACAACAGAGGATCCGCAGCACCGTCGCGCTCACCACCGGTGTGGATGAACTGCTTGGACAGTTCTTCCTCCGTACCTGGCAGCTTGCCGTCAGGAGCGTCCTGGTGGCGTTCGAGCTTTCTCAACGCATCGTTATGGTCTGAATCTTCGAGAAAAATCTCGTCGCGCATGGGCCACCTCCATGTTCACTACAGTGCCCGGCGGGCGTACCGGCACCTGGTCAGGGTCACCACGGCTAACGGCAGGAACGGCATACAACTGAAGAATCAGCGTTGGCGAAATGATGTCGCCTGCGACCAGCGACGTCTGCCGGCCGCGCAGACCCGCTCGCTTCGCGTCGAGTGTCATGTGCCGCCGGAGACGCCGACTTGCTCGGCCCATGCGGAGAATCGAATGACTGGCGCGGACGGCGGCCTGGCCCGCGCCGCGCACCACGGCCGCCGATCACCGGGCTGTCCCTCAGCACTCACGCGTGCCGGACGTCCCGCTGCACCGGCCAGGTCATGCCTCGCTGTAGAGGGCCGTCAGTGCTGACGTGGCAGATTCGCCGGACGTGCCAATCCCTGGCGCAGCGACGAGCCATGCACTCGGCTCGGCGTCACAGCGCGAGCGCCATGCCGTCGTAGGAGACTTCCCAGCCCGCCTCTTCGACCATGCGCCGCTCGGACGTGTCGGCGATGAGAATGGGATTGGTGGTGTTGATGTGGATGAACACCTTGCGCGCTATATCGAGACCGGCAAGCGCGGCGATGGTGCCGTCCTCGCCCGACACGCTCATGTGGCCCATGCGCTGGCCGGTCTTCACGCCGACGCCGTCACGCACCATCTCGTCGTCCCGCCACAGCGTGCCATCGAAGAACACGAGTGCGGCGCCGCGGATGCGGTCCGCAAGCGCATCGGTCATACGCGCGCAGGCGGGGAGGTAGAAGAACCGCGCACCGGCGGCGTCCGTCACCTCGAGCGCGATGGTGTCCTCGTCGACGGTGCCGAAGTTGTCGCCGGCGGACTGGTCCTCGAGCCACAGCGCGACCTTGCCCGGCACCGCGAACGGCGTCACCGTGATGGCCGTCGCCGTGCCGTCTGGCCGGGTTATCGCGCACGGCTGGTCGAGTTCGAGTGGCAGGCGCTGCACGAAGTCGGGATTGAGTACGTTGAAGATCGAGTTGGCGGCGAGCACCGAGAGCACCCGCTGCGTGCCATAGATGTTCAGGGGCTGCGATTCGCGCAGGTTGAGCAGGCCGGCGACGTGGTCGACATCGGCGTTGGTCAGCACCACCGCCTTGATCGGGCTGTCGCGCAGGCCCTGGCGCGGATGCAGGATGTCGTTGTCGTTGATCTGCTGGCGCAGATCGGGCGAGGCATTGAACAGGATCCAGTCGATACCGTCGGCACTGACCGCGATCGAGGATTGCGTGCGCCGCGGCGCATTGGCGTCACCCGAGCGCGCCCGCGCGCTGTTGGGATGGTTGCAGTTCCATTGCGGATAGCCGCCACCCGCGGCCGAACCGAGCACCCTGATCTGCATGGTCTAGTGGTCTCCGTGTGCGGGCGTTCAGTTGGGGAATTCGTCGCTCGAGCCGGGCGTGTTGCCGCTTACCCAGCGCTGTCCGCTGGCCGTGCGCTCCTGTTTCCAGAACGGCGCGCGCGACTTGAGATCCTCCATGATGTGACGGCAGGACTCGAAGGCGTGTGCGCGGTGCGCCGACCACACCGCGACCAGCACGATGGCGTCGCCCGGGTGCACCTCGCCCACGCGGTGCACGACCAGCACGTCGTCGAGCTGCCAGCGCGCCTGGGCCTCCTCGGCGATGCGTTCGAGGTGCTGCTCGGTCATCCCGGGGTAGTGTTCGAGCACCATCGACTCGACCGCGCTGCCGTCATTGAAGTCGCGCATCGAGCCGACGAAGGTCGCGGCCGCGCCGATCTGCCGGCGGCGCTCGCCGAGCGCGGTCTCGAACGCACGCAGCTCGTCGAGGGGATCGAACGGCGCCGGCGTGACCAGGATCTTCATGCTCAGCCGCCCGTCACCGGCGGGAAGTAGGCGACCTCGTCGTCGTCGGCAAGCGGCGTGGCATGCTCACTGTAGGCATGGTTGACCGCGCTCAGCACTTCGTCGGGCATGCTGTCCTGCCCGGTGATTTGACGCCAGACATCGGCCACGGTCAGGCCGTCGACATGCGCGCACTCGGCTTCGCGGCGCCCGACGCGCTCGGCGAGACTGGCGAAGAATCGCACCTTGATCGTCATGATTTCCCTTGCGTTACCGCGGTTTTAGCCGCTCGTTCGAATTTAAGTTTACCCTACCGCGGCAGCACCTTCAGGATCCCCCCATGAGCGAACTGACTCATCTGGACGCCGCCGGCAACGCACGCATGGTCGACGTCGGCGACAAGCCGGCAACCCATCGCCGTGCCGTCGCGACCGGCCACATCACCATGCAGGCGGAGACCCTCGCGCTGATCGAGCGTGGCGGGCACAAGAAAGGCGACGTGCTCGCCGTCGCGCGTATCGCCGGCATCATGGCGGCCAAGCGCACGCCGGATCTCGTGCCGCTGTGCCACCCGATCGCGCTGACGAAGGTCGAGGTCCAGCTCGAGACGGACACGGTCGCGCTCGCCGTGCGCGTGCGCGCCACGGCCGAGACCCGCGGCCAGACCGGGGTCGAAATCGAGGCGCTCAACGCCGCGCAGGTCGCCCTGCTCACGATCTACGACATGTGCAAGGCGGTCGACCGCGGCATGGTCATCCGCGAGGTCGCGCTCGAACACAAGTCGGGCGGACGTTCCGGAACCTGGGAGCGCGACGCGACCGATTGATGCGCGCGGGCCGGCTTCGCGCCGCCCCTCGGACGCTGCCGGACCGCGACGCTGCGCCCGCACCGCCGGTGCACTGCGCTCACCGCTCCAGCCACCACTGGATGATGGTCTTCGCGATGAAGCCGACCATGCCGAAACCGAGCGCGAGGAACAGCACGAAGGTGCCGAAACGGCCCGCGTTCGATTCACGCGCCAGCTGCACGATGATGAACAGCATGTAGAGCATGAACGCGCCGATGCCGACGGTCAGGCCGAAGTGCGCGATCTCGGCCTCGGTGAAGCCGAACAGCGTGTTCTCGTTCACGGCGCGCGGGCGGGCTCGCGCAGGGGCAGCGTCGAGGCATCGACGGTGTCGCGGTAGGCGTGCCAGCTCGCATGGCCGAGCACCGGCACGACGACGACCAGGCCGAGCAGCAGGCTGACCAGGCCGAACAACGTCGTGCCCATCACCAGCGCCGCCCACAGCGCGAGCGGCAGCGGGTTGGCGATCACGGCACGCCAGCTCGTGAGCACGGCCGCGAGCACGCCGACGCGACGCTCGAGCAGCAAGGGCAAGGTAATCACGCTCGAAGCGAATACTGGCGCAGCCAGCACGCCACCCAACGCCAGCCACAACTCGAACAGGTAACCTTCGCGAGCCAGTACCACGTGGTGCAGGAAATCCAGCGGTGCGCGAATCGGCTGCGGCGCGTAGAGCGTGATGAGGGAAGCCGAAGTCACCACCCAGCCGGTGCCGGCGAGCCCGAGCAGCAAACCGAAACAGACCAGGCGCCAGTCGTGGCGCTCGACGCCGCGCCAGCTCAGCCAGGTGTCCAGGACGAGCGCGAAACCCACCGCCTCGCCACGTTCGAGCGCGCGGCTGACCGCGTAGAGGCCGACGGCCAGCACCGGCGCAACGATGAGGAAGCCGGAGAAGGCCCCTGCCAGCAGCCAGAAGCGATCACCCGCGAGCACGAGCAGCACGGCGCCGAAGGCCGCGAGCACCGCGCCGTGAGCCGTCCCGACCAGCGGTGCAGCACGGAAATCACGCCAGCCACGCTGCAGCCAGCTCCACGGTTGGGCCAGCGACAGCGTACGTACGGCCGGACTGACGGTTAAGACGGCTGATGACATCACGATTCCCGTCGCGAGGCTGGTGGGTCGCCGGTTTTGCCGGGCCAGTATCGGCCGCGCCGACGAATCCCGGTTTCGGGGCTAGCCCGGCCGGCGCGGCGCGGCACCCGGCGAGCACGTCCTCACGCCGCCTGCCCTGCCGCATCATCTGCGCCGACGCGAAAGCCGGCGGCGGGGTGCGGTGCGGCAAGGCGCGCCCCGCGCCCGAACAGCTTCTCGCGCATGGTCCCCGGCGTATAGGCAGTCTTGTAGCGGCCGCGGCGCTGCAGCTCGGGCACGACGAGATCCACGAACTCCGTCATGCACTCGGGCATCACGGTGTAGGCGAGGTTGAAACCGTCGATGCCGGTCTCGTCCATCCACGCTTCCATCTCGTCGGCAATGGTCGCCGGCGAGCCCGCGACGACCGGCGCCGCGCCGCCGACGACGAGGTAATCGGCCCATTCGTCGATGGAGCGCGCGCACAGTGACGAGGCCATCGCGCGGATGCCCTCGGACTCGTGGTTCTCGATACGGGCGTGGGTGTCGAAACCCTGCATGTCGAGCCCGGTCCAGCCGGAGATGAGCGCAAGCCCGCCCTCGCGGATGCCGTAACCCTGGTACTCGGCGAGTTTGGCCTGCGCTTCGGCGTCGGTCTCGCCGGGCACCACGGCGAGCAGCGCAAAGATCTTCAGATCGTCGGGGCTGCGCCCCTGCGCCGCGGCAATGCCGCGCAGCGACTCGACGTAGCCGGCCACGGTCTGCCGGCTGTGGTTGGCAACGAACACGCACTCGGCGTGGGTGCCGGCGAACTGCTGGCCCTTCGGCGAGGTGCCCGCCTGGTAGATGACCGGGCTGCGCTGCGGGGAGGGCTCGCACAGGTGAATGGCGTCGAGCGCGAAATATTCCCCGTCGTGGGTGATGCGATGCACCCTGGCCGGGTCGGTATAGATCGCATTCGCGGCGTCGCGAACGACCGCGTCGTCCTCCCAACTGCCTTCCCACAGCTTGTAGACGACTTCCATGAACTCGTGCGCGATGTCGTAGCGGGTATCGTGGGCGGTCTGCTGTGCCTGGCCCGCGCCCTTGGCAGCGCTGTTGAGGTACCCCGTGACGACGTTCCAGCCGATGCGCCCGTCGGTCAGGTGGTCGAGCGAGGAGACCAGTCTCGCGAAGGAATAGGGATGCAGGTAGGGAATCGAGGCCGTCACGCCGAACGAGAGATGCTCGGTGACCGCCGCCATCGCCGGCACCAGCGTGAACGGATCGTTCGTCGGCACCTGTGTCGCGGCGCGCAGCGCGGTCTCGGGACTGTTGCCGTAGACGTCGTAGAGGCCGGTCACGTCGGCGAGGAAGATGCCGTCGAAGAGCCCGCGCTCGAGCGTGCGCGCGAGATCCTGCCAGTACTGCATCGAGGTATAGCGATGGCTCTGGTCGCGCGGATGGCGCCACAGCCCGTTCGACTGGTGGCTGGGCGTGTTCATGTCGAACGCATTCAGCAGGATTTGCCTGGTCATGTCTCCCCTCTTCGGCGCCCACGGCGCCGTCTGCTAGTGGCGTGCCCCGCGTGCCGCGCGCCAGCCGCGCGAATGGCGGCGTGGCTGAAATCTGCGGCCGGCAAGGCGCAGGAGCCGACGCGTGCGCCGGCTGCGTCGACCGTTCCCTCAGTCGTACTTGATGTACTTGAAGCGTGGATCGTCGGGCGTACCCTCGAGCGCGGAATCGGGCTCCGCCCCGGGCTGCCACATCACGACCTCCTCGATCTTGCGCGCGAGCGCGAAGTCCTTCGCCGTCACGCCTTTCGCGGCATGATTCATCAGCTTCACGTTGACGAAGGCGTAGGAGACGGTGAGATCCGGATGATGCCAGGCGGCTTCGGCGAGATGGCCGACGGTATTGACCACCATCAGGGTGCCCTTCCAGCCGGAAGTCTTGTACTTGCGCCGGATCCAGCCGTCCTGGTAGGACCACTGCGGCAGTTCCTCCGCCAGGCGCTCGTTGATCTCCGCCTCGCTGTAGACCTCTTCGGCCTTGCGTTCTCTCCAACCCATGGCATCACCTCGCTACGGTATTCGGTTGTGCGGGCGCGAAGGCGGCCTGCATGGCCGCAACCACCTCGCGCACAGCGCCGGCGTCGATACAGCCGGTGCGATCTCGCGACTTGCACAGCGCACTGCGAAAGCCGAGGTAGTCGGCGCCGGCCGATGCCAGCGTTGCGATGTCGGCAACACGCAGGCGTCCGGCCAGGCCGCACAGGAGGCCCGCCATACGCGCTGCAGCGACGAATTCGACCAGCGTGCCGGCATCGAGCAGGCCGGTCAGCGACGGTCCGTGCTTGTCTGCGGTATCGAGCATGATGCCGGCGAGACCGCTGTCGGCAAGTCGCGCGACGTCGGTCGGGGTCGGCGGTGCTTCTGCCATGCACACCGCGATGAGCGGCCGCCCGCCCTCCGCCGCGCGCGCCACGGCGGCAAGGGCGGCGGGCGTGATGTCGCGTGCCGCCAGCGCCGCCTTGACGTAATCGACACCGGAGTCGGCGAGGGTAGCGGCGCGCGGCGCGATCGCCGCCGGCTCGTGCCAGCAATCGCCAATCGTCGCACTGACCGGCCGGCGCCCCCCCACGGCCTTGACGATATCGGCCACGACCGCCACGGGCGCGGCGCCGAGCGCACCGCTGGCCGGTTCCTTGACGTCGATCCAGTCGGCGCCGGCGGCGAGCGCCACCTCGGCTTCGAAGACATCGCGGACGCTGGCAAGCAGCAGGCTCATGGATGGAAATCCTCGGAAATCATCGCGGGCGCTTCAGGCCACCGCCAGCGTACCCGGATCGAGCGCGTGGCGGGGATGCGCGGCGATCGCCGCCACCAGCCATTGCCAGGCCTCGCGCTCGGCATCACCAGCGGTCTTGCTCACCGCGATGTGCAAGTATGCCATCTCGCCGGCGAGCTTGGCCGGGTCGATGAAATCGAGTCGCGAAACGAGGATGGCCGCCTCGACCACCGCAGCCTGGGCACGATTGAATCCGCGGAAGGGGCGATGCATGTCCTCGGCGACGATGGCGAGTCGGAAACGTGGGCGCTCGCCGTCATCCGCGCAATGCGCAACCGCGAGTTCGAGGTGACACAGGCACGCCGCGAGCCGCCACCCCGGTACCGTACGCGCCGCGACCACCGGCCAGTCGCGCCGCCCGGTCAGGCAACCGGCAACGATGCGCACGTCGTCGACCAGGTTCATCACCGCGTGCGGCCGCGCGAGGAGGTTGTCGAGCGTCTGCGAGGGGCGGAACGGCGCGACCTCGAGCATGTCTCCGTGGCGACGGAACCCCATCGGCGTGACGTGCGCACCGCCATCGGTGGTCTGCGTGGTGATGATGCCTTCGAAGATCATGGTGCGATCAGGCCGGCGAGCGCGCGCCGCGCGCCCACCCAGCGGTTGCTATCGACCACTCCGCTGGCTACCAGGATCCGATTCGGGTCCGGCTCCATAGACGGTCGGCGGGAATTCACGTAGCTCATTGATTCGAAATGGCTTTCGGCAGTCGTTCCAGGCGCTGGCCGGAGCCATTCTGGCATGCAACCTGCATTTGCATTTGACGAGGCGCACCCCGGTGCGCCGGAGGGTGACGGCGCCGCGCCGCGCCCGCCATCAATCCAGGACCAGAGGAGGTCATCCCATGCAGTGGCAAGCCCCGTCTTATGACGACATCCGTTTCGGTTTCGAAGTCACGATGTACATCAACAACCGTTAATGTACCCGTACCGGGGTCGCGCAAGCGACCCCGCCTGCATTGTCATCGCCGCCCCTCCACCCGCGGCAGAATCCGGGAGCGCAGTCGCCGTGGTGCAACTGGTCGTACGCAAACCACCCAAGTCGGACCAGCCCGCGTGGTCACGCGAGGACTTCGCGCAACGCCTGCGTGCGAAGGAACGCCTCTACCATATTCATCACCCGTTTCACGTGAAGATGAACGCGGGCGAACTCGAGCCCGACGCGATTCGCGGCTGGGTGGCGAACCGGTTCTACTACCAGACCAGTATCCCGATCAAGGACGCCGCGGTGATGGCCAATTGCCGCGACCGCGACGCGCGCCGCCTGTGGGTGCAACGCATCATCGATCACGACGGCACGGCGGGCAATGACGGCGGTATCGAGGCCTGGCTGCAGCTCGGCGACGCGGTCGGTCTCGCACGCGAGGAACTGCTCGACGACCGCCACGTACTGCCCGGCGTGCGCTTCGCGGTCGATGCGTACGTCAACTTCGCGCGCAATGCGAGCTTCGAGGAAGCTGCCTGCTCGTCGTTGACCGAACTGTTCGCGCCGACCATCCACCAGCGCCGCCTCGACAACTGGCCGGATGCCTACCCGTGGATCGAACAGCAGGGCTACAACTATTTCCGCAAGCGCCTGTCGGAGGCGCGCCGCGACGTCGAGCACGGCCTCAGCGTGACCCTCGAACACTTCAC
This sequence comes from Gammaproteobacteria bacterium, assembly GCA_040220855.1. Taxonomy (GTDB): domain Bacteria; phylum Pseudomonadota; class Gammaproteobacteria; genus JACKNG01. Next base: position 71,880 of record JAVJVZ010000008.1, on the reverse strand, counting down.
GCAGCGCCACGAGCAGGAATACGCGCTCAACATCCTGCAGTTCAAGCTCGACGTCCTGTGGACGATGCTCGATGCCATGTGGATGGCCTACATGAACGCGATGCCGCCCTACCATTCCTGCCCGGAGGCATGATGAGCAACATCGATCGCAGCGCGGTGCCGGCATTGAAGCCGATGTTCCGCTTCCAATGGGAACCGGCGCAGGAATGCCACGTGCTGCTCTATCCCGAGGGCATGGTACGGCTCAGCCACAGCGCCGGCGAGATTCTCAAGCGCGTCGACGGCGAGCGTTCCGTCGATACCCTCATCGGCGAGCTGCGCGACGCCTTCGGCGGCGCCGAACTCGATGCCGACGTGCTCGCCTTCCTCGAACAGGCCCGTGAGAATGGCTGGATCACTCTCTGACATCTCGGGCAAGCCGCTGTGGCTGCTCGCGGAGCTGACCTACCGCTGCCCGCTGCAGTGCCCCTACTGCTCGAACCCGCTCGATATCGCGCGCTACCAGCAGGAGCTCGATACCGAGGACTGGCTGCGCGTACTACGCGAAGCGCGCGAACTCGGCGCCATGCAGCTCGGCTTCTCGGGCGGCGAACCGCTCGTACGCCGCGACCTGGAAACGCTCGTCGCCGAGGCACGCCGGCTCGGCTACTACAGCAACCTGATCACCTCCGGTGTCGGCATGGACGTCGAGCGCGTGGCGCGTCTCAGGGAAGCCGGCCTCGACCACATCCAGATCAGTTTCCAGGCCAGCGACGAAGACCTGAACAACTTCCTCGGCGGCACGGCGAGCTTCCAGCACAAGGTCGAGATGGCGCGCGCGGTCAAGGCGCAGGGCTACCCGATGGTGCTCAACATCGTCATCCACCGCCGCAACATCGACCAGATCGAGGACATCATCCGCATGACCATCGAGCTCGAGGCGGACTACGTCGAGCTCGCCAGCACGCAGTACTACGGCTGGTCACGGGTCAACCTGGAAGCGCTGTTGCCGACGCGGGCTCAGCTCGCGCGCGCCGAGGCGATCGCCCACGAGTACCAGGCACGCATGAAGGATCGCATGAAGATCATCTACGTCGTGCCGGACTACTTCGAGAAGCGACCCAAAGCGTGCATGAACGGCTGGGGCGCGGTGTTTCTCACCATTGCACCGGACGGGCGCGCGCTGCCCTGCCATGCCGCGAGTTCATTGCCGGGGCTCGAGTTTCCCAACGTCCGCAACCACTCGGTGCGCGAAATCTGGTACGACTCGGAAGCTTTCAATCGCTTCCGCGGCTTCGACTGGATGCCCGAACCCTGCCGCAGCTGCCCCGAGAAGACGCGTGATTTCGGCGGCTGCCGCTGCCAGGCCTACCTGCTGACCGGCGACGCCACCGCGACCGACCCCGTGTGCGACAAGTCACCGCACCATGCGGCACTGGTTGCCGACGTCGAGCGGCTCGAGCACCTGAGCGATGCGGATGCCGCGGCGAAGCCACTGGTGTTCCGCAACATGCGCAACTCGCGCACGCTGCTCGAGGAGAGCGACACGTCGGATTGAGCGTAAGCAGCGCACGGCGCCACGCCGTTCACGCTGCGCCGAACGCGCGGCAGGCCCAGGCGACGTCGGCAGCCTGGCGATTGGGCTTGACGTCGTGCACGCGAAACAGGCGCACGCCGGCCTGCACACCAAGCGCGGTCGTGGCGCAGGTCGCGCCGATCAGCTCGCGCGGCTCGGTCTCGTCGCAGATCGCACCCATGAAGCGCTTGCGACTGGTGCCGAGCAGAACCGCGTAACCGCTCGCGACGAAAGTCGCGAGCGCACCGAGCAAGCGCAGGTTGTGCTCGCGTGTCTTGCCAAAACCGATGCCGGGATCGAGCGCGATCGCGTTCGCCCTGATGCCGTGCCGCTCCGCCGCTGCCGCGCGCTCGCACAGGTAATCGCGGATCTCGCCAACGACATCGTCGTAACGCGGCGCCTGCTGCATCGTCGCCGGTGTGCCCTGCATGTGCATGAGCACGATACCGGCCCGATGCCGTGCAACCGTCTCCAGCATACCGGGCTCGCGCGCGCCGGAGACGTCGTTGACGATGCGCGCACCGGCGGCGAGCGCGGCCGCGGCAACCTCGGGGCGACGCGTGTCGATGCTCAACGCGATTCGTTCCGGCAGGCGCGTCGCCAACGTCTCGATGACCGGCAGCACGCGCGCGAGCTCCTCTCGCGGTGACACAGGCTGCGCGCCGGGCCGCGTCGATTCACCGCCGATGTCGACGATGTCGGCGCCTTCGTCCACCATGCGCAAGGCATGCGCACAGGCACCCGCGAGGTCGACGTGCTGACCGCCATCGGAAAAGCTGTCCGGCGTCACGTTGAGAATGCCCATGATGAGCGGGCGTCCATCAGAGCGCAGGGTGTCGAACACGGGCGACGCGGTGACCTGCGCGGCGTCAGGCCAGGTGCGCGGCAAGCTCGTCCGCGGCCCGCACCAGCGCATCGACCATGGGCGGTTCTCCGGAGAGGTGACCGGCGGTGCGCAAGACCTCGAGGCGCGAGCCGGGCAGCGCCTGGTGGATGGCCCACGCCGACTCACACGGGCAGGTGATGTCGCGCGCACCGTGGATGACGATGGCCGGCACCCGTGGCAGCCGCGCGGCGTCACGCAACAGTTGATTCTCGTCGAGGAAGTAGCCGTGGTAGGCGTAGTGCATCTCGATGCGGGTCTTGGCGATGGCGACATCGAGCGGTCCCGCAGGTGCCGCCTCGAGGCGGTCGAAGGAATACGTGACGACGGCGCCTGACCAGGCCTCCCATGCACGGGCCACGCGCTCTACGCGCGCTGTGTCATCGCTGAAGATCTCGGCGTGCAGGTAGCCGGCAAGATCGTCCTGCGGCGCCGTCTCGAGCGCGCTGAGAAACTGCGCCCATTCGCGCGGCAGCAGTCGGTTGGCGCCGCCGCCGAAGAACCAGTCGACGTCGCGCCTGCGGGCCAGGAAGGTGCCACGCAGGACCAGCCCGCAGACGCGTTCCGGGTGCGCCTCGGCGTAAGCGAGCGCCAGGGCCGCGCCCCAGGAGCCGCCGAACAGCACCCACTGCTCGACGCCGTGGCGTGCGCGAACGAGCTCGAGATCGGCAATCAGCGCCTGGGTCGTGTTGTGCTCGACGCCACCCCAGGGCTGCGAACGCCCGGCTCCGCGTTGATCGACGAGGAACACGCGGTAACGCTCGGGATCGAAGAACTGCCGGTGGTCGGGTTTGCAGCCGGACCCCGGCCCACCATGCAGGAACACCACCGGCAGGCCGTCGGGGCGCCCGCATTCTTCGACGTGGATGCGGTGGCCATCACCGGCCTCGAGCGTCTCGACGACGCGCGGCAGGCGCGCGGGGTAGAGCGTACGCAGCGTACTCATGTCATCGTTTGCAGGCGGACGCGGCGGTCGCCGCGCGCCTCCGCCACGTCAGATCTCACCGAGGATCTCTTCCTTGCGACGTTGGAAGTCGGCATCGTCGATAAGGCCCTTGTCACGCAGCTGCTGTAGCTTGGCAAGGCGCTCCTCCAGCGATTCCATCGACGCTCCTGCCGTCCCCGATTGCTGCAGTTCCTGCAATTCCTTGCGCATGCGCGCCATCTCTTCGCGCATCTCCCGCCGCTCCAGCGTCAGTTTCGCCTCCGCCGCCTTGGCCCGACGCTCTTCCTTGCGTACCTCGTCGGGCACCTGCGCGTCGCGGAACGCGAGCGCTGCCTTGGCGACGTCGATGGCGACCCAGTCGGGCCGACCGGTCTCACCGACCTCGACGCCGGCGGTGGTCACGAGGCGGCCGTGCATGTTGCCCTTGCCAGAACGACTGCCGGTATCGAAATGGACGTCGCGAAAGTCATCGATGATGCCGAACGAACCTTCGACGTTCTTCTTGCCCTTGTCGAGGCGTTTGCGATGCTCGCCGATGATGAGGTTCAGACGACCGTCCTTGTAGAACACGCGGCCACTGGTCCATTCGCGCTCCTTGACCAGCGACAGCATGACATCGGCGTAGCCGCGCACGTTGAAGGTAATGTCCTCGTCGGGGGCTGCCTTTGCCAGTGCTTCGACCAGGTAGTTGGCCAGCATCGAAGCCTGCTTGCGGGGGTAGACGATGACCGATTCTTCGTCGCGCAACAGGCCACCTTCAATCCAGAGTTCTAGGGAGGCCAGCGCTTGTTGCAGCTCGATCTTGTCGAGCACGACCGGGTGGTCGTTGCGCTCGGCGCCCTTCTCGATGGCAACCAGCCGCACGTATTGCTCGTTCAGCTCCCACACCGTCGCCTTCACCTCGTCCTGCTTGAACAGGTTGGGCAGGAGGTCCAGAGCCGGCACTGCCGGCGTGGCACCGACGAGGAGTAGCGTGACGAGGAAAGCGCGGAGACGGCGGAAACGCGGAATGTCTTTCATTGAAGCAAGGGCCCTGTTGCGCGGAGGCGTCGCGAGGATGTCGCGGCGCGCATTATAGCGCCCCATGCCGGTGCAAGCGGGCGCGCCGCGATCACCGTACTTAGACGCCCGGCCGCGTGATCGTTTCCCGGCGGGCGCACAAAAAAAAGGCGCATCTTGCGATGCGCCTTTTTGCGCTAAGAGGTCCTCGCGGGTGCTGGTGTTACCAGAACAGGAAGCCACCTACGCTGAAGGTATCGGCGTCCGGCTTGTTGGCACCGGCGACACCACTATCGAACTCGCCGTGGTTGTACTCGGCGATGAGACGCAGCCAGCTGCTGACGTCGTGATAGACGCCGACCGTCCACATCGAACGCTCGACCTCACCCGGACCCGCGTAGAGCGAGGTGCCACCGGTGGTGACCGCATCCAGGTTGCCTTCACCGTAGGAGACGCCGACCTTGGTCTTGCCGGCGAAGGTGTAGGTGCCCTGCACGTAGTAGCCGTCGCCCTCACGCTCGAGAACGTTGCCGTTGGCGTCGAGCTGGACACCAGCGGTGTTGAACTGTGCGGTCAGGCCGAGACCTTCGTTGTCGTGGTAGTAACCGACGACTTCGAAGCCCTGGTAACCGACCTTGGCGCCTACACCCCACGCCTGGGCGGTGATGCTGCCGCAGTTGGCGGCAACGCCGCCGAAGGTGGCGGTCACACCGGTGCAGCTGGAATCGAGATCCTGCCACAAGCCGTCCAACCAGAGCTTGACGCTGCCACCGCTGAAGCTGGTGGAGTAGCTCAGCTCACCCTCGAAGCGCGGGGTGTCGGATTCGTCGAGCCAGCCGGTGGCGTAGTTGGTGCCGCCTGCCATGTTGGCCGGATCGAACAGGCCGATGGCGAGCTGGAAGCCGTTGACGTTCGGCGTCGTGTACTGGAAGCGCGCCGCGAAGTCGGGGTAGGTGTAACCGTGACCGACACGGCCGAAGGTGACCGAACCGAAGTGGTCGCCGCCGGGCACGAAGCCGACGCCGAAGAGGGTCATGTCGCTGAGGATGGCGTTACGGCCGAACAGCGAGAGCGTGCGGCCGAAGCTGACCTCGCCGAAGGCGCCGCTCAGGTTGGCGACGACTTCACGAGTATCGATCTGCGCGCCGGTGATGTTCGAGACCGGCCCGACATTGCCCGACTGTGCGCTGAAGGTGGTCTTGTTGCCGCCGGTGTGAATGACCGGGGCGAAGCTGATGCGCGCCGTGCCGGTGACGCCGTTCACGGTCGGCGATTTCACGTTGAAGCTGAAGAAGGCCGGCAGGAAGCCCGAGGTAACGCGGGAGCTGTCCTTGTCGTTGGCCTCGGTGACGTAGCCGGCGTCGAAGTCGCCGACCGTGTAGAAGGCGTTGACGTTGCCGTCGAAGCTGACTTCCCAGCCGTCGTTGCCGCCGACGACGACTACGGCACCTGCCGGGGCAGCCAGGCCGGCACCGAAAGCTGCAGCACTGACTGCCGCCGCCATCTTCGTCTTGTTGAATTGATTCGCCATCACTTCCTCCTGACTCTCAAGGACTAAGGCTCACTCGTGGACCCTGAACGCAAAATTTCTTCTTCGAGATGTGGCGGCGCGGGCATCCCCCTCAGTTCCAGCCCGCCAGCTGCCCCGTCTTGCCTGCGGCGATCCGTGCGTCGATCCCCGCGGCGAGACTGATACAGCGGCGAGTCTACGCCAATGCTTTAGCGGTGACAACACTTTCGCAACAGCAAAAATGCCCTAATGGCACCGTTTTGCCGGCGGTGTTGGAGCAACGCAACAATGCGCCGCCACAGGCTGGCGCATGCGCGCCGTGCCGACTGCGGGCTTCAGCCGCCGCCCTTCTGGAAGGCGCGGTCGAAGCGCGCCAGGAACGCATCGCGGGCGGCCGCGGGAAACGCGGTGAATTCGAAGTGCACATCGGTCACCGGCAGGCGCAGCAGCGCGATACGCCGCTCACGCTCGGCCGCTAGTCGGACCACCAGGCGGCGCCCGTCGGCCCAGCGTATGCACGCGCCAGCGGTATCGAACTCGGCCTCCGCTTCGCTGACCAGGCGCGGGAACACGCGATGGAAATCGGCATGCGAAATCCCCATCTCGCGGCGTTCGGCATGCAGGACCGGGGGCGCTGAGGCAGCGCTCATACCCCGCGTGCCGCGGTGAGTGCAGTCTCCAGCGGGGCGAGGTGCTGCGCGTAGTGTTGCCAATGATCCTTGGCCGAGGCGTACACCGGGCGCCGCACCTGCCACTGGCTGGCGGTGGTGACGGTGCGCGGGCTGCGGTGGAAATCGAGGCACGCCGGGTCGTATGGCAGCTCGAGAAAAGCGCTCAGCCGGCGCGCGCCGCCGGCGAGGTCGTCGACCAGCGCCTCGTAGTCGAGTTCGAGCATCGCCAACGGCAGGCAGGCCCGCCAGTGCGCCATGAGCCGCTCGTAGCCGGCCCAGGCGCGCGCCAGCTCCCCGAGGTCGTAGGCGTAGGGATGGCTGCCGGCGAGATCGTGGGTAAAGATCGAGCAACAGGTCGCCATCGCCGCCCGCCGGCAATGCACCACGCGGGCGCGTGGGAAGAGCAACGCGATGAGGCCGAGGTAGAGGAAGTTGTACGGCATCTTGTCGGTGACGTGCGCGGCCTTCACGTCGCGCGCCGCGAGCTGCGCCAGGTAGTCGCCGGCGACTGCACCGAGCACCGGCCGCGCGCCCGTCAGGCAGCGCGGGAACGGCTGCCCGCTGCCGAGCAGGGCAGGCAGCCGTTGCACCAGTTCGGGGAAGAAGGTCAGCTCGCCGGCACCGTGCACGCGCGGATGGCTGGCGAGCACCTGCTCGACGAGGCTGGTGCCGGAGCGCGGCATACCGACGATGAAGACCGGTCGCTCACTGTCACTGGCGCCCTCCGCTCCCGTCACGAAGCAGCGCTCGTCGAACACCTCGATGAGGCTATCGATGAAGCGTGCCTGCGCGTCGCCGTCGTAGCGCGTCACCGCGCGGCGTGCCCTGTTGGCACGGGAGAAAGCATCGAACGCCCGGTCGTACTCACCCAGCCGGTCGGCCAGGTGTCCGAGCGCGAAGCTCATCGGCACGCGTGCCGGCGCATCCTCCGGCAACGCCGCGAGCGCCGCCTCGAGCCGCTCCACCAGCGCACGTGTCTCGGCCGGTGCGTGCTCGAGCCCGGCCAGGCCGCGCCAGGCCGAGCCGTGCGCCGGGTCGCGCGCGAGCGCGCGCTCGTAATGCGCGGCCGCGCCCGCACGGTCGCCACGCGCGGCGGCAACCAGCCCGAGGTTGTCGTGGGTATCTGCCGCGTCCGCATCCAGCTCGAGCGCGTGCGCGAAGCTCGTTGCGGCATCGTCGACGCGCCCGGCCGCGAACTGTATGGCACCGAGCGCATTCCAGCGTGCCGCGCTCGGCGCCGCCGCGAGGGCGCGTCGATAAGCCGCCTCGGCGGCTGTCAGCGCACCGCGGCCGCGTTCGCAGCGCGCGATCGCGCTGCACGCCTCGGCCGTGAGGGTGGCATCGAGCGTGGCCGCCTGTTCGAGCGCGGCGATGGCGTCGTCGGTGGCGCCGTCGGCCGCGAACGCGAGACCGAGGTTGAGCCAGCCCGGGGCGAAGCCGGGCTCCCGTCGTACCAGCTTGTGCAGCAGGTGCACGGCCTCGCGCGCCCGCCCGCCCTGGCGCAGCAGGTTGGCGAGGTTATTGACCGCATCGACATAATCGGGACGGATGCGCACGGCCTTGCGCCACGCCCGCTCGGCGGCATCGAGATCGCCGCGTGCGCGCTCGGCATTGCCGAGATTGAACCAGGCCTCGGCGAAGCGCGGGTTGGCGCGCACGGCTGCGGCGAATGCCGCCACCGCCGCACCGACCTCGCCGAGACCCAGCTCGGCCATGCCCAGGTTGTTGTGGCAGTCGGGGTGATCCGGGTCGAGCACGAGGGCACGCCGGAGGAGATCCCTGCCGGCTGCGAGGTTGCCGCTCTGGCAGCCGATCACGCCGAGCATGTTGAGTGCGTCGACATGGGCGGGGTCCTGTCGCAGCACGTCGCGGTAGAGATACTCCGCACGTTGCAACTGGCCTTCGCGGTGCAGGCGCAGCGCGGTATCGAACAGCTGTGCCACGGCACTGCCGGCAGCGGCCATGCCGGGTTTGCGCGTCACCGGGCGCCCCCCCTCAACCGCCCGCGACGGGCGGCCACAGGGCAAGCACGTCACCTGCCCGGAGCAGCGGCGCATCGCGCTGCTCGGGCTCGACGTACACGCCGTTGATCAGCACGAGGTGGGCGGACGCGCGCGGCACCTGGTAGCGCGCGATCACCTCGTGTACCGAGCAGGTATCGGGAATATCGATTTCGACGACGTTGCGCACCGCCTCGGGCGGCAGGAACTGCGCCAGCGAGGCATACATCTTGAGGGTTATCTTCATGCTGCCGGCGCGCCCGGGTGCAGGCCGCCTGGCGCTGCCGGGCGGCGACACGCGGGGCCGCTGCGCGTTCAGGCCATCACGGCAGCATTGAAGCCGATCGCCTGCGTCGATGCCAGGTAGGCTTCCATCAGGCGCATCGGATCCTTGACCAGGCGCCCCTTCCAGACCCCGAGACGGGTGCGACTCTGAATCAGCCCGCGCAGCACGCCGACGTGCTCGGTGAGGCCGAGGCTGGTGGCGCCGACCAGTACGTCATCGGCGAACTGCAGGTTGAGGTAGCGGAAGCGGTCGCGGTTCAGCAACTCCGCGGAATCGCCACCGTCGGCCCCCATCCACAGCCCGAACGAACTAGAAATCAGTCCCAGCGTGTCGAGCACGTTCATGTTGACGCAGCCACGATGCTGCGCACCACCGAGACCGGCCATGTTGCGCGCGGCGAGCTGGCCGTGGTCGACCGCGGTCGGCTGGATCGCCTGCACCGAGTATTCACCGGTGGAGAAGTCGATACCCTGGGCGACGTCGCCGGCCGCGTAGACGTGTTCGTCGTTGGTGCGCATGTGGCGATCGACGAGAATGCCATGGTCGGTCGCGATACCGCTGTCGCCGACCAGCTCGATGTTCGGTCGCACGCCGGTCGCCGAGACCACGAGATCGGCCGCCACCGTGCTGCCATCCTCGAGCGCAACACGCAGCGCAGCGCCGTCGCGCTCGATGGCGGTGACGCGCATCGAGGTGTGCACGGTCACCCCGCGCTGCTCGCACCAGTCCTTGATCATGCCGCCGGCGATGTCGTTCATCATGCGCGGCACCATGCGGTCGCCCATTTCGACCACCGTGAGCGCCGCGCCGCTGCGCGCCAGCGCCTCGAGGATGATGCAGCCGATGAAGCCCGCCCCCATCAGCACCACGCGCGCGCCGGGGCGCGCGGTGGCGGCGATGCGCCGCGCATCGGCGAGCGTCCAGCACGACGTCACACCGTCGAGATCCATGCCGGGGATGGGGGGCGCGACCGGCCGCGAGCCCGTCGCGACGAGCAGCTTGTCGTAGGCCATACCGGCCCCATCGGCGAGGGTAAGGCGCCGCGCCGCGCGGTCGAGCGCGGTGACGCGACCACGCACGACGTCGATCCGCCGCCCGTCGTAGTGGCCAGCGGTCTTGCGCAGCCAGGTCCCCTGCTCCTCGATCTGCTTGATCAGGAGATAGGGGATCGCCATGCGCGAGTACGGCGGCTCCGGCTCGTCGCCGATCAGCGTTACGGCGGCGTCGGGTTGCAGCTTGCGCAGCGTTTCCGCCGCAACGACGCCGGACGGCCCGGCGCCTATGATCACGTGTTGCATGGTTCTCTCCCGCGTCCTGCCCGTGGACCTCACACGCCGAGGCGCGCGAGCGTTTCCGGTGTCGGCACGCCGTCGGTATTCCAGCCGCGCAGCGCGTAGTAGGCGGGCAGCATCTCGTCGAGCCGGTTGACCATGCCCTTGGCAGGGCCGGTCTTGGCGGCGTCCTTGAGCAGGCGTTTGGGCAGATTGTCGTCGGCCTTGGTCAGGCCGGCGTCGAGATTGAACTTGCGTTCGAGATTCCAGATGCGCTCACCGGCGGCGAGCATGGATTCCGACGTCCAGCCGCCCTCGCAGGCCGCATCGAGCTGCGGGGCGATGTCCTCGAGCGTCCAGGCGAAGGTCGTGAACACGCACAGGCCGGTCGAGTCGACCGCCGCGGTAGCGTCCTGGAACGCCTTCACGAGCTCGGGCTTGCCCTCGGTAGTGAGCGGATCGGTCTTGACCGGCACGCCCATGATCTCGGACGACACCGTGTAGCCGCGCAGGTGACAGGCACCACGGTTGGAGGTTGCGTAGGCCAGTCCCATGCCCTGGATGCCGCGTGGATCGTAGGCCGGGAACTCCTGGCCCTTGACCGTCATCGAGAGATCGGGGTGCCCGTACTTCTCGCACAGGCGCTTGGAGCCGAGGCCGAGATCCTTGCCGAAGCCTTCGCCCGTTGCGACCATTTCGGCAGCGCGCGTGAGCGCCTCGGCCGAGCCGAACTTCATCTCCAGCCCGCCGGTGTGCTCGGTGGTGATGGCGCCGATGTCGTAGAGCTCCATCGCCGCGGCCACCGTGGCACCGAAGGAGATCGGATCCATGCCGTCCTCGTTGCACAGGAAGTTGGCATAGGTCAGCGCGTCGAGATCGTCGACCCCGGTATCCGAGCCGAGCGCCCACGCGGCCTCGTACTCGAGGCCGCCCGAGGCGTGGATGTACTCCGGCTTGTTCTGAATCGTGTAGTGCTGCGGATCGATGGTCGAGATGCGCCCGCAGGCGATGGTGCAGCCGAAGCACGCCGCGTTGGTGACGAGGTTGGGCTTGCCGTCGCTCTCGCGAGGCTCGTGCATGGCCTCGGCAGAGATCCGGCTCGCGCCCTCGAACTGCACTTCGCGCATGTTGCGCGTGGGCATCGCGCCGACCTCGTTGATCACGTTCATGAGCACCTGTGTGCCCATCTTGGGCAGACCCTCACCGGTCACCGCATTCTCCGCCAGGGTGCGCTTGCCGTCGGCGGTGGCCTTTAGGAAGGCCTTGGCATCGCGCACGCCACCGACGCCCTTGGTGCCACGCACGACCACCGCCTTGAGGTGCTTGGAGGCCATCACGGTGCCGACGCCGGAGCGTCCCGCGGCGCGGTGCAGGTCGTTCACGATCGCCGAGTACAGGCAGCCCTGCTCGGCCGCACGGCCGACACAGGCGATACGGATCAGCGGATCCTGGTACTTCGCGTGCAGCTTCTCGTCCGTCTCCCACACCGACGTGCCCCACAGGTCGTCGGCCGGGCACAGCTCGGCATGGTCGTTCTCCAGGTAGAGATAGACCGGCCGCGGCGCGCGCCCCTCGAAGATGATCATGTCCCAGCCGGCGTGCTTGAGTTCAGCGCCGATGAAACCGCCGGAATTCGAACAGGCCACCGCGCCGGTCAGCGGGCTCTTGGTGATGACCGAGTAGCGGCCGCCGGTGGAAGCCATGGTACCGGTCAGCGGGCCGGTGGCCATGATCAGCTTGTTCCCCGGCGAGAGCGCGTCGACCTTGGGATCGATTTCCTCGACGAGATAGCGCGTGGCGAGCCCGCGCTGGCCGATGTATTGCATCGCCCACTCCATGTTGAGGGGCTCTTCGGTGCAGGTGCCGGCGTCGAGGTTGACGCGCAGGATGCGGCGTTGCCATGCCATGTGACTGTCTCCCTGTGCTGGACGTTCAGTTGGCCGGAATGGTCTGCGCGGCGTGGGCGCGCATGCGCTCGAGCCCAGTGTGCTCGGCATCGACGTAGGTGATGGCCGCGGTCGGGCAGGCTTCGGCGCAGGCGGGCTCGCCGCCGCACAGGTCGCACTTGATGACCTTGCCGGTATCGGCGTTGTAGTTGACCGTGCCGAACGGGCACGCAATGGTGCAGACCTTGCACCCCACGCAGATGTCCTCTAGCACCTCCTTGGCCCCGGTAGCCTCGTTGATCACGATGGCCTCGACCGGGCAGGCGTGCATGCACCAGGCTTCCGCGCACTGCGAGCAGGTATACGGCGCGAAGCGTCCCTCGTCGTGGAAAGTGAACACCTTGATGCGCGATTTCGAAGGATTGAACAGGCCCTCGTTCTCGTAGGAACAGGCCATCTCGCATTGCAGGCAACCGGTGCACTTCTCCGGCTCGAGTTGCAGGGCTTTGAGCATCGTCGGATTCCTCGCTCCCATCGGCGCCCGGCCGCATCGCCCGGCCGAGCCCGCTAATGACTGGATACGCGCCGAACGGCCCGCCAACCACCGGTAACCGGCACGCGTGGTCGGGAATTCTTCCCGCCCACGGCGACCTGGTGTCCCGGGCAATCGCGGGTCTGCTGCCCTAGAATGCCTCTCCCACAGGGCCCGCACGACGCCCGCCCAGACTAGCGGCATGCGCCGGGAAACGCCAGAGTCCGACGGCGCATGATGGCCAGCGGGAACGTCACGGTCCGCGGTGAGTCCATCAACCATGCCGACGGCGGCCATTCGAAGGCCCGCGTGCAGTGCAGCACGCGGGCCGCGCCACGCGGCCCAACAACCGGGGAATACACCTTTCATGTCGATCCTGACCGCCCGCTGCCCTGCCTCGCACTGTGCCTTGCTCGTCATCGCCTTGCTCGTCGCGCCGTGCGTGACGGCTGGCGCCGCCGCCGCGGACGCGCGCACCGTACGTGTTGCCTTCGTCGGCGAGGACGATGGTGACGCATTGCGCGGCGTGCGCCAGGGCCTCGACGAGGCCAATGCGCAGGGACGCTTTCTCGGCTGGCAGTACGAACTCGTCACGGTGAACGATGCCGCGGGGGCGCACGCGGCGGCACCGGCGGTGGTCGTCGCAGCCGTTCCTGCCGATGCCTTGCGCACCCTCGCCGCGGCGCTGCCCGACACCGCGGTCCTCAACGTCGGCAACGATGACGACAGCGTGCGTATGCAGTGCATCCCCAATCTCCTGCATACCCTGCCGAGCGCGGCCATGCGTGCCGATGCCGAGGCCCAGTGGCGCGAGGCACATCCCGATTCGCGGGCGACCGCACGCGCCTGGCACGCGACATTCGAAAAGTATGCCGCCGCGCAGCTCAACCGCCGCTACCAGGAGAGCCAGGGCCAGCCCATGAGCGATCGCGCCTGGGCCGGCTGGGCGGCCGTCAAGCTGGTTGCCAACGGCATCGTGACCGCCAACACGGCAGCGCCCGCACAAGTGCTCGGACACATCCGCGGGGACATCGCCTTCGACGGCCAGAAAGGCGCCGACATGAGTTTCCGCGAGACCGGCCAGCTGCGCCAGCCCCTGCTGCTCGTCGAGAGCGATGCGATCGTCGGTGAGGCACCGGTGCGCGGTGTCGTCGACAGCGGTAACCTCGACAGCCTCGGTCGCGCGACCTGTCCACGCTGAAGCATCCGAACAACGACCAACCAATGCCAGGAGTACTCATGCGTACAGCTCTAATCGCCCTGCTCGTCCTCGTCGCCGGCGCCAGCCAGGCCGGCACCGGCCGCGTGTTCGTGAGCAACGAACACGACGACACGGTCAGCGTCATCGACGCGTCCAGCAACGAAGTGATCAAGACCGTGCCGGTGGGCAAACGCCCGCGCGGGGTCGGTGTCGCGCCCGACGGCAGCGAAGTCTACGTCGCCGTCAGCGGTGACAACGCCATCGCGGTGCTCGACCCGCAAAGCCTCGAGGTCGTGCGCACCTTCGAGTCCGGCGACGATCCGGAGGCCTTCGACGTCCATCCCAACGGCAACATCTACATCTCCAACGAGGAAGACGCCAAGGCATCGGTATACAACCCCAAGACCGGCGAGAAGATCGCCGAGATCGAAGTCGGCATCGAACCCGAGGGCGTCGCCGTGTCGCCGGACGGATCACGCGTGATCGTGACCAGCGAGTCGACCAACATGCTGCACATCATTGCCGTGCCCGAGCACACCATCGTGGCCAACATCCTGGTCGGTGCGCGACCGCGCGCGGCGACCTTCAGCGCCGATGGCAAGATTGCCTACGCCACCTCCGAAATCAGCGGCGAAGTCAAGAAGGTCGATGTGGAGACCGGCACCATCCTCGGCCGCATGCCGCTCGCCGACGACAAGGCCAAGCCCAAGGACGTGCTGCTGAGCCGTGACGGCAAGCGCCTGTTCGTCGCCGGCGGCCGCGCCAACAGCATCTTCGTGCTGGACAGCGATTCCCTCGAAGTGCTCGAGACCATTGGTGTCGGCAAGCGCGTTTGGGGTCTGGCACTGAGCCGCGACGGCAAGCGCCTCTACACCACCGATGGGGTCGACCACCAGGTATCGGTCATCGACACGCAGAAAAACGACGTCGTTGCCACGGTGCCGGTCGGCAAGTTCCCCTGGGGCGTCGCCATCGACGATTGAACGCCCCCCTGCCGACCGACGCGGCGCCCTGCAGGGCGCCGTGTTCGCGTACCGACGCGCCGGCGTGCCGCGTCACAACCGCACGCGCAGGCCCACCCAGCCGGCGAGCGGCGCGCCGGCGCCGAGAAACACGGGGCTCTGGTCGGCCAGCCCGGGCAGGATCTCGGCCGGCGATTCGCCGAGCAGACCGAAATTCTCGTAGTCGTTGTCGAACAGGTTGGTGACGCGGGCGAACAGCTCGAAGCGCTCGTCGATACGATAGCTGCCGCGCAGGTTGACGACCGCGTAACCGTCGATCTCACCGAGCTGGTTCGACTCGTCTCCGCGCAGGTACTGGCCCGAGTTGTAAATCACTTCGACGCCGACGCGCAGGTTCCACGGCAGCGTGTAGTCGCTGCTGAACTTGAACTGGTGGTCAGGAATGCCGGGGATGCGATCGCCGGCGTTGACCTGCACCTCGCCGTCGTCGTTGGCGAACGGGTGATTGGGGCTCAGCACCATGAAGTCGTCCTCGAAGGTCGCTTTCACGTAGCTGTAGGCAATCGACCAATCGAGCGGACCGAAGGCACCGACGAAGGCCGACTCGAAACCTTCCCGGCGTGTCTCGTCGACGTTGGCGAACAGGCCGGTCCCGCGGCCGGTGGTCTGGAAGATGATGTCGTCGCGGTTCTCGGTACGGAAATAGCCGAGGCGGTGACGCACGCCCATGAAGCTGCCACGCAGGCCGAACTCGACCGTTTTCGCCACCACTTCATCGAGCGGCGGATCGGCGAGGAAGGCATTGGGCAGGCGGCATTCGAAGTCGATGTCGTCGGGATCCTCGCCGTCGGCGATGGCGAAGGCGCGGGCCACGCGGAACACGCCCTCGTTGCAGGCGAGTTCGATCGGCGTCGGCGCACGCGAGGACTCGCTGTAGCTCGCGTAGCCGTTGGTGGTCGGCGTGAAGTCGAAGGTACCGCCGACGGTCGGGTTGAAGCGGCTGAAGCTGTGATCGCCGTTCAGCTCGGGGCGTTCGCCGGAGCGATCGCGCAGTACCACGCTGGTATTGTTGTAGCGCCCACCGAACGTGAACGTAAAGCGCTCGGTGACATCCAGCGCGTCCATGAAGTAGAGGCTCAACGTTTCGGTCGAGGTCGCGACGTTGGTCGCTTCCTCGTCGAGGAAGGTACCGACGCCGAGGCCTGCCGTGCTGCGCGTGACGGCATCGATATTCGACAGCTCGGTCACCGACTGGAAGCGCGCCTTGCCCTTGAACCAGGCGAAGCCGGCGACGAAGTGGTTGCCGCGCTCGAACAGGTTCTCGGTCACGGTCAGCTGCAGGTCGGTGCCGTAACTCTGCTGATCGCGGTCGGAGATATTGTTGATCGCGGCATCGGTGAGGACGCCGGTGCCGGACAGCTCGTCATCTTCGATGTCGTCGAGATTGAACTCGTCGCCGCCGGCGAGCGCATTGAGCGCGGTCTCCAGCGCACCGATCGGATCGGCATTGCCGGCGACACCGAAGGCGTCATCGTCGCACACGTCGTCGTCGTCGAGGCCCAGTTCCGCGAGGTCGTCCTCCTCCAGGCCCTCGACCAGGAAGGTGTTGCCGCCAAGCGCACAGGTGGCGAGTTCCGAGCCGTCGCCGTTGAAGGAATCGGTCTCATTGTCGCGGTAGAAGCCCGTCAGGCTTGCGCTGACGCGCTCGCCGAAGTCGTGCGTCCCGTCGAAGCTGAACATCACCATTTCGTTTTCGGTGATGTCGGGCGCCGTGAAGATGGCATCGCGGTCGACCGCGAGCAGTCCGACCGGCGCCGCACCGTTGCCGGTCAGCTCGGTATCGCCGTACTGGAAGCCGAGGTCGAGTTCGCTGCGCGCGCCGCGCCAGCTCGCCGCGGCGTAGACGTTCAGCGCGTCGGATTCCGACAAGTCGCGCCAGCCGTCTTCCTCGAAGTAGCTGACATTGACGTAGTAGCCGAGAGTGCCGTTGTTGCCGCCGCTCTCGACACTCGTCGTGATGCGTTCCCAGGCACCGCCGGCGATCTCGGCCTGGTGCCCCTCGAAATTGAAACCGTTCTTCATCTCGACAGCGAGCGCGCCGCCCAGCGCGTTGAGGCCGAACAGCGGGTTGCTGCCGCCGACCAGGCTGATGCTGTGCACCGCGGATTCCGGCACCAGGTCCCAGTTGACCGCATCGCCGAGCGGCTCGTTGATACGCACGCCGTTCTGGTAGACGGCCACGCCCTGCGAGAGCCCGAGCAACGGCGAGGCGGCATAGCCGCGGTACTGCACGTCGGGCTGCAGCGGGTTGTTCTGCGCCGAGTTGATGTTGACGCTGCCGAGCTGGGTGGCAAGGAAATCGGTGAGGTCGACAGCCTGGGCCCGCTGCAGCGCGTCGCTGTCGGCCGACTGCACGGTGAACGGCAACTTGTCGGCAGCGAGCCCGCTACCGCCGGCCGGTGTCGGCGCGACGACGAGAATCTCCTCGTCGAAGCCGGCGCCCTCGGCGGCCTGTGCGGCGGCCGCGCCGAGCAGCGCGAACGGACCGAGGGCGAGGGAGGACGCGAACAGGACGTGGGGACGGCGAAGCATGCGGCAGGGACTCCCGTGAGGTTGGAACCGTGGCACCGGGCGAAGCCTCGTGCACCGGCAGGGTGCGGCATGCTAACGGGTTGAATTCCGGACGAATACGGGAATCACTCCCAGCGGATCATGGGAATTTTTCCCACGTCCGCGGCAGCGCGGTCACTCAGGCCGTGACAATGCCGTGCCGAATGGCGAGCCGGGCGAGCTCTGCCGTCGTGCCGACTTCGAGCTTGGCCTTGATCTGCGTGGCGTAGTTGGCGACCGTCTTGTAGCTCAGCGACAGGCGCGGCGAAATCTCGTTGACGGTGAGCCCCTCCGCGAGGAGACAGAAGATTTCGAACTCGCGCGTCGAAAGACTCTGGAAAGGCGAATCCGCGCCCTTGGTCTTCTGGAAAGCGATGCGCTGGGCCATTTCGGCATCGATGTAGATGTTGCCGCCCGCAATCTGGCGGACTGCCTCGACCAGGTCGACCGGTGCGCTGCTCTTGCCGATGTACCCGCGCGCGCCGGCCTGGAGTGCCTGCTCCACGAAGATGGTGTCCTCGTGCATGCTGAAGGCGAGCACGCGCGCGGCCGGCTCGCGCGTGACGATGCGTCGGATGGCCTCGAGGCCGCCGATACCCGGCAGGCTGAGATCCATGATGACGACGTCGGGAGCATGCTCGACGTAGAGACGGCAGGCCTGCTCGCCGCTGTCGGCCTCGGCCACGACGCGCAGGTCCGTCTGGTTCTCGAGCAGCGTGCGAAAGCCGGTTCGTACCACCGCGTGGTCGTCGACCAGCAGGATTTGTGTCAGTTGACTCATCGTGGAATGTCGTCCTCGTCCCTGTTGCCCAGCGGCAGCTCGACCGTGGTGCGCGTGCCCTGCCCGGCGCCGCTCGCCAGCAGGAAACGTCCGCCGAGCGCCTGCGCACGTTCGCGCATACCGCGCAGCCCGAGCCCCGGGCGGCTCGAGGCAGGCGTGAAGCCGACGCCATTGTCCGCGATCGACAGCAGCAAGGTCGACTCCCCGGCCTTGCCCGGCGCGGCGCGAAGCTCGACCTGCACCTTGCTCGCGTGGGCATGGCGCGCGACGTTCGTCAACGCCTCCTGCACGATGCGATAGATACCGATGCGCTGCTCGTCGTCGAGCGACGGCAGGTCACGCTCGCAGGACAGCTCGCAGAAACACTCCTCGTGGTGGTCGTTCCAATCATCGACCATCAGCTCGAGCGCGGCCACCAGGCCCAGTTCGTCGAGAATCACCGGGTGCAGGCGCGTCATCATCTGGCGCACGCGCGCATAGACCTCCGACGACACCTCGACAATGGTGCCGGCGCGCTCGGCAAGCGCGCCATCCACACGCTCGCCAATCGACACCGCCAGCGCCTTGATGGCGGTAATCGACTGCCCCATCTCGTCGTGCAGCTCGTGGGCGAAGCGACGCCGCTCGTCGGCCTGGATGGCGAGCGAACGCCGCGCCAATACCGTGTTGTCGTGCTCGCTCGCTTCGAGCGCCGCCGCCATGTCGTTGAAACGATCGACGATGACGTCGATATCGGGGATGCCACTGAGCGAGACACGCGTCGCGTAACGCCCACGCCCGACACCTTCGAGTGCCGCTGAAACGCGCCGCAACGGTGTCAGCGCGTAACCGAGAAACACGAATGCCACTACGTTGGCGCCGACGAAAGCAGCGATCAGCACGATCAGCGTGGTGCGTACTTCGCGCCACGCTTCGTCGACCTCCGCGCTGGCGTCCGCCACGATGCGCACACGCGCCGCGCCGAGCACGACCTGCTGGCGCAGTCGCGCGGCGTCCGGCGCGACAAGGCGCGCGAACCAGGTAGGAGCCTGCATCGGCGCGGCCACGGTGCCACCCGCGGACACCGGTATCGTGTCGTCGAGCAGGATGCGCAGGTGGCGCAGCGGGCCGTGGGCACCGAGATGGGTGGCGATCGCCTCGAGCGCACGCGGGTCGGCGTCGAGACTGCCGCTGTCTCGGAAGCCGCGCAGCAATTCGGACGCGAGCTCGGTCGAGGCGCTGAGTTCGTCGACTACCGCGCGCCGCGTATTGGCGAGCAGGTAGAGCACGGCGACCGCGAGGGCGAGAAAGAACAGCAGCGACAGCAGCAGGTTGAGCCGCAGTCGCAGACCCATGCGCATCAGCGGCGCCGCACCACCGGAATCACGAGTGCGGGTTGTCGCGCATGCGCTCGGCGAACTGCGCCTGCTGATCGGCCGAGGCTTCGCCCTGGTAGCGCTCCTTCCATTCAGCGTAGGGCATGCCGTAGACGACTTCGCGCGCCTGCTCGTAATCGATGCCGACACCGCGTTGCTCGGCCTCGGCGCGATACCACTTCGACAGGCAGTTACGGCAGAATCCGGCGAGGTTCATGAGGTCGATGTTCTGCACCTCGGTATGCTCGCGCAGGTAATCGCGCAAGCGGCGGAAGGTCGCCGCCTCGATCTCGAGGGTGGTCTGGTCAGTCATGGCTGTCGGCCTCCATCAAGGGTTGACTGTGCGCATGCGTATGGCGTCCGCATGACGCCGTCACGCGCGGCTCGCTATTATAGCGGTCCGATATCGGCCATCGCGGGCGGGGCACGACCATGGATCTCGGTGACAAATCGCGCGTCGTCATCGTCGGCGGCGGCGCCGGCGGGCTCGAACTGGCAACACGCCTCGGACGCCGTTACGGACGGCGAGGCGAGCTGCACGTCACACTCGTCGATCGCGCATATTCGCACTTGTGGAAGCCGCTCCTGCACGAGGTCGCGGCCGGCACCCTCAATTCGAGCGAAGACGAACTGAGCTACCTCGCACAGGCCCACTGGAACCATTTCTCGTTCCGCGTTGGCGCGCTCGAAGCGATCGATCGTGAGAATCGCACGATAACCATCGCCGCCTCACACGACGCCGATGGCCGCGAGTACATTCCCGAGCGCATCCTGCCCTACGACCTGCTGGTGCTCGCGATCGGCAGCGTCACCAACGATTTCGGCATCGAGGGCGTGGCCGAGCACTGCTTCTTCCTCGACCGGCGCGAGCAGGCCGATGCCTTCCACCAGCACCTCGTGCGTGCGTGCTACGCGGCCAATGCGGGCGCCGAGCCGGTCCGCCCGGGGCGCCTGCATATCGCGATCGCCGGTGCCGGTGCCACCGGCGTCGAACTCGCCGCCGAGCTGCACCATTCGCTGCGCACACTGGTCGAGTACGGCCTCGATCGCATCGACGTCGAGCACGACATCCGCATCCACCTCATCGAGGGTTCCGATCGCATCCTGCCGGGGTTGCCCGAGAAGGTTTCGCGCTCGACCCATGCGGTGCTCGAAAAGCTCGGCGTGGTCGTACACACCAACGAGCTCGTCACACGCGCTACCGCCGATGGCCTGTGGACGAAGAGCGGGCAGTTCATCCCGGCTGAAATCAAGGTGTGGGCCGCAGGCATCAAGGGCCCCGCCGTGCTCGGCCGGCTCGGTGGACTGGAAGTCAACCGGGCCAACCAGCTCATCGTCGCGCCGACCCTGCAAACCACGCGCGACGAACGTATCTTCGCACTCGGCGACTGCGCCGCCTGTCCGCTCGGCGAGGACGGACGCAACGTGCCGCCACGCGCCCAGGCCGCGCACCAGCAGGCTACGCATCTCGTAGGCACAGTGGCGCGTCTGCGCGAAGGCAAAGCCCTGGAAGCCTACGTCTACCGCGACTTCGGCTCGTTGATCAATCTCGCCAAGCACAGCGCCGTCGGCAACCTGATGGGCAATCTGCTCGGCCGCGAACCGAGCTTCCCCATCGAGGGCCGCCTGGCGCGCTGGGCCTACCTCTCGCTCTACAAGATGCACCAGGTCGCCGTGCTCGGCTGGGTGCGCACCGCCGCCGACACGGTCGCCGACATCCTCACGCGCTCGAGCAAGCCGCGTCTCAAGCTGCACTAGCGCGCACCCTGACAACGACGGATCACGCCGCCAGCCGCCCTTCTCGGCCCCACCGGCGCGGGTGGCGACCGCTCTACGGCGTAGCGAGCGCGGCCGCGCACAATCGATGACGTCCTAGTCCTGCCGCGACGCAGCGGTGATGCCGTATTTTTGCATGCGGTAACGCATCGCCATGCGCGTGATACCGAGACGGCGAGCCGCCTCGGAGACGTTGTCGGCGCTGAGCTCGAGGGCGCGGCGAATGAGCAGCTGCTCGACCTCCTCGAGCGTCATCTCGTCGAGCGCGGCGAGATCCGCCGTCGGCGTCGCCGACGGCGCCGCACCGAGTCCCAGCGCCGCGGCGTCGAGCACGCCGCCGCCGCGCAACAGCAGCGCGCGCTCGATGACGTGGGCGAGCTCGCGTACGTTGCCCGGCCACTCGTAGGCGCGAATGGCGCGGCGTGCGGCATCGTCCAACGTGGCAGTGGCGAAGCCGTAGCGGCGCCCGGTCTCGCGCAGGAAATGCTCGGCCAGCAGTACCGCGTCGTCATACCGTTCGCGCAACGGCGGCAGTGCCAGCGTAAGCACGTTGAGACGGAAATAGAGGTCCGAACGCAGGGTGCCCGCGGCCACCATCTCGTCGACGTCGCGGTTGGTCGCGGCGACGAACCAGGCGGCGACCCGCCGCTCGTGGCTGCTGCCGACCCGGCGCAGGCTGCGCCGTTCGAGCACGGCGAGCAGCTTGGACTGCAGTTCGAGCGGGATCTCGGCGATCTCGTCGAGGAATACGACGCCGTCTTCGGCGGCCTCGATGAGGCCGGTGCGCTCGGCCACTGCATGGGTGAAAGCACCCTTGACGTGACCGAACAGCTCCGATTCGAACAGCTCCTTGGGCAGGGCCGCGCAGTCGACGTGCACGAACGGCCGCGAGGCACGCGGCGAATTCTGGTGCAGCAGGCGCGCAGTCACGTCCTTGCCGGTGCCGGTCTCACCGGTGATCAGCACCGTCGGCGCTGCACCCTCGCCGCCACTCAGCGCAGCGATGCGCGCGACCTGCTCGCGCACCGCCACGAGCGCGGCGGATTCGCCGATCAGGCGCGTTGCCCCGCCGCGCGTGTGCTCGCGCGTGCGCGAGTACTCGAGGCGCTGGTCGAGTTCGCGGGCGTGCAACACCTTGTCGACATTGAGCAGCAGCTCGTCGAGATCGAGCGGCTTCTTGAGGTAATCGGAGGCATCGAACTTCATCGCCTGCACCGCGTCCTCGACCTCGCCGTAAGCGGTCATGACGATGACGGGCATTGCCGAAGCGCCGCGCAGCTCACGCAGGAATTCGAGGCCGGAGCCGTCCGGCAGGCGCATGTCGAGCAGCACCAGGTCGGGCTCGAGCTCGTCGAGCACGGCGCGCGCCGCGGCCAGGGTCGGCGCCTGCGTACAGGCGAACCCCGCACGTTCGAGGCGTCGCGCGACCGCCTTGGCGAACAGCTGCTCGTCGTCCACGACGAGCACCCGGCGCTGCTCACCTGGAACCTCGCGGTGCAGTGCTTCGACGTCGTCAGTCAGCGTCACCGGCGGTGACCTCCTCGGCGGCTGGGGCAAGAATCACGGCATCGGTACCGTCACCCTCGCGAACGTGGAACTCGAGCGTGTACCCGTGCGTGCCGCATATCTTATAGGCAACCGGGATGCCGAGCCCGGTACCGAAGCGCTTGGTACTGGGACCGGGCGCGAGCCCGGACGGTTCCGGCCGGAACGGAATGCCACCGGCGTCGTCACTGACCGTAAGCCGCACCTGCGCATCGCGGTGTTCGACCCCGACGCGGACGCTCGCGCCGCGCGGCGAAGCCTCGACGGCATTGTTGAGCAGGCCGTAGATGGCCTGTTCCAGGAGGTCCGGATCGGCGTCGATGAGTGCCGTCGCGTCCCACGGCGCGCGCTCGCAGCGCACGTCGCACTCGAGCATGCGCGGCTCGAGCAGCTTGAGCGTCGACTCCACCACCGTGCAGGCCGGCACTACGCGTCGCTGCGGCTGCAAGGGATGCAGGTACGAGACCAACGCGGCGACCCAGCGTTCGAGGCGGTCGACGGTATCGATGACGTCCTGGCGGATCTCGGCGCGCTCGGCCGGCGACTCACTACCATCGAGAAGCTGCGCATTGGCACGGATCACGGCAAGCGGATTGCGGATGTTGTGCGCCACCACCGGCACCAGCCCGCCCAGCGCGGCCTGGCGCTCGTTGGCGACGATGGCGTCACGACTCACCGCCAGCTCGCGCGCCATGTGGTTGATGCCGCTGGCGAGATCGCGTACCTCGCTGACGCCGCGCTCGACGAGCACGTGCTCGAGCTTGCCCCCGCTGATCAGGCGCGTGCCAGCGATGACGTCCTGCATCGGCACCACGAAGCCGCGCACGAGGCTCCGCCGCGAGACGAGCAGCAGTGCGAAGGCGACCAGGATCGGCACCGACAGCGCGTAGGGGGCAACCTCGGTCCAGCGCCGGATGGTCGCTTCCTGGCGCGCCTGTTCCTGGTCGATGAGACCGACGAAGGATTCGAACGCCGCTTCGAAATCGGCCACGAAGCGCCGATCGAAGGCCGGGTCGAAGATCTTCGCACGCACCAGGCGATTGAGCGCGAACGGGTCGGACAGGGTTTCGCGCAGCGACGCCTGCAGATGGCTGAACGCGGTCTGCATGTTCTGCACGGCGTAGTCTTCGGCCCGGTTGCGCGACTGGCGCCTGAGTTCGTTGAACGACTCCTGTCCGGTGCGCGCGTAGCGTGAGTTGAGTTCGCGCACGCCCGGCTCCTCGCGCAGCCCGTCGACCGAGACTTCCTGAATCTGCTTGAACAGCAGCGAACGGATTTCCTGCGCGGTGTGGGCGAGATAGTCGAGCCTTATCGCTTCCGCCGACCAACGCTGCCATTGCCAGCCCCAGGCGGCGCCGACACTCCCGGCGAGGACCACCAGCAGCATGAAGGCCACCTCGTGGAGCAGCAGCAGGCGGCGCAGCGATTGCGGTCGGGAAACCGGCATCCCCCGATTATTGCCGATTGGCGCGCGCGGGAGGGCGCGACGATTGGTCGTCAGTCCGAGCTCTGGCTACAGGCAACCATGGCGCCTGGTTGTCAGTATCCGATCGTGCTGATGCAGCGCAACAACAAACAGCTCGCTGGGGCGGTGGATCAAACACTTGCGTGCGCTACACCCTGCGGAGCAAGCTGGCACGATTCCCGCTTGCCATTGAATTCACGTCCGATCACACACCAAGGAGCATCACGATGGCCTGGCAGACCCCCGCCTTTGAAGACATCCGTTTCGGTTTCGAGGTGACGATGTACATCAACAACCGTTGATCATCGCCGCGTCGTCGAGACGCCAGGAAGAAGGGCCCCGCGGGGCCCTTTTTCTTTGCGCGGCCGGCGAGCGGCGATCACCAGGGCCACATGCGCCGCACCAGTAACCACTGGCCTGCCAGCATGTGCGAGAGCACGCCGAGCAGATGCGTGGCGACGAGGACCACGAGTGCGATCGAGCCGATCACGTGGATCTCGGTGAACAGTTCGTTGAGCGGTGCATCGCGCCAGCCCCAGTGCGGCAGCGGCACGCCGAACCAGCGCGTGCGATAGCCGCTGAAGCTCGACGAGAGGTAGCCACTGAGCGGTTGCACCAGCAGCAAGGCATAGAAGCCGAGGTGCACCACGTGGGCCATGCCGCGCTGCCACCACGGCAAGTCCTGCGGCAGCGCCGGCGGCCGGTGACGCATGCGCCACGCCACCCGCACGCACAGCAGCGTCAGCACACTCAGCCCAATCGACTTGTGCAGCGCAAAATAGTGCCCGCGGTCGGGCCCTTGCGGCAGTTCCACCATGAACCAGCCGAGCCCGATCAACACCAGCACCAGTGCCGCCATGACCCAATGGATGAGCATGGCGGTGTGGGTGTATTTGGGACCAACTGCGGACATCGGCTTCAGCGGAGCACGCGGGCTTGGGGAGCGGGCGCCAAGCGTAGCACGACGGCGCATTCTTCCCTTAGAATCATGTGTCGGGTGCGCCGGGAAATTTGTCGCGGCGTCATAACGATATGACGGTAAGTCAATCGACCGCAT
This sequence comes from Gammaproteobacteria bacterium, assembly GCA_040220855.1. Classification (GTDB taxonomy): domain Bacteria; phylum Pseudomonadota; class Gammaproteobacteria; genus JACKNG01. Next base: position 46,589 of record JAVJVZ010000008.1, on the reverse strand, counting down.
GAGATACGACGCAGCGATTCCCCGCAACCACTCCCGGCGCATCCCGGTGCCGCCGCCCAGCGCCACGCGGCGTCGCCTGATGGCGCCACTGGCGCTCCTGCTCGCGCTCCTGACCGGCCCTGCCGGTGCCGTGACCGCCGGCTTTCAGATCGAGATCGACAAGACCGCACGCCTGCTCATCGTCCGCGCCGGCCAGGAAGTGTTGCGGACCTTTCACGTTGCCGTCGGCCGTGGCGGCCGTGGCGACAAGAGCATGCGCGGCGACAAGAAGACGCCCATCGGCACCTACCGCGTGGTCGGCTACCACGACAGCACACGCTTCGACACCTTCGTGCGTCTCAATTATCCCAACGTGAAGGACGCCTATTACGGATTGCGTAACGCGGTCATCTCACGGGCGGAGTTCGACGACATCGTCACCGCGCTGCGCGCGGGGCGCACGCCACCGCAGGACACCGCGCTCGGCGGTGCGATCGGCATCCACGGCATCGGCGAAGAAACGCCGGAGAAGATTCACATCCACGACAACCTCGACTGGACGGAGGGCTGCATCGCACTGCGCAATGCCGAGATCCATGAGCTGCGTCCTTTCCTCACCGTCGGCACGCGGGTGGTGATCCGCGAATGAGAGGCTGGCGTGCCGCCGGCCTGCTCGGCGCCCTGTGCCTGCTGGCAGCGGCAGCCGTCGCTTCCGAGCCCACGCCAGACAGCGAGGCGCTGGTCGATCGCTATCGAACCGACAAGTCGTTCGACGACGTCGTCTTCGAGCTCGATTTCGCGATCACCGAGCGCAACTTCCGCATCACCGGGCGGAACACCATCGGTAAAGGCCTGCGCGAGCGCGGCTACGCGGATTTCCCCGACGTCGAGGTGATTCACTTCTGCAGCCTGGAGCTGGCCCGCGAGGTACTGTTGCTCGACCCGGCCTACGTCGCCCAGATGCCCTGTAGAATCACCGTCCACGAGGAAGACGAGACAACCGTGGTGAGTGTGATCAGGCTGCCGGTCGATCATCGCGACGAGCGCGTCAACGCGTTCGCTCGGCGCATGAATGCCACCCTTGCCGAGATTGCCGAGTTCGCCGTCGGCTATTGAAGGAGACGCGCGTGAAGAGATTCCAGGACTACGACTACTGGGTGTTCCTGGCCTGGCTGGTGGTGACCGGGTTCACCGCGTTCGGCGTGGTGGTGTGCTGGAACGAAGGCCTGCTGACCTTGCTCTATGACAGCGACCGCAGTCACATCTGCCTCGTCATCGGCCTGCTCTACCTGGTCGGCTGCGGTCACTGCGCGCGGCGCGCCTATTACCTCGCTTCCGAGATCGAACACGCCCGCGAGCTCGATGAGCACATTGGCGATCGCATCGTGCTGCTGCGTCACGGTGACGGACCGCTGAGCATCGAGGGCCACACGCTCGATCCGGACAGCGTGCTCGGCGGCCACCTGCGCGTGCTCGCGCGTCGCGGCGACGATCGCATCACGCAGGCACAGGACGGCGAACAATCGACCCTGGTCGCGACGCTGATCGCTCACGCCAAGGGCTCGCAGGACATCGGCTGGTTCCTCGTCGACGTGCTGCTCAAGCTCGGCCTGCTCGGTACCATCGTCGGCTTCATCCTGATGCTCGGCTCGGTCGCCGACACCTCCTCCCTCGACGTCAACACCATGCAGAAAGTGCTCAAGCAGATGAGCAACGGCATGGGGACGGCGCTCTACACCACGCTCGCGGGGCTGGTGGGCAGCATGTCGCTCGGCCTGCAGTACCTGCTGCTCGACAAGGGCGCTGACGCGCTCATCGAACGCATCCTGCGCCTCACCGACGCCAAGCTCGCGACCGCCCTCTAGGACGCGCGCGACGGTGGCCGGCTTCAGCAGCAACTGGCAGCGCGCGCGCGGTGGTTCGGATCCGTTCACGGACCTCTTGTTCAATGCCCTGCTCGGCTTCACCTACCTGTTCCTGATCGCGATCATGTTCATGAACCCGGTCGCCAAGAAAGGCATCATCGACCCCAAGGCCGAGTACATCATCACGGTCGCCTGGCCCGACAATAATCCCGACGACGTCGACACCTGGGTCGAAGACCCCAACGGCAACGTCGTGTGGTTCCGCAATCGTGAAGCGGGCCTGATTCATCTCGACCGCGACGATCGCGGTACCGCCAACGACACCATCAACATCAACGGCGAGGAGATTCAGAATCCTCTGAACCAGGAGGTGGTGACGATCCGTGGCGTGGTTCCGGGCGAGTACGTGATCAACCTGCACTATTACGCCACCGAGACCGGCAACCCGGTGGCCGCGACAGTCAAGGTGGCCAAGGTCAATCCGGCGCTCGAGATCGTTTATTATGGCGAGACGGTGCTCGCCGAGAAGGGCGAGGAAAAGACGGCCGTGCGGTTCACCATCGACAAGTCGGGGCGCGTCGATCGAATCACCCACATCCCGAAATCCCTCGTCATCTTCTGAGCGTTCCCGAACACCGTTTCCCCATGCCCGTGCCACCCTTACATCCCCGATGGCTCGCCGCGCGCACTGCCGCCGGAATGCGTACCGAATGGCTGCAACGCGGCTGGGGCCGGGTAGCGCCGACGACGGCCGGGATAGGGACGACGGTCGACGGCGGCCGCCCTCGCTAGCAGGAGTTCTCACGTGGTCTTACTTGGCACTTCCGGGCTGGTCGCCGCATACGTCCTCGTGGCGTTGCTGCTGCTCATTCTCAACCTGTACACGCGCTGGTCGTGGCGTATCAAGGTGCTGATGATCGCGCTGGTCTCGGCCTTCTATCTGGTCAGCTACTACTCGCTGCCACCGCTGCTCGGCTGGCCGACCGATGCCGAGCTGCCCAAGCGATTCAACCTGGTCGCCATCTTCGTGCAGGAACCGGACAAGACGACCGGCGCGCCTGGCGAGATCTTCCTGTGGGCCACCGATCTGGCGGACGGCCCCACCGGCGCCGAGCCACGCGCCTACCGCGTGCCCTTTTCCGACGAGCTGCATGCACGCGTGGTCGAGGCCGGCAACAAGATGCGCAAGGGCTTACCGCAGATTGGCGAGGTCAGCGAGAAGAAGAAGGGGCCCAACGCGCGTCCCACCGACGAGAGCCAGGGCGGTATGAAGAGCGTCGCGATCGAGTTTTTCGACCTGCCCGATCCGCTGTTCCCCGAGAAGTAATCCGGCCGCGATAGCGTGGCCCGCCCGCGACGCGCCTGCTCGGCAGGGCACTGCTCGCACCGCCTTGTCGCCGCCGCCCTCGGCCTGGCGACGACGCTGGCCAGCCCGGCCGCCACGCTCACCGACAACCTCGACATTCGTTGCCTGCAGCCGTCTGCCACCACGCTGCTCTGCAGCTGCCGACCGCTCGATGGCACCACCTTGAGCGCGGTGACCGCCCGCTACGACGGCACCACGCTCGCGGGCGAGTTGCGCGCTACCTACCCGGCTGCCAACGACAGCACTGCGGTCCTGGTACTGGTCGCGCCTGCTGAAGGACCGCTCGCCGACCGGTTGGGCGCGGTGCTCGGGGCCCTGCTCGTTGCCGGCCGACCCCATCATCGCTTCGGCCTTGCCAGTACCGCCGACGATTTCACGGTACTCGCCCCGCCAGGCAGCGACGCCCAGACGATTACGAGCGCCGCCGCTGCTGCCGCTGCCGTCGTGCCCGCCGCCAGCGGGCCAGCGCACCTGGCCGCGGCGCTGCATGCAGCGCTGCGACAACTCGCGCGGACACCGGCGTCGCGGCGCGTGCTGCTGTTGCTCGCCGAGAAAGCCGGTGATGCCGGGCAGCAGCACGCCGCCCTGGTCTCGGCCGCGCGCAGCGCCGCTGTCATCGTGCACATCGTCGGCTTCCCGCCAACGGCCGGCGCCGTATCCGATCTCGCCGCGCTGCGTGATCTGAGTCGCGCCACAGGTGGCCGCTACGTGCAGGCCGAAACCGCCAGCGGGCTGCTGCCGGCGACGGTCCTTCCGGCATTGCTCGCGGCCGCCGATGCCGGTAGCGAGTTCGGCTTCGATCTTTCCGCTCTGCTGCCTGCGGACGCCCACGGCGCACTCGACATCACGCTGCGCGTGCATTCGTCCGACGGTCATCGCGATCTGCTGGTACCGGTGATACTGCCGCGCGCCGCACCGCCGGTGGCGCCGCCGCCACGCCTGACCGAGCCGGCGTCTCGACACGCCGACCAGCCGGCATCAGGTACGCCCCCGTTGGCGCTCACCGCTGTCGTACTGGCGCTCGGCGCCGTCACTCTCGCCGGCCTGGCACGGCGTCAACGTCGCCGCGGTCGTGGCGCTCACAAGCCGCTCGGCTGGATCGTGCTCGGCAACGAGGGGGGCACCGGGCACGCCATCGACCGCGTGCCATGGCGCATCGGGCGTGGGCGCAACAATGACCTCGTCCTCGCCGATCCCTCCGTGTCGCGCCTGCATGCCGAGGTCCGTCGCAACCAGGCCGGGCAGCTGGTCATCAACGACCTCGAATCACTCAACGGGGTATTCGTCAACGATCATCGTACCGAGCACATCCAGCTGCGTGATGGCGACATGCTCGACATCGGCGACGTACGCTTACGCTTCAGTGCACACGAACCAGGAATGACGCGCCCGCCTCGCGCACGGCGCGCACGCTGATCGAGAGCAGGCTCAGCCGCCCGGCCGCAGCGCCGGGGCCGGCTCCCATTCGAGTTCCAGGCCCACGCTCCCGGCAGGCGCGGCGTGCCCCGCGCACACACAATGACCGGCGACCGCCGCCAGTTCGCCGTCGACGAATACGAGCGGCGTCAACGCACGTTCCCACGGCGGCACTCCCCATTCCTGGAACAGTTGCTTGAGTGTTCGCCGATGCGCACTGCCGGGAAGGCGGCAACGTTCGCCACCGACGCGGAACCGCACCGTCATGGCACCGCTTCGCAGGCGCGCCGGATCGAGTGCCAGGCCTTGTCCTTGCCGCACGCTCAGCGTCCCTACCGCGAGCGCCAACGGCGTCTGCGCCGTCCACGCCAGCGCTTCCCGCGGTGGACCCGGCAGCTCGGCGGCAGTGACGTACAGTTCTCCGCGGTAACGGCGCACCGCGTGGCGTCCCCAACGCACCACGGGCACAGCGTCGGCGCGTGCCGTGCAGGCACACTCGAGGATCTGCCGCAGCTGGCGCCGCCCGGGCGGCTCGCAGCCAGCCCGTACCAGGGCACGCCGTAGTACGAACGGCGCCCACTCCGGGCCGGCCGCGCGCAGGCTCGCGACGGGGATCCGGTGCGGTGCGCGCGCGGCGGCATCGAGCATGGCGTCGGCCATGCGATCGAGCCCACTGGCGACCTCGGCCTGGATCCGTGCAAGCCGCAGCAGGCCGGTTGCGGCGCCCGGGACGGCGGCGCTCAGCACCGGCAACACATCGTGGCGCAGCCGGTTACGCCGAAATCGTCCGTCGGCATTACTCGCGTCCTCGACCCAGCTGAGGGCGCGGGCACGCGCCCAGGCCGCCAGCTCGGCACGCGAGCAGCAGAGCAGTGGTCGCGCCAGGTAGCCTGCGCCGAGCCGGCGCAACTCGCGTATGCCAGCGAGGCCGTATGGCCCCGCGCCCTCGAGCACGCGTTGCAGGATGGTCTCGCACTGGTCGTCGCGCTGGTGCGCAGTCAATACCAGCGTCCCCGCATCCGTCATTGCCGCGAGCTCTGCATAACGCTGCTCGCGCGCCCATGCTTCGACACTGGCGCCAGCGGGCGGTGAAGTCACCAGCCGCCGCGTCACGCACGGCACGCCGAGATCGGCGGCATGACGTTCGCAGTGCGCGGCCCAGTCTGCACTGTTCGGCGCCAACGCGTGGTCGACATGCACGGTGGCGATGGCGAGATCACGGGCCCGCGCGAACTCGAGCGCGAGGTGCAGCAATACCGTGGAATCGAGCCCACCGCTCCAGGCGACCAGCAGCCGCCTCGCGCCGCTCGCCGCGACCAGCCGCGCCAGGCCCGCCGCGCAGCGCTCGGCCAGCGCACCGCTCGCCGTTGTCGTGCTCGGATCAGTCATGCGTCGCATGCGCGACGGCGGCGCGCGACGGCGGGATTGCGTCACGTCCGCCGATGTTCGTTGGTCGATCAGCAAACGTACCGGGGTGGCACCGCGTGCCGCGGCTTCGGGTCAGACCGCACACCGGCACGGTGCGTGCCAGGCATACTGTCGCATGCAGCAACACGTTATGGCGCCGAGCGACGAGCGGCGCAAACGCGTTCGGACCGTCGTTGCACGGAACCGCGATGCACCGCGAGAGTGGCCGCATCATCGCTCGCTCTCTCACCATGCTCGCGACGATTGTCGGAAACCTGCGGGCTGCTAGCGTTCGACGAACTCGCCAATGGCGGCATAGCGCGCGCGCCGGGCTCGCACCAGCTCCTCGGGTCCGATGGCGAGCAGTTCGTCGAGCGCGGTGCTGACGGTGTCACCGACGCGCGACGCGGTGGCGGCAGGGTCGCGGTGCGCGCCGCCGAGCGGCTCGTCGACGATGCCGTCAATGAGCCCGAGTCGAGCGAGGCTCTTGGAGGTCACCCCCATTGCTTCCGCAGCATCGGCGGCGCGGTCCGCGCTCTTCCACAGGATGGACGCGCAACCCTCCGGCGAGATCACCGAGTAGGTCGCGTACTGCAGCATGAAGATACGATCGGCGACACCAATCGCGAGCGCCCCGCCAGAGCCCCCCTCGCCGATGACGAGAGACACGATGGGCGTGCGCAGGCCCGACATGACCATGAGATTGCGCGCAATCGCCTCGCTCTGGCCGCGTTCCTCGGCACCGATGCCTGGATAGGCGCCAGGCGTGTCGATGAACGTCACTACCGGCAGGCGAAAGCGCTCGGCGAGTTCCATCACCCGCAGCGCCTTGCGGTAACCCTCCGGCCGCGGCATGCCGAAGTTGCGCTGCAGGTTGTCGCGTGTGTTACGCCCCTTCTGGTGACCGATGAAGACCACGCCGCGTTCGCGCAAGCGCCCCACGCCGCACACCAGCGCCGGATCATCGGCGAAGCTGCGATCGCCATGCAGCTCGTACACATCGTCGAGTAGCGCGCTCACGTAGTCGAGCGTGTACGGCCGGCGCGGGTGGCGTGCGAGGCGGGAGATCTGCCACGGCGTCAGCGCGTTGAAGATCTGCCGGGTGAGATCCTCGGATCGCTTGCGCAAGCGCTCGATCTCCTCGGAGATATTGATCTCGGAGTCGTGTCCGACCAGGCGCAGCTCTTCGATCTTGGCCTCGAGTTCGGCGATCGGCTGCTCGAAGTCGAGGAAATTGAGATTCATCTGCGACGATTCGCTGCTCTTGTCTGCCATGTTTGTCCCGTCCCGCCGGCGCACGCGCGCCGGCTCAGTATTCCAGGTGGACACGCTGCTCGCCGAGATAGCCACGCAGGCCATCGAGCAGTTTGTCGTTGACCTGCACGCGCCAGCCGTCGCCGAGGCGGATACGTGCCCGCGCGCAGTCGCGCGCATACTCTATCGCGATGCGACAGTTACCATTGCCGTGAGTGGCGATGACTTCCTGCAGCGTGCCGACGAAACCGTTGCCGAGCTCCTGTTCGGTCACGCTCAGCACGAGTGCCCGGGCAAGCCGATTACGTGCTTCGTCGAGCGTCATGAGGTCTTCGCACTGGATGCTGTAATCACCGGAAAACTCGTCGACGTCGCAGTTGCCCTCGACGACGACGATCTGGTCGGCCACCAGCTTGTCCATGTGCTGCTCGAAGACCTCGCGGTAGACCGTGACCTCGACCCGCGCGGTCTGATCGTCGAGGGTGACGATGGCAATGCGGCCACGGCGCGTCTTGATGATGCGCACGCCCATGATGAGACCGACCACGCGCTTGCGCCCGGGCTTGAGGTCGGCCAGCGTGCAGCTGGCGAAGCCTGCCAGCTCCTCCCGGTAGCGGTCGATGGGATGGCCGCTGAGATAGAGGCCCAGTGTTTCCTTCTCGCACGCGAGGAGTTCTTCGGCCGTCCATTCGCGCACCTCCGTGAGCGCCTCGAGATCGAGCACTACGGTAGTGGTCGCGGTCTCCGGCGTCGTCGCCAGGCCGAAGAAGTCGGATTGCCCCGACACCGCGGCCCGCACATGCTGATCGGTAATCTGCAGCACGTGGTCGAGCGCCGCGATGAGCGTCGGCCGGGTGCGCCCGAAGCAGTCCATCGCGCCGGCTTTGATCAAAGCCTCCAGCGCGCGGCGGTTCAGCTTGCGATCGGCGTTGCGCGTACACAGGTCGACGAGATCGCGGTAGAGCCCCTGGTTCGCGCGATTATCGACCAGTGCGGTAATGACGGCCTCGCCGACGCCCTTGACCGCGCCAAGCCCGTAGCGAATGGTACGCTCGTCGGCGACGCCGAAGCGGAACCCACAGCGATTGACGTCGGGCGGCACCACCGCGATGCCGAGGTTCCGGCATTCCTCGATGAGACGGACGACCTTGTCGGTCGAGTCCATGTCGGCCGAGAGCACCGCGGCCATGAATGCCGCCGGATAGTGTGCTTTCAGCCAGGCGGTCTGGTAGGCGACCAGTGCGTAGGCCGCAGAATGCGACTTGTTGAAACCGTAGCCGGCGAACTTCTCCATCAGGTCGAAGATGAAATTGGCATCGTCTTCGGCGATGTCGTTGGCGGCGGCACCGGCGAGGAAGATCTGGCGCTGCTTGGCCATTTCCTCGGGCTTCTTCTTGCCCATTGCACGGCGCAGGAGGTCGGCCGCACCGAGCGTGTAGCCGGCCAGCACGCGCGCGATCTGCATCACCTGCTCCTGGTACAGGATGACGCCATAAGTCGGCTTGAGAATCGGCTCGAGATCGGGGTGCGGGTAACGCACCACCGCGCGCCCATGCTTGCGATCGATGAAATCATCGACCATGCCCGACTGCAGCGGACCGGGCCTGAACAGCGCGACGAGCGCGATCATGTCCTCGAAGGAATCCGGCTTGAGGCGCTTGATGAGCTCCTTCATGCCACGCGACTCGAGCTGGAACACGGCAGTGGTACGCGCACTCTGCACGAGTTCGAACGTGAGGCCGTCGTCGAGCTCGAGCTGGGCGATGTCGAGCGGTGCCGCACGGCTTTCGGCGCGGGTGCGATTGATGTCACGTACCGCCCAGTCGATGATGGTCAGCGTGCGCAACCCGAGGAAGTCGAACTTGACCAGTCCGATGGCCTCGACGTCACCCATGTCGAACTGGGTGACCAGGCCCTCACTGCCCTGTTCGCAATAGAGCGGCACGAAATCGGTGAGCCTGCTCGGTGCGATGACCACGCCGCCGGCATGACGACCCGCGTTGCGCGCAATGCCCTCGAGGCGCAGCGCGAGATCGATGATGCTGCGGACGTCCTCCTCGTCCTCGTAACGCTGCTTGAGCGCGGGCTCCTCCTCGAGCGCCCGCGTCAGTGTCATCTGCGGATCGAAGGGAACGAGCTTGGCGAGCTGATCGACGAAACCATAAGGAAAACCGAGTACGCGGCCGACATCGCGCAGCACCGCCTTGGCCGCCATGGTGCCATGGGTGATGATCTGAGCGACCTTGTCACGCCCATAGTGCTCGGCGACGTACTCGATGACCTCGTCGCGCCGATCCATGCAGAAATCGACGTCGAAATCGGGCATTGAGACGCGTTCGGGATTGAGAAAGCGCTCGAACAGCAGGTCGTAGGCCATCGGGTCGAGCTCGGTGATGCCGAGCGCATAGGCGACCAGCGAACCGGCGCCCGAACCACGCCCAGGGCCGACCGGGATCTCGTGCTGCTTGGCCCATTCGATGAAGTCGGCGACGATAAGGAAGTAGCCCGCAAAGCCCATCGTGGTGATGACGCCGAGCTCGGTCTCGAGACGCGCCTCGTAGGCTTCACGCGCGGCCGGCTCGGCGCTGAAATCGCGCCGGATGGCGCCGCTGGCAACGAGCCGTTCGAGCCCGCTGGTGGCCTTCTCGGCCAGCAGCGCATCGACTGATTGTTCGGCGGGGACCGGAAAGGCGGGCAGGAAATACTCGCCGAAAGTGAGTTCGAGGTTGCAGCGCATGGCGATGTTGACCGAATTGGCCAGCGCACCAGGCAGGTCCTCGAACAGTGCGCACATCTCCTCCTCGCTACGCAGGTACTGCTGTTCGGAGTAGTCGCGCGGGCGACGCGGATCGGCGAGCGTGCGCCCCTGGTTGATGCAGACCCGCGCCTCGTGCGCCTCGAACTCCTCGGCATGCAGGAAGCGGACGTCGTTGCTCGCGACCAGCGCGAGCTCATGGGTGTCGCTGAGCGCGAGGACGGCATCGAGGTAGCGCAACTCGCGCTCGCGCCCGGTGCGCGTGACCTCGATGTAGTAGCGATCACCGAGCAGGCCGCGCCAGTGCGCGATGCGCTCGCCCAGCACCTCCGCGCGGCCGTCCTGGGCGAGCAGGCCGAGATCACCGTGAATACCGCCCGAGAGCACGATCAGTCCGCGCGTGCTGGTCGCATCGAGCCAGTCCTCCTGCACCACCGCGACGCCGCCACGCTGGCCGTGCAGGTAGGCCCGCGTGAGCAACTCGCTCAAGTTGCGGTAACCGTCGCGATCCTGGCAGAGCGCGACGAGCCGGTAGCGCTCGCCGCCAAGCACCTCGCCGGCGACCCACAGTTCGGCACCGACAATGGGCTTGATACCGGCTCCCTGGGCGGCGCGGTAGAACTTGGGCAGGCCGAACACGTTGGTCTGGTCGGTCAATGCCACCGCAGGCATACCGAGCTCGGCGCAGCGACGAACCAGCCTCGGAATGCGCACGATGCCATCCACCAGCGAATACTCGCTGTGCAGGTGCAGGTGGACAAAGCGGGGCATGCTCATGGCGCGCCACGTGCCTCGAGCAGCTGACGCACCGGGCCGAAGGAGCGGCGATGCGCAGCGCAGACACCGCGTTCTGCCAGTGCGCGCAGATGTGCCGGCGTCGGATAGCCCTTGTGCCGGTCGAAACCGTAGCCGGGATGGCGCGCGTGCAGCTCGAGCATCATGCGGTCGCGGTGCACCTTGGCCACGATCGAAGCCGCACTGATGGCCGGCTCGCTGGCATCCCCGCCGATCACGGCGCGCGCCGGGCAGGCGAGCTGCGGGCAGAAGCGGCCGTCGATCAGTGCGAGCAGCGGCGCCGTCGACAGGCTCTCGACCGCACGCCGCATGGCGAGCAGGGTCGCGTGGTGAATATTGAGGCTGTCGATCTCCGCCACGGTCGCCACGCCGATGCCGACTGCCAGCGCATCGGCAAGCACCGCATCGTGCAGGCTCTCGCGCCGGCGCGCCGCCAGTGTCTTCGAATCGGCCAGCCCCCTGAGCGTCCCGCCACCGAGAATCACCGCCGCGGCCACGACCGGGCCGGCCAGTGGCCCGCGACCCGCCTCGTCGACCCCGGCAACGAGCGCGGCGGCACCCTGCGAACTCACCGCGCGCGCTCCGCGAGTTGCAGCACTGCGGCCGCCGCACGAGCTGCCGCATCGCGCCGCAGTTCGTGGTGCAGCTCGCGGCTGAGCTGCACGAAGCGCTCACGTCGCGGCGTATCGTCGAGCCAGCCTTCGACCGCCGCGGCCAGGGCTGCGGGCGTCATGTCGGCCTGCAGCAGCTCCGGCACCACCTCGCGGCCGGCAAGGATGTTCGGCAGGGCGATACGCGGGATGCTGACCATGCGGCGGATTATATGGTAGCTGAGCGGGGCGAGGCGGTAGCCGACCACCATCGGCGTGCCGCACAGCAGCGACTCCAGCGAAACCGTGCCAGAAGCCAGCAGCGCGACGTCGGCCGCGGCCAGCACCTCGTGCGAACGCGCCCACACGACCGTGCACGGCACGCCGTCGAGTGCGGCGCGGGCACGGGCCGCGTGATCCTCGCGCGCCGTGCACAACACGAGGTGCAGCCGCGGGCGCCGCTGGCGCAGCAGGCGCGCCGCGGCCAGAAACGGCTCGAGGAGTCGTGCGAGCTCCTGCGATCGGCTGCCCGGCATCAGCGCCAGCACGGTCGCCTCGCCAGGGATCCCGAGGGCCGCCCGGCTCGCCGCGCGGGGCGGCTCGAGCGGCAGCTCGTCAGCGAGCGGATGGCCGACGAACTCGGTCTGGACGCCACGTTCGGCGAAGAACGCGGGTTCGAACGGGAACAGCGCCAGCAGGCGGTCGACGACCGGCGCGAGACTGCCCGCACGCCCCGGGCGCCATGCCCATGCCTGCGGGCACACCCAGTGGACGGTAGCGACGCCGGCACGCTTGAGCCGCCGCTCGAGTCCCAGGTTGAAATCCGGCACGTCGATGCCGACCACCGCGTCGATCCCCGCGGCGAGGAGCGCGTCACCGAGACGGCGGCGCAGTTGCAGCAGGCGCGGATAGCTGCGTAATACCTCGACCAGCCCCATCACCGAGAGCTCATCGATGTGTGCAAGCGGCGCGCAGCCGGCCGCCAGCATGCGCGGGCCGGCCATACCGACTACGCGCACCTCGGGACGCACCACGCGCAGGGCGCCGATCAGCGCTGCGCCGAGGCGGTCGCCGGATGACTCCCCCGCGACGATACCGATGGTCAACGGCGGCGAGACCTGCGCAGGTCCGGCCATGTCGCGCTACGCCCGCGACCGCGCCATGCTCAGCGATCCGCGCACGACGCGGACACCGTGACAGGCAATCCGGCCAACCGGCGGAACGAGGTGTCGGCAGCGCAATCCAGGAGACGCGCCGCCATGAGTGCCCGCCGGTTCGACCGCGCCCGACACCGTGTCAGCCGTTGATAGGAGCGCGCGGCAGGTCAACGAGGTATTCACCGACCCTCAGCGCACGATCCCGCGCGACGAGGCGCGAATGAACTCCAGCATGGCGCGCGCCTGGGCGCTTTCGACGGCCTCGAGTTCGACCGCTTCGAGCGCTTCTTCGAGCCGTCGCCCCTCGCGAAACAACGCGCGATAACAACGCTTCACGGCGGCGATGGTTGCCGCATCGAAGCCGCGCCTGCGCATGCCGACGGTGTTGATGCTGCGTGGACGCGCGGTATTGCCCTTGACGATGACGAAAGGCGGTACGTCGCGCACGATGATGGCAGCAATCGCGGAGAAGCTGCCCTCGCCCATGCGGCAGAACTGGTGGATTCCGGTGAAGCCGCCGAGGATCACGTAGTCGGCGATCTCGACGTGCCCGGCGAGCGTCGTGTTGTTGGCAAACACCGTATGACTGCCCACCTGGCAATCGTGCGCGACGTGGCAGTAGGCCATGATCCAGTTGTCGTCGCCGAGGCGCGTCACCCCGCCGCCACCGGGCGTACCGCGATTGATGCTGCAGTACTCCCGAATCACGTTGCCGTTGCCGATCACCAGGCGCGATTCGCCCGCCCCGACGGTGTACTTCTTGTCCTGCGGATGATCTCCGATCGAACAGAAGGGGAAAATGTGGTTGTCCGCACCGATCTCGGTCGGCCCCATCAGCACGCAATGAGACCCGATGCGCGTCCGCGCGCCGATGCGCACCCCGGCGCCGATGCTGACCCAGGGACCGATTTCGACGTCCTCACCGATCTCCGCCGTCGGATCGATACGTGCACTCGGATCGATCATCGTCACTTGGCGCGCTGGGTGGTCATGAACTCGCCCGCCGCCGCCAGCTCACCATCGACGCTGGCGGTGGCTTCGAAGCGGAAGATGCCGCGCATCTCGCGCAGCAGACGAGCCTCCATGACGAGCTGATCGCCGGCGCCGACGGGGCGCTTGAAGCGCGCCTTGTCGATGCCCACCAGGTAATACACGTGCTCGTCGCCGCCACGCGCCCGGTTCGAGTAGTACGCGAGCATCCCGGTGGCTTGCGCCATCGCTTCCAGGATCAACACGCCGGGCATGATCGGGTGGCCGGGAAAGTGGCCCTGGAAGAACGGTTCGTTGATGCTCACGTTCTTCAAAGCCCTAATCGACTGTCCGGGGACGTAGTCGAGGATACGGTCGAGCAGCAGGAAAGGATACCTGTGCGGCATCGCCTGCAGGATCGTTGCAATTCCGAGATCGTCATTCATGCTGGCGGCTGATCCGTCGCGAATTCGCGGTGCCGGAGCACCGTCTGTGGCCGTGCTAGCCGTTGTCCTGTGGGCGCATGGCGCCGCGTCTCAAGGCGGCAACCTGGCGCCACCAGCGCAGACGCGGCTGCGCCGGCCAACCCGACGCGTACGCCGCGCCGACCTGCGTAATCGAACGCGCGACCATGCTGCTGGCGCCGATGGTGACGCCATCGGCGACGGTCACGCCTTCCCCGATTCCGACCCGGCCGCCGATACGGCATCCGGATCCGATGCGTGCATTCCCCGCCACCGCGCTATGGCCGGCGATGACGGTATGCGCGCCGAGGGCGGCATCATGTCCGATCAGCACCAGACTGTCGAGCGCGCAGCCACGTCCGATGCGCGTGGTGCCGAACACCCCGGCATGCACGACGGCACGCGCCAGGATGGTCACGTCATCCTCGATGACGGCACCACCGAGTGCGGGCATCTGCAGCCACTGCGCGCCATCGGCGACGAACGCGAAGCCCGTTTCGCCGATCGCGCAGCCTGCGCCGATGCGTACACGGTTGCCGACACTGACGCCGGCAGCAATCACGGCGCCGGCACCGATCGTGCACCAGTCGCCAATGGTGACGCCTTCGCCAATCACGGCGCCGGCCTCGATGCATGTGCCGCAGCCAACGTCGACAGCAGCGCCGAGCACCGCGCCGGGATGGATGCTGGCCCCCGCCGCAACGCCTCTTCCTGCAGCGTGGCATGGGCGACGCGGTGTGAGCCAGGCGCTGGCACGCGCGCAGCTCGTGACGACGTCATCGACCGGAAGGCAGCGCAGGCCCTCCAAGGCGGCGGCGTCGCGCGGTGCCGTCAGCACCGCGGCCGCACAGGTTGCGGCGACGTCGGCGAGTGCACAGTAACGCGGATCGAAGTAGGTGAGGTCGTCGCAGCCGGCATCGGTGGGACGCGCGAGTCCGCTGACCACCGGCGCGCCGGCCAGACCGTCGCCAGGTGCGCCGATCAGGCGCGCCAGCCTGGCGAGTTCCATGTCACGGCGCCGCCTGCAGGATGCCGCCGCCCGCAGCGACGGTGGAAGTGCCCCGCGAGCATGCCACCAGCGTTTCGCCGCAGCCCGTCATTGCGGTCGCGGCGAAGCGCCGGCCGCGGTCACTTGCCGCCCTTGAGCTTCTTGATGACGGCCTCGGTAACGTCGACCTTCTCGCTCGCATAGACCACGCCGGTGCCGAGGACCATGTCGAAACCCTGTTCCTTCGCCAACTCGACGATCGCATCGGCGATTTCCTGCTGGATCTTCGCCATTTCTTCGTTACGGCGGAAGTTGACGTCCTCCTGGAACTCCTGCGTATCGCGCTTCAGCTCGCGACGCTTGTTGAGGATGTCCCGCTCGAGTCGCGCGCGTTCGGCCTCGCTCATGATCGCACCGTCCTTGCTCAGGCGATCTTCCATGTCCTTGAGATCCTTCTGCCCGGCAACGAGGTCACGGTCGCGCGTCGCGAACTCCTTTTCGAGTTTCTTGCGGGCAACCTCCGCCTGCGGCGCCATTTCCAGCACCTTGGGGGCGTTGACGACGCCAATCTTGTAGTCGGCGGCAAGTGCGCCGGATGCCGTGCCCATCAGGCCCAGCAGGACGGTCAGGAAAAAACGGCTCGATTTAGTCAAGGCAGTACTCCAAATGCGTCATGTATCGAGAGCGGGAAAGCGTACAGCGCTCACACGGCCATCGGCAACCGTCGTCGCGGGCAGCCGCGACGGCTGGCGCCGATGCGTGGCTGCAACGCTCAGAACTGGGTGCCGAAATTGAACTGGAAGCGCTGGATCTCGTCTCCCGCCTGGTCGCGGAACGGTTGCGCGAAACTCACCGAGAGCAGACCGAACGGTGACATCCAGATTCCCGAGATGCCGGCCGACATCCGCAGATCGCCGAGATCGAAATCCTGGTCGGCTGCGTACACGTTACCGGCATCGATGAAGCCCGACAGGCGGACCGACTTGAGGTCCTCCAGGAACGGCACCGGCAGGATGACCTCGGCGTTGCCGACGAGCGATATGTTGCCGCCGAGCGCGCGGCCGAAGATGTCCTGCGGACCGAGCGAGTTCTCTTCGTAACCGCGCACCGTGCGCGGGCCGCCGGCGTAGAAATTCTCGAAGAACGGCAGTTCGGTGGTATCGCCGTAGCTGTCACCGTAACCGACCAGGCCTTTCAGCAACAGGGTGTAGTTGTTGATCAGCGGAATGAACACACGCGAGTCGTACTCGACCTTCCAGTAACGCAGGTCGCCGCCGGGGATCGTCGCCTGCAGCGAGATCCGCTGCAGCGTGCCACGATCGGGGAAGATGGCCGCGTTGCGGGTGTCATAGGCGTAGGAACCGGACAGCCGCAGGAGGTCGTACTTGTTGCCTTCGCGCAGCAGGAACAGCGCGATGATCGGATCGAGGAACAGCGGGTTGGTGTTGATCTCGGTGGATTCGTAACTGGCGCCGAAGTTGACGAAATTGAACTCGGAAATGGGGATGCCGAAGGTGACACCACCCGAAATCGTCTTCGTGTCGTAACGCACGACATTCGTATTGCCGGCATCAGTCTCGCTGTAGCCGATATTGAAGCCACGCGCGACGCCGTCGATGGTCCAGTACGGATTCAGGTAACCGAGGCGGAAGGTGCGGTTGATTTCGCTGTTGTTGAAGCCGAAGCTCACACTCTTGCCGCTGCCGAGGAAGTTGTCCTGGGTGACATTGGTATTGAAGATGAGGCCGGCCGACTGCGAGAAACCGAGACCGAGCAGGAGGTTGCCGGACGGGCGCTCCTTGACGGTGAAATTGACATCGACCTGGTCGGTCGTGCCGGGCACTGCCGGGGTCTCGACGCTGACGTCCTCGAAGTAGCCGAGGCGGCGCAGGCGGACCTTCGAGCGCTCGATGCGGGCGGTCGAGATCCAGCCACCCTCCATCTGGCGCAGCTCACGACGCATTACCTCGTCGCGTGTCTTGGCGTTACCGAAGAAATTGACGCGGCGCACGTAGACACGCTGACCCGGGTCGACGAAATAGGTGATCGCAGCGGTGTGCTTGTCCTCGTCGATGTCGGGGATGGCGTTGACGTTGGCGAAGGCATACCCCTCGTTGCCGAGGCGATCGGTGATGTTCTTGCTGGTCTGCGTCAGCGCCTTGCGCGAGAACACCATGCCCTTGCGTGTGAATACGTAGGGGAACAGCTCCTGCGGTTCCACGATCAGCGTGCCGGCGAGCTTGACGTCGCCGACCAGGTAACGATCGCCCTCGGAGACGTTGACGGTGATGTAGACGTCCGCCTTGTCCGGGGTGATCGACACCTGGGTGGAATCGATCGAAAAGTTGATGAAGCCGTTGTCGAGGTACAGCGACCGCAGCGTCTCGAGATCGCCCGACAGCTTGCTCTTGGAGTACTGGTCGTCCTTGGTGAACCAGCTGATCCAGTTCGGCGTTGTCAGCTCGAAGCGCTTGAGGATTTCCTCGTCGGTGAACGCCTCGTTGCCGATGACGTTGATCTGCTTGATGCGGGCCGCTTCGCCTTCGGCGACGGTGAATACGATTTCTACGGTGTTGTCGTCGACCGGAATGAGTTCGTGCTCGATGCGCACGCCGTACTTGCCGTTCGCGTAGTACTGGCGCTTGAGCTCCTGCAGGACCTTGTCCAGCTTGGCCTCGTTGAACACTTCGCCCTTGGCGAAGCCGAGTTCCTCCAGGCCCTTGAGCAGATCCTCGGTCTTGATCGCCTTGTTGCCTTCGAAGGTCAGCTCCGAGATCGTCTCGCGCTCGGTAATGACGACGACGAGTACGTCACCATCGCGCTCGAGACGAACGTCCTTGAAGTAGCCGGTCTTGAACAAGGCCCGCACCGCGTCGCGCGAGCGTGCGTCGTCGACGGTATCGCCGACGCTGATCGGGAGGTAGTTGAATACTGCGCCGGGCGAGATCCGTTCGAGGCCTTCGACCCGGATGTCGTCGACGATGAAGGGCTCCGCCGCGTGCACGCCTACGGCAAAAGATACCAGCAGGGCGTATACCCAGCCTGCGACGAGGGCTCTCAGCATAGGAGATGTGTTTTGATTATTGACGTCACCAGCGTTCACAGAATGCGCAGGATGTCGTTGTACACGGCCAGCCCCATCAGGCCCAACAACACCACCAGTCCAATCTGCTGGCCATACACCTGTATGGTTTCCGAGACCGGCCGGCGCGCGACGAATTCTATCAGGTAATACAGCAGGTGTCCGCCATCGAGCAGCGGGATTGGCAACAGGTTGAGCACGCCCAGACTCACGCTCACCAGCGCGAGGAACTCGAGGAAACGCGCAACGCCGAGGCGAGCCGAGTCACCGGCGAACTGGGCGATGCTGATTGGCCCGCTCAGGTTGCGCACCGACGCCTCACCCATGATCATCTTGCCGAGGAAGCGCAAGGTGGTGATGCTCATCGACCAGGTGCGCTCGGCTGCACCGCCCAGCGCTTCGAGCGCGCCATATCGCTCACGCGCCACCGGTACCGGCTCGATCGACTCCGGCACACGCACCTCCGCGCCGATGCGCCCGACGGTCTCGCCATCGACCTGCTCGGCTGCCGGCGTCAGCGTCATCGCGATGCGCGTACCACCTCGTTCGACTTCGATCGCGAGCGGCCGCGCGGGATGCGCGCGTACCACGTCGACCCAGTCGAACCAGGTAGCCACCGGCGCACCCTCGGCGCTCAGCACGCGGTCGCCCGAACGCAGGCCGGCGCGCGCCGCCGGCTCGCCGGGAACCACGCGCTCGATGACCGGCGGCACCTGCGGGCGCACCGGTGTGATCCCGAGTTCCTCGAGGAAATCGCCTTCGCTGATGTCATCGATGCCGAGTGCAGAGAAATCGAGGGTCGCGAAGCGCTCGCCACCCTCCTCGCCACGCACACGCAGGATCAGCTCGCCACCGTCGAGAATGGCGTCGAGACCGCGCCGAAACACGCCATCCCAGGTCGCCGTCGCCACCTCGTCGACGGCCAGGATGCGATCACCCGCGGTGAGCCCACCCGCCGCAGCGATGGAATCCGAGCGCACCGCGCCGACCAGTGGCTGCGGACCGGTCACGCCGATCACGAGCGTCAGCCAGTAGGCGAGGAAGGCGAGCAGGAAATTCGCCAGCGGGCCGGCCACGACCACCGCGGCCCGCGTCGCCAGCGGCTGCCGGTTGAATGCACGCGGCAATTCGTCCGGCGGGACTTCACCCTCGCGTTCGTCGAGCATCTTGACGTAGCCGCCGAGCGGAATCGCAGCCACGACGAACTCGGTCTCGGCGCCCTGGCGACGCCACAGCGGGCGTCCGAAACCGAGCGAGAAGCGCAGGATCTTGACGCCCAGGCGGCGCGCTACCCAGTAGTGTCCGAACTCGTGCACGGCAACCAGCACGCCGAGGGCGACGACGAACGAGGCGAGGGTCTGCAACATCTCCATCAGGTCACTCCGGCCGCGATGGCCTGTTCGGCCGCGCGCCGTGCGGCGGCGTCGTCGGCCAGGATGGTGTCGAGATCATCGGCCGTATGCGCGGTCACTCGAGCGAGCGCGTGCTCGACCAGGCGCGGAATGTCGGTGAAGCCGATGGCATTGGAAAGAAAGGCCTCGACGGCAATCTCGTTGGCGGCATTGAGAATCGCCGGCGCCGTGCCGCCGGCCGCCATGGCGTCCTTGGCCAGCCGCAGGCATGGAAAGCGATCGTAATCAGGCTCTTCGAAATCGAGCTGGCGCACGCGGAAGAGATCGAGCGCGTCGACGCCCGATGTACAGCGTTCGGGCCATGCCAGCGAATAGGCGATGGGCGTACGCATGTCGGGGTTGCCGAGCTGGGCCAGCACCGAACCGTCGACGTACTGCACCATGGAATGGATCACGCTCTGCGGATGGATGACGACGTCGACGCGATCCGGCGCCGTATCGAACAGCCAGCAGGCTTCGATCACCTCGAGGCCCTTGTTCATCATCGTTGCAGAGTCGACTGAAATCTTCCTGCCCATGACCCAGTTCGGATGTGCACACGCCTGCTCCGGCGTGACCGCGGCGAGGGTTTCCAACGGCACGCTGCGAAACGGGCCGCCGGAGGCCGTCAGCAGGATGCGCTCGACCCCGACGTTCGCGAGACCGCGCTGGAAGTCGGCCGGCATGCACTGGAATACCGCGTTATGCTCACTGTCGATGGGCAACAGTTCGGCCCCGGCGTCACGTACCGCATCCATGAACAGGCGCCCGGACATCACCAGCGACTCCTTGTTCGCAAGCATCACCCGTTTGCCGGCGCGTGCCGCTGCCAGGTTGGGCAGCAGGCCCGCGGCACCGACGATGCCGGCCATCACGTAATCCACCGCGTCGTCGCTGGCGATATCGGCGAGTGCGGCAGCCCCTGCCCGCACCTCGACCGCGAGTCCTGCTGCATGGCAGCGCGCGGCGAGTTGATCGGCAGCAGCTTCTTCGACCATCACCGCGTAGCGCGGGTTCCATGTGCGGCATTGCTCGAACAGGCCATCCACGTTGCGATTGGCACTGAGCGCGAACACCGCATAGCGATCGGGATGGCGGGCTACCACGTCGAGCGTATTGACACCGATGGTGCCGGTGGAGCCGAGGATGGTGAGGTTGTGAATGGTCATAGCTCCATGATGAACAAGGCAGTGACATAGACGGGCGCCGCCGCGAGCAGGCTGTCGATACGGTCGAGCACACCGCCGTGGCCGGGCAACAGGTTACCGCTGTCTTTGACGCCGTGCAGGCGTTTGAGCAGGCTCTCGAGCAGATCGCCGAACACCGCGGCGACGAAGGTCGCCACGGTGAGTACGCACGTCTGCACCAGTGGCGCCAGGTCGAGCGCGGCGCTCGACGCCAGCGCGAGCGCGAGCGTGCCACCGAGGGCGCACAACAGGCCCTCCCAGGTCTTGCCGGGGCTGACGCGGCTGGCGAGACGCCGGCGCCCCCAGCGCCGCCCGCCGAAGTAGGCGAGGATATCCGCACTCCACACCACGGCGAGCAACGGCAGGACGAGCAGCGGGCTACGCTCCAGCAGCCAGCCGAGCGCAGCAAGCGCAGGCGCCAATACGACCAAACCGATGGCGAGAACGGCGAAGCTGCGGCGCACAGCCGGCCCCCCGCTGTACTGATAGGCGACCACCCAGGCGATCGCCAGCAGCCACCACGTGCAGCCGGCCAGGGCCGCCGCCAGCAGGCCCTGCGTGCCAGCGGCGTCGAACCACAGGGCAACCGCGATGGCCGCCGGCAGCAGCGCGTAGACGGCGCGCGCAGGTGCCGCCGTGATGCCGGCGAGTGCCGCCCATTCACTGCCGCCGAGCACCGCGACGAGACAGCACAGCGTGAAGACGAACGCCACGGGCAACCACAACATGGCGCCGATCACCACCGTGGCAAGCACCGCGCCGGTGACCAGGCGAGCGAAGGGCACCGCCATCAGCTCGCCGTTCGCCGGGACCAGCACGCAGACGCAGCCGCGTCGGCGCCGCTCAGCATGCGCTCCCGACCCCGCTCCCGGGTGTGTCGTGGTCTCGCCCGCTGTCGCCCGCTGCGCCGCTTCGCATGACGCCGGCCCTGCCGTTACTCGGTCTCCGGCGCGAGCACGGCTGCATCGCGTCCACCGGCGACCTGCTCGCCGGTCATGCCGAAGCGGCGTTGCCGGCCCCCGTAGCTGGCCAGGGCACGCTCGAACTCGTCGATGTCGAAGTCCGGCCACAGGCAGTCGGTGAAATAGAGCTCGGTGTAGGCGAGTTGCCACAGGAGATAGTTGCTGATGCGCTGCTCGCCTCCGGAGCGGATGAAGAGGTCCGGTTCCGGCAGGTCGGCGAGGGCGAGACGCGAGCCGAGCATGTCGTCGGTGATGTCGGCCGGGTCGAGCTCACCCCGCGCGGCGCGGGCAGCCAGTTCGCGGGCGGCCGCGGTGATGTCCCAGCGCCCCCCGTAGTTGGCCGCAATCACCAGCTGCAAACGATCGTTGTCGCGCGTGCGCGACTCTGCCTGGGCGATCGCCTCGCGCAGTTTGCGCGAGAACGGTTCACGGTCACCAATCACACGTAACCGCACGCCACCCTCGTGCAGTCGTTCGACCTCCTGTTCGAGTACGTGGAGGAACAGTTCGAAGAGCAAGCGCACCTCGGTCGGCGGCCGCCGCCAGTTCTCGCTGCTGAAAGCGAACAGTGTCAGCGCCTCGACGCCGGATTCCGCGCAGTAGCGGACGATGTTGCGCACGTTCTCCACGCCCGCCCGGTGGCCGGCGATACGGGGCAGCTGGCGCTTGCGCGCCCAGCGGCCGTTGCCGTCCATGATGATGGCGACGTGACGGGGTGTCTGTGTGTTCATCGAGAAGGCGGCCCCGCGAGCTCAGACTTCCAGCATTTCCTTTTCCTTGGAAGCGACGATCTCCTCGATCTTCTTGACGTGCTCGTCGGTGAGCTTCTGCGTCGTCTCCTGCGCCCGGCGCTCGTCGTCTTCGGAGATTTCCTTGGACTTCACCAGTTCCTTGAACTGCGCGAGCACGTCGCGCCGGATGTTGCGCACGGCAACACGTGCCTGCTCCGCTTCGCCCTTCAGCACCTTGATGAGTTCCTTGCGACGCTCCTCGGTGAGCGCCGGCAAAGGAATGCGGATGACGGTGCCGGCGGTATTGGGATTCAGACCGAGGTTCGATTCCAGGATCGCCTTCTCGACGGCCTCGATGGCAGACCGATCCCACACCGTAAGCGTGAGCGTGCGGGCGTCCTCCACGCTCACGTTGGCGGTCTGGTTGAGCGGCGTCGGCGTACCGTAGTAATTGACCATGATGTGGTCGAGCAGACTCGGGTGCGCACGACCCGTGCGCAGTCGTGCGAGGTCGCCGCGGAACGATTCCACGCTCTTGCCCATGCGCTCGCGCGCGTCGTCGATGATGTCGTCGATCATGTTGTGTCCTGCACGGTAACCAGTGTTCCGACTTCCTGTCCGAGAGCCGCGGCGAGGAATGCACCCGGACGGGTCATGTCGACCACGCGCAGCGGCATGCGATTCTCGCGGCACAGCACGATGGCCGTCGCGTCCATCACGCCGAGCTTGCGCTCGAGCACGACGTCGTAGTCGAGCACATCGTAGCGCGTGGCAGTCTTGTCGATGGCGGGATCCGCCGAGTACACGCCGTCCACCTTGGTCGCCTTGATCAGCAAATCGGCGTTGATCTCGATCGCGCGCAGACTGGCGGCGGAATCGGTGGTGAAGAAGGGATTGCCGGTGCCGGCGGCGAACACCACCACCCGCCCCTTCTCGAGATGGCGCACGGCGCGGCGACGAATGTAGTCCTCGCACACCTGATTGATCTTGATCGCCGACATGACACGCGCGAACAGGCCCCTGCGCTCCAGCGCGTCCTGGATCGCGAGGCCGTTCATGACCGTGGCCAGCATGCCCATCTGGTCGGCGGTGACGCGGTCGACACCGGCCGCCGCGAGGCCGGCACCGCGGAAGATGTTGCCTCCGCCGACGACGACGGCGACTTCCACACCACGCTCGCGCAGGCTTGCTATCTCGTCGCTGACCCGGTCGAGGGTGGCCGGATTGATCCCGTACTCGTCGTCCCCCATGAGAGCTTCGCCACTGAGCTTGATCAGCACGCGCTTGAAGCGCGCTTCAGGGGCTCCGCTCGTCATGGGAGATGGCTGGGCGTGTCGCTGGCCAGGCGCGGTCGCACTCAGGCGCGGCCCGTACCGCGCGCCTGCGCCATGACCTCTTCGGCGAAGTTCTCTTCCTTCTTCTCGATCCCCTCGCCGACCTCGTAGCGCACGAATGCAGTCACGTTCGCGGCATTCTGCTTGAGCAGCTTGCCGACCGTCTGGTCCGGATCCTTGACGAACGGCTGCCCCTCGAGCGTGACCTCGCCGATGAACTTTTTCAGCTTGCCGGTGACCATCTTCTCGACGATCTCCGGAGGCTTGCCGCTCTCGGCGGCCTGCGCGAGGTGGATTTCACGCTCCTTCTCGAGCAGTTCGGCGGGCACCTCTGCTTCGCTCACGCACACCGGGTTGCTGGCCGCGATGTGCATCGCGACGTCGCGCGCGAGTTCGCTGCTGCCGCCCTGCATGGCGACCAGCACACCGATGCGCTTGCCATGCAGGTAGGACTCGATGTGGCCGGCCTCTGCCGGCATGCGCACGAAGCGCCGTACATCGATGTTCTCACCGATCTTGGCCACCAGCGCGGCGCGCAGCTGCTCGACGGTCTCGCCGCCCTCGACGGGGAGTGCGCGCAGCGCCTCGACATCGGCCGGGCCGGCCGCCAGGGCCGCCGCCGCGACGGTATCGGCGAAGCGGGTGAAGTTGTCGTCGTTGGCGACGAAATCGGTCTCGCTGTTGACTTCGACCATCACTGCGCCGCTCGCATCGCCGGCGACCACGATTGCGCCTTCGGCCGCGATGCGGCCCGCCTTCTTGGCCGCCTTGGCGGCTCCAGACTTCCGCAGGTGCTCGATTGCGGCCTCGATGTCGCCGTCGGTCTCCACCAATGCCTTCTTGCATTCCATCATGCCGGCCCCGGAGCGCTCACGCAGCTCCTTGACCATGCTGGCTGTAATCGCCATCTCGCTGAAACCTCTGATATCTGAATGAACGTATGCGTCGATACGCGTGCCGTCGCCGGCTCAGGCTTCGCCGGTGCTCCCGGCGCCAGCGGCCGGTGCAGGCTGCTCCTTGAGCAGCGGCGCGACCTTGTCGTCGAGTTCGACGAATTCGTCGCTCGCGCCCGTGGCCACGTCGGCGACGACCAGGCGGCCATCGAGAACGGCATCGGCAACCGCCTTCACGTACAGGTTGACCGAGCGGATTGCGTCGTCGTTGCCCGGAATCACGTAGTCGATACCGTCAGGCGAGTTGTTGGTGTCGACGATGGCGACGATCGGGATGCCGAGCTTGTTCGCCTCGGCCACCGCGATGCGTTCGTGGCCGACGTCGATGATGAACAGGGCATCAGGCAACCCATCCATGTCCTTGATGCCACCGAGGCCCTGGTTGAGCTTCTCGAGCTCACGGCGCAGTGTGAGCCCTTCCTTCTTCGACATACGTTCCAGACCGCCCTTCTCAATCAGCTCCTCGAGCTCCTTGAGGCGGCGGATCGACTGGCGCACGGTCTTGTAGTTGGTGAGCATGCCACCGAGCCAGCGCCGGCTGACGTATGGCATGCCGCAGCGCTCGGCTTCGCGCTTGACGGCTTCCTGGGCGGACCGCTTGGTGCCAACGAACAGCAGCTTGCCGTGCTTCGACGACAGACGGCTGACGTAGTTCATCGCGTCCTCGAACAGCGGGACGGTCTTTTCCAGGTTGATGATGTGGATTTTGTTGCGCTCACCGAAGATGTAGGGGGCCATCTTGGGGTGCCAGTAGCGCGTCTGGTGGCCGAAGTGCACGCCAGCCTCGAGCATCTGGCGCATGCTGATGTCGCTCATTGGTAACTCCTGATCGGGTTTTGCCTCCACGCATCCCGAACGCCAATCCGCCCCTGTCGGGAACGGACACCCGGACGCTGGTGTCGATGCGTGTGCGTAGTAGGAAGGGTCGATTGCCTCTAGGGCGCGCGCTTTATACCATAGAACCCGAATGCCAACAATGACTTGGAAGCAAGCCCACGATGCCCGTATCTATCAAATCCGGTGCCGAGATCGAAGCCATGCGCACAGCCGGGCGACTGGCCGCCGAGGTGCTGGAAATGATCGCACCGCAGGTGCGCGCCGGCGTCACCACGCTGGAGCTCGATCGTATCTGTCACGAGTACATCGTCGATCAGCAACAGGCAATCCCGGCGCCGCTCAACTACCACGGCTTCCCGAAGTCGATCTGCACATCCGTCAACCACGTCGTCTGTCACGGCATCCCGGCCGAGCGCCGGCTGCGCAACGGCGACATCGTCAACATCGACATCACCGTCATCAAGGACGGCTTCCACGGCGACACCTCGAAGATGTTCATCGTCGGCGACGCCTCGATCAAGGCGCGGCGGCTGTGCGAGACGGCCTATGAATGCCTGCGCACCGGCATCGACATGGTGCGGCCGGGCGTGCGGCTCGGTGACATCGGCGCCGCCATCCAGGCGCTTGCCGAGGGGCGCAATTACTCCATCGTGCGCGAGTATTGCGGCCATGGCATCGGGCGCCAGTTCCACGAGGAACCCCAGGTGCTGCACTACGGTAGCCCGGGTACCGGTCTCGAGCTGCGCCCGGGCATGACCTTCACCATCGAGCCCATGATCAACGCCGGCAAGCGGCACGTGAAGCTGCTGCCCGACCAGTGGACCGTGGTGACCAAGGACCGCAGCCTCTCGGCGCAATGGGAACACACCATCCTGGTCACCGAGAGCGGCCGCGAGGTGCTCACCGCGCGCGCGGAGGAATGCTTTGAAATCGCGGCCTGAGGCGCACCGCGCGACGCGCAGCGCGCCACGGGGACGACGGTGACGGCGTTGACCGGTGTGCGCGCGAGCGCGCCACTGGTGGATACCTCGGTGCTCGGCGCGCTCCAGCACGATTCGCCGGCGACGACCACCCGCGAGACCTTCCGCCGCCTGGTGGACGAACTCGGCGCGCAACTCGCGCGCCATTTCGCGGCCCATCGCGACGCCGGTTTCGTCGTCGGCCACCGCGCGACCACGGTGGCCGAACTGCTCGCACGGAGCTGGACGCTGTTCGGCCTCGACGG
This sequence comes from Gammaproteobacteria bacterium, assembly GCA_040220855.1. Lineage (GTDB taxonomy): Bacteria > Pseudomonadota > Gammaproteobacteria > JACKNG01. The sequence continues at coordinate 19,882 of JAVJVZ010000008.1, read as the reverse complement.
CGCGCCGCACGCGCTGCTCGCGGTAGGCGGTTTCGGTCGCGGTGAACTGCACCCTCACTCCGACGTCGATATCGCCATCCTGCTCGGGGAAGACCTCGACGAGGTGTTTCGCGAACGGCTCGAGCGCTGGCTCACCTTCCTGTGGGACATCGGGCTCGAGGTCGGGCACAGCGTACGCACGCCGGAGGAGAGTGCGCACCAGGCCGCACAGGATCTCACCATCGCGACCAACCTGATGGAAGCACGCCTGCTTGCCGGCAGCACGCAGCCCTATCGAGAAATGCTGCGCCTGACGGCGCCCGAGTCACTGTGGCCGGCAGGTGCCTTCTTCAGTGCCAAGCTCACCGAGCAGCAGCGCCGTCATGCCAAGTTCAACGATGCCTTCGGTCAGCTCGAGCCCGACGTCAAGTCCGGCCCCGGCGGACTGCGCGACATCCAGACCATCTCCTGGGTCACCAACCGGCACTTCGGTGCTGCCGACCTGCGTGGTCTCGCCGAGCATGGCTTTCTCACCGACGAGGAATACGACACCCTCGTCGAGGGCCGTGAATTTCTCTGGCAGATCCGCTGCGCGCTGCACTTTGCCGCCGGCCGGCGCGTCGACCGCCTGCTGTTCGATCACCAGCGCAGTGTCGCCGCCGCGCTCGGCTACGAGGGCGAGGGCAATACCCCCATCGAGGCCTTCATGCGCCGCTACTACCGCACGGTGCGCGAACTGGCCGGCCTGAACGACATGCTGCTCGGCCTGTTCGAAGAAGCCATTCTGGAGGATCCGGAGCGCGCCCGTATCCAACCACTCAACCGGCGTTTCAATATCCGCAACGACGCCATCGAGGTGCGTTATCCCGGCGTCTTCCGCCGCCGTCCGCAGGCCCTGCTGGAAATCTTCCTGCTGATGCAACAGCACCCCGAGATCAAGGGCGTGCGGGCGAGCACCATCCGCCTCATCCGTGAACACCTCGATCTCATCGACGAGCGCTTCCGCCACGACATCCGCTCGCGCAGCCTGTTCCTCGAGATCCTGCGCCAGCCGCGGCGCATCGCACACGAACTGATGCGCATGCATCGCTACGGCGTGCTCGGTGCCTATCTGCCGGCCTTCGCGCGCGTCGCCGGACTGATGCAGTTCGACTTGTTCCACATCTACACGGTCGACGAACATTCGCTGGTACTGGTACGCAACCTGCGGCGCTTTTCCTTTCCGGAGCGCGCCGAGGACTGTCCGGGCCACTGCCGCGCGGCACTCGAGCGCGTGCCCAAGCTCGAGCTGCTCTACGTCGCCGGCCTGTTCCACGACATCGCCAAGGGGCGCCAGGGCGACCACTCGGTGCTCGGCGCGGAGGAAGCGGTCGCGTTCTGCAGCGCACACGGTTTCAGCAACTACGACACGCATCTCGTCGCGTGGCTGGTACGCAACCACCTGCTGATGTCGGCCACCGCGCAGCGCAAGGATATCTACGACCCCGCGGTGATCGCCGAGTTCGCACGCGAGGTCGGCGATGAAATCCATCTCGATTACCTCTACCTGCTGACGGTCGCCGACATCCGCGCGACCAACCCGGAGTTGTGGACGAGCTGGAAGGCCTCGCTGCTCGGCGAGCTCTACCGCGCCACGCGGCGCCTGATGCACCGCAGCCCGGACGCCGCCGTGGAGATCACCGAGCGCGTGCGGGCACTGCGCGCCGAAGCCGGCGAACTCATCCGCGCACGGCGCCTCCATCTGCCGCCGGCACGCCTGCAGCGCTTCTGGGATGAGCTCGGAGACGACTATTTCGTACGCCATCGTGCCGATGAGATTGCCTGGCACGCAGCCGTGGTGCTCGGCGCAAGTGCAGACGAACTGCCCATCGTCGCGACCCGCGCGGTGCCGTCGCGCGGCTGTATTGCGGTGTTCGTCTATGCTCGCGACGGCGCGGCACTGTTCGCGCTGACCACCGCTGCGCTCGACCGCCTGCAGCTCGACATCCAGGACGCGCGCATCATGACCACCGCGGCCGGTTTCACGCTCGATACCTACATGGTGCTCGAACGCGAGGGCGGTCGTGGCGCCGACGACGGTATGCGCCTCGAGGAGATCGCCGCGCGGGTGCGCGCCACGCTGCTCGGCGAGGCGCCCGTGCAGCCTCCGGCGCCGCTCGGCACACGGCGCAAGCTGCGCCACTTCCATATCCCGACCGAGGTCAACTTCTCGCGAGACGAGCACCGGCGCAGCGTGATGGAAGTGATCGCGACCGATCAGCCCGGGCTGCTGTCGCGCATCGGCCACGTGCTCGAGGCGTGCGAGATCCATCTCATCGAGGCGCGCATCGCGACCTTCGGCGAGCGCGTCGAGGATTATTTCTACATCGCCACGCGCGATGGCGGTCCCTGCACGGATGCCGCCACGCAGGCCCGCCTGCGTGGCGGCATCGTCGAGGCGCTGGATCGTTGAACGTGGTCCCCGCGCCACGCTCCGAGGCGGAACTCGCCGCACGCGCGCACGCGCTGGCCGGCGTCACGCTGGGCGAACTCGCGGCATCGCTCGGGGTACGCCTGCCGGTCGACCTGCGGGGCCACAAGGGCTTCGTCGGCGAACTGGTCGAAGCGGCGCTCGGTGCCGATGCGGGCTCGCGCCCGGTACCGGACTTCGAAGCCCTGGGCGTCGAGCTGAAGACCGTGCCGCTCGGCGCCAACCAGCGTCCGCGTGAATCGACCCACGTGTGCACCGTGTCACTCGGGGAGCTGCTCGGACAGCAGTGGGCCGATTCGAGCGTGCGGCGCAAGCTTGCGCGCGTGCTGTGGGTCCCGGTTGAGGCGACGCCATCGCTGCCGCTGGCCGCACGCCGCATCGGCGCGGCACGCCTGTGGAGCCCGACGGTCGAGGACGAGCGCATGCTCGCGGCGGACTGGGAAGAGCACATGGAACTACTCGCAACGGGCCGTTTCGACGCCATCGACGGCCGGCTCGGCAGCTGCTTGCAGCTGCGCCCCAAGGCCGCCAACGGGGCCGCACGGGTCGCCGCCAGTGATGCCGACGGACAGCCCGCGGCGACCCTGCCGCGCGGCTTCTACCTGCGGGCAACGTTCACCGCGCGCATTCTCGCTTCACCGCCGCAATGAGCGCGCCCGGCGCGACACCCCCTGCGGCCTCGCCGTGGCGCTTGTGCGTGGCGCCGATGATGCAGAAGACCGATCGGCACTTCCGCTACCTGGCACGCCAGTTCAGTCCGCGTGCCCGGCTGTACACCGAGATGGTCACCACCGGCGCACTGCTGCATGGCCCGCGCGATCGCCTGCTCGCCTACGACGCCAGCGAGCAACCACTCGCAATCCAGCTCGGCGGGAGCGAGCCGGAAGCGCTCGCGCGCTGCGCCGCACTCGCCAGCGCCCACGGTTACGTCGAGGTCAACCTCAATTGCGGCTGCCCCAGCGAGCGTGTCCAGTCGGGCGCCTTCGGTGCCTGCCTGATGCGCGAGCCGGCGCTCGTTGCCGCCGGCGTCGCCGCGATGCGCGCAGCGGTTCCTGACGGCGTCGAAGTGACCGTCAAGACGCGACTCGGCGTCGACGACCTGTACGACTACGGCTACTTGCGCGACTTCGTTGCACGCCTGGCCGAAGCCGGCTGCCGGGTGTTTCACGTGCATGCCCGCAAGGCCTGGCTGCAAGGTCTCAGTCCGCGCGAGAACCGCGAGATTCCCCCGCTCGAGTATGCCTGGGTGCATCGCCTCAAGCGGGAGCTGCCGCAGCTCGTGGTGGTGCTCAATGGCGGCATCACCGAGCCAAGCGCCGCGCGCGCCCAGACCGCAGGGGTCGACGGCGTCATGATCGGGCGTCACGCCTACGCTGCGCCGGCGAGTCTCGCCGCGTTCGAGGCCGCGCTGTTCGAGCGGCCGTCGGCAGCGCCGGACGAGCGTGACGTGGTGGCGCACTACCAGCGCTATGCCGCCGTCGAGCAGGCACGCGGTACGCCGACGCGCGTGCTGACCCGCCACCTCGTGAACCTATTCCAGGGCGTGCCCGGCGCGCGGCGCTGGCGCCGGTACCTGAGCGAACACGGCGACCTGCCCGCACATGCGGCAATCGCCGGTGCCCTGGCCTGCCTGGACGGCGACGATATCACGGCGGCGACACCCTAGTCGGCGCCGGCGCGGCGCGGATGCACGCGATCGGGGCGCGAGATACAATCGCGCAGGGCGCCGCCCGCCGCGGCCACCATGCAATGTCACCTGGACGAGACCCGATGTCGCTTGATCTAGAAGTCGCCCGCTTCAACATGGTCGAACAGCAGATTCGCCCGTGGGAGGTGCTCGATGCCCGCGTGCTCGACGCCTGCACGACGGTGCACCGCGAGCTGTTCGTGCCCGAGGAGTACCGCAACCTTGCCTTTTCCGACACCGCCATCGCGATCGGTCACGGCCAGCACATGATGCAACCCAAGGTCGAAGCGCGCATGCTGCAGGCACTCGCGATCGAAGCGGGCGACCGCATCCTCGAGATCGGCACTGGCAGCGGCTATGTCACCGCGCTGCTCGCGAGTCTCGGCGCGCACGTCACCAGTATCGAGTACCACGAGGACCTGTCCCAGCGCGCCAAGGACAACCTGCGGCGAGCGGCGGTGAACAACATCAAGCTGCACGTCGGCGACGCGCTCGACGGCTGGCCGACGGCCGAGCCCTACGACGTCATTGCTGTGACCGGCTCGTGCCCGGTGCGCCGCGCGGCCATCGAACAGCAACTCGCGATTGGCGGCCGCTTGTTCGTCGTGCTCGGCCAGGCACCGGTCATGGAAGCGACCCTGGTCACGCGCCTGAGCCGTGACTCGTGGACGACGGAGGGCCTGTTCGAGACCGAACTGGCGCCGCTGATTGGGGCTGAGACGCGTCCCGAGTTCGAATTCTGATCCCGTGCGGCCTCACCCGTATCCCGCCCGCGCCCGGCGCCGCTCTTACCGTGCGACCGCCCTGCTCTGCATGGTCATCGTGGCTGCCCCGGCGACGGCTGCTACCGACCTGCTCGACGTGCTCGAAGCGGCCGAGCAGCGTGACCCGGTCTACCGCGAAGCGCAGGCCTCGGCACTGGCGATCGCCGAAGGCATCCCGCAGGCCAAGGCCGAATTGTTCCTGCCGTCGCTGTCCTTCCGTGCCGGTACCGGGCGCGTGCGCCAGGACATCGAGCTGCAGAACGCGTTCGGTGCACAGGGCCTGGTGTACTACATGCAGCACAACTACGGCGTCAGCCTCGAGCAACCGGTTTATCACCACGACCGTATCATCGCGCTGCGCCAGGCCGACAAGCGCCTGCAGCAGGCCCAGCTCGAGGTGGTGGTGGCGCGCCAGGATCTGCTCCTGCGCGTGGCCGAACGTTACTTCGAGGTTCTCGCGGCACGCGACAGCCTGCAGTTCGCGCGCGCCGCGAAGCAATCGCTCGAGCGCCAGCTCGAGCAGGCCCGCCAGCGCTTCGAGGTCGGCCTGATCGCGATTACCGACGTACAGGAAGCACAGGCCGGCTACGACCGCGCGCTGGCCGACGAAATCAGCGCGCAGAATGCCATCGAGAATGCGATCGAAGCGCTGCGCGAGGTGACCGCGAGCTACCACGACGACCTCCTCGTCCTCGGTGACGACATGCCGCTGCTGGTGCCCGAGCCGCAGGACATCGATGCGTGGACGAATACTGCCATCGAGCACAATCTCGAAATCGCCGCCTCGCTCGTCGCCACCGACATCGCGCGCGAGGAGATCTCGCGTCAGACGGCGCAGCACTACCCGACCCTCGACATCGTCGGTGGACACAACTTCAACCGCGCGGGCGGCCGCTTCGGCTCCGCCAAGGTGCACCAGAGCGAGATCAACCTCGAGCTCAACCTGCCGCTCTACAGCGGTGGGCGCGTACTGTCGCAGACGCGCGAGGCGGAGCACGAGCACCGCGCCACCCTCGATCGCCTCGAACAGTCGCGCCGTGCCGTACAGCGCGACACGCGGCAGGCGTATCTCGGCGTGATCACGCGCATCAGCTCGGTGAAGGCACTGGAGCAGGCCGTGGTCTCGTCGACCACCGCGCTGGAGTCGACCCGCGCCGGTTTCGAAGTCGGTACGCGCACCGCGGTCGACGTGGTCGCCGCCGAGCGCGTGCTGTCCGAGGCGAAGCGCGACCTGGCGCGGGCGCGCTACGACTACATCATCGACATGCTGCGCCTGAAGAAGGCGGCCGGCAGCCTGTCGCCGGAAGACCTCGCCGCCGCGAACAGCTGGCTCACGCAGTCCGACGCAACCGCGGATCCGGCGCTGTCGTCACGTTAGCCGGATGGTGGCGACGCTCGCGAGACGCCCGGCGCGCGAACGGGGAGAACCACCGGCCTCGTGCGCCCCGTCGTCCGTCGCCGGTTGGTACGGCGCCCTGGCTCGCCATACTCGCCCCGCGGGCAGGCACGAGAAGTCCCCGCGGCCGGCGGCATGACCCTGCCGCCCTGGCCGCCCCGCCCTCCCATGAAATCCACCCCGGAGTCCGCATCATGTCCAGAGTGCTGTCCTGCCAGGCAGAACGTTCCCTCGTCGTCGTCGTCGACATCCAGCAGCGCCTCGGCGACGCCATGCCCGGCAAGGTACTCAACCGTGTCCTGCTGAACACCACCCTGCTGGCGCGTTCGAGCGGCCTGCTGGACATCCCGGTGTTCAAGACCGAGCAGTACCCGCAGGGCCTCGGCGCGACTCACGCGACCGTTGCCGAGGCACTGCCGCCGGCGACGACCACCTTCGAAAAGCAGAGCTTCTCGTGCTGCGGTGCCGAGGGATTCGAAGCCGCGCTGCGCAGCAGTGCGCGTGAACAGGTGGTGCTGGTCGGCATGGAAGCGCACGTATGCGTACTGCAGACCGCGCTCGACCTGCAACGCGCAGGACTCGAGGTGTTCGTGGTCGAAGACGCGATCTGCTCACGGCGACTCGAGAACTACCAGAATGCCCTCGACCGCATGCGGCAGAACGCGGTCCAGGTGGTCAGCGCCGAGTCGGTCGTATTCGAATGGATGGGTGCCTCGACCCATCCGCAGTTCAAGGCAATCCAGACGCTGCTGCGCTGACGCGGCGTCCGGCCGCAGGCATCAGCAGGCTGGTGAAGAACGTCGCGAGGCCTGCGGGCTGCACGGCGCGTGCGAGCCGAGGATCGGCGTTCACGTGGATCAACGAGGACCGCAGGCGAGTGCGCAACGCCGCAGACCGTCCCCGCAGTGGTTTTTCACCAGCCTGTTAGGGCGCTCAGGCGCGCTCAATTCACCGTGTAATCGCGCGCTGTCATGCAGGCGCCGAAGGCCCGGTTATAGGCCGACACCTGTTCGAGGCGATAATGCTGTGCCTGCTCGGACGCCTGTGCCTGCTGCTGGTAGTAGTAATCGGCCGCCGGCGGTGGCGGCGCCGGCGCAGGCGCCGGGCGGCTGGTCGAACGCGTCAGCGCACCGAACACGGTCGATGCCAGCGCGCCAATCGCCGCGCCCTCACCGGCATCGCCGGCGAGCGCGCCGCCCGCCGCACCGAGCGCGGCACCCGTGGCGGCATCCCCAATCATGCCACCCCCTTCGAAGAAGCCGCCGTCGCCGATGCCGAGCAGGCCGCCGCTGCGCGTGGCACGCGGTTGATCGCTGTAGCCCGCCGTCGGCGGCGGTGGCGGCATGGCAGGCCGCCCCGGCAGCGGCGCCGCGGTGCTCGGGTCGAAGCCGCTCTGGGCCACGGCCCACTGGTGGCACTCGTAGCGATCCTGCGACTGCTGCGCTTCGGTCTGGCCAGCATTCGGATAGGCGAAAGCCTGCTGCGCTGCCGCCGGCAAGGAACTGCCCGCGGCGAGCACCAGAAGCCAAGAGAACACCCCAAGAGCACACCGACTCATCGCCCCACACTCCCGTTCACGGCCTGATATTGCCAAGTGTAGCGGTCAACCCGGCGCAAAGCTGAGACCCGCGCCACGACTGCGCCGACATCGCCTCAGCCGGGGGCCGGCAGGCGCGATTCGATCAGTTCGAGGGTACGCGCCGTAGCCCCCCGATGCGTACGAACGACGCCTTCGGCAATGCGCCCGACGCGGTCACGTTCGTTGCTGTCGCGCAACCAATGCCCTGCGCCGGCAACCAGCGCGTCGACGTCCTCGACGACGACGAGCGCGCCGGCGTCACGCAGGAGCGCACAGATCTCGGCGAAGTTATGCGTGTGCGGGCCACTCAGCACCGGCGTCCCCAGGGCGGCCGGCTCCAGCACGTTCTGGCCGCCATAGGGCAGCAGGCTGCCGCCCACGAAGGCGACGTCGGCGGCCGCGTAGAAGCGTGGCAACTCGCCCATCACGTCGACGAGATAGATCGCGGTCGCGGGCGTGCAATCATCGTCGTGGCTGTAGCGGGCCACCTCGAGACCCTGCTCGACGCAGAGTGCCGCGACTTCATCGAAGCGCTCGGGATGGCGTGGTGCGAGGATCACCAGCAGGGAGGCGAACTCGCGCGCGAGCTGCCGCACGGCCTCCAGCAGCAAGACCTCCTCGCCGTCGCGCGTGCTGCCGAACATGAGCACCGGCCGATTCACACCGAAGGTGCGCCTCATCACCTCGGCCTGCTCACGCAGGCTCGGCGGCGGCACCAGGTCGAACTTGAGACTGCCCGTCACGCACAACTGCGCGCGCCGCGCGCCGAGCGCGCGAAAGCGTGCGGCGTCGGTATCGCCCTGGGCGGCGATGCAATCGATGTCGGCGACGATGTCACGCGCCAGCGGCGCGAGCAGCTGGTACCCGCGCAAAGAGCGCGCCGAGAGTCGCGCATTGGCGAGCAGCACCGCGACGCCCGCGGCACGACAGGCCGCGAAGGTGTTGGGCCATAGTTCCGTCTCCAGCACCACCAGCAGGTGCGGACGGAAGCGCTGCAGGAAGGCCCGCACGAACGGCGGCAGGTCGTAGGCGAAGTAGGCGTGGGTGACGCTGTCGCCGAGCATGCGCCGCACGGTGTCGGCGCCGGTCGTGGTGGTCGTGGTAACGACGATGCGCAACCCCGGGCGGTGCTCTCGCAGGGCACGGACCAGCGGCACGGCAGCCATCGCCTCGCCGACCGAGACCGCGTGAACCCACACCGGGTGCGGCGCCGGCGCCCCGTCGCGGTACCAGCCGAAACGTTCGTGCCAGCGCGCACGCTGCTCGGGATCGCGCCAGCCGCGCCAGACGATACGGCCCAGGAGCAGCGGCAGCAACAGCGCGAACAGCGCCGTGTAGAGAGCCCTCAGGAACTTAACCAGCGCACGTACTCCCCGACACCCTGCGCCACATCGCGAAACGCGCCGGCGTAACCCGCCGCGCGCAGGCGCGTCAGGTCCGCGCAGGTATATGCCTGGTAGGCTTCGCGCAACTCGGCAGGAAATTCGATGTACGTGATCTCACCGCCGCCATGCGCCGCCGCGATCGCGCGGGCCACGGCATTGAACGTCTCCGCCCGCCCCGTGCCGCAGTTGTAGATACCACTGCGGTCGCTCTGCAGGCTGGCCGCCCACAAGGTGACGTCCACGACGTCATCGACGTGCACGAAATCGCGCTTCTGCTCACCCGCCGCACAGCCATGCGAGGCCCCGAACAGACGCATGCAATCGCTCTCTTCGAGCTGGCGAAAGAGGTGCCATGCGACGCTAGCCATGCGCCCCTTGTGCTGCTCACGAGGTCCGTAGACGTTGAAGTAGCGCAGACCGACGACCAGCGATTCCAGCGCGGGCAAGCGGTGACGCAGATACTGGTCGAAGGCGAGCTTCGAATAGCCATAGACGTTCAGCGGGCGCTCGTTGGCAGGGTCTTCGGCGAAGCTGGCGCCGGCGCCGTAGACTGCGGCGCTGGACGCGTATACCAGCGGGATACCGCGCGCGGAGCAGTGTTCGAGCAGTGCGCGCGAAAAGACGAAGTTGCGCTCCATCATGAAGCGACCATCCCATTCGGTGGTGTCCGAGCACGCGCCGAGGTGAAACACCGTCTCGACCGCCGTGGCGAGCGTGCCACCACCCTCCAGCAGGCGACGGCACTCGGCGTGATCGAGATAATCGGCAATACGACAGTCCGCCAGGTTGAGTGCCCTGTGCCCGTCGCTGAGATCCTCGACCACCAGGATGTCGTCGCGGCCGCGCGCGTTGAGCGCCCGAACGAGATTGCTGCCAATGAAGCCGGCAGCACCGGTCACCACGATCATGCGCCGTGTCCTCCACCATCGATTCGTGCGATGAGCCCGGTGGTCGAGTGCCCCGCGTGGTAGCTCAGCGTCATCACCTGGCCACCAGCGGCGATGACTTCGGGCGCGCCGGCAATGTCGGTGACCGCGTAGTCGCCACCCTTGACCAGCACGTCCGGCAGCACTGCCGCAATCAGGTCGCGCGGCGTGGCGCCGCCGAACGGCACCACCCAGTCGACCACGTCGAGTGCGGCGAGTACGTGCATGCGTGACGCAAGCGGGTTGAGCGGACGCTCCTCGCCCTTCAATGTGCGCACCGAGGCGTCATCGTTGACGGCAACGACGAGCCGGTTGCCGAGCGTCTTCGCCTCGGCGAGGTAGCGCACGTGGCCTTCGTGCAGGAGGTCGAAGCAGCCGTTCGTCATCACGATGCGCTCGCCGCGGCGTCGCGCACGGGCGCACTCGACGAGCAGCTCGTCACGCTGCAGAACGCCGCGCCGCACCCCTTCGCGCCCGGTCAGGGCCGCATCGATCTCGTCGACGCCGACGGTCGCCGCGCCGAACTTGCCAACCACCAGGCCGGCGGCCGTGTTGGCCAGCGCGACTGCCGCAGGCAGTGCACAACCCGCGGCGAGCGCTACCGCGAGCACCCCGCACACGGTATCGCCGGCGCCGGTGACATCGAACACGTCGTGGGCCTGCGCGTCGACGTGTACCGGGGCAGCGCCGGCTTCGAGCAGCGTCATGCCGGCGTCACCACGCGTCACCAGCAGCGCGCCCAGCCGCACTTCGTCGAGTAGGCGCAATCCGCGCTCGACGAGGACCTCGAGCGAAGCGCACGCGCCCACCACCGCCTCGAACTCGTGCAGGTTGGGCGTGAGCACAGTGGCCCCCGCGTACCGCGAGAAATCGGTCCCCTTGGGATCGACCACGACCGGTTTGCCATGGCGCGCAGCCAGAGCGATGACTTCGCCGACACGTGCCGCGGCACCCTTGGCGTAATCGGAAACCACCACCACGTCCGCTCCGGTGAGCTGGCGTTCGACGGCCGCCAGCACCGCCGCCGACTGGCTGTCCACCATCGGGCGCTCGAAATCGATGCGCACGAGCTGCTGGTGCTGGCTGACCACCCGCAGCTTGACGATCGTCGCGAAGTCGTCAGCGTGGGCAAAGTCCGTCTCGATTCCCTGCTCGGTGCAGAGCTGTTGCAGCGCCGCGCCGGCGGCGTCGGTGCCAACCACGCCGACCAGCGCGACACGCGCGCCAAGCGCGGCCGCATTCGCGGCGACGTTGGCCGCACCGCCGACGCGTTCGACGACATCGTCTACCAGGACGACCGGCACCGGCGCCTCGGGCGAGATGCGCCGCGTCGCGCCGTGCCAATAGCGGTCGAGGATCAGATCGCCGACGACGAGTACGCGTGCCGCCGACATCTGCTGCAGTCGTCGATCCATGTTCGCTCCGCGCCGCGTCGTGCCGTACACCCGGGACAGTGCCGGCGGCGCGCGGGCCCGTTGCCGGGCGCAAGGGTTGAGTGTCGCGATGAACGCCGCGCGGCGCCTGCGCGCGGTGCCCGCCGCCACCTGCCGCGGCCAGTGCCCCAGTCGTGGCTACAGGCGTCAGCCCGTCGTTGGCGGTGGCTTGGTGATCGGGCGGCGCGATCCTACCATAGCGGCATGCATCATCCCGTTCTCCGCACCCTCGTCGCCGCCGTGCTGCTCACCGTGGCCCTGCCGCTTCCGGCGCTCGAGTCGTTTCGCGCCGACTACGATATATCGCGCGGTGCGCTCACGCTCGGCCGCATGTCACGCGAACTCGTCATCGATGCCGCGCAAGGGCGCTACCGTTTCGCATCGACCATGGAAACCAAGGGGCTGGTGGCACTGTTCGCCGACGCCCGCGTGGTCGAGACCAGCGCCGGCCGCTTCGGCCCCGCCGGCTTCGCACCCGAGAGCTACACCTACGACAAGAAGGGCAAGAAGAAGGATTACGCGCTGGAATTCGACTACGCACGCAACCTGGTGCGTCGCGACGACGATGCCGGTTGGGAGAGCTCCATGCCCGCGCGCCTGCTCGACAAGTTGAGTTACCAGGCGCAGCTCATGGTCGACCTCGACGCGCGCCCGGCCCGGTTGCGCTACGACATCGCCGATAAGAACCGGCTCAAGGAATACCTCATCGAGAATCTGGGCGCCGAACGCGTGGAGACGCGTCTCGGCGAATTCGACACCGTGCGCCTGATGCGCGCCGATGACGACTCGCAACGCCGAACCATCGTCTGGTGCGCGCCTGAACTCGGCTGGATGGCGGTCAAGGTGGAGCATCGCGACAAGAAGGGGGACGTCACCACCGCCGTGCTGCGCTCCCTCGAACGCAACTGACCGGCGCCCCTTCCGCCGCACCGATTCAGCTCATTCGGCAATGAGGCTGGCGAGCAGGGCCTCGGCCTGTGCGCGGGTCGGGAAGTTCTCGTGTTCGGCGAGCAGGCGTTCCAGGGCTGCACGCGAATCGCTAGCCACGCCGGCGGTGTGTCGCGCACTCAGCAGGTGGAAACGGATATCGGGATTTCCCGGCGCCGCGTCGGCGGCCTTGCCGAGCAGGTCCAGGCCCTGCTCGTGCTGCCCGTTGGCAACCAGGATCCAGCCATAGGTGTCGAGGATTTCGGGTTGTGCAGGTGCCAGCTCGTGAGCCTTGCGCGCGGTCGCCAGCGCACGCTCGTCTCCCGCTTCGTGGTAGAGCCAGGCGAGGTTGTTGAGCAGCACGGGATTCTCGCCGCGCGCCGCCAGCATACGTTCGTACTCCGGAATGGCCGACGCCCCGGTACCATCGCGCTGCAATATGCTGGCGCGCGCGAAGCGCACCTGCAGGTCGTCCGGATGCTCCGTCAGCCAGCGCTCGAGACGGTCACCTGCCTCCCCGAGCGCACGTTCGACGCGATCGAGCTTGATCACCGTGCTGCTGCTCGGCGCGGCCGCGAATGCCGCGCTATAGGCGGTGCGGGCTGCGGCGTTGTCGCCGCGCGCCCGCGCCAGGTCACCCTGCAACTCATGGCCGGCCGCGACCGCCGACTCTTCCGCACTTGCGACGAGCTCGTCGGCGATGTGTCCGGCCGCCGCGAGATCGTCTCGACGCAACGCGAGCCGCGCGAGCAGCACACGTGCGCCGACGGCGTCGGGGGCGACCTCGGCCATGCGTTCGAGCGTCGCGGTGAGCGCCGGCTCGTCACCCATCTGGTTGTACACACGGGCGAGCAGTTCGAGCGCGGGCACGGAACCGGGCGCGCGCTCGACGAGCGCGCTCGCGGCTTCCAGCGCGGCCGCAGGCTGCCCGGCCTGCAGCTTGATCGTAGCGTACTCGGCCTGCACCTGCGCCGCATACGGAGCCAGCGCATAGGCTTCGCCGATGGCACTCTCGGCCAGCGGCAGATTGCCCTTGGCGCGGTAGTGCTTGGCCAGCAACAGGCGCGGGGCCACGGCGTCCGCATTCTGCTCGCGCGCCTGCGTCCACAGGCGCTCGGCCTCGTCGAGGTCATCCGCCTTGAGGGCGAGTGCCGCCATGCCCAGCAGCGCGAACGGATGCGCCGGTGACCGTTCGAGCACCTCTTCGAAGCGCCGGCGCCCCGCCGCATCGTCACCGGCCGCGATGGCGAGGCGCGCGAGGTTGATGCGCGCAGGGTGGAAATCCGCGTCGAGCGCGACCGCTTCCTCGTAGGCCGCCCGGGCGCCCTCGGCATCGTCGCCGGCCTCGCGCGCGTAGCCGAGCACGTTGGCCGCGACCGCGCTGTCAGGATGGGTTTCGCGTAGCGTCGCGGCAGCGCGCAGCGCCGCAGCGCCGTCGCGGGCGGCCAGGTGGGCGAGCACCAGCACGATGTGAGCCTGCGCGAAGTCTGGTGCCTCGCTCACGATCGACTCGAGTTCGGCAATCGCCTGTGCGGTGTTGCCGCCGCCAAGACGGCTCATCGCGAGCTGGGTGCGGATCGGCAGCGAATCCGGTGCCAACTCGGCGGCGCGGGCCAGGCTTTCCTCACCGGCGGCGATGCGTCCGTGCTTGAGGTAGGCCGTGCCGAGGAGTGCGAGCATGCCGGGATCCTGCGCCACATCGGCATCGCCGAGCGCGTTGCGCATCTCGTCCAAGCCGTCCATGCGGCCGGCAGCGAGTTGGATCGCGCCGAGCATGCGCTGCGCCGCCGGGTCCTGCGGCGCGAGTTCGAGCAGGCGGGAGACATAGTCCTGGGCATGCGAGTACTCCGCCCGTGCGAAGTGCATGCGTGCAGCAAGAACCAGGCTGTCGCGGTGCATCGGCACGAGTTGCAGCACCTTGCGCAGCGCGCCCAGCGCGGTTTCCTCGTCACCCCGCGCCGCGGCCACCTTGGCGCGCAGGAACTGCACACGCGGGTCGTCCTCGCCCGCGCCACCGATGGCATCGAGCGCATCGCCCGCCTCCTGCGGTCGCTCGAGGGCGAGCAGTGCACGGGCCTTGCCCATCAATGCGATCGGTTCGCTCCCACCCAGTGCAACCGCCTGGTCGAAGGCGCCGAGCGCCGCTTCGGCCATGCCGTCGTGCAGGTCGAGTTCTCCCTTGATGACCCACAAGCCGCTATCCGCTTCCCCGGTGTCGAGCAGGGCCTCGACTTCGCGCCGGGCCAGTGCCGGGTTGCCCGCCGCCAGCTCAGCCTGGATGAGTCCACGGCGCGCGCGCTCGTTGTCGGGCGCCTGTTCGAGAATGCTGGTGAAGGTGGCGCGCGCATCGTCGAGCCGCTGCTGCGCGAGGTCGAGCATTCCGCGCAGGACCAGCCAGTCGATCTCGGCGGCGTCGCCATGCAACGCGATCTCGGTGGCCGCGTCGTCGAAATCCCCGGCCATGAGCAAGGCGTTGGTCAAGGCGAGGGCCAGCGCCTGGTCACTCACACCGAGTTCACGTGCGCGCCGCAATTCCTTGATCGCGCCCTGGGCATTGCCGGCATCGACATAGATGCGCCCGAGCAGGAAACGCGCCTCGCGGTGCGCGGGCTCGTTCGCAAGTACGTTCTTGAGGTCGATGATGGCGGCGTTGAGCTCCCCGGCCTCGTAGGCCGCCTGCGCCCGCTGCATCGACTCCTCGACATCCAGCACACCGGGCCTGAGCAGCAGCAGAGTCCCGCCAATGAGTGCCAGCAGAACGAGGGCGATGGCGATACGCCGGCGACGGCGCCGCGAGCGACGCCGCGATTTGCGCGAAGAACTCATGGAATCACGCCTCCCCTGGCGGCCGGGTCAGGCCACGACGCGCCTGGTCTCGGGTGAGGTTCGCCGGGCCTGCTTGCCGCGCGTCATGGCACGAAAGCGCGTGGCCGGCGCTGCGGTGGCCTGTACCGGACCCGCCCATCATGGCAGCCCGAACGTCCCTAGATCTTGCCGTCGTCGACCATCTTGATGAGCCGGTCTGCCGGGACGTAACCGCCGAGCTGGCGTCCGTCCGGCGTATACACCGCGGGCGTGCCATTGACGCCCATGGCCTGGCCGAGTTCGAACTGTGCTGCCACGGGGTTGTCGCATTGCGGGGCGTCGACCGGCTTACCGGCCTTGGCGGCCGTCATCGCACCCTGGCGATCCGCCGAACACCACACGGCCGCGACCTTGTCGTAGGACTCGCTGTCGAGGCCGGCGCGCGGGAACGCGAGGTACTCGACGGCAATACCCGCGGCATTGAGCTGGGGTACCTCGTTGTGCAGCTTGCGGCAGTAACCGCAATCGACGTCGGTGTAGACGAACAGCGTCGCGCGGCGCTCGCCGCCGGCCGGCGCGAAAGTCACCAGATCCTTGCGATCGACGCTGGCGAAGGCTTTGCGTCGCGCCTCGGCGCGACGTTCGTCGGAGACGTTGCGCCGGTCCTCGAGGTCGATCAGATCGCCGCGCAGCGCGTAGCGCCCATCCTCGCTGACGTAGAATACGGACGCGCCAACCATGACCTCGAAGACGCCAGGCACCGGGGATTTGCTCACGGAAGTGATCTCCTCGCCCTCGAACATCGCCTCGAGACGTTCGCGTACGGCCTTTTCGCCGGCTTCCACCGTCGTCACCGCGGCGACGCCAAGCAGCGCGAGCATGAGAAATCGTTGCAACATCGGATTACCTCGTTCGGGATCGTCGCATTGTAGGCTCGTGGCCTCCCGCGGGCCACGGTCGCGGGCGATACTGTGACCCTGCTACCGCTATGACGTTCCCATCAGCGGATGATTTTCCCGTAAACTTGAGCCGTTTCCCACGTACCGGTCGCCGCTTGCGCGGCCCGGAGCCATGAGCGCCGAACAAGCCCACAGCCTCGAAGGGTCCTCGCTGGGGAAGTACCAGGTCCTGCGTCGTATCGGTGCGGGCAACATGGCCACGGTCTACATGGCCCATGATCCGTTCATCGACCGTCCCGTCGCGATCAAGGTCGCGCGCTCCGAGCACGTCGGCGACGGCACTCACGGCGCGCTCTACCAGCAGTTGTTCTTCAACGAAGCGCAGACCGCCGGGCTGCTCAAGCACCCCAATATCACAGCGATCTACGATGCCGGGGTCGATCGCGGCTATTACTACATCGTGATGGAGTACGTGCACGGGGGCGATACCCTCGAGCGCCATACGCGGGCGTCCACGTTGCTGCCCCTCGAGACGGTGACGTCACTGCTCTACCAGTGCGCCATGGCGCTCGACTACGCACACAAGCGCGGCGTCGTGCACCGTGACATCAAGCCGCGCAACATCCTGCTCACCGCCGACGGCGAGGCCAAGATCACTGACTTCGGCGTCGCCGTGACGCCGGAACTCTCTCGCGGCGCGACACCCGAGCACGCCGGCTCGCCGCTGTACATGTCGCCCGAACAGATCAGGCGCGAGGCAGTGTCGCCGCAGAGCGACCTGTTCTCGCTCGGCGTCGTCGCCTACGAGCTCCTGACCGGTCGCCACCCGTTCCACGGCGACAACCTCGACGCCATCGAGCACCGCATACTCACCGCGACACCGGCCCGCCTGGCCGGCCTCAACGCCGACATACCGGACGTCTACCAACGCATCATCGACAAGGCGCTGGCCAGGAACCAGGCGCGGCGCTACCGCTCGTGCCAGGACATGGCCGGCGATCTGACGCTGGTCTACGACTTTCTCAGCCTGCCGGCCGTGCGCGTGAGCCGCGAGCAGAAGTATCAGCAAGTCGAACAACTTGCCTTTTTCAATGCGTTCTCCGAGGCGGAACGCTGGGAGCTGATCAATGCGGCGGAATGGCTGCGCCTCGAGGCCGGTACCGAGGTGCTGCGCGAAGGCGACAGCGATGCCGCGTTCTTCATCGTCGTCAGCGGCCATGCACAAGTGCTCAAGCACGATCGAGAGCTCGTCACCCTGCATGCTGGCGACTGCTTCGGCGAAATGGGCATGCTGAGCGGGCGGCGTCGCTCCGCGACCATTCGCGCACTCGGCGATTTCACCGCGATGAAATTGCGCGCCGCGACCGTCGAGCGCATGTCGATCAATGCCCAGCTACGCTTCCAGCGCTGCTTCCTCACCGCGCTCATCGAACGTCTCGAAGTGACCACCGAACGGCTCGCCGCGGCCAGCGAGCCGCACTGAGCGGGTTCCCATCATGGTGACCCGCGCCACCCAGCACCATGCTGGCCGCCGCCTGACGCTGGAGGAAGCGCTGCGCCTGCTGCAGCAGTGCGGAGCGCTGGGCTCCGCCCAGGTCACCCGCGCACTGCGCTCGGTAAATCCCGACGACACGCGCCATCCCTTCGTGCGCATTGCCGATCTCGGCCTGCAGGGTGACGGTCGGCATCGCGAGCCGCTCACGCTCGAGACCGTCACGCGCCTCGCTGCACAGGCCGCCGGCACCGAGTATTTCCGTATCGACCCGCTCAAGATCGACGTCGAGGCCGTGACCTCGCTGGTGTCGCAGGCGTATGCCACGCGCTTCGGCTTTCTCCCCGTCGTCGTCAGCGAGGAGGAGGTCGTGGTGGCGAGTGCAGAGCCGTATGCCGGCGAATGGGAGGGCGAACTGGCGCGCGTGCTCAAGCGGCGCATCCGGCGCGTGCTCGCCAACCCGCGCGACGTCGAGCGCTACCTCAAGGAATTCTACGGCGTCAGCCGCTCCATCTCGGGCGCCGTCAACAAGGCCGACAACGCGCCACGCAGCGCCATCACCAATTTCGAGCAGCTCACCGAGCTCGGCAACGTCGGCGAGCCCGATGCCAACGACCGCCACATCGTCCACCTGGTCGACTGGCTGCTGCAGTACGCCTTCGAACAGCGTGCGAGTGACATCCATATCGAACCACGGCGCGAACAGAGCAACGTGCGATTCCGCATCGACGGTGTGTTGCACCTCATCCACCAGCTACCAACCAGCGTGGTGGGTGCCATCACCAGCCGCATCAAGTCGCTGGGACGCATGGATGTCGCTGACAAGCGCCGGCCGCAGGACGGTCGTATCCGCACCAAGTCGCCCGGCGGGCTGGAGATCGAATTGCGCCTCTCCACGATGCCGACGACCTTTGGCGAGAAGCTGGTACTGCGCATCTTCGATCCGGACAAGCTGACCCAGCCGTTCGAGAACCTCGGCTTCGACCGTACCGAGCTGGCCCTGTGGAACGATATCGTCGCGGAACCGCACGGCATCATCCTGGTCACCGGCCCGACCGGCTCCGGCAAGACCACGACGCTGTACTCCGCGCTGAAGCGGCTCGCCCGTCCCGAAGTCAACGTCTGCACCATCGAAGATCCGATCGAGATGGTCGAACCGGCGTTCAACCAGATGCAGGTTCAGCCGACGCTCGACATCGATTTCGCAACCGGTGTGCGCACCCTGCTGCGCCAGGATCCCGACATCATCATGATTGGCGAGATCCGCGATCGCGAGACTGCCGATGTCGCTATCCAGGCCGCGCTGACCGGCCACCTGGTGCTGTCGACCCTGCATACCAACGACGCACCATCGGCCGTCACGCGGCTCATCGACATCGGTGTCCAGCCCTTTCTGATCGGGGCAACCCTGCTCGGCGTCGTCGCGCAGCGGCTCGTGCGCACGCTCTGCCCGCACTGCAAGGAGCCCGGCACGCTGCCGGAGGCGGCCTGGCGCAATCTGCTCGCGCCGCAGCGCGGTGCGCCGCCGCCACGCTACCTGGTGCCGATCGGCTGCGACGAGTGTCGTCATACCGGGTACCGCGGTCGCCAGGGGATCTACGAGGTGATGCGCATGAACAGCACGCTGGCTGCGCTCGTCGATGGCGAACTGCAGACCGCGACGCTGCGCCGGGCGGCGCTGCGCCAGGGTATGCGGCCGTTGCGCATCGCGGGCGCACAGAAGATTGCCCGCGGCCTGACCACGGTCGAAGAAGTCCTCAAGGTCGTGCCGCTCGCCGACGGCTGAGCGTGCCGGCCGGCGCCCGCTTCACCCGCGCGGATGATGGCGCTCGTGCAGCGCCTTCAGGCGCGCATTGGCGACGTGCGTGTAGATCTGCGTGGTCGAGATGTCACTATGGCCGAGCAACATCTGCACCACGCGCAGATCGGCGCCGTGATTGAGCAGATGCGTGGCGAAGGCATGGCGCAAGGTGTGCGGTGAGATCGGCGCCGTGATGCCGGCCGTGCGGGCATGACGTCTTACCAGCTGCCAGAACGCCTGCCGCGTCATCGCCCCGCCGCGACGGGTAGGGAACAGCGCGCTCGTCGGCGCACCGGCGCAGAGCACTGGGCGCGCCTCGGCGAGGAACCGGGCGCGGCA
>JAVJVZ010000007.1:0-4947 GCA_040220855.1 Gammaproteobacteria bacterium | reverse complement strand
CAACGATACACGGAGGGCGAACGCGACGCGCTGGCTCAGAAGCTTTCATCGACGCGCCGGGAACTGCCCGATCCGCAGGTGCGCAACCGATCACACTACGCGATCGGTAAGCAGCTGAACGACCACTACGAGGACAAGTCGCCCTGGGACGGTCTGCTCGAGCGCGAGAGCGTGACCGGACTCAAGAAGGTGGAGATTCAGAATCGCCTGCAGGACATCGAGGGGCGCCTGTTCGACGAGCTGACCGACGAGTCGCTGGAGTCGCTGAAAACCGGCGCCAGCGCGGCGGGCGGTGGCGACGCGACGCCCGCGACACCCTGACGTCTGCCGCAGGTGGCTTCAGCGCCGCGTGCGTACGATCTCGACCTCGATACCGCCGTCCAGGCAGTCGCGGTAGCGCGCCTCGTCGAATGGTTGTGCGACCGACCCGACGCCGTCGACCATGCGCAGCCGAATCGTGCCGCGCGCCTCGGCGCGGCAGCCGTCGGCGCGCTCGAAACTGGCCAGCAACGTGCGCCGTGGTGGGAAGCCTTCTCGTCGCAGGCAGTCCTGGTAGGCCGTGGCATCGGTGCCTGCCGGAATCGTCACGTGCAAGGGCGAATTCACGCGCACCTGCTCGTTGTTGACCCCCGAGCTGATGTTGATTTCGTGGGTCAGCGTCGCCGCGCGCGTGCAGCGCGCACTGGCATGTGCGGCAGGCTCGTTGCGGTCGTCAGCGTTCGCCGCCACGCAGGCGAGCAAGCACGCTGCCGCGAGCACGATAGGTACGCCTGTCGGGATTGCTGAACACTGCATCATCGTTGACAGTGTAGCGCGCGCGGCAGCCTGTCCTTGAGCGGCGCACCTGGATCGCGGTGGACGCTAGTCGCGTGTGAGGTCCCGACGCAGCCGTGCGAGCGCCGGCGTCCAGCCTTGGGCCGGGTCTTCGGGGTAGAGCGCGAAGGCCGGGAACCAGCGCGACCGCTCGGGCGTCGCGCCCGACCAGCGCCACTCGCCAGGACGCTTGACCAGCACGCGCGCGGAGGCTCCGACGGCAGCGGCCAGGTACATGTTGGTGTTGCTCACGCCGATATACTCCGCGGTGCGCTCGAACAACGCGAGCGCGAGGTCCAGGTCGTCGTTGACGTCGCCGAAGTCGTGCACCGTGCGACCGCACAGGCGTCCGAGTTCGTCGAGCTCGGCAGCCGTCGCGCCGCGCTGCACCGAAATCAGCGGGCCCTTCCAGCCCGCGAGTGCGCGCGCGAACGGAGCCAGCTCGATCACCTTGCGCCGCGGACCGTCACCGCGCAGACCGGCGCGCCAGGTCACCGCCAGCAGCGGGTCAGCCCCGAGCGAACCGACGCGGGCAGCGAGCGCTTCGCGGGCGCGTGCGCTCGGCGCCAGGGTCTGCGGTGGCGGTGGCTCGTCGCCATCGCCGAAACCGAGTACCAAGGGCAACTCGCAGCCCGAGAACACGAGGTCGACGTCCCCGGGCACTGTGTCGTCCTCGTCGAGGATCGCGTCGAACAGCGTCGTCGGCCGCAGGATCGCGGCGAGGCGCGGCGCGGTGCGGTAGCCGATCCAGGCGCAGCCGCGCGCGCGCAGCGCGGCAACGAAGCGCAGGAAGAAGATCTCGGTGCCGAGGCCGCCGGTGCCGAGCAGCAGCACGCGGCGGCCGACAAAATCGAGCGGCATCAGGCTCGATGGCCGCGGCAGATGGCGCGTTGGAGCGCGCGGGTCAGGCAGATAGCCGCCATCATGGTTGGCCGCGACGCGCCATTCGAATTCCTGCCAGCCGCGGGTGAACTGCCCCTGCGCGAGCAGCAGCCAGGCCAGCGTAGTGTGCGCAATGGCGTCGTCGGGGCGGATTGCCAGGGCGCGATTGCAGGCGATCGCCGCCTCCTCGAGGCGCCCGAGCATATGCAGCTCCTGCGCCGCGTTGAGGTGTGCGTCGGCATAGTTCGGGAACTGGTTGGCGGCGAAGCGGTACTGACGCACCGCTTCGCGGTGCTCGCCCAGTCGCGCGTAGCAGTTGCCGAGATTGTTGCGTGCCTGGGCAAACACGGTGCGCTGCGCGAGAGCGTTCTCGAAATGGCGGATGGCATCTTTCAACGCCCCCTGGTGATAGCGCACGAGTCCCAGGCTGTTGTGGACCTCCGCCGCTTGCGGGGCCAGTTGCACGGCGCGTTGGAGCAGCGTGCGCGCCTCGTCGAGGCGCTGCGCGCGCAGCAGGCAGTTGCCGAGCGCGTACAGCGCGGGTACGGCCTGCGGGTCCACCCGCACCGCTGCGCCAAGCGCGGTGACGGCATGTTCGAGTTCCCCGGCCTGCATCAGTTCACTACCAATCCGCGTATAGGCGCCGACGGCGCGAGTGACATCTCCGGCGCGCTCGAACAGGCCGCCGAGGCGCATGCCTGCCTCGAGAAAGCCCGGGTTGCGCTGCAGTGCCGCGACGTAGGCGTCGACCGCTTCCGCTGCACGGCCGAGCTGTTCGAGTGCGATTCCGCGGTTGTAATGCGTATCGTCGCGCGTCGGTTCGAGAGCGAGGCAGCGGTCGAACGCGAGCACAGCGGCGGCGCCGTCGCCGCGCCCGGCATGCAGCATGCCGAGATCGTGATGCACGTCGCTGGATTCCGGATACGTGGCAGCGAGTGCCTCGATATCGGCCAGCGCACCCTCGGAGTCGCCAGCCGTGGCGCGCGCCCAGGCAGCGTGCAAGGCGCTGTCGATCGATTGCGCTCGGGTGGTGGTGTCAGTGGTCACGAGAGCCCTCCGCAGGTGATGGGCATTGTGATGGTGCCGGCTCGGGTGGGGCGCTGCCCGCGTGGGTCGCGCGGCGGTGGTAGGCCTGCCACAGATCGGCGCAGGGAACGTCCGCGTAAGCGTCGAAATATGGCCCTCCGGTGGTGTAGTGCAACACCGCGGCGCCCGGGTCCGGCGCATCGTAGCCGACGAGGTGGTTCCAGCGCGGCGCGAGGTCACCGATCCTGTCTTCCCCATCGAGCCAGCGGAACTGGTGCAGTTCGAGCCCGCTCGCCTGGTTGACGAACGTTTCGGTGAGTGCCCGGCAGGCCGTGTTGTTGAACAACATCACGCTCGACCAGTTCTTCTTTGCGTAACGGGTCTGAGCCTGGCCGAGGAACTTGGTGTCCTCGCGCGGCCGGTGGTCGTGCTTGACCACCTGAACCGCGTAGCGCGGATCGCGTTCGGACCACAGGTCGGCGAGGTCGCCGAGCACGATCATGTCGCAGTCCATGAACAGCGCCCAGCCCTCGAAGCCACACAGGCTCGGAACGAGGAAGCGCGAGAACGCGAAGTCGGTCGATTGCCGCGGGTCGCGGGCACGAGTGAGACGGCCGTCGAGATGCCCGAGCGCGAGCGGCGTGATCGCGACGGGTGCGCTCGTATTGTCGATGATGCTCTGCACCATCGTATGGTAGGCAACCGCTTCGCGCGGATCGAAGCCGATGAAGAGTCGGATCATGGGCAGCGGGGGCGTCGGCGAACGGGCGGATGAGACGTGTGAGCGGCAAGCGGGCCGATTATGACAGTGCCGTGTTACCGGATCGTAACAATCGGGCGCCGGGCTCGCGCCGGTTCAAGGCATCTCCCCGGTTGCCGCGCCGCGCGCGCGCAGCGTGAGCTGTGCATCGACCACGCCTGCCCGTACCGCGTCGAGCACGGCGCGCTCGACTTCGACGCCATGCCCCTCGTCGAGCATCACCAGCCAGCGCGCGAGGTCGGCGAAGGCCACGTCGTCGAGGTACAGAGAGACCGCGCCGGCGCCGACCGGATTGATGCGTCGCAGGAACTCGCGCGTGCCGGTGCGCGCGGCTGTCGCGTTGACCACCGACAGGATGGATTCGCCCGGCGTGAAACGTCTACGCGAGTCGGTGTTGGCGCGTAGACGGCGCGCCTCGTCGGCAGCGGCTGCGAGTTCGCTATTGAGCGCCAGCTGCGCCCCGACGCGCACGCGCAGGCGCTCGCGCTCCAGCGCCAGCGGCTCGACCACGAGAACGTAGTAGAGCGCCGCCAGGACGACCGCGGCGCCTGCGCCCAGCACGATACGCTCCGAGGGACTCCGGGCCTGCCACCACGCGCGCATCAACCCGGCTCCTGTAATCGCAGGCGCGCAATGACGCCGTCGTCGTTTGATTCGGCGGACAGCATCTCCGCTCCCAGCCCGGCATCGCCGAGCACGGTGCGTATCCGTTCCAGGCCGGCCATGTCGGGCGTTGCGATGCTGATCTCGAGCACCCCGTTGGTATAGGCGATGCTGCGCACGCGGCCGTGCTCGGCAAATCCTGTGGCGAAGGCCCGTTCGAACGCCGCGAGCTGATCGAGAAAGGGCGCCACCGTCAATGCCCGGCCGCGCAGGTCGGTGAGTGCCTGTGTCGCCTGCACGCGCGGGTTGACCACGCGCGAGATTTCCGGGAAGGCCGCGCGCACAGTCGCCTCGTTGGCGGCTGCGAGCGCGCTCGCTCGCTCGGCCTCGCGCGCATTGCCGAGCGTAAGCAGTGCAGGGTAGGTGAGCATCGCGACGAGGGTGGCCGCGGCGGCAGCCAGCCACAGCTGCCGTGCGCGCCGGCGCAGCGCGGCGCTGGCCGAGGCTTCGAGCAGCGCGGGCGGTGACTGCTGTCGCAAGCCGGCGATCAACGTAGTCGCGTCGGGTACAGCAGCTGTGATTACCTCGAGTCCATCGAACACGGCCAGGGGTACCGCTGCGGCGTCTCCGAGCAGCGTGACGCGCGCGGTCTCCGGCCGTTGTGCGCGCAACTGTGGCACGATCGTCTCGAGCGCCATGAGCGGAAACTTGATGCCCTCGCCCGGACCAGTGCGTATGACCGCCGCGTCGGCCCGAGCAAGTACCGTCCACCCCTGCTCGGTAAGCGGCACAGCGAGCGGTTCGGCCGTCACCAGGTCGGGACGCAGATGATGTTCGGCGAGTCGCGCCGATAGTGTTTCGAG
>JAVJVZ010000006.1:0-15662 GCA_040220855.1 Gammaproteobacteria bacterium | reverse complement strand
TCTATTTCTCCGCTACTCTCCCCCCCCCCCCCGGGGGGTGGGCCCGCCCCCCGCGTTCCAGCACCACGAGCGGTCCCTGATCGGGAGCGCCACACGCGAGCAGGCTCGAAGGCGGCGCCACGGCGCGGCCCGACACCCGACAGCAATCTATGAGCACGAAAGCGGCAGTCGAGCACAATTCCTGGGATACGGCCAAGTTGGGTCTGTCCCTGCTCGTGCTTATCGGCGCGGTGGTCGGATTCTATTACTTCGCGGATGCCTCGAAGCTGCTGCGCGTACTCGGCATGCTGGCTGCGGTGGCCGCTGCCGGGGCGATAGCGTTGCAGACTGACAAGGGCCGCCAGGTTTCGGGTTTCGTAAGGGATGCGCAGATAGAAGTGCGCAAGGTCGTGTGGCCGACGCGACAGGAGACGACGCAGGTTACGTTCATCGTGATCATCGTCGTCATCGTGTTCGCCATCCTGCTATGGGTGCTCGACCTCATTCTCGGCGGCCTGATTCAGGCCACCATCGGACGGGGAGCCTGATTTTGGCCAAGAACTGGTACGTCGTGCACGCATATTCTGGTTTCGAGAACCAGGTCAAGCGCTCGCTAGAAGATCGCATCAAGCGTCTCGACATGGCCGACAAGTTCGGCCAGATCCTGGTACCGACCGAAGAGGTCGTGGAGATGCGCGACGGCCAGAAGCGCAAGAGCGACCGCAAGTTCTTCCCCGGCTACGTGCTGGTGGAAATGGAAATGGACGACGATTCCTGGCACCTGGTCAAGGATTGTCCGAAGGTGATGGGTTTCATCGGCGGTACCAGCGACCGTCCGGCGCCGATCTCGCAGCGCGAAGCCCAGGCCATTCTCGACCGCATCCAGGAAGGCGCGGAGAAGCCGCGACCCAAGGTGCTGTTCGAGGTCGGTGAGGTCGTGCGCGTGGTCGATGGGCCATTCACGGACTTCAACGGCGTGGTCGAGGAAGTCAATTACGAGAAGAGCCGCCTGCGGGTGGCGGTGTCGATCTTCGGGCGTTCGACCCCTGTCGAGCTCGAGTTCGGCCAGGTCAGCAAGGACTGATTCCAGGCTGGCAGGCGGTCGCGCTGAGCGTGGCACCTCCTGCTACCCAATCCAACGACGGGGAGCCGCGAGGCGCTTGCACCCGAGGAGACGACAACCGTGGCAAAGAAAATCGATGCCTACATCAAGCTGCAGGTGCCGGCCGGTGCGGCCAACCCCAGCCCACCGGTAGGGCCGGCGCTCGGTCAGCGCGGCGTCAACATCATGGAGTTCTGCAAGGCATTCAATGCCAAGACGCAGGGCATGGAGCAGGGGCTGCCGATCCCGGTCGTGATCACCGTGTTCAGCGACAAGAGCTTCACCTTCGTCACCAAGACGCCACCGGCGTCGGTGTTGCTGCGCAAGGCGGCCGGCATCCCCAAGGGCAGCGGCACACCCAACTCGAACAAGGTCGGTACGGTCAATCGCGCGCAGATCGAGGAGATCGCGCAGACCAAGCAACCCGATCTCACCGCTGCGGACCTCGAGGCCGCGGTGCGCACGATCGCCGGCACGGCCCGCAGCATGGGCCTCGAAGTGGAGGGCGTCTGAAATGGCAAAGATTGGCAAGCGCTTGCGCGCCCTGCGCGAGAAGGTTGGTGACGCCCGCACGCCGCGTCCGGTCGGCGAGGTCATTGCACTGCTGAAGGACTGCGCGTCGGCACGCTTCGACGAGACCATCGACGTCGCGGTCAATCTCGGCGTCGACCCGCGCAAGTCGGACCAAGTCGTGCGCGGCTCGACGGTATTGCCGCATGGCACCGGAAAATCGGTGCGCGTGGCGCTGTTCGCCGATGGTGCCGATGCCGACACCGGGCGCGAAGCCGGCGCCGACATCGTCGGCATGGACGACCTTGCAGCCGACGTCAAGGCCGGCAAGCTCGATTTCGACATTGCCATTGCGACGCCCGCCTCGATGCGCGTGGTCGGGCAGCTCGGCCAGATTCTCGGTCCCCGTGGCCTGATGCCGAACCCCAAGGTCGGCACGGTCACCACCGACGTCGCCACCGCGGTGCGCAATGCGAAGGCCGGCCAGGTGCAGTTCCGCACCGACAAGGCGGGCATCATCCACTGCCCGATCGGCAAGGCCTCGTTCGCGCCCGAGGCGCTGCAGGCCAATCTCGAGGCGATCCTCGCCGATCTGCGCAAGGCCAAGCCGAGCTCGGCCAAGGGCGTCTACATGAAAGCCGTCTGGCTCTCGACCACGATGGGTCCGGGCGTTGCCGTGGACAAGACTTCGCTGGAGACGGCGTGAACCAGGACCGCATCTTGCGTGTCCATAACGAAGACTTTGGGTTGCCGGCCTGCGGGCCGGTAGCCGTCAAAGACCGCGGGTCCGCCTTTCAGGCGGTTAATCCTCTGTGGCCCGCGCAGACGGTGTTCCCCGATGGGTGGATTGCTACCCGGCCAGGGCGCCGTGACATCCGGCAGCTCCGCGAGGAGTTGCTCATCAATGGTGCGACCGGCGCTTCCCGGCGCCGGTCTGACCGGGAGAAATGACCAAATGAGTCTGACCTTGACGGAAAAGCAGGCGGTTGTTTCAGAAGTCAACGAAGTGGCTGCGAATTCGCAGACCGCGGTGGCGGCCGAGTACATCGGGCTGACCGTCGCGCAGATGACCGACTTGCGGGCGCGCGCCCGCAAGGAAGGCGTCTACGTGCGGGTGGTCAAGAACACGCTCGCCCGCCGCGCCATCGAAGGTACCAGCTTCGAGTGCCTGAAGGAGTCGTTGACCGGTCCGTTGCTGCTGGTGTTCTCGGGCGAAGACCCGGGCGCCGGGGCGCGACTGGTGCGCGATTTCTCCAAGCAGCACGACAAGCTGGTCACCCGGGCAGTGGCGTTCGCCGGCGAGCTCAGGCCTGCCGACGACCTCGCGCTGCTCGCCAACATGCCCACGCTCGACGAGGCGCGTGCCAAGCTGCTGTCGGTGTTCCAAGCACCGCAGACCAAGCTGGTTCGCACCCTGGCCGAGCCGGCCGGGCAGATGGTACGCGTGCTTGCAGCCTATCGCGATTCGAAACAATCAGCCTGAGCATCCGCATAGCGATCCAGGTATTTTCAGGAGAACATCAAAATGGCAGTTTCTAAAGAAGAACTCGTCGAAACGCTCAGCAACATGACGATCCTCGAAGTCACCGAGCTGGTCTCGGAGCTCGAGGAGAAGTGGGGCGTGTCCGCCGCCGCGGCCGTCGCCGCCGTCGCCGCACCGGGTGGCGCCGACGCCGGTGCTGCCGCCGAAGAGGCGAAGGACGAGTTCGACGTCGTCATGACCAGCTTCGGTGAGAACAAGGTCGGCGTCATCAAGGCCGTCCGTGCGATCACCGGTCTGGGCCTGAAGGAAGCGAAGGATATGGTCGAAGGCGTGCCGTCGACGATCAAGGAAGCCGCTCCCAAGGCCGAGGCCGAAGACATCAAGAAGCAGCTGGAAGAAGCGGGCGCTGCCGTCGAGCTCAAGTAAGCGGGCTCTTGGGTAACTCCCGACAATTCGGCGACAGAGCGCGGACCGGCGTCTCCCACGAGGAGGCGCCGGTGCCGTGTTTTTTCGCTTCTGGGCGCCGTGCACGCCTGACGGCGAGACGTGCCGCAGCGGCCTCCCAATCGGTTTAACAGGACGGTGAATACCATGGCCTATTCGTACACCGAGAAGAAACGCATCCGCAAAGACTTCAGCAAGACCCCGCCGATTCTGAGCGTGCCGTATCTTCTCGAGACGCAGATCGAATCCTACAAGCGGTTTCTGCAGGAAGATCGCGATTCCGCGAACCGCGGCGAGTATGGTCTGCACGCGGCGTTCAAGTCCGTTTTTCCGATCGAGAGCTACTCCGGCAACGCAGTGCTCGAATACGTCAGCTACCGTCTCGGTATCCCGGTCTTCGACGTCAAGGAATGCCAGGTGCGCGGCCTCACCTACGCGGCATCGCTGCGTGTCACTGTGCGCCTCGTCATCTATGACAAGGAATCCGGTGCCGACAAGGTGATCAAGGACGTGCGCGAGCAGGAAGTGTACATGGGCGAACTACCGCTCATGACGACCAACGGCACGTTCGTCATCAACGGCACCGAGCGCGTCATCGTCTCGCAGCTGCATCGCTCCCCGGGTGTGTTCTTCGACCACGATCGCGGCAAGACACATTCCTCCGGCAAGCTGCTCTATTCCGCCCGGGTAATCCCCTACCGTGGTTCATGGCTCGATTTCGAATTTGATCCGAAGGACCACGTCTACGTCCGCATCGACCGTCGTCGCAAGCTTCCCGCGACCGTGCTGCTGCGTGCGCTCGGCTACAACACCGAGCAGACGCTGGAGATGTTCTTCGAACGCGACACTTTCTACCTCGACGGTGAGCAGGTTCGCGTGCACCTCGTGCCCGAACGCCTGCGTGGCGAGACCCTCGAGTTCGACCTGGTCGACGCCGATGGCAACCTGCTGGTCGAGGCCGAGCGCCGCATCACTGCGCGTCACACCCGCGAGATCCAACAGCGCGGAATCACCGAGATCACCGTGCCGCGTTCCTTCCTGGTCGGCAAGACGCTCGCGCGCGACGTCGTCAACAAGGACACCGGTGAGGTGCTCGCGAGCGCCAACGACGAGATCACCGAGGAGGTGCTGGAGAAACTGGTCAAGGAAGGCGTAAGCGAGATCGAGACCATCTTCGCCAATGATCTCGACCATGGCGCTTACATTTCCGAGACGCTGCGCATCGATCCGACCACCACGCCGCTCGAGGCGCAGGTCGAGATCTACCGCATGATGCGTCCCGGCGAGCCGCCGACCAAGGAAGCCGCCGAGAACCTGTTCAAGAATCTCTTCTTCACCGAGGAGCGCTACGACCTGTCCGGCGTCGGCCGCATGAAATTCAACCGCCGTGTCGGTCGCAACGAAGTGACCGGCAGCGGCGTGCTCGACGAGAGCGATATCACCGACGTGTTGAAGGTGCTGATCGACATCCGCAACGGCAACGGCACCGTCGATGACATCGACCACCTCGGTAATCGGCGTGTACGCAGTGTCGGCGAGATGGCCGAGAACCAGTTCCGCGTCGGCCTCGTGCGCGTCGAACGCGCGGTGAAGGAGCGCCTGAGCCTCGCCGAGTCGGAAGGCTACATGCCGCAGGAACTGATCAATGCCAAGCCGGTCTCGGCGGTGATCAAAGAGTTCTTCGGCTCGAGTCAGCTGTCGCAGTTCATGGACCAGAACAACCCGCTGTCCGAAGTGACCCACAAACGCCGCGTGTCCGCGCTGGGCCCGGGTGGTCTCACCCGCGAGCGTGCCGGTTTCGAAGTGCGTGACGTGCATCCGACGCACTACGGTCGCGTATGCCCGATCGAGACGCCGGAAGGCCCGAACATCGGTCTCATCAACTCGCTCGCGGTCTATGCGCGCACCAACGAGTACGGCTTCCTGGAGACGCCGTACCGCAAGGTCGAGAGTGGGCAGGTCACCGACATCATCGAGTACTTGTCGGCGATCGAAGAAGGGCAGTACGTCATCGCCCAGGCCAACGCGGCGCTCGATGACAATGGTCGCCTCAAGGACGATCTGGTCTCCTCGCGTTACCAGAACGAGTTCATGCTGGCCTCGCCCGAGCGAATCCAGTACATGGACGTCTCGCCGCGCCAAATCGTCTCGGTCGCCGCGGCGCTGATTCCGTTCCTCGAGCACAACGACGCCAACCGCGCGCTGATGGGCTCGAACATGCAGCGCCAGGCAGTTCCCACGCTGCGCGCCGAGAAGCCGCTGGTCGGCACCGGCATCGAGCGCACCGTGGCGCAGGATTCCGGCGTGACGGTCTGCGCACTGCGCGGCGGTGAGGTCTACGCGGTCGATGCGGCGCGCATCGTCGTTCGCGTCAACGACGAAGAGACCAAGGCGGGCGAGCCCGGCGTCGACATCTACAACCTGACCAAGTACACCCGGTCGAACCAGAACACCTGCATCAACCAGAAGCCGCTGGTGAAGGTGGGCGACCGAATCGCGCGGGGCGATGTGCTGGCCGACGGCCCGTCGACCGATCTCGGCGAACTCGCGCTGGGCCAGAACATGCTGGTCGCGTTCATGCCCTGGAACGGCTACAACTTCGAGGATTCCATCCTCATCTCCGAGCGCGTGGTGCAGGAAGATCGCTTCACCAGCATCCACATCGAGGAGCTTACCTGCGTCGCCCGCGATACCAAGCTCGGGCCAGAGGAAATCTCGGCTGACATTCCCAACGTGAGCGAGAGCGCGCTGTCGAAGCTCGACGAGTCCGGTATCGTCTACATCGGCGCCGAGGTGCATCCGGGTGACATCCTGGTCGGCAAGGTCACGCCCAAGGGCGAAACCCAGCTGACCCCGGAAGAGAAGCTGCTGCGGGCGATCTTCGGCGAGAAGGCCTCGGACGTGAAGGACACCTCGCTGCGCGTGCCCTCCGGCATGAGCGGTACCGTCATCGACGTGCAGGTCTTCACCCGCGACGGCATCGAGAAGGATGCCCGAGCCAAGGAGATCGAAAATGCCGAGATGGCGCGCATCAAGAAGGATCTCGACGATCAGCGCCGGATCCTCGAAGAGGACATCTTCCAGCGTGTCGAGCGTCTCCTCACCGGCAAGACGGCGGAGAAGGGCCCCGGGCAGATGAAGGGTGGCGCCAAGATCACCGCACAGATGCTCGCTGAGGTCGATCGCATCAAGTGGTTCGACGTGCGGGTCAAGGACGACGAAACCGGTACCCTGCTCGAGCAACTGGCCAACCAGGTGGAGAACCTGCGCGAGGACTTCCAGCGCCAGTTCGAGGAAAAGAAGGCCAAGCTCACCACGGGTGACGATCTCGCCCCGGGCGTGCTCAAGATGGCGAAGGTCTACCTCGCAGTGAAGCGTCGGATGCAGCCGGGCGACAAGATGGCCGGCCGCCACGGCAACAAGGGCGTGGTGTCGATGATCGTGCCGATCGAGGATATGCCCTACATGGAGGACGGGCGACCGGTCGACATCGTGCTCAACCCGCTCGGCGTGCCGTCACGCATGAACGTGGGACAGGTGCTCGAGACGCACCTGGGCTGGGCGGCCAACGGCCTCGGCCGCCGTATCGGCGAGATGCTCGAGCGCGCCGCGAGCGCCAACGAGCTGCGCGAGTTCCTCGGCAAGGTCTACAACACGAGCGGCCAGCGCGAGGACCTCGATTCGCTCGCCGATGACGATATCGTGGCGTTGTCGTCGAATCTCAAGGATGGTGTGCCGACCGCGACGCCGGTCTTCGACGGCGCCAAGGAGGAGGAGATCAAGGCCATGCTGGAGCTCGCGGGGCTGCCCGCATCCGGGCAGACGACGCTCTTCGACGGGCGTACCGGCGAGGCGTTCGACCGCCAGGTCACCGTGGGCTACATGTACATGCTCAAGCTCAATCACCTCGTCGACGACAAGATGCACGCCCGCTCGACCGGACCCTACAGCCTGGTCACCCAGCAGCCGTTGGGTGGCAAGGCGCAGTTCGGCGGACAGCGATTTGGTGAGATGGAGGTCTGGGCGCTGGAGGCGTATGGTGCCTCGTACACGCTCCAGGAAATGCTCACCGTCAAGTCGGACGACGTCAATGGCCGTACCAAGATGTACAAGAACATCGTCGATGGCGACCACAAGATGGAGGCGGGAATGCCCGAGTCTTTCAACGTGCTGCTGAAGGAGATGCGCTCGCTCGGTATCGATATCGAGCTCGAGAGCGACTGACATCGGCATCCGGACATTTGGCGCCGCGCGCGCTAAGGAGTGACTACTGTGAAAGACCTACTCGATCTGCTCAAGAGCCAGGGCCAGGTTGAAGACTTCGACGCCATTGCCATCGGCCTCGCTTCCCCGGAAAAGATCCGCTCGTGGTCGTACGGTGAGGTCAAGAAGCCGGAGACGATCAACTACCGCACCTTCAAGCCGGAGCGAGATGGCTTGTTCTGCGCCAAGATCTTCGGCCCTATCAAGGACTACGAGTGCCTGTGCGGCAAGTACAAGCGTCTCAAGCATCGCGGCGTGGTGTGCGAGAAGTGTGGCGTCGAGGTGACGCTGGCCAAGGTGCGCCGCGAGCGCATGGGCCACATCGACCTGGCAAGCCCCGTTGCGCACATCTGGTACCTGAAGTCGTTGCCCTCGCGTATGGGCCTGCTGCTCGACATGACGCTGCGCGAGATCGAGCGCATTCTCTACTTCGAAGCCTATGTCGTCATCGACCCCGGCATGACCGACCTCGAGCGCGGCCAGCTGTTGTCCGAGGATTCCTACCTCGATGCCATCGAGCAATACGGTGACGACTTCGATGCCCGCATGGGCGCCGAGGCGATCTACGAACTGCTGAAGAGCGTCGATCTCGCGCACGAGGTCAAGGTCATCCGCGAAGAGCTGCCGAAGACCAACTCGGAGACCAAGATCAAGAAGCTGACCAAGCGTCTCAAGCTGATGGAGGCGTTCCTCAGCTCGGGTAACCGTCCGGAATGGATGGTGCTCAAGGTGCTGCCGGTGCTGCCGCCGGAACTGCGCCCGCTGGTGCCTCTCGATGGCGGTCGTTTCGCCACCTCGGATCTCAACGATCTCTATCGCCGCGTCATCAACCGGAACAACCGCCTCAAGCGGCTGCTCGACCTCAACGCGCCCGACATCATCGTGCGCAACGAGAAGCGCATGCTGCAGGAAGCGGTCGACGCGCTGCTCGACAATGGCCGTCGCGGCCGCGCCATTACCGGCACCAACAAGCTGCCGTTGAAGTCGCTTGCCGACATGATCAAGGGCAAGCAGGGCCGATTCCGGCAGAATCTCCTTGGCAAGCGCGTCGATTACTCGGGGCGCTCGGTGATCGTGGTCGGACCCACGCTCAAACTCCATCAGTGCGGCCTGCCGAAGAAGATGGCGCTGGAGCTCTTCAAGCCGTTCATCTTCTCGAAGCTCGAGCGCCGCGGTATGGCGACCACTATCAAGGCCGCCAAGAAACTCGTCGAGCGCGAAGGTCCCGAAGTCTGGGACATTCTCGAAGAGGTCATTCGCGAGCACCCGGTGATGCTGAACCGGGCACCGACGCTGCACCGTCTGGGCATCCAGGCCTTCGAGCCGGTGCTCATCGAGGGTAAGGCGATTCAGCTCCATCCGCTCGTCTGCACCGCCTTCAACGCCGACTTCGACGGCGACCAGATGGCCGTGCACGTGCCGCTCTCGATCGAGGCTCAGCTCGAGGCGCGCACGTTGATGATGTCGACGAACAACATCCTCTCGCCGGCCAACGGTGATCCGATCATCGTGCCCACGCAGGATGTCGTGCTCGGCCTGTACTACATGACGCGTGATTCGGCCGGCGCGAAGGGTTCGGGCATGATCTTCGCTGACATCGCGGAGGTGCATCGCGCCTACGAGACGGGTGCCGCGTCCCTGCACGCGAACTGCCGCGTGCGCATGCAGCTCAGCGAGTTCGACGACAACGGCGAGATCCTCGAGCGTACGGAAGTGGTCGAGACCACTGTCGGCCGCGCACTGCTCTCGGCCATCCTGCCGCGCGGCCTGCCGTTTGCGCTCGTCAACCAGGTGCTCAACAAGCGATCCATATCGCGTCTGTTCGACACCTGCTACCGCGTGGTCGGGCTCAAGGACACCGTGATCTTCGCCGACCGGCTGATGTACACCGGTTTCCAGCACGCGACGCGTGCCGGCGTCTCGATCGGCGTTGACGACATGGTCGTGCCCGATGAGAAGGCGCGCATCATCGATGGCGCCGAATCGCAGGTGAAGGAGATCGAAGACCAGTACGCGTCGGGCCTCGTCACTACCGGTGAGCGCTACAACAAGGTCGTCGACATCTGGTCACACGCCAACGACCAGGTCGCCAAGGCGATGATGGACAAGCTCGGCTCCGAGGCGGTTACCGACGAGGAAGGCAAGCGGGTCCGTCAATCTTCTTTCAACTCCATCTTCATGATGGCCGATTCCGGTGCGCGTGGTTCTGCCGCGCAGATTCGCCAGCTGGCTGGCATGCGCGGCCTCATGGCAAAGCCCGATGGTTCCATCATCGAGACCCCGATCACGGCCAACTTCCGCGAAGGCCTCAACGTCCTCCAGTACTTCATCTCCACTCACGGTGCCCGTAAGGGTCTCGCCGACACCGCGCTCAAGACCGCCAACTCGGGTTACCTGACTCGGCGCCTGGTCGACGTCGCCCAGGACCTGGTGGTGACCGACCAGGACTGCGGAACCACCGAAGGTCTGATCATGCGGCCAATCATCGAAGGCGGCGACGTCATCGAAGCGCTCGGTGACCGTATTCTCGGCCGCACACTGGCCGACGACGTCGCCAAGCCGGGCGAGGACGCCGTGCTGCTGCCGGCAGGCACACTCATCGACGAGAAGCTGGTGCAACTGCTCGACCAGAATGGTGTCGACGAGGTCAAGGTGCGGTCCGCCATCACCTGCGAGACGCGCTATGGCATCTGTGCCTCGTGCTACGGTCGCGATCTCGCACGCGGCCACCGTGTCAACGTCGGCGAAGCGGTCGGTGTCATCGCGGCGCAGTCGATCGGTGAGCCGGGTACGCAGCTGACGATGCGGACCTTCCATATCGGCGGTGCCGCATCGCGTGCCGCGGCAGTCAACAGCATCGAAGTCAAGGCTGCCGGCAGCGTCAAGTTCGTCAACATGAAGACCCTTGCCCACGAGGATGGCTCCTTCGTGTCGGTGTCGCGGTCGGGCGAACTCGTCGTCAACGACGAACTCGGGCGCGACCGCGAGCGTTACAAGGTGCCCTACGGCGCGGTACTCTCGGTCGCTGATGGCGCCGAGGTGCGTGCCGGCCAGACGGTGGCAACGTGGGACCCGCACACCCATCCGATCATCACCGAGGTGGCCGGAACCGTGGTGTTCCAGGACATCGAGGAAGGTGTGACGGTGTCGCGCCAGGTCGACGAGATCACCGGTCTTTCGAGCGTGGTGGTGATG
Organism: Gammaproteobacteria bacterium; assembly: GCA_040220855.1. GTDB lineage: Bacteria > Pseudomonadota > Gammaproteobacteria > JACKNG01. Next base: position 4,686 of record JAVJVZ010000006.1, on the reverse strand, counting down.
GATCTGAAGCAGCGCGGCAGCGCGGGCAAGGATCTGCGCCCGGTGCTCAAGCTGGTCGATGCGAACGGCAAGGAGCTGAAGATTCCCGGCACCGACATTCCGGCGCATTACTTCCTGCCACCCAACGCGATCGTCACCATCCGCGACAAGCACGAGGTCAGCGTGGGCGACGTCCTCGCGCGCATTCCACAGGAGTCGCTGAAGACCCGCGACATCACGGGTGGTCTGCCACGCGTGGCCGACCTGTTCGAAGCGCGCAAACCGAAGGAGCCGGCGATTCTCGCCGAGGCCACCGGTACCGTATCGTTCGGTAAGGACACCAAGGGTAAACAACGGCTGGTCATCACCGATACCAACGGCGAGCAGACCGAATGCCTGATTCCCAAGTGGCGCCACGTCACGGTGTTCGATGGCGAACACGTCGAGAAGGGCGAGGTGGTGTGTGACGGCGCGCCCGATGCGCACGATATCCTCCGCCTCAAGGGTGTGCACGAGCTGACCCGCTACATCGTCAACGAGGTGCAGGAGGTCTACCGTCTGCAGGGCGTGAAGATCAACGACAAGCACATCGAGGTCATCGTGCGGCAGATGCTGCGCAAGGTCGAAATCATGGAGGCGGGCGAGACGCGATTCCTCAAGGGCGAGCAGATCGAGCGCGAGCGCTTCATGGACGAGAATGATGCCGCGCGCTCAGACGGCAAGGCTGTTGCGACAGCGCAACAGCTGCTGCTCGGCATCACCAAGGCCTCGCTGGCAACCGAATCCTTTATTTCCGCGGCGTCCTTCCAGGAGACCACCCGGGTACTGACTGAAGCTTCGGTCACCGGTAAGAAGGACGAACTGCGCGGACTGAAGGAGAATGTCATCGTGGGTCGCCTGATCCCCGCCGGCACCGGCTACGCCTACCACGCCACGCGCAAGCGCGACCAGCAGTCGCCGACCGAGGCCGCGGCAGCACTCGCCGCCGAACTCGATGCCGAGCTGATGGCCGAGCTGCGTGACACGGACAGCGCGGAGGACGGCTCGGAGCCGACGACCAAGAGCGCCTGACACGTCTGGATGCGAGGATCGCGTTGACAGCGCGATTCTCGTCTCCTTATAATTCCGCTTCTACGACAGGCCGGAGTAATCCAGCCTGTCGTTTTTTTGCGCTGTCGTTTTTGTCTCGTTTCCCCCTGTCTCGGCCGGCGAGAACTTCGCCGCGGGGACGCTTTTCCGCGGAAATCGGGCCGACGGCGCCACGAACCGCTGTTTAACAACCGGGTACACCCAGAAGAGCGCTGCTTCAGTTATGGCGACAATTAACCAGTTAGTGCGCAAGCCGCGGAAGCGGCAGCGCAAGAAGAGCAATGTACCGGCCCTGGAGGCTTGTCCCCAGAAACGCGGCGTGTGTACCCGTGTTTACACGACGACTCCCAAGAAGCCGAACTCCGCCCTGCGTAAGGTAGCACGCGTGCGCCTCACCAATGGCCAGGAAGTCACCACCTATATCGGCGGTGAAGGCCACAACCTGCAGGAACACTCGGTCATCCTCATCCGTGGCGGTCGCGTGAAGGACCTCCCGGGTGTGCGCTACCACACCGTGCGCGGCACGCTCGACACCTCGGGCGTCGGCGAGCGTCGGCAGGGACGTTCGAAGTACGGCGCGAAGCGCCCCAAAGCCTGATCTAACTGCATCCCAGGGTTTCACTCATGTCCCGACGACACGTAGCAGCCAAACGCGAAATTCTCCCCGATCCGAAGTACGGGGATCGTACTCTCGCAAAGTTCATCAACATGTTGATGTCACGCGGCAAGAAGGCCGTGGCAGAGAAGATCGTCTACGGCGCGCTCTCCGTCGTCGAGGAGCGTGGTCGCGGCGCGCCGCTGGACGTCCTCAAGCAGGCGCTGGAAAACGTCGAACCCAAGGTCGAGGTCAAGTCCCGCCGCGTCGGTGGTGCGACCTACCAGGTTCCGGTCGAGGTGCGCCCGAACCGTCGCGCCGCACTGGCGATGCGCTGGTTGGTGGACGCCGCGCGCAAGCGCAGCGAAAAGTCGATGGGCCAGCGGCTCGCCGGCGAAATTCTCGAGGCGTACGACAACCGCGGCACTGCCGTGAAGAAGCGCGAGGACACGCACAAGATGGCCGAGGCCAACCGTGCGTTCTCGCACTATCGCTGGTAAGGCGCGCACCGACCTCCGGAACAGCTGACCGTGCCTCGCACCACACCCATCGAACGTTATCGCAATATCGGCATCATGGCTCACATCGATGCGGGTAAGACGACGACGACCGAGCGCATCCTGTATTACACCGGCGTCTCGCACAATATCGGTGAAGTGCACGACGGCGCTGCGGTGATGGACTGGATGGAGCAGGAACAAGAGCGCGGAATTACCATCACTTCGGCCGCCACGACCTGCTTCTGGGAAGGTATGGAACGCCAGTTCCCGCAGCATCGCATCAACATCATCGACACCCCTGGGCACGTCGACTTCACCATCGAGGTGGAGCGCTCGCTGCGTGTGCTGGACGGTGCCGTCGCGGTTTTCTGCGCCGTCGGCGGTGTCGAGCCCCAATCCGAAACGGTCTGGCGCCAGGCCAACAAGTACCGTGTGCCGCGGCTCGCTTTCGTCAACAAGATGGACCGCGCCGGCGCTGATTTCCTGCGCGTGGTCGGGCAGATCCGCACGCGACTGGGCGCGAACGCGGTACCTATCCAACTGCCGATCGGAGCAGAGGATGCGTTCGAGGGCGTCGTCGACCTGGTCAAGATGAAAGCCATCTACTGGGATGACTCGACACTTGGCATGACGTTCGAAGAGCGCGATATCGGCGCCGATCTCGTCGAGACCTGCCGCGACCTGCGCGAGCAGCTGGTCGAAGCCGCAGCCGATGCCAGCGAAGCGCTGACAGAGAAGTACCTGGATCAGGGAGACCTGCCGGTCGAAGACATCAAGGCGGGACTTCGACAGCGCGTACTCGCGAACGAAGTCGTGCTGGTGTTGTGCGGCTCGGCATTCAAGAACAAAGGTGTACAGGCCTTGCTCGACGCGGTGATCGACTACATGCCAGCGCCGGCAGACGTCGAAGCCATCAAGGGCCTGCTCGACGACGGTGAGACCGAGGCCGAGCGACACCCTTCGGACGACGAGCCTTTCGCCGCACTCGCGTTCAAGATCGCGACCGACCCCTTCGTCGGCAGCTTGGCGTTCTTCCGTGTCTATTCGGGCGTGGTCAAATCCGGTGATGCCGTGTTCAACCCCGGTAAGGGCAAGAAGGAACGATTCGGCCGCATCCTGCAGATGCACGCCAACAGCCGCGAAGAGATCAAGGAAGTCCGCGCTGGCGATATCGCCGCTGCCGTAGGTCTCAAGGACGTCACTACCGGCGACACGCTGTGCGACCAGAACAAGGTGATCGTGCTCGAACGGATGGAGTTCCCGGAGCCCGTAATCGCGGTTGCCGTCGAGCCGCGGACAAAGAGCGACCAGGAGAAGATGGGCATCGCGCTGCAGAAGCTCGCAGCCGAGGATCCGTCCTTCCGCGTCAGCACCGACGAGGAATCTGGTCAGACCATCATTGCCGGCATGGGTGAGCTGCACCTCGAGATCATCGTCGACCGCATGAAGCGCGAGTTCAAGGTCGAGGCCAACGTCGGCAAGCCGCAGGTTGCCTACCGCGAGACCATCAAGCAGCCAGTCGCCAAGGCAGAGGGCAAGTTCGTACGGCAGACCGGCGGTCGCGGCCAGTATGGTCACGTCATCCTGCGTCTCGAGCCGCGTGAACCCGGAAGCGGCTTCGAGTTTGCCAACGAAATCGTCGGCGGTGTGATCCCGAAGGATTTCATCCCGGCAGTGCAGAAGGGTATCGAGGAGTCGCTCGAGAACGGCGTGCTGGCCGGCTACCCGGTCGTCGACGTCAAGGCAGCGCTGTACGACGGTTCTTACCACGATGTCGACTCGAGCGAAGTTGCCTTCAAGATCGCCGGTTCGATGGCTTTCAAGGAAGGTGCGCGCCAGGGCAAGCCGGCGCTGCTCGAACCGGTGATGAAAGTGGAAATCGTCACCCCCGACGAATACATGGGCGCCATCAACGGCGACCTGAACCGCCGCCGGGGCGTGCTCCTCGGCACCGAGGAATCGGCTGCCGGCGCGGTGATCCGCGCCGAGGTGCCGCTCGCCGAGATGTTCGGCTACGCGACCGACCTGCGCTCGGCCACGCAGGGGCGGGCGACCTACTCGATGGAGTTCTCACGTTACGTAGAGGCTCCCGCGAGTGTCGCGGAAACCATCATCAAGAGAAGTTGAACGCCTTACCGGCACTTGGAAAACGTCAAGTAAAGAGGTTACGCAGTCATGTCGAAGGAAAAGTTCGAAAGGTCGAAGCCGCATGTGAATGTGGGGACGATTGGCCACGTTGATCACGGCAAGACGACGTTGACGGCGGCCCTGACGATCGTTTCGGCGAAGAAGTACGGCGGTGAGACGAAGGCGTACGATCAGATTGACAATGCGCCGGAAGAGCGGGAGCGCGGTATCACGATCGCGACGGCGCACGTGGAATACGAGAGCGACACGCGTCACTACGCGCACGTTGACTGCCCCGGGCACGCGGACTACGTGAAGAACATGATCACGGGTGCGGCGCAGATGGATGGTGCGATCCTGGTGTGCAGCGCGGCGGACGGCCCGATGCCGCAGACT
>JAVJVZ010000005.1:0-4332 GCA_040220855.1 Gammaproteobacteria bacterium | reverse complement strand
CTCGAACGGCACGTCTACGGACCGCACCCCAACATTGGCGTGACGCTCATGTTCACGCTCAACATCCTCATGTACGGGCCCATCGGCATCACCATCGGTGCGGTGCAGATGGCCTGGATCCCGTTCTTCGCCGCTGGCGTCATCAATGGTGTCGCCCACTGGCGCGGCTATCGCAATTTCGAGACCGCCGACGCCTCCACCAACATCTGCCCGTGGGGCATCCTGATCGGTGGCGAGGAGCTGCACAACAATCACCATGCCTTCGGCAGCTCGGCGAAGTTCTCGGTCAAGCCGTGGGAGTTCGACCTTGGCTGGTTCTACATCCGCGTGTTCGAGACGCTCGGGCTCGCCGCCGTGCGCAAGCGCGCGCCGGCGCGGCCGGCAATCGACCGCGCCAAGGCGACGGCGGATCTCGAGACACTCAAGGCGGTCGTCAGCAACCGCCTGCACATCATGGCCGATTACGGGCGCATGGTAGTCAAGCGCGTGCACCGCGAAGAGCTGCGCAATGCCGGCGGCGAGGTGCGTGGCAAGCTGAAGCCGCTCGGGCGGCTGCTGCTGCGTGCCGAGGAGCGTCTCGACGAGCACGAGCGTGGCGCCCTCGAAGAGGCGTTGACCCTGTCGAGCTCGCTCGAGGTGGTGTACCGCTTTCGCCAGCAGCTGCAGGCGATCTACGAGCAACGCAGCATGAGCCGCGAAAACCTGCTCGCGTTGCTGCAGGACTGGTGCCAGCGTGCCGAGAAGACCGGCATCCAGGCCCTGCAGGACTTCTCCCGTACGCTGCGCGGCTACACCCTGCCTGCCACGACCTGAGCGCGCGGGTCGGGCACGCACAAAAAACCCCGCCTAGGCGGGGTTTTTTTTCAGGAGGATCAAGTGCGATTACTTGATCTTCGCTTCCTTGTACGTCACGTGCTGGCGCACCACCGGGTCGAACTTGCGTCGCTCGAGCTTCTCGGGGTGCGTACGCTTGTTCTTCGTGGTGGTGTAGAAGTGGCCGGTGCCGGCGGTCGAGACGAGCTTGATCTTCTCTTGCATGATGGCGTCTCCTTCAGAACTTCTCTCCGCGGGCGCGGAGATCCTGGAGCACGGCGTCGATGCCCCGCTTGTCGATGATGCGCAGCCCCTTGGTGCTCACGCGCAGTCTGACCCAGCGCTGCTCGCTGTCCACCCAGAAGCGGTGCGATTGCAGGTTGGGCAGGAAGCGGCGGCGGGTCTTGTTGTGCGCATGCGACACGTTGTTGCCGGCGATGGGCCGCTTGCCGGTGATCTGGCATACCCGGGACATGTCGTATTCCTGCTGTGGGCTGAAAAAGGCGCGCAATTCTAGCCGAGTTCGCCGGCCGCGCCAAGCATATGCAAACACGAGCGCCACAACCTGCACGCGGCGCGCCAGCCACGCCCTGCGCCGGGCGAACCCCGCGTGCCGTGGTTCGATCGGCGGACGATGCGTTACAGCAGGCCGCGCGCCGCCATCGAGACGGTCTCGCGCTCGCCGACCACGAGGTGGTCGAGCACGCGTACCTCGATCAGGCGCGCGCACTCGACGATACGCCGGGTGATGACGTTGTCGGCGGCGCTCGGCTCGGCCACCCCGGAAGGGTGGTTGTGGGCGAGGATGATCGCTGCCGCGTTGAGTTCCAGGCAGCTCTGCACCACCTCGCGCGGGTGCACCGTGGCGCTGTCGATGGAACCGAAGAAGAGTTCGCGGAACGCGATCACGCGATGACGCGTGTCGAGATACAGGCAGGCGAAGACTTCGCGCCGGTAGGCCTTCATCCGCGTCAGCAGGTAGTCGCTTGCCGCGGCCGGGTTCTCCAGCGGGCCATCGCGTTCGAGGGTCGCGTAGAGGTAGCGACGCGAGAGCTCGAGCGCCGCGTGCAGGGTGGCCCAGGCGACCGGGCCGAGACCCGGCTCGCGCGTGAACGCCGCCTGCGGCGCCTCGAGCAGGCCGCGCAGCCCCCCGTGACGACCGATCAGCACGCGCGCCACCGTCACCGCGTCGGCACCCCGCGTGCCCCGGCGCAGCAGCACGGCGACGAGCTCGGCGTCGCTCAGGCTCGCGGCGCCGGCGCGGCACAATTTCTCCCGCGGCCGCTCGTGCGGCGGCCAGTCCTTGATCGTCATCGTGATCCCCTCCCTGGGAAGCGACGTTGCCGCGCCGAGTATACGGGGTGCCGCGCAACGGTGGCAGTCGCGTCGGCGCAGCCTGTGACGCCAGCTGCGGTAGAATCGCGCCAGGTCTACCGAGGCGCCGATGCATGCACTCACTAACCGCCCGCCGCCTGCTGCTCGTCGTGAGCGGCGGTATCGCCGCCTACAAGGCGCCGGACGTGGTACGCCGTCTGCGCGAGGCGGGCGCCGAGGTGCGGGTGGTGATGACACCCGCCGCGACGCGCTTCGTCACCCCGCTCACGCTGCAGGCGGTGTCCGGCTACGACGTGCGCGTGGCGCTCTTCGACTCCGCCGCCGAGGCCGCGATGGGGCACATCGAACTCGCGCGCTGGTGCGAGGCCGTGGTGGTGGCGCCGGCCAGCGCCGACTTCATCGCGCGGCTGCGTGCCGGGCTCGCCGACGATCTCGCCAGTGCGGTGTGCCTCGCCACTGCGGCACCGCTGCTGCTCGCGCCGGCGATGAACCGGCAGATGTGGCAGCACGCGGCGACCATCGACAATCTCGCCGTGCTCGAGACGCGTGGAGCGCGCCTGTGCGGGCCAGCGAGCGGCAGCCAGGCCTGCGGTGAGACCGGGCCCGGGCGCATGGTCGAGAGCGAAGCCATCGTCGGCGCAGCGGCGGCGTTGTTCGGCGGCGGTGCGCTCGCCGGCCGCGCCGTGGTGGTCACCGCCGGCCCCACCCGCGAAGCGCTCGACCCGGTGCGCTACCTCAGTAACCACAGCTCGGGCAAGATGGGTTACGCGGTCGCCGCCGCGGCGCGCGATGCCGGTGCCGCGGTGACGCTCGTCAGCGGTCCCACCCGGCTCGCCACGCCGAGTGGCGTCAGCCGCATCGACGTCGAGTCGGCAGAGGACATGCTCGCCGCGGTGCTCGCCGCGCTCGACCGCTGTGACATCTTCATCGCCAGCGCCGCGGTCGCCGACTACCGCCCGGCCGCTGCGAGCGAAGCCAAGCTCAAGCGCGATGGCTCCCCACGCACGCTCGAGCTGCTGCCCAACCCGGACATCCTGGCGACGGTCGCGGCGCGCGCCGACGCGCCCTTCACGGTCGGTTTCGCTGCCGAGACCCATGATGTCGAGACCTACGCGCGGGCCAAGCTCGCACGCAAGCGCATCGACATGATCGCGGCCAACCAGGTCGGTAACGGGCTCGCCTTCGACACCGACGACAACGAGCTGCTGGTGCTGTGGCCGGACGGCCAGGCGGCACTCGCACGCGCCTCGAAGGCGGTGCTCGCGCACCAGCTCATCGACCTCGTCGCAGCCCGATTCCTCGCCCGCCGCGATGGCGGGGAGAGCGCGTGATGCATTCGGCATTCGCCAGCCTGTACACTTGCCGGGGCCTCGCGCGGGGGCGCGCGGCACGCGGGCGGACCTGAACCATAATGAAGAAGAGTTCCTCCAACGCCGGGACGGCGCGTGCGCGAGTCGCGGGTCTGCCGCGTCAGCTGCTCGCCAGTGTCGTGCTCGTGGTCCTGCTCGGCGCGGGCGCCGTACTGTTGCTCGGCGTGCCCGGCGGCAATGGCGGCCGCGACGGCAACGGTGGCTGGAACGCGTCCTATCGCGCCCTTGCACAGCGTGTCGCCGGCGCCGTCGGCACCGCGCTCGCGCCCTACCGCGAGGCCGCGCGCGGTGTTGCCGCAGACCCCCGCGTCGCAGATGCCCTGCGCGCGGCCGAGCGCGCGCGACTCGATGCGCTCGCCGCCACGCTGACGCCGCAGCTCGACGGCGCGCTCGCGCTCAGGCTGTTGCCGCCCGACGTCCGCGAGGCCGCGCTCGACGCCTCACCGCCGCTCACTTACGCGTCGATCTCGCTGCTGCGGCGCGCGCGCGAGACGGGCAAGGCGCCGCGTATCGAAGCGCACCTCGCCGGCACGGACGATGAGCACGTGGTCGTCATCGAGCCGGTCGCGCCCGATGGCGGCGCGCTGCTCGGCTTCGTGCATCTCTCGCTCGACGTCGACGTCGTACGCGATGCTTTGCGTGACACGCCGGCGCCGGGTGCCTACGCGGAGATTCGCCAGGGTGGCAAGGTGCGGCTCGCGAGCAGCGGCAACGCGCCCGCACCCGATGCACCGTCGCTCAAGGTCGAAGTACCCGGCACCGCGTTCACGGTGCGCCTGGCCGCACCCGGCGCCGCGGCGCCCCAGCCCGGCGG
>JAVJVZ010000004.1:0-31234 GCA_040220855.1 Gammaproteobacteria bacterium | reverse complement strand
GTGCCGCTCGATGCGCTGGTCAGCGCGGCCGTCGAGCGCTTCGCCCATCGACTCGCCGCGGCCGGACTCGACTGCCGCACCGATCTCGCCGCCGACTGCCCCGTCACCGCCGACCGGAGCCGCATCGCGCAGCTGCTCGAGAACCTGCTCGAGAACGGCTGCCGCTACGTGGCTGCGCCGGGCACGCTATGGATCACCCTGCGGCGCGATGGCGGGCATGCCCGTCTCGTCATCGAAGACAGTGGCCCCGGCGTCGCCACCGGCGAGCACGCGCGCCTGTTCGACCCGCTGCACCGGGGCGAAGCCTCGCGCAGCCGCCGCCACGGCGGCTCCGGTCTTGGCCTCGCAATCTGCGCGCGCATCGCGCATGCGCACGGTGGCCGCATCAGCGCGCGTCCGAGTGCCCACGGCGGTCTCGCCATCGAACTCGACATCCCGTTGACGGAGGACGCATGAGCGCGCACATCCTGATTGCCGAGGACGAACCCAAGATTGCGGCGCTGCTCGCCGATTACCTGGGCGCCGCCGGGATGCAGACGACCGTGATCGATGACGGTGCCGAAGTGATCGACGCGGTGCGTGCGATCGGTCCCGACCTGCTGGTACTCGACGTCATGCTGCCGCACACCGACGGCATGACCCTGTGCCGCGAGCTGCGCCGCGAAGGCGAGCTGCCGATCGTGATGCTGACCGCGCGCGTCGAGGAGATCGACCGCCTGCTCGGCCTCGAGCTCGGTGCCGACGACTACATCTGCAAGCCGTTCAGTCCGCGCGAGGTGGTCGCGCGCATCAAGGCCATCCTGCGTCGCACCGGCAATGGGACGAGCGACGGGGCGCGCAGTCACGCGCCGCGCATCGAGGTCGACGAGGCACGCATGCGGGTCACCATTGCCGGCCAGCGCGTCGAGCTGACCCGGGTCGAGTTCAAGCTATTCCACACCCTGTTGCGCCATCCGGGCCGCGTCTATCGCCGCGACGAACTGCTCGACCTGATCTACGACGACTACCGCGACGTATCGGACAGGACCATCGACAGCCACGTCAAGAACCTGCGCCGCAAGCTCGATGCGGTGTTGCCCGAGCAGCCGCTGATCCATGCCGTGTACGGCGTCGGCTACAAGATTGAACTCGATTAGCGCGGGGACGCGGCCGATGCGCGGGCACGGTGCGCAGCCGCGCGTCAAACCTTCACATCGATGACCACGGCGGGGACAATGTCGCCACTGGTTCACCCTCGTTCAGAACGGATATCGCACGATGCTGGTCGTCATCTCGCCCGCCAAGACGCTCGATTTCGAAACGCCGCTGACGATCAGGAAGCACACCCTGCCTGAGCACCTCGAGGCGACCGGCGAGCTGGTCGGCATCATGCAGCGCAAGAAGCCGGCCGACCTCAAGCAGCTGATGGGCATCAGCGACAAGCTCGCCGAGCTCAACGTCGCGCGCTACCGCGACTGGCAGGCCGACCCCGCGGCAAACGCGCGCCAGGCCGTGCTCGCCTTCATGGGCGATGTCTACACCGGGCTCGACGCGCGCTCGCTGCCAGCCCGCGATCTCGATTTCGCGCAGAAGCACCTGCGCATCCTTTCCGGGCTCTACGGCGTGCTGCGCCCGCTCGACCTGATAAAGCCCTACCGCCTCGAAATGGGTACCGCGCTCGCCACGCGGCGCGGCGCGAACCTGTATCGCTTCTGGGGTGACGCGCCGACCGCGAGCCTCAACCTCCAAGCTAGAGCCCTGCGCACGCGCTGGCTGGTCAATCTCGCGTCCAACGAATACTTCGGCGTGATCGCCACCGAGCGGCTCGAACCGGCCGTCATCACGCCGATATTCGAAGACTGGAGCCGCGACCGCTACAAGGTCATCAGCTTCCACGCCAAGAAGGCGCGCGGCATGATGGCGCGTTTCATCATCGAGACGCGTGCCCGCAAGCCGCTGGACCTGCATGCCTTCGACCGCGCGGGCTATCGCTACGTGGCCGCGGCGTCGTCCGAGGATCGCCCGGTGTTCCGCCGGCGCCAGGATTGACGGCAGCGCTGCGACGCGCGGCGACAACCATTCTCATCCGCGCCGCGAGCCGCGATAATGCGCGGCCGTCGTCATCCGTTCCGGAGAGTCCGCATGTTCCGTCCCTTGATCCTGTTGACCCTGCTCGCCTGCGTCACCGTCGCCAGCGCGGCCGAGGCGCCGCGCGTGGTCCTGGTGACCAGCCAGGGCGAAATCACCGTCGAGCTGGCCGCTGCCGAGGCACCGAAATCGACTGCCAACTTCCTCGAGTACGTGCGCGCCGGATTCTATGACGGCACCATCTTCCATCGCGTGATCCCCGGCTTCATGATCCAGGGGGGCGGCTACACGCCGGCGATGGCGCGTAAGGAGACCGGTGACCCGATCGAGAACGAAGCCGCCAACGGACTTGCCAACACGCGTGGCACGCTCGCAATGGCGCGCACCAGCGACCCGCACAGCGCCACGGCGCAATTCTTCGTCAACGTCGTCGACAACGATTTTCTCGACCACCGCGAGCCGTCGCCGCGCGGCTGGGGCTACGCCGTGTTCGGCCGCGTGGTCGATGGGATGGATGTCGTCGATGCCATCGCCGCCACGCCCACCGGGCGTACCGCCGGGATGAGCGACGTGCCGCTCGAAGCGGTCGTCATCGAGCGCGCCTACGAGAGCGGCAGCACCGCCGAAGCACCCTGATCGCCGCTGCGGCGAGGCCGGACACCCGGCCCGTCAACGCCGCCAGCCGTCCGTACGAGGAATTCCCATGCCCTACGTGATCCGTACCTACGACAAGCCGGGCAGCGCCGCGCTGCGCGCCGAGACACGCTCCGCGCATCTCGAGTTTCTCACCCCCTACCTGCCGCGCCTGCTCGCCGCCGGCGCACTGCTCGACGACGACGGCGCCACCCCGCTCGGCAGCCTGATCGTGTTCGACACCGAGGATCGCGCGGAGGCCGAAGCACTTGCCGCGAACGATCCCTACACCCTTGCGGGCCTGTTCGAACGCGTCGAGATCGTGCGCTGGCGCAAGGTCATCTTCGCCGGCGAGGCCACCGGCTAGTCATCGCTCGCATGCAGGCAATCGGGCGAGCGGGGTCATTCCAGGTAGCCGGAAGCCGGACGTACGTGCGCCGCTGCAACCGCGCAGCAAGTCGTTCCCGCGTCGGCCAGGCGGCGAGTCACGGGCACACAAAGGGCGGCCCGTGCTCGTCCACATTTCCGCGCCGTGCGCGCCCCGACCTTGTGTTATGGCCCTGCTGAACTTCGAACAGGTTTCACTGCGCTTCGGCGACCAGGTCATCTTCCGCGATGCCGACTTCGCGCTCGAGGAGCGCGAGCGCGTGTGCCTGATCGGTCGTAACGGCGCCGGCAAATCGACCCTGTTCAAGCTCGTGACGGGGCAGGTGGAACCGGACTCGGGCCAGGTGCGCCGCCGCGCCGACGTGCACGTCAGCCAGCTCGAGCAGACCCTGCCCGGCAATCTCGAACAGACCGTGCGCGAGTGCGTCGCTGACGGGCTCGCCCATCACCAGGCGCTGCTCGATCATTACGCGGCGCTCACCGCGACCGAACTCGACGAGACGGGCTTGCGCGAACTCGAAGCCCTGCAGCGACGCATCGAGGCGCACGGCGGCTGGGACACCGCCGCGCAGGTCGCGACCGTCGTCAGCCTGCTCGAACTCCCCGCCGAAGCGCGCCTGGCTGAACTCTCGGGCGGCTGGCGGCGGCGCGTCGCGCTCGGCCGCGCACTGGTCTCGCGCCCGGACATCCTGCTCCTCGACGAACCCACCAATCACCTCGACCTCGCCGCCATCGAGTGGCTCGAGCACCGCGTGCGCGGCTTCGCCGGCACGGTGCTCTTCATCACCCACGATCGCGCCTTCCTGCGCGCGCTGGCGACCCGTATCGTCGACATCGACCGCGGTCGGCTGCGCAGCTGGCCGGGCGACTACGAGCGCTACCTCGAACTCAAAGAGCAGGCGCTGGAGGAAGAACAGCGCGCCAATGCCCTGTTCGACAAGCGCCTCGACGAGGAAGAAGCGTGGATTCGCCAGGGCATCAAGGCGCGGCGTACGCGCAACGAAGGCCGCGTGCGTGCGCTCGAACGCATGCGCAGCGAATACAACGAGCGGGTCAAGCCAGAGGGCCGCGCGCGCATCACGCTGCAGGACGCCGAGCAGTCGAGCCGCCGCGTGATCCAGGCCACCAACCTCCGATACGGTTACGGCGACACGCCGATCATCGACGGCCTGTCGGTCAAGATCATGCGCGGCGACCGCATCGGGCTGATCGGCAACAACGGCGTCGGCAAGAGTACCCTGCTGAAACTGCTGCTCGGCGAGCTGGAACCCGATGACGGCACCGTCAAGCTCGGTGAAAACCTCGTCATCGGCTACTTCGACCAGATGCGCCGCGAACTCGACCCGACCAGGACCGTCGCCGAGGTGGTCGGTGACGGCCGCGACTACATCACCGTCAATGACAAGCCGCGCCACGTGGTCGGTTACCTGCGCGGCTTCCTGTTCTCGGCCAAGCGCGCCATGACCCCGGTCGGTTATCTCTCCGGCGGCGAGTGCAACCGCGTGATCCTGGCGCGGCTCTTTTCGCGACCGACCAACCTGCTCGTGCTCGACGAACCGACCAATGACCTCGACATCGAGACGCTGGAGGTACTCGAGGCCCAGCTCGCCGAGTACCAGGGTACGTTGCTCGTGGTCAGCCACGACCGCGCCTTTCTCGACAACGTCGTCACCAGCACGCTGGTGTTCGAAGCGCCGGGCGTGGTGCGGCGCTACCCGGGCGGCTACGCGGACTGGCTGCGCCAGGGCGGCGCGCTGGCGCGTGCCGTGACGGCGGGCGAACAGGACACCGATGGCACGGGCGGCGCGGGCGCTGCGACCGGCGGGGCAGCCGCGGCAGGCTCGCCCGCAGCCGCGGCGCCGCGCCAGTCACCGGGCAAGCTCACCTACAAGCTGCAGCACGAACTCGACGGTCTGCCGGCGCGTATCGAGGCGCTCGAGGCGGAACTCGCCGCGCTCGAGGCACAGACGTTAGAGGAAAACTTCTACGCACAGGAGTATGCCGCGGTCGGCACGGTACTCGAAGCCATCGAAGCCAGGCGCGACGAACTCGACGCCGCGATGGCACGCTGGGACGAGCTGGACAGTCTCGCGCGCGGCTGACGCGCCCGCGCGCGAACGTCGGCCGGGAGATCCCGGCGGCGCCTGCGGCCGCGGCCTGCCAAGTGGTGACGGCGTCCCTGTGTGCAGCGCTGCGATCGTATCCCGGTCGCGGCATCCGTCAGGGTGCCGCGACCGCTGGCTCGATGATGCGACTCAGGTACCGAGGCGGCGCAGCGCAGCGACGGTCAGGTACTGGTCGTAGACCTCGACGCCGCGGTTGACCCACCACTCGTAGCCGCCCGCGATGCGCTTGACCTGCTTGAGGCGCGACATGTGGTTGCTCTGCACGTCGTGCGCATGCACGTGCGTCCACGACCAGTAGGGATAGTCGCCGTCCATGACCTGCTTGCCCTTGTTGTCATAGACCGAGTAGGCGCCGTCGAAGGACTTGAACGGATCGCCCTTGCGGTCGTAGGTGACCATCAGGATGGGCAGGCCGGTGCGCGCGTCGAACCACACGCGCTTCTTGCTGATCGGGGCGCGCGCGTAACCGGTCGGCTCGGCCTCGCACACGATGGCTTCCGGCACCAGCTCCACGCGGGTGTCCCAGAACTGGTTGCCCTGCGGACCACCGTGGGTCTTGCCTTCCCAGTTCTCGTCGTCGGAGTCCCAGTTCTCGGTGAGACCGGCGAGGAAGGGGCCGCGCGAGATGATCTTGTAGTTGCCCCAGGTGAGATAGGGATCGCCGGCCGCCCAGGTGTCGGAGAAGTAGAGATGCGAACCCGGCAGCAGCGGTTCGAAGCGCTGGCTGGTAGGGAAGCGGCGCACGCGCTTGAACTGCGGCAGGTAGCCCTGCAGCTCGGGGAATTCGCGCTGGTCGTAGGGCCAGATATTGAGGAAGGACGACCCCTTGTAGTCCTGCGGAATCGTGAACAGCACCGACTGGTAGCGCAGTTTGTCCTCGTGCCCCGGCCAGTACGGGGTCGGCTCGACCTTGACGCGGCCGGTCGGCGCGAACTCGCACCACACGAGCTCGTAGCGGTAGCCGATGTGGCCGTCGGCCGATTGCTCGTAGGTCTTGACCGGATAGAAGGAAACGTCGTGCCGGCCCCAGGTCAGCGTGATCGCGGCGAACAGTTCCATCGCCGAGGTCGGCTCCGGGAAGGGGTTGCCGCCGACCCAGGGCTTGCCGCCCTCCACCACCACGTTGCCGTCGGCATCGAAGCTCGCCATGCCCTTGTGCCGCAACGTCGCCTCGATGTACTCCATCGGGCTCAGCTTGGTGATGTCGGTGGTTGCCTTGACCAGCTCGAGCACGCGACCCTGCTGCTTGATCTGCAGGTAGCGCACCGGGTCGAGGAGATCCTGCACGTCGTCGACATTGTCGGCGTTGATGAAGTCGCCGGGCTTGAGCTTGCCTCGCGTGTACTCCTCGATCGACAGCAGCTCGTCGGGATAGGACGCCGCGAAATCACCGTTCTCCGCGAGCGCGCTCCACACCGGCGCCAGCACGCCGGCGCCGAGCAGTCCGGCCGAGGTGTTCTCGAGGAAACGGCGGCGCGCGTAGTCGGTGGTGTACTTGCGGATTCGGATCATGGGGACTCTCCTCCTTCAGATTACGCCTCGGTCCCGGTCATGGGGCCATAGGCTGTCGGACACCGGCGGGCACGCCGGATTCCCTGCGCTTCGCGCATCGTCGCGTGATTGCGCGCAGCTGCGCGCTGCACTTCCGTGGTAGGTGCCCGCCGGCGGCTGGCGCGTTCAGCGACGAAGCCGCCAGCGATGCTCACGGCGCCGCCGCCGCGGTCGCCTGCGGGCAGCGTGCCTCGGCACGCACGGTCTCGTAGGTCTCGCGGCGGTTTTCCGGCAGGTGCTCGGTGCTGCGCGTGAGCTCGTCGAGCAGCGGGCAGGCTTCTTCCGGGCGCGTCGAATGGGTGCGGATGCGCACCCGGTTCAGCATGCCGTCCCACCAGATGCTCATCGTCGGCACCGCCTTGTCGGTGATCACGCGCCACGCGCGGTCGGCCTCGAACGGCTTCTCCGTGGCCTCGGCAGCGCGCGCGAGGAGCTGCCAGGCGTCACCCGAGCTCGGGTGCTCCTTGGTGTAGGCGCGTGCCTCGTCGTAGGCCGTCTCGTTCTCGCCGAGTTCGAGCAGATCGCCGATGATGAGGTTGCGGAAGCGGCGATCCATGTCCGGCTGGTCGACTGCCGCCGGATGCGCGATGCGGGCGAGCTCCAGACGCTGGGCGATATCCTCGCGGGCCGCGATCCAGGGGTAGATGAATTCCATCTGCCAGCTCGGAATGCCACCGGCAGCAAGGTTGCGGATGTGCTCGGCGACGCGCGCCGGATCGCCCATGCGATCGTAGAGCTGCAGCCGCGACCACGCCAGCGCACGGCGGATGTCGAGATTGCTGCTGCCCTTCTTCTCGATGGCATCGAGCGCCTTCAGCACGTCTTCGGGATTCGGATCGACCAGCGCACGCATCTGCAGCAGGATGGCGAAATTGAAGGGGTCGGCCTTGTCCGCCTTGGGCAGCTTCTGAAACGCGCGTATGCCCTGCTTCGCCGTGCCGATAGCGGTATCGGTGCGGCCGCGCGCGATGTCCTTGCTGAAGTCGCGCGCGATGATGTGGAAGGCAGTACGTTCGACGTCGCCCTTGAGGCGGTTGGCCGACTTGATGTCACCGAGCGCATTCAGCGCGGTCGACGCATTCGACGCCGTCTGCGCGATCATCAGGCGCGCGGCGTCGGCATCCTTGTCATTCGGGCTCAGCTTGACGAAGCGCTGGGCGGCCGAACGCAGGGCCTTGCGGTTGGCCGGCGAGCCGCCGCCGGTCTCGCGCGCGGCATAGACCGCGTAGAGCAGCTTGGCCGACGCCTTCTGGGTCTCCGCCGGCAAATCCTTCTTGCGCAGCAGGCGTTCGAGGACATCGACCGCGGGCTGGTAGATCTGCGCCTTGTAGGCGGCTAGCGCCCAGCGGAAGCGGTAGTAGTCCAGATCCAGGCCCGGCGGCGGATCGACGCGTTTGAAGAAGCTCTCGTACTTCTGCATCGCGTTGTAGTAGTGATCGTACTCGAGCGCGAACTCGGCGCCGGCGAGATCGGTATAGGGACCGATATCGACACCGGAGAGTTCCTGCGCGTAGGACATCATGTCGGCGACCAGCGACTGGTCGACATAGCCGTTCTCGACCAGCGCCTTGAGCCGTTCGGCGGCGAGCATCGGCCGCCCGCCGCTGCGACGACTTTCCTGCAGCAGCGCGAAGGCCTCGATACGCAGGATCCTGGCCTCGTTGTCGTCGATCTCGCGCCCCACGCGACCCGCCTTGACCTGCCCGGTACGTGCCTCGAGCAGGCGCAGTTCCAACTGCACCGCTTCGCGGATGGGCGAGTTCTCTTCGCGCTCGAGCGCTTCGTCGAGCGTCTCGAAGATCTGGCGCGCACGGTCGTTGTGGCCCTGCGCCATCTCGACGTAACCAATGCCGAGCCAGCCGCCATAGACGAGCCCGGGACGGAACAGTTGCATGGAGGCGGCGCGAAAACCCTTCAAGGCCGGCAACAAGGCCTGGGTCCGTAACCCCTCGTCATCGACACGCCGCGCGAGTTCGAGGTCCATCCAGGCGCGCCAGTAGGGGAAGGCAGCCAGCGAGAAGCTGATGTCGTCCCATGCCTGCGAACGGTACAGCCGCTCCAACGCGGCCTCGTTCTCGCCGGCCTCACGCTCGAGGCCGGCGAGCCGCTGCTCGGTCTGTTCGCGCATGCGCTCGAGCAGGCCGCGCAGCGCTTCGAGCTGTTGACGCCCGGCGTCCGCCTGGCGCACTTCGTCGATAACCGGGCCGATGGCCTTGGCGATGCGCGCGAACTCGCCCGCCTCGGGCTGGCGCGCGAGCTCGGCGAGCATGCCCTCGGCCTGCGCAATCGCCTTGCCGACGTCGGCCGCGCCGGCCGGCAGGGCCGCCAGCACCAGCACCACGATGACCGCGGCGAAGAACGCGATGCGCTCGCCGCGCCGCAGGGTGAGCCTGGCCAGGGTCGCGAGCATCACAGTACGTCCAACAGGGCCTGCATCTCGTTGGCGAACTGGTCGCCCATGATGAGGCGGATGAGTCGCTTGGTCAGCTTGACCTCGCCGTCGAGGGTGGCGGTATCGCCACGCCCCGCCTCGCCGATGACGAGAAAGGCGTGCATGGGTGCGTTGCGATAGAGCGCGGTCGACACCTTGCGCCCGATCTTCGCTTCGAGCAGGTGCGGGTTGGCCTGGTCGCTGACATCGAGCGTGGAGACGGTGCCACCGGAGCGACGGAACTGCTCGACGAGGCGGACCACCTGGTCGAGCTGGTTGTCGCGAATCGGCGCGTCGCCGACCAGGATGATCAGCTTGCGTGCGCCGAGGCGCCAGCCGGATTCCTCGATCGCTGTCTTGAGACCGGCATCGATGGCCTCGAACCAGTCACCGCCGCCCTCGGCCTTGAGGCCGGACAGGAAGCGGTAGAGCTTGGCCGTGCTGTAGGTCAGCGGCTGCACCCGGGTGGTGAACTCGGGATCGTCCCGATCGCGGTAGGCCACGAAACCGAAACGCGCGATCGGCACCAGGGAGCGCACGATCTGCGAGATGTCCTCGATACGATCCTTGACCTCGTCGATCACCCAGCCCATCGAGCCGGTGGCATCGATGCAGAAAACAACGTCGAGGCCGGCTTCCCGCAGGCCGGCGATATAGGCAGCGAAACGCGCCGTGCCGTCACCCAGCCCGTTGCCGATACCGGTCTTGAAACCGCCGATGCCGGAGCCCTCGGCGAGCGGCATGGCGGCGAGCCCGCTCGGGATCTCGATACCCTCGAAGCCTCCCGACTGCGCCTTCAGCGCGAGCGTCACGTCGGGCGGCGGCGGCGCCACCGCCTTGGGAGCAATCAATACCTCCGGCGGCTCGAGCTCGAGTTCCTCCTCGAATTCCAGCTGCTCCTCGGGTGGCTCGGGCTTTTCGATGACCGGTTCCGGCGGCTGCTCGATGACGATCTTCATCTCCGCTTCGGCCGGGGGTGGCGGCGCCAGCGGCTCGATCTGCTGGCCGACGCGCCACGACACCAGCGCGTGGATGATGGTCGAGAACGCGAGCAGCGACAGCCAGACCAGCGAGCGGCGAGAAGATCGCAGCAGCATGACGCACTCAGCTCCCGTCGACGCGACGCTGCGTGACGAGGACGAACTGCAATATGCCGGCTTCGGCGGATGTCTTCATGATGCGGGAGATCTTCAGCGCGTCGACCTTGGCGTCGGCGTGGATCTTGAGTTTCTCATTGCCGGAAATGCGTGCAAGTTCGGCCTTGAGGCCGTCGAGTGTCACCGGCCGGTTCTCGAACGTCATCGAACCGTCCTTCTTCACGCTTAGAGTCGGCAACTGCTTGGATGGTTCAGCCTCCTGGGTCGCGAACGGCGGCGTGACGTCGTAGTCCGGCTGCAGATTGCCCGCGATCATGAAATACAGCAGCAGCAGGAAGATGACATTGATCATCGGGATCACGTTCTCTTCCTGGGTCGCCTTGTTGCCGACCAGGCGCCGGCGCAGATCCTGGAAATCCGAGCCGCGACGAATCTTGCGTGCCATGGCGCGTCTGCCTCAGTCGAAGGTGCGGGCCGCTGACATCGCGATATTGACGATGTCGTATTGATAGAAAAGGTCCATCACGTCGACCGCCTGCTGCAGCAGCACGTCCGGATCGACGGCGAGCATGACGCGCGTCTCCGACGGTTGCGTGATCTGCGCGGCATAGCCGCGCAGCGCGGCCATCGAGCTCTCTTCACCGTTCAGCCAGACGGAGCCATTGGCGTGCAATTCGACGGCAATCATCGTCGTCTGCGCGGCAGCGCCGGCACTGCCGGCAGCCTGCGTGAACTCGATCGCGCGCGGGCGCAGGAAATTGGTCTGCAACATGAAGAACACCAGCAGGATGAATACGCAGTCGATGAGCGGCGTCAACGACATGCGGCCCGAGCGGCGGTGGCGCCGCATCGGCATCAGCGCCTGGCGGGTGGCATCCATGCTCAGTCGTTGCCCTGCAGGGTGAGCACACGGGTGACGAGGTCCGTCACCTGGTCGGCCAGGCTCTCGAGCTTGGATTCGAGCAGCGCATGCATCACCGCAAACGGAATGGCAATGGACAGGCCGACCGCGGTCGTCAGCAGGGCTTCCCAGATGCCGCTCGCGAGCGCCGAGGATTCACCCGCGGCGCCGGCACTGACGGCGAGGCCGCGAAAGGCGTCGATCATGCCGAGCACGGTGCCGAGCAGGCCGAGCACCGGCGCGAGGTAGTAGATCAACTCCAGCGGCCGCAGGTTCTTCGCATAGCCGCGCAGAAACGCGGCGGCACGGCGCAACAGCTCGTCGTGCAGCAGGTCCGCATCCATGGCGCCCTTCTGCTCCAGCCCGAAGCGGATGTCACCTGCGATGCCGAGGCGCGAGCGGTCGAGAATCTCGAACGCCTGGTCGCGCTCGCCCTGCTGCCAGCGGTCGATGGCGACGTGCAGGCGCTTGAGGGTCGCCGCACCGACCCCGGAGAACTGCAGGAACTTGACCAGGGCCAGGGCGAGACCGAGTACCGAGGCAGTGAGCAGGACGGCGACCACCGGGCCGCCCAGCGTGAGCAGCATCTTGGCGCCGTTGATGATCTCGGTCAGGAGGTCGGGATTGCTCGACGGATCCATTGTGTTTTCCAGCCCCTCTTCGTGGTCGTTGTTCAGCTTCGATGGTTGAGCAGGCACATCGGCGGCAACCCCATGTTCGCGCTGCGCGCCGGTGTCGCAGAACCCGCTGCGGGCGACGCATCACGCGCCCTGCATCGGCAGGTGGTCGCGGCATCGGTCACGCCGACGGTCGGGCCGGCCGGGTGACCGCCGTGGGTACGGGTTCTGACGGGATCTTGCGCCTGGCTGCGTGACGCCGCCGAAAGGCAGCGCTGCCTGCGGATTCTCGTGGACGTGTGACTCTCCCCTTGCCGCGCGCGTTGCCGCGCGAGCCTGCGGTGCCGGCGGGCAACCCGTGGCGGGTTCCGGCCGACCGTCGCGCACATCCTGACGGCCACCGTCTTCGCGACGGCCGGTGCGCGCGGCGGCTAGAGAAACTGCGGCATGCCGCGCATAAAGTCAAATTATGTTTGCGACTGTTCACATCGTCTGCGCGCATGCTGCGATGCGGCGAACGGCGTCGAGATCGACCTCCCTGGCGGGCTCGTATCCGCCGCGGAGTGACGGGGCGATCGGGTGCGTCGCGACAGGCCATGCCGGCTGGGCCGGTGTCCGCGCGACGAAGGCCGAAGCGGTGGGCAGCGTGCGTGGTTCGCCATGGTTCGCGACGGCGCTGGGCCTGACCGTGCGCGCTGGTCGCAGTGGGTGTGCCTGGAACGGAAGCCGCAAAAGAAAAGAGCCGGCACTGGGCCGGCTCTGAAGGGTCTGGAAGCTGCCTACGAACTAGAAGTAGTAGGTCAGGCGGGCGAAGACTTCGTCCGCGAAATCCAGCGTTTCGGTGATGGTGTCGTTCTGGCCGCCGGGCGATTCGATGATCGTGGCGTACAGGTCCCACTGCCAGTTGGCGGCGGGCTTGTAACGCACGCCCGGCTGCACCAGGTAACCACCGGCGGTATCGATCAGGATCGACATGTCGAAGCGCCAGATGAGGTTGGGGAACGGCTGTTGGAAGGCGAACACCACGTAGTTGGCGTTGCTGTTGCCTTCGGGCCGCATGGCTTCCGGATCGAACGCGGCGGGCAGGAACGCGCCGGTGTTCTTGTCGATGAACTTGCCGATGCTCGGACCGCCATTGTTCATGAGGTCACGACCGAACAGGTCCGTCGCGGTGCGGTGCATCCACTGCGCAACCATGTAGGTGGCCGGGAATGCGTCCGAGATGCGATGGTACTTCTCCAGAATGAGGGCCGAGACGACGTCATCGGTCTCACGGAAGTTGAAGCTCAGGTTGCTGGTCAGGCGCTTGTTCGGCGTCACCGACACCTCGCCACGGATGATCATCTGGTCGAAGAACGACTCCGGATCGTCGGTGGTGATGATGTAGTTACCGCCGGCCATGAACACGTTTTCACGCTTGAACTGACGACCAATCCACTGCGCGACACCGCCGAAGGAGCTGCGGAAGGCCTCGAGGGTACGCATGGAATCGGCGAAGTTGGTCTCTGGGCCAAAGCCGAAGATTTCGCGCGTTGCCCACTGGCTTCCTGGGAAGTGGTCGATCTGGTCGTTCAGATACTGGAAGTTCGAGATCCGTCCGCGCTCGAGGTTATCCCAGTACTCGACGGATCCGGCCGTGTACGGGTCGGGCATGAAGCTCGTGCCGCAGCCGTTGGCCATCGTTCGGGCGCGGGTATCGAGGGTCGGCATTGCGGCGATACCCAGACCCGCCCGTGCGCCCTGCAAGTTCAGATCGGTCAGGATGTTATTGGTGTCGTTATTTGGTCCAAGACAGAACGGATTCGCGCGACCGCGCCAGAACGGCTTGGCGTCGACACCGGTGAACACGCCATCGGGGTTACGGCGATTGACGTAGGCGACCATACCCGTGAAGGAATCCGTGAACGGCATCGTCAGGCGAGCGCCGAAATTGATTGCACCCTTGGCGTCGTCCATGCCGATTTCGTCGTCGACCCACACCGAGTGCGCGATGAGGTTGTACGGCGTGTTACGGCCGGGCAGCAGCGTCGGCGAGAAGAGCTGGGCGAAGGCGTCGAGCTCGTAGCCGTTCTTGAACGTGTAGCTCAGGCGAATGGCCGGGGAGGCAACGCGCTGGTCCTGGTACTCCTCGGCGCCTGGTGTCAGCACCGAATGGCGGCGCAGGTCGAGGCCGTTGGCGACGTCCATGACGCGGAAGAAGTAGGCCTCGCCCCAGGCGATGACCTGGTTACCGGCGCGAATCCACAGCGGACCGTTGTTGTAATCGACGTACAGCGCCGGGATGTCGATGATGGCGTCCGGGCTGTTCCACTCCGTGATGGTGCCGCGACGGTTGCCCCACATCGGGTTGGCGAAATGGTCATCGACGTGTGCGTCGGTGAAGTTCCGCACGGCGTCGAAGAAGCCGCGGATCTTCATGTAGGCGGAGAAGTTCTGGTTGATACGCGCCTGGATGTCGAGTTCGAGGCGGGTATTGAACGTGTTGAAGTTGTTGTCGTCCTCGATGAGGTCCGCGCCTTGTTGGCTAAAGCCCTGTCCCTGCCCTGCGACGACACCCGGAACCATTGAACCAAACGGGAATATCGAGCCTGCGCCGTTCGGGCACAGTTGGCCGGGAAAAATCGTTTGACCTCCAGCGCCGATTCCTGTGCCGCCGAAGTCGGCCGAAAGACCTCTGGTACCCGCATTCAACGCGTTTTCAAGTGAAAAGCGGCAGTCGACCGGAGAACTGGTATTTGCACCGGCTGCGATGCTGGCCGCGCCCGTATTAAACACGCCTCCGGCACCGCCAAAGCCATTGTTCGCCAATGCAGGGTTCACGTAAACAGACGTCGGCGCCTGGGAATTAGCAAGGTTATATGTCGGGTGAGTCACGTGCGGCGTGATCTTCGTCGCGTACGGACTCGTGCTCTGGTTGTTGTAGTTCTCCTCCGACGAGATGCTGACCGCGATCTCCTGTCGGACGAAGCCCGTGATGTTCCAGTCGATGGCCGAGGCGGCGCCGGCAAACAGGATGCTGCCCGCGGCCGCTCCCGTTGTGAGCATCCGCGCGATTGTGTGCTTCATCACTCCCGCTCTCCTCATAAGACGTTTGTAGCTATTGGGAACCCCAGTAGTACTCGGACAAAAATCTACTTGTTGTATGTCTGGTACATTGCAATGGCGTACCACCGGAGTGCCGGTAGTTGTGCTATTACCGTACATTCCCGAGGCCGTGTCAACGCTTTTTTGGGACCTGAACAACAATTATCGGTAGGCGGGCGGAAAACTGTTGCACTATCGCAACGAATGAGGCGAACCGGATTGTTGTGTGCGGCGCACACCCGAATGCTGCAACTGCAGCAAAAGCGCAACGACCGGCACTGGGCCGGTCGTTGCGGGGTAGTCCGACGCGGCGTTGTCGCCGCGGGCGGCGCGCGCTACTTCACGACGCGCGCGACGGTGCCCTGGAAGCCGACGGTGTAGACGCTCTGCTCGCGCAGGAAGCCCTTCTCGCCGGTCTTGGTCTCCGCCACGCCGGCATCCACACCCTGGAACCAGGTGCGCACGACCTGCAGGTCGTCGGTGGTGGAGAAGCTCGCGCCATCGTCGCTCGAGCGCAGCATCTGGCGGATACCGGTGATCACCACTTCGCCGTTGCCCGACCACACGCCGAGCAGGTTGGAGTTGGTGTCGACCTCGATGGTCTGCCAGCTCATGCCGCGATCGGCCGTGCGCAGCACCAGCCCTTCCTGGCCGACTGCGTATCCGGTGCTGCCGCCGTCGTTGGCGAATTCCATCTCGAACACCGAGGCTTCGCCCTGGTGCACCACTTCCCACGAATCGCCGCCGTCGGTGGAACGCAGAATGAGGCCGAACTCACCGGCGATGAACACCGTGCCGTCGTTCTCGACGATAGCGTCGTAGAGATGCGGCTCGTAGCCCTCGTCGTTGTACTGGCTCCAGTCGAGGGTGATTTCCTCCCAGCTCGCGCCGTAGTCGCGCGAGCGGGCGACGAAGCCGAACTCGCCGATGGTGAAGGCGAGACCCGCCTCGTTCATGTCGACGTTGAGCAGGCGCTGCGAGAAGCCGGTATCGACGACGCTCCACTCGCCGCCGTCCGCGCGCGTCATCACCAGCCCCTGCTGGCCGACCACGAGCTGACGCTTGTTGGCGCGGGTGACGCCGAGCAGCGCGAGCTTGGTCACCGGCTTCTGCATCTCCCACGTCGCGCCACCGTCAGCGGTCTGGAGCATGAGACCGAAATTTCCGACCGCAAGGCCCCACTCGCCGCTCATGTCGAGTGCGTAGAGCGCATCGTGGGGGATGCCCGTGCGTACGATCTCGACGGCCTGTTCGGCAGCGCCGCCGTCCTGCGAGAACACCGGCATGGCAGCGCCGGTACCCAGTACGAGAGTGGCCATGCACGCGAACGCGCGGCTGTTAGCAATGAGATTCTTCATTAGTTTGCTGGTCCGATTGTCGTTTGTTCTGCGTGCGGGATTAGTGCGCTGCCTGCTTGTCGTGCGCATCCATCAGCGTCGAGATATCGACGTTCTCCGAGATGATGAGATGCTCCTTCTCGACGAATTTCGGCTTGATGAGGTACACGAGCAGCGGCAGCACCACCAGCGCGATGACCATGTTGATGAGCATGATCATGACCAGCAGCAGGCCCATGTCGGCGAGGAACTTGAGCTCGGAGAGGAAGTACCACGGCAGGATGCCGAGCAGCACGATGGTGGCGGTGAAGGCGATGGCCTTGCCGGTCGTCGTCACTGCGGCCTGGATGGCATCACCGTGATGCTGGTTATCGCGGAACTCCTCGCAGATACGGCTGAGCAGGTAGATGCCGTAGTCGATGCCGACGCCGATACCGATGGCCGCGATGGGCAGGCTGTTGACGTCGAGGCCGATGCCCATCAGCACCATCACCGAGGCCAGCAGCACGTTGGAGAAGTTGACCGGGATGAGCAGCAGGATGCCGGCGACTATCGAACGGTAGGCGAAGCTGCAGGTGCACAGGATGACCACGTTCAGCCAGAAGAGGATTGTCCACTGGTAGTTGTCGACGGTGTCGTTGACCGACTGCTGCAGGGCGATCGCGCCGGTACCGAGACGGATGCGGAAGGTGTCGTGATCGATACCGACCTGGTCGAGCGCCTCGCGGGTCTGCTCGAGCGCGGTGTCCACCGTCTCCTGCTTGTTGTTCTTGTACCAGAGCGACAAGGTGCCGTTCGACATCGTGAAGTCGGTGACGTGCGAATACGCCTTCGGGCTCGAGCCCACCATGAGCGCGTTGGTCGCGGCGCTGATCGAGTCGGCGTCCGGGTTGAGCGGTGCCCACTTCGGGTTGCCACCGGAGAACAGGCGGTTTGCCTCGGGCAGGTAGTCGGCCCAGGTCAGCGTCGCCTCCGGCGGCGGATCCTGCTGCTCGAGGAAGCGCTGCAGCTGGAACATCGTCGCGATGGAATTCGGATCGTTGGTCAGGAAGCGGTTGTTCTTCTCCTTGCCCTCGAACACGATTTCGAGCGTCATCAGGCCGGGGAAATGCGAATTCACCGCGCGCACCGCCGTGTTGAACTCGGAGCTCTCCTTGAGGAGATTGCTGCCCTCGACCGGGTTGCCGACCTTGATCTGCAGCATCAGCCAGACGCCGACCACGGCCAGCACGACCACGATCGGGGTGGTGACGCGGGCGCCCTTGCCGTGCGAGACGGTACCGACCACCGAGAGCAGGCCGATGATGCTGTCGTGCCAGGTCTTCTCCTCGGATTTGCCGATGAGCTTGGCGACGTTCTTCGGCGCCGGGAAGTAGGACAGCAGCACCGGCGTCAGGAACATGTTGGTCGGCACGAGGATGGCGGCCCAGAAGCCGCAGAACACGGCGAAGCGCTCCATCACCGGGATCGGCGCGACGGCAATGAGGAACAGGCCGGCGGCGTCGGTGACGATGCCGAGCACACCGGGCGCCATCATCACGCCGAGCGCGAGTTCCGCGGCTTTACGTCGATCCTTGATCTCGTAGTAAATCTCGTAATAACGCTCGATGAACTGTACGCAGTGGCTGAACGAGCGCGCCACCAGCAGCAGTGGCACGACCATGATGAGGGGTTCGATCGGGTCACCCA
Source organism: Gammaproteobacteria bacterium (assembly GCA_040220855.1). Classification (GTDB taxonomy): domain Bacteria; phylum Pseudomonadota; class Gammaproteobacteria; genus JACKNG01. The sequence continues at coordinate 13,314 of JAVJVZ010000004.1, read as the reverse complement.
GCCAGCCGACGAAGCCGAAACCCCAGATGGCGGCGACCACGGAGACGGCAATCGGCGTGACCACGCCCGGGATGTTCTGCATGTAGACCACGAGGGCGAGCAGCAGCGCCGCGGCCGTGATGCCGAAAATCGTGACCATCTGGTGCTCGTAGAAGTACACCCAGCCGGTCAGCATGGGCTGGCCGGCGGCATAGACCATGTGGTTCTCGTCGCGGGCATCCTCGACGAGTTGCTGCACGTAGTCGAAGGTCTTGCCATAGTCGAGCGAATGCTCGATGAAGGTGGCGGTGACAATGGTGGCCGTCTCGTCCTCGGAGATGAGGAAGGTGCGCACGTTCGGCGCCTTGTCCACCGCGTCGATGAATTTCTGGATTTCCTCGGGCGTTTCCGGGGACTTGTCCTCCATCAGCGGGCGCATGTCGATGCCGTACGGCGTGGCCTCGGCGAAGCGCGCTTTCTCGGTCGTGATGGAGAGAATCTGGTCGTGGTCGACGGAGGGGGCGAGGTCGATGTCGCGGGTCAGGTCCCAGACCTTCTGCAGCGTCTCGGGGTTGTAGATGGTGCCGTCCTTGACCTTGACCATCAGGGTTACCGTGAGCGGGTTACCGAAATTGGGATGGTCCTGGTAGGTCTGGACGTAGGGGTGACTCTTGGGGAAGAGGTCGGAGAAGATGGTGCGGATGTCGACCTTGGACAGGCCGACGGCGAAAAACGCCGTAATGCCGACCGTGACCGCGAGCACCAGTGCACGATTGTTCATCGTGAACGAAGCCAGCGTGTAGCGTATGCCTTTCATTGACCTTGACTCCCCTTGACCCGGACGCAGCGAGCGCGGCGCTCGTGCTGGGCGTGATCCCGTTGCTGTGGACGCCGGCACCGTCTTGCGCGATGCCTGGTTGCGATTCCCCCCGCGCGCCATGGCGCGTTGCCTTCCCGGTCGTGTCCGCCCGGAAACGCCGCGGCCGATTATCACAAATTTGTCTGCGCGCGTCAGAGGGTGGCGTGGAGCCAGCGCGCGGACGCTGCACGCGGTCGGAACGGGCGACTATAGGTGTGCGCTCTAAGGGTGTCAACCGACTAATTTATCGACACTTTTCGTAACGTGGCGTGCTGCATCGCGCAACCCGGATGCCGGCTCGCGAAGGATTCGAAGCGCATCCCGCTGGCGCTGACATGCGTTGCGCGGGTGCTCGCGCCGGCCATGCATTCAGGCGGTTCGACGTCGCGTCGAGCCGCGCACGGCCGGCCGCACGACGCGGCGACGCACGTTCACCACCGTAAGCGCAGCAGCGCCCGCCACGGCTGCCGGCCGTGTTCCGGCCGTCACCACCACGGCGCCCCGACCGGCGCCACCTCAGACCGGCTTCAGCACACTACGGTAATAGGCCTTGATGTCGGTGACGGGGTCGGTCACGAGTTTCACGAACCACACCATCGAGTTGTACAGACCATGCTTGCGGGTCAGTACGAGCACGCGCCCGATGATGACGGCGGCGGTGTAGTAGAACCACTGCGCGGCAATGGTCGCCGACAGCTCGTCGCGGAACAGCGCCCAGTCGAGATTCTCGGCCAGCAGGCAATTGACCAGCGGGATGAGCAGGAAACCGGCGACGATAACCGTCTTGCTGCGCGTATCGAAGCCGAGCAGTAACTGTTCCTTGTCGTGGCACGGTGGTTCGATCAACGCATGCCCGCCCTGGCGCAGCAGCAGCGAACCGAGCCCGAGCCACATGGCAAGCTCGAGGTCGCGGAAGATCATCACGTAGCACACGATGAACAGGCTCGAGCTGACCAGGTGCAGAAACTGGTTGGTCGGATGGCTGTGCGAGGCGACGTGGTCGTCGTGCTTCCTGCGCATGATCTCGGCGTAGAACGCCTGCAGTGGCGCGGGCCACCTGAGGATGCTGCTCATCATCTCCCTCACGAGGTTCTTCTTCATCAATCGATCGCGGTCGGGCTGCTCGTCGGTGCCGAGCCACCACTTGTCGCGCTGCATGGCGCGCGCCGCGTCGACCAGCGCGCGGGTAACCTCGCGGTAGTCGTCGTCGCCCATGTCCATGCTCATCGCGCAACGTCCGGTACCGACCCAGCTGAGATTGAGCCCTTCCGCGCGCAGGTAGTACTGCAGCAGCCAGTTGAAGCGGCCCGGCGCGGTGAACTCGACCGTCCAGATGGTGCCGAGATTACTGACTCGCACGGGTACCCGCGCCGTTTCGAGCGCGGCATTGGTTTCGTCGACGAAGCGCGCGCAGCGGATGTCGGTCGCGGCATAGGCCGCCTCGGCCTCGGCGCCGGTCACCCAGCGCAGGAACTCGTTCATCGCGCCCATCGTCAACGGGTGCGCGGAGAACGTCCCCACCACGTAGGCCAGCCGCATCGGGCGCGCAGGATCGAAGCGGCGCATGAGATCGCGTCGGCCGCACACCACGCCGACCGGCATGCCACCGCCAAGCGTCTTGCCGTACATGACGATGTCAGCGGTCACGTCGTAGCGCTGCTGCGCACCGCCCGGCGCGAGGCGGAATCCGCTGTAGACCTCGTCGAACATGAGCGGGATGTCACATTCGTCGCACACCGCGCGCAGCGCCTTCAGCCACGCGCCGTACTCCCCGTAGACCTCGCCGGTGCGGCGCGCGTCGCTGGTCAAGAGCACCGCGTCGTTGGGCGGCGGCGAATTGGGATGAAAGGACTGTACCGGGTTGACCAGCACGCCGGCGATCTCGCTCGCGCGGGCGCGGATGGCGGCGAGCGAGGCGTGGTGCATCTCTTTCAGCGAAATGACGTCACCCAGCCGCCGTTCGCTGCCGAGCGCCGGCTGCACGCCGTCCCACCAGCCGTGGTAAGCGCCGGCGAAACACACGATTTTCTCGCGCCGCGTGTTGAAGCGCACGAGGCGGGCAGCCGCCATCACCGCCTCGGTACCGCTCATGTGGAAGGACACCTCGTCCTGGCGCGAGATGGCCTTCAGCATCTCGACATTCTCCGCCACCAGCGGGTGCAGCGGCCCGAGCACCACGGGACCGAGATCGCGGGTGCGCGCCCAGCCACGCTCGACCCACGACTTGTATCGTTCGTTGCCGGCCACGTTGACGCCGTAGGAACCCGAGACGTCGAGACTCCAGTTGCCGTCGAGATCGCGCAGGCGCGGGCCGGATGACGCGTCGGCCACCGTGCACAAATTGAACTGCTCGCGCATCACGCGGGCGAACGGGAACGGCACGCGGTTGGCATCGGCGAAGCGCAGGTCGGACATGCCGCTGCGCACGCGCTCGGCGAACGCCTGCGAGTTGGGCTTGTCCGCATCGAGGCGCGCGGCGAGCGCGCGCAGGCCGGCATCGCGGATTGGCATCCAGCGCTGATCGGCGCCGTCCGCGCGCAGGAACTCCTCGTAGCTGTAGTCGCGCGTCCCGACGATGCGCGACAGCGCGCGCGCAACACGCGGCGTAAACGAGATGGCCGGCAGTGCACGTATCAATGCGGCCCAGCGTCGCCCGTAGAACAACAGCAGCAGCAGTCCACCTGCGACGAACCAGCCGGGCCCGAGCGTGAACTCGAGCGCGAACGCCTCTCGTAGTTGTAACGTCCCCACCAAATCCCCCTCGGCCAGCCCCTGCCGCAACCGCCGTCGGCTCGCCCGGTTGCGAGTGTCCCGAGATGCCTGCCCGGCAGGTCACAGGGCCCGACGCGGTGCAAACGTTAATTCTTGTATATGTCAGTTGCGTGGCCGCGAGATTGCAGAATTGCTGCAGGAAGCCAGCGCGATGGTCGCATCAGCCTTCCGAGATCATGGCGCCAGCCGCAGCACGGCGCCTCACCAGATCCCGGTCGAGCATCCACATCGGAGTGTTGGCGGGAGATTCCTCGAGAGGAGATAGAGCGCGAGCATGCAAACCAGCGTCGACCAGCCGGCGCCGGCGAGTTGCGCCTGCAGCGCGGCTTGATCGGTACGCGAGACGATCAGGCCGAGCAGCAGGAAGCCACCGAGGGCGCAGGCGATGCCGAGCGTCCTCATCGCGTCTCCAGCGGTCGATGCAGCCTGGCAGACAAGCCGCGTTCTCTTACAGCAAGCGGTTCAGCCCTGGCTGTCCCGCGATCAATCCGAACGCGGCGAGATCGAACAGCGGCAACTCCGGCGACGGCACGTTGAACACCGGGTCGGCGATGCGCTGCACGGCGCGGAAGGTCGTGCGCCATTGGTCCGGGGTGACCTCGCAGACCGCATAGCCACGATGCAGACCATCGAAGAAACGGATGTGCGGGTTGGATGGCAGGGTGGCCTGCACCAACGGGACGTTCGCGTCGCCGAAGGTCGAGGCGATACTGCTGCAGACAAACTCGGCACCGACCGTCGGCGAATCGGCGAGCGCGAAATCGCGCTTGAGTTCCGCAGCCCACGCCGAGTGGATGTCGCCGGTCAGCACGACCGGGTTTGCGATGCGCGCGTCGTCGAGGAACCGCATCACACGATCGCGCGAAACCTGGTAGCCATCCCAGGCATCGACATTGAACATGTTCACCGGCGCACCGGTCACGGCGCCGAGGTCCCAGCGCATCATCATCACCTGTTGCGCGAGCACGTTCCACGTTGCACGCGACGCAGCGAGCCGCTCGAACATCCACGCCTCCTGCTCGGCACCGAGCATGGTGGCGTCCGCGTCGAGAATCTGCGGGCACTGCTGCAGGATCTGCAGGCCATCGGCGCACGGCTGATCGCTGCGATACTGACGACTGTCGAGAACCAGGAACTGGGCGAGATTGCCGTAACGCAGGCGACGGTAGAGGCTGAGTTCACCGGCACGCAGGCGGACGCGGCGACGCAGCGGCATCGTTTCCCGGTAGACCTTGTACGCAGCCGTGCGTCGTGCCAGGAAAGCCGCAGCGTCCTGGTCGTCCTCGGGCACGAGGCCGGCGTAGTTGTTGTCCACCTCGTGATCGTCGTAAGTGACCACGAAGGGATAGGCAGCATGGGCATTCTGCAGGTCCGCATCGAGACGGTACTGCGCGTAACGGTTACGATAGTCCTCGATGGTGATCGTTTCGCCGCCGACATGACGACGGGCATCGGGCACCGCCGGGTCGCCCGCGTACTCGTAGATGTAATCGCCTACATGTAGAACGAAATCGAGACGCTGCTCGAGCATATCGCGGTACGCGGCGTAGTAGCCGGCCTGGAAATCCTGGCAGGAAGCGAGGGCGAAACGCAGGCGCTGGCAGCGCATGCCGGGCAACGGAAAAGTCCGCGTGCGACCAATGCGGCTGCGGCGACCGCGGTGCGAGAACTGGTAGTAGTACCAGCGGTCCGGATCGAGCCCACGCACGTCGACCAGCACCGCGTGTCCATCCTCCGCCCTCGCGAGCACCTCACCTGCTTTGACCACGCGCCGCATGTCCGGGTCGCGGGCAATGCGCCACTGCACGCCGGCTGCGCGCCGCCCCATGCCGCCACCATTGAGCGGGTCAGGGGCGAGACGGGTCCACAGCACGACGCCGCGCGCGCCCGGGTCTCCTGAGGCGACACCAAGCGAGAACAGGTCGTCAGCCCCGGCCCCGCCATGTCCGTGACCACGGGCATGCTCACGACTGTGCCCGCGGCTCTCGCCGGCAAGGCCGTAGGCCGGCAACAGGCTGGCTGCGGCCAGCGCCGCGGCGCCGGTAACCAGGCGCCGGCGGCCTGGGTCTTTGACAGAACCATCCTCGGCGAAATCTTCGCTTCTGCCGGGTTCTGCATTACGGGTGATGTCGTCGGGCGCGTCCATCGTGAGCTTCCTCCGCGTAATCCGCTGTGCGCCGGGTGTGGCGCGGGCCATGCGAATCATCGCTGGCGAAGGTGACGTTCGTGCGAGCGCACGGTTGCAGATTCGTGACGTCGTGATGGTGCAACGCCTGGCAGGCACGGCAGCCGCGCCCCTATACTGAAGTCACGTCAGCCTGCCGCGGGAGCGACACCTGCGCGATGAAGTTCATCTTCGAAGTCCGCGTCAAACCGCCCTACACCGCCGAGGATTACGCCGCGGCCTGGGTGCGCGCGAGCGAGATCATCCAGCAGGCGCCGGGCGCGCGCGGCACCTATCTGCATCGAAAACTGGATGACCCGCACCGCCTGCTCGCGATCGCGCACTGGGAATCGAAAGCCGCACGCGACGCCAAGGACGATCGTCGTGACGCCACCGTGCGCGCGATCCTCGACAAGCATGCCGAGACCTGCGAGATCACCGTGATCGGCGAGTTCGACGACGCCGAGTGGGAGGTCCTGCCGGGGTCGCCCGCCAGCGACTGAGCGTTTCGCCAACGACCTGCCGGCCGCTGCCCGCGGATGCCGTGGCGGCGTTACCATGTCACTTCGACTCAAGCGAGGGGCAGGCATGCGCGGACGCGAAGTGTTCATGGCGAGTCTCGAGGCGCACGGCGTCGAGGCCATCTTCGGAAACCCCGGGACCACCGAGAACCCGGTGCTCGACAGCCTCGCCGAACACCCGGCGATCAACTATTACGTGGCCCTGCATGAAGGCGTCGCGGTCGGCGCGGCCGGCTTCTACGCGCAGGCGAGCGGCAAGGTCGGCGTTGCAAACCTGCACGTCGCGCCAGGTCTCGGCAATGCCATCGGTATGCTCTACGGCGCGCTCAAGGCAGGCTCGCCGCTGGTCGTCACCGCCGGCCAACAGGACACCCGCATGCGCCTGCGCGACCCCATCCTCGGCCACGACCTCGTCGCGATGGCGGCGCCGGTGACGAAATGGGCGGTCGAGGCACGCAGTGCCGACGAGCTCGGCCCGATCCTGCGCCGCGCCTTCAAGCTGGCACAGGAGCCGCCCACCGGACCGGTCTTCGTCGCGCTGCCGATCGACGTCATGGAGCAGGAGACCGCGGTGGCCGCGACGACCGCCGGCATTCTGCACGCTCGGTCCAACCCCGACGCTGCGGCCATCGACAAGCTCGCGCAGCTGTTGGCCGCGAGCCGCAATCCCGGCATCGTTGCCGGCGACGACGTCGCGGTGGACGGCGCAGGCGGCGCCCTCGTCGCGCTCGCCGAGCGCCTTGGCGCGAGCGTCTACGTCGAATCGCTGCGCGCGCGCCAGCCGTTGCCGTTCAATCACGCCAACTTCCGCGGGCGCATGCCGTACGCGGGCGGCGACATCGCCCGGCTGCTGGCACCGCACGATGTCGTGGTACTCATTGGCGGCCGCTTCTTCGAAGAAGTGTGGTTCGACGACGAACCCTGGCTCGCGCCCGAGACGCTGGTGGTGCAGATCGAGGCCGCGCCGCAGCGTCTCGCGCACAACCTCCCGCTCGATCTCGGCGTACTCGGTGCCCCGGCACCGGTGCTGGCAGCCCTCGGGCCGGCGCTCGACGATGCGTGGTCGGACGAGGTCGCCGCGCGCGCAGCGGCTCGACAGCGCGAACTGCTCGCGCGGCGCGAGCGCGAGCAGCAGGACCTGGACCGGCAGCTGGCAGATGCCACCGCCGACCGGATGAACGCGCTGCGGGCCTGTGTCACGGTCGCGCGGACCCTGCCGCCGCGCGCGATCCTCGTCGACGAGTCGATCACCGCGTATGGCGACGTCATGCGCGCCTTCGCGCTCGGCCACGGCGACGACTATTTCGCCGGCCGCGGCGGCGGCATCGGCCAGGGCCTCGCCGGCGCGCTCGGCGTAGCCGTCGCGAATCACGACCGCCCGATCGTCGCGCTGTCCGGTGACGGCTCGGCGATGTATTCGATCCAGGCCCTGTGGAGCGCCGCGCATCACGGACTCGACATCGTCTTCGTCATCCTTTCGAACCGCGAGTATCGCGTGCTCAAGCACAACCTGGACACCTACCGCGCGCGTTTCGGCATCGTCACCGACAAGCCCTACCCGCACATGAACCTCGCCGGCCCCGCGCTCGGCTTCGTCGAAATGGCACAAGGCATGGGCGTCACCGCGCGCAGCGCGACCTCGACCGACGAACTCGCCGCCGCGCTCGTCGAGGCACACGCGGCCGGTGGTCCCTGGCTCATCGAAGCGGTGATCGAGGGCAAGGGCGACTGAGGCGCCACCTATACTGGCATGACAGGTACAGCGCGCGCCGCGGCGCGCGGGAGAGCAGCGATGCCCGAAGCACACGCCCGCGACCACGGCGCCACGCACGTCGTCACGAACCAGCCGCCGCCGCTCGAACCTTACGATGCCTGCAGCAGCGATCGTGTACTTGCCGCGCACCTCGCGCGCCACGACGTCGCCACGCATGCCACGGCGCTCGGCGCCTATGGTCGTGCAGTCGGCGACGAGCTCGGCGCCGCCGGCGTCCTCGCCAACCGCTACCCGCCGGTCTTCCACAGCCACGATCGCTTCGGCCATCGCATCGACCAGGTCGAGTTCCATCCCGCCTACCACGCGCTCATGCGCGCGGCCATCGAGTGCGGCTGGCACAGCCTGCCGTGGACCGCGCCCGGCCGCGACAGCCACGTCGCCCGCGCGGCGTTCGAATACCTCCATCACCAGGCCGATTCCGGCACCGGCTGTCCGCTCACCATGACGTTTGCCGCGGTGCCGGCGTTGCGCCATGCCCCGGCGCTCGCCGAAGCGTGGCTGCCGCGCATCACCGCGCGCGTCTACGACGGCACCGACCGGCCCTGGTACGAGAAGCAGGGCGTGACCATCGGCATGGCGATGACCGAGAAGCAGGGCGGCACCGACGTGCGCGCCAACACCACCCGCGCCGAGCCGGTCTACGTCCCCGGCGCCGACGAGGCCTGGGCGTTGACCGGCCACAAGTGGTTCTGCTCGGCGCCGATGTGCGACGCTTTCCTCACCCTCGCGCAGACCGCTGGTGGACTGACCTGCTTCCTGCTGCCCCGCTGGCGCCCGGACGGCGCGCGCAACGGCTTTCACGTGCAACGCCTCAAGGACAAGCTCGGCAACCACTCGAACGCCTCGAGCGAAGTGGAGTACCGCGACGCGTTCGCCTGGCGGGTCGGCGCGGAAGGCCGCGGCGTCGCGACCATTCTCGAGATGGTCGCACTGACACGCTTCGACTGCATGGTCGGCTCGGCCGCGCTGATGCGCCAGGGGCTCGCGCAGGCCGTGCACCATTGCGCCCATCGCCAGGTGATGGGCCGCGTGCTCGCCGAGCAGCCGCTGATGCAGAACGTGCTGGCCGACCTCGCACTCGAGGCCGAGGGTGCGCTCGCGCTCGCGCTGCGCGTCGCGCGCGGGCTCGATGGCGCTGCCGCCGGCGACGCGCGTGCGAGCGCTTTCGTACGCATCGCGACCGCCATCGGCAAGTACTGGATCTGCAAGCGCGCGCCCGCTCACGTCAACGAGGCGGCGGAATGTCTCGGCGGCGCCGGCTACGTCGAACAGTCGGTCCTGCCTCGCCTCTACCGCGAGGCGCCGGTCAATTCGACCTGGGAGGGCAGTGGCAACGTGCAGTGCCTCGACGTGCTGCGCGCGATGACGCGCGAGCCGGCCGCGCTCGCCGCGCTGCAGGCCGAACTCGACGGTGCGCGTGGCAGCGACCCGCACTACGACGCCTTCGTCGAACGGCTCACAGCGACGATCACCGACGGTCGCGGCGTCGAGCAGTGTGCGCGTGCGCTGGTGGAGGAACTGGCGCTCGCCCTCGTCGCCGCCGAACTCATCGCCGCTGGCGACGGTCTCGTTGCCGGCGCCTGGTGCCGTGGGCGGCTTGGCCCTGCGCGCGGCCTCGCCTACGGCACGCTACCAGCGGGCATCGACCTGCCGGCACTGGTCGCACGCGCGCGGCCGCAGCTCGATTGAGGGCCCAAGGAGGACCCGCCGCACCAGCAGTCGAAGCGCTCGCACGTTTGCAAGCTCGCGCTCACGGCCCGCGCGCGTGCACGGCCGACGGCTACCAGTCGTGCGGCTCGCCGTTCCACTTCCAGAAGCTGCCGTTGGTGCTCGCGTTCAGCTTCTCGATGGTCGCCACGATACCGTGCGCGCTTTCCTGGGGCGTGATGTCGGCTTCCGACCCGCCCATCTCGGTCTTCACCCAGCCGGGATGGATGACGCACACGTTGATGCCGTCGCGGCCGAGCTCGATGGCGGCGAGCTTCATGAACTTGTTGAGCGCCGCCTTGGTCGCGCTGTAGCCGAAGCCCATCGTCATGTCGAGCGAGAGCGCACCCATCTGCGAGGTGATGGTGACCAGGCGCGGTGACTTGCTCGCGCGCAGGTTGTCGATGAGCGCGTGCATGACGCGTACCGGGCCCATGGTGTTGACCGCGAAGGCCTCCGCCCAGCCGTCGAAATCCATCTCCCAGGCGGTCTGGCGCGGGTAGTCGGGCCCGAGGATGCCGGCGTTGTTGATGAGGATGTCGATCGGGCGCGCGCGCAGTTCGTCGGCCAGCGCTGCGACCGAAGCCGGGTCGGCGACGTCGAGTGCATGCACCTCGACCTTGCCGCTCACCTCGCCGAGCGCAGTGGCGCTGCCCGGGTTGCGGCAGCAGGCGATGACGGTATCACCGCGCGCGGCGTACTCCTTGACCAGCTCGAGTCCGATGCCGCGACTGGCGCCGGTGATGAGAACGGTAGCCATGGTGCGGGACCTCCTTGGGTAGTGCTCGGCGCGCCATCATATACGGAGTATCAGACGTCACGCTCATGCATCGATTGTGCTGGGGCCGGCGGCCACGCGGTCGGCAGGCCGTGGGCGACCAGCCAGGCGCGGGCGTCGTCGGCATCCTCGGCGAACCAGCGCGCGGCGCTCCCGAGGCGGAACGAGTAGCCCCAGGCATCCATGTCGGCGAGCATGCGCGCGCGGCCGAAGCCCGGCAGGGCATCGGCGAGCGCGATGGAGAGGTAGCACACCGCGCATTCTTCGAGGTCGTCACCACCGGCATCCGTCTCGATCACGGCGCGGCGCGCATCGTCCGCGCACGCGTAGTGACAAGCTTCGTGCAAGGCCGAATGCACCGGGGTGTCGGCGCGCACATAGAGCGTCCCGCGGACGAGGCCGGCCTCGCGCTCGCCCCAGTAGCTGCCCGGGATGGTGGTCTCAGGCGGCAGCCAGGCGACCGCGAGCTGCCAGCGCGCAAACAGCGCCACGAGCGCGCGCCCGATGACGCCGTCGGCGGCGCCGATGGCAACGACCGCGGGCTGCGCAGGGTCCGACATCGCCGCGCCGCCCTGCCTAGAGGCGATGCACCGCGAGTGCATCGGCCGCGAGCGCCGCGCGCGCGACGTCGACGAGGTGCGCATGGTGTGTGAACAGCAGCACCTGGCCACCGGCGGCGAAGCGCGCGAGCGCGCGGAAGACCTGCGCTGCGCGCTGATCGTCGGAGGTGATCAGCACGTCGTCGAGGACCAGCGGCAGGTCGGGATGGGCGGCGCGGCGCAGCTCGAGCGCGGCGAGACGCAGCGCCAGGTAGAGCTGGTCGGCGGTACCCTCGCTCATCGCCTCGAGGCCAATCGCGGCGCCGTCGTCGCGTAACGCGCGCAGCACGGTCGTGCCACCGGACTCGTCGGTGACGAGACGCACGTAGCGCCCGCCGCTGATCAACGCGAAATACTCCGAGGCGGCGGCGAGCATCGGCCCCTGCGCGCGCTCGCGGTACCGCACCAACGCTTCGGCGAGCAAGGCATGGCCAAGGCGCAGGCGCGCCCACGGGCCGAGCGCCGCGCGCAGGCGCGCGGCCTGCGCTTCGATGGTTTCGCGCGCGGCCGCTGCGCGATCGGAGTCGTCGATGGCGGCGAGCGCGTGCCGCGCCGCTTCCTCGGCACCGCGCGCATCGCGCTGAACCGCCTCCGCCTGCGCAATGGTCTCGCGGCACTCCTCGAGTTCACGCGTGATGGAGGCACTGTCGAGTCCCTGCAGACGCTCGCGCAGGACCGCCTCGGGCTGCGCCGAGGCGGCGGCGATGTCGCGCCGGAGTTGCGCGAGTTCCTCGTCGAGCCGGCGCTTGCGCGCGGCATCCTCCTCCACCGCGGCGAGCGATTCCACGGCGTCCACCCCTCCGGCCGCGCACAGCCGCGCAAGCAACGCCTCCTGCTGCCCGGCCTGCCGCGTGGCCTGTTGCTCCGCCTCGATCGCGCGGGCGTGCTCGCCCTCGAGATCGCGGCGCCGCTGCGCCTGCTCGCGCGCGTCGGCAAGGCGCCGCCTGAGACGATCGGCGAAGTCGTCGGCATCCACCGGGGGCGCGTCGCCGAGCAGCCGTGCGAGCGCGGTGGCCGCGGCATCGAAATCGTCGACGCGCGCGATGTCGGCCGCCGCGGCGCGCTTGAGCTCGCGCAGTGCGGCGGCGTCGCGGCCCAGCGCGTCGAGCTCTTCGAGGCGGGCGCGGAACGCCTCGATGTCACCTCCCTCGACAAGAAGCAGGCGTTCCCTCCACGCCCGCAACGCCTCTTCGTGCACGCGCAGCTCGACCGTCGCCGCTTCGAGATCGCGCTCCACGCGTTCGCGTTCGGTGACCGCACGCGCGCCGGCGCGTGCGCGCTCCGCTGCCGCCGCACGCGCCGCTGTAGCCTCGCGCGCCACGCGCGTGCCCCGCTCGACGAGCGCCGCGAGGGTGTCATCCCCGGCATCCGCACTCACGCCGAGGGTGTCTTGCAATGCTGCCGTGGCCGCGCCGACCTCACGCGCCAACTGTGCGTGCGCTTCGCGCAGGCGACCGAGTTCGGCATGGCTCTCGAGCAGCCGCGCACGACGACGCTGCCACTCCGCAAGGCTGTCGGGCGCGAGCGCGGGCAGGCCGGCCGCGGCGAGCTTGTCCTGCCATTGCGCTTGCATGGCCGTCTCCTCGGCGACACGTTCCTCGCACGCCCGCGCATTGGTCTCGAGCGCCGCCGACATCTGCGCAATGCGCGCGCGCGCCTCACCGAGGCGGGCCACGCGCTCGGTGTCGGCGCGCAGCAGGTCGGCGTAATGATCGGCCGCGGCCTGGGCGCGCTCGAAAGCCTCGACCAGCGGGCGCCCGTGATCGAACGCGTCGCGCGCGCGCTCGAGCGTCATGTCGCCCTCGATGTAGACGGCGCGTATCAGCGACCAGCCACGGTCACGCTCGGCGCGTGCGGCACTCAGCGCCTCGGCCGTGATCACTTCCCCGCCGGCAGCGAGCTCCTGTTCGCGGCGCTCCTGCTCGGCGCGGTCGGCGATGAGTTCGGCGCGTGCGTCATCGAGCGCACGCCGCGTATCACGCACGACGAGGAAGCGCTCGCGCGCTTCCTCGATGACCGTGTCGAGCAGCGGACGGGCTGCCGCCAGCGTATCGAGCGACTCGACATCGAGATAGGCGACACCGCGTGCGACCTCTGCCGCCATGCCTTCGATCTCACCGGCCAGCGCAGCCAGCCTGGCCTCGGCATCGCCGAGCGCACG
>JAVJVZ010000003.1:0-14413 GCA_040220855.1 Gammaproteobacteria bacterium | reverse complement strand
CGGCACGGGCGCAAACTCGAAGTCGAGCGCGCCGATATCGGCGCGTGCGAGCAGATAGAGATCCTCGACCAGCTGCGCGAGCCGCCTGCTTTCCGCCTCGAGCGATTCGACCAGGCGCATGTCGAGCGGGCGTACGCCGTCGCGCGCGGCCTCGATTTCGCCGGCTAGGATCGACAGCGGCGTGCGCAGCTCGTGGGAGACGTCAGCGATCCAGCGCCGGCGCGCCGACTCGTTCTCCTCGAGCGCGCGCGCGAGCAGGTTGAAATCCTGCGCGAGCTGGCCGAGCTCGTCACCACCGGCAACCGGTACGCGGGCATCGAAGCGGCCCTCGGCGAGCGCGCGTGCGCCGGCGCCGAGGCGACGGATGGGCTGCACCAGGCGTCGCGCGAGCCACCATGCAACGGGGATGGCGAGTACGCCGGCGACCAGTGCCGCGATCAGCAGCAGCTGCAGCTGGCGCTGGGCAAAGCGTCGCTCGCGGCCCTCGGCCGGACGTTCCAGCGACGGAGCCCCGAGCCAGCCGACGATGTGCCCGTCGACGACGACCGGCGTCGTCGTCGTGGCTGCCGCAAAGGGCAGGCGGCCGGCGATGATGCGTCTTTCGATGTCGTAGAGCGTGATGTGCCGTGCGAGCAGGAAGCCGGTGTCCGGACGGCGCGGCGCTGGGGCACTGTCGTGTTCCTCGGCGGGCGCTGCTTCGCGTTCGGTACGCAATGTGCGCAACAGGCGTCGCCACGCGCGCCGGTCGTCACGCAGGTGCGCGAAACCGTGTTCGGCGTCGTACTGCGCGACGAGCGTGCCGGCCAGCGTTTCCATGCGCTCGGCACGCTCTTCGTGCAGGTAGCGCTGGAAGCTGCGTTTCATACTCCAGTGCGCCACCGCGCCGAATAACACGATGCTCGCGAAGCAGGCGATCACGATGGCGGCGAAGAGCTTGTGGAACAGGCGCGGGCGCAGACTCAACTCGGTAGGCTCGAGGCGGGCTGCGACGATGGTGCGCCAGCACGCGGCGCCGGCGCAAGCAAACTGCACGATCTGCGCGCCGGCTGCACATTGTCTCCACGCTTGGTCATCGTTGCAGGACTCGCTTCATATTCGCTCCCTGCTCGGCACCGATACTGGCCTCGTGTCGCACCGGGTAGCTCCCCCCTTCGCTGCCCGGTGCGACGACGACGGATACCTCACAGGAGCAACATCATGAACGAACGTCATACCCGCTTGCGTCGACTCGGCGCCGGCCTGCTGCTCGGCGCGGCGCTCAGCACCGCGGCGTGGGCGATGCCCCCGCACCACGGCGGCGATTTCCACGGCGGCCCCGGTGCCGACCTGTTCCATCTCGAACGCATGGCCGAGAAGCTCGATCTCAGCGACGCGCAGCGCCAGCAGCTCGAGGCCTTGCACGATCGCCAGCGCGATCTCGCCCGACCGCACGTGCGTGCGCTGGTTAAGGCGCGCAAGGCGATGCGCGCGGCAACGCGCGGCGAGAGTTTCGACGAAGGTGCGGTGCGCGCGATTGCCAGTGAGCAGAGCACGGCGATGGTCGAGCTCGCCGTGCTGCGCGAGCGCGCGCGCTTCGAGATGCGTCAGATCCTCACGCCCGAGCAGCGTGCCCGCATGCGGCGCCATCACCATGGTCGCGACGGTGGCGGCGAAGAGTGAGGCGGACGATGTGACCCGGCGCGGCCCGGTATCGCCGCACCGCGCCGGTCAGGTATTTCACCATTGTGCCGGGATCACGAACATCGCGGCCGTGCACACCAGGAAGCAGATCAGCGCGACCAGGAAGGTATAGCCGACGATGTCTCCGAAGCGCAGGCGCGTGACGGCGAGGATCGGGATGGCGAAGAACGGCTGGATCAGGTTGGTGGTGGAATCACCGTAGGCATAGGCGAGCAGCACGGTGACGACGGAGACATCGAGCTGCTCGCCGGCCGGGATCAGGAACGGCGCCTCGATCATCCATTTCGAGCCCGCCGAGGGCACGAACAGGTTCATGAAGCCCGAGTACATGTAGACGATCCACGGGTAGGTGGCGGTGGTGGCGACATCGGCGAACAGGTCGCCCAGCCACTTGCCGAGCCCGGTGTTCTGCAGCAGGCCGAAGATGCCGGCATAGAACGGGAACTGCACGATGATGCCCCACGCCGAGTCGACCCCGTTGCGACACGCGCGCAGGAAGGATGGCGCACGGCCGTGTAGGACGAGCGCGAGCACCAGGAAGGTGATGTTGTAGGCGTTGATGGTCCAGCTGGTGCCGAAGCCGCGTGTCACGATCGAGTGCCCCAGCGGGTAGCCGAGGAGCACTACCGCGAGCAGGATCCAGAAGCGGTTCTGATCGATGAATTCGGCCGGCGTGCGCGCTGGCGGGTCCTGCTCGGGCGGCTGCGGCATGATGCGTTCGGCCTGCTCGCGCGTGAGTGTGCGCACGTCCTCGCGGGGATGCAGCAGGCAGGTCGCGATGAGTCCGGTGGCGCCGATGACGACCAGGAAGACCAGGTTGAAGCCGTTGTAGAGCGTTTCGGTGACGGGGTACAGGCGCGAGACGACCGCCGTGCCGCTGGCCGGGTCGAGGAGCGGGTTGTCGGGCGTGGCGAGGATCAGCGGCGCCGAACCGGAGAGGCCGCCGTGCCACACTGTGCCGAGGCCGAGGTAGGAGGCGCAGATCAGCACGCGCACGTCGACGTTGGGGTTCTGGCGCAGCACGAACGGCGTGAACAGCGCGCAGGAGACCAGGCACACCGCCCAGTTGAGATAACCCATGACGAGCGAGAAGAGGCCTGCCAGGATCAGCGCCTGGGTCGGCTTGTCCGGGTTCGGCAACGAGGCGAGCCAGTCGAACAGGCGGTAGACCGGGCGCGAGGCCACGCAGGCATGCGCGGCGACCATCGCGATGGTGAACTGCATGGCGAGACCGAGCAGGTTCCACACGCCCGCGCCCCAGGCGAGCACGGTCTGCTCGAGGGTCGCGCCGGCGCCGAAGATGCAGAGCACGATGGCGAGCGTGGTCAGCATGAGGCAGATCACCCAGGCGTCCGGCACCCACCGTTCGGTGATGGTGGAGAGCCCGGCGCCGAGGCGTCGGAATTGATCGAGCATGGCGGGAAGACGCGGCAGGTATCGTTGTTGTGCGGCTATTCTTGCGTCCGGGGCAGCCTCGATCAACCGCGCGTCACGCGCTGCCGGCTGCGCCGTCAGCGGCGATTGTGTGCGTGGCGAGGAAGGCTTCCGCCGCGGCGAAGATGCGTTCGCGACGTGTGCTGTCCATGCGATCGAGGTTGCCGGTCATCACGCGCAGGCGTGGCTGGCGCTCGAAGAACGCGCGCTGGCGCGCGCAGAAGCGCCAGTACAGACCATCGACGACGTCGCACCACTGGCCGCGCGGATGGTCGCTCATGCGCAGGAGATAGTTCGCGCCGCACACGTAGGGCTTGGTGGCGAACAGGCCGCCGTCGCTGAAGAGCGCCATGCCGTACACGTTGGGTTCCATTACCCACTGGTAGGCGTCGACGTACATGCTCATGAACCAGGCGTAGGCATGGCGCGGTGCGATCTCGGCGAGCAGCATCAGGTTGCCGAGCACCATGAGGCGTTCGATGTGGTGATTCCAGCCGCGCGCGCAGGCGCCGCGGATGGCCGTATCGAGCGGCGGGATGCCGGTGTCGCCCGCGTACCAGCTCGGCGCGGGCCGGCGCTGGTGATCGAAATGGTTGGCGCGCGCTTCATCGGCGCCGAAACGCGCGTGCACGCCGCGGACGAACTCGCGCCAGCCGGCGAGCTGGCGCACGAAACCCTCGAGACTGTTCAGCGGCACCTCGTGTGCGGCGGCGTGGCGGAGCGCGCGCTCGAGGACCTCGTGAGGCGTCAGCAGGCCGAGGTTGAGAAACGGCGACAGCGCGCTGTGGAAGACCAGCGGCGAGCGCGTGGTGATGGCGTCCTGGTAGGTGCCGAAAGCGGCGAAGCGTGCATCGAGGAAGTCGTCCAGCCAGGCCAGCGCGCCCTGCCGCGTGACCGGCCAGGCAAACTCGTGCGCAACGCCCGGGTGTGCCGCGAATTCGCGCGCGACGAGCGCAATGCAGTCGCTGACATGCGCGTCGCGTTCCACCGCGGGCCAGTCCGGCGGCGTGACCTCGCGCGGCAGCGCGCGGCGGTTGTCGGCGTCGAAGCTCCAGCGCCCGCCGCGCGGGCCGCCGTCGGCATCGAGCAGAATGCCGTGGCGCTCGCGCACGGCGCGGTAGAAGCGGGCGAGGAACGGCTTGCCACGGCGCAGGTGGGCGTCGAACTCGTCGAGCGCGGTGAGGAACTGGGGTCCGGGCAGGGGTTCGACGGTGACCTCGGCGGCGGCGAAGGCGCGTTCGAGCAGGGCGGCGGCGTGGCGTCCCGGTGGCGGGAAATGCCGCACCCGAGCGTAGGTGCCATGCGCGAGTTCGCGCGCGATGGCGGCGAAGAGTCCATCGTTGTCGACCTCGTCCAGGCGCAGGTAGTGCACCGCGTGACCCGCCGCACGCAACGCGTCGGCCTGGTGCCGCATCGCCGCCAGCACCAGCACGAGCTTGTGCTGATGAAAGGGCAGGTAGCTGCACAGGGCGCGGTCCTCGACCATGAGGAAGGTGGTGTCGGAGACGTCCGCGAACGTCGCGGGCGGGAACAGGTGGGTGCCGAGCAGCGGAAAGAGCGTCGTCATGCAGGTGCCTGGTTGGCCGGGGCAGGCGCTGACGATTACACTCGTGGCAGACTCTGACAAGCGCGCCACCGCGTCGCGGCGGCGCTCCGTCGTTCCAGCAGCGGGCGCTGACCCGCGTGAGGGCTTCCGTGCGCAACGTTCCCCCGGTCAACGAACTCCTGACGCCTGAGCAGCTGCGCGCCCTGCAGGCACGCTCGGATTGGCGTGGCGCGTGGCAGGTTGCGCATGCGTGGGGCGTGATTTTGCTCGCCGCGGCGCTCTGCGTCGCCTGGCCCAATCCGCTCAGCTACCTGCTGGCCGTGATCGTGATCGGCAGCCGCCAGCTCGGCTTGCTCATCCTCATGCACGATGCCGCGCACGGCGCGCTGTTCCGCACGCCAGCGCTCAATCGCCACGTCGCCCAGCTGCTCTGTGCGTGGCCGACGCTGGCCGATACGCACGTCTACCGGCGCTACCATCTGCGCCACCACGCACATACGCAGCGTCCCGAGGATCCCGACATCATCCTCACCGGGCACTATCCGATCACGCGCGCGAGCCTGCGCCGCAAGCTGCTGCGCGACCTCGTCGGTCGTACCGGCTTTGCTCAGCGCAAGGCACAGTTGCTGCACGCGCTCGGGCCGCGCGACCTGCCGTTCGCAGCACGCGCACGACGCCTGTGGCGCGAATTCGGGCCGCAGCTGGCGAGCAATCTCGCGCTGGCCGCGCTCGCCGCCGCCGCCGGCCACGCCTGGGTGTATTGGGCGCTGTGGCTGTTGCCGCTGCTCACCTGGCAGCAGCTCGCGCTGCGCGTGCGCAATATCGCCGAGCACGCCTGTGTACGCGCCGCCGACGACCCCTTCGGCAACGCGCGCACCACCGTCGCCGGCTGGCTCGAGCGCGCACTGGTGGCGCCATACTGGGTCAACTACCACCTCGAGCATCACCTGGTGCCGTGGGTGCCGTGTCATCGGCTGCCGCTGCTGCGGCGCTTCCTGCTCGCCAATGGCTACGGCGAGCGTATCGAGACCGCACCCGGCTACCTCGACGTGCTGCGCCGGGTCACCGTCGATGCGCCCGAGGACCCGCAGGGACGCCGGCGCAAGCGCGCCAGCGGCACCTTCGCGCAGGGCTTCGAGGCCGCCTGAAGGCGCTGCGCGCGCCGCCATGCCCGCGCTTGCCGAACCGCTGTTGCAGGCACTGCTGGACGCGATGCCGGTCGCGCGCCTGGCGTTGATCGCTGGCGGGCAGCGCCCCGAGGCCCTGCCCATCGTGTTCGCCCGGGTCGGCAGCACGCTCTACTCGCCGGTCGACGGCAAGCCCAAGAAGGCCGGGCGCCTCGCGCGCCTCGCCCACCTCGAGCGCCAGCCCGCGGTCGGCCTGACGCTCGATCACTATGCCGCGGACTGGCGTGACCTGTGGTGGCTCAAGCTCGATGTGCAGGCGAGTGTGGCGGTGGACGACGCACCCGGCTGGGATGCCGCGGTGGCCGCGCTGCGGGTGAAGTACCCGCAATACCGCGAAACGCCGCTGTTCCGCGGCGAGCCGACCCTCATCGTCATGCCATGGACGCGCGTGCGCTGGTGGGCGGCCGACGGCGAGGCCGGCCTGCGCCGCTGGCTGGCCGACATATCCCCACAGGGGTCTGACCCTTGTGGGGAAGTCGCGGTCTACAGGCGCGCGCGCAGCGCGGCGATGTCGTCGAGAACGTGTTCGAGTTCGTGCAGGCGTTCGGGTGGGACCAGGAACACGAAGCCGGCGCAGCCGCGGGCGCTGAAGCGGTCGATGACGGCGATGTCGAGCGGCGCGCCGAACAGCAGCACGGTCATCTCGGCATAGTCGCGTCCGGCGGCGTCGCAGGCGCGCTGCAGGTCGTCGATCGGGTCACCCGCGTAGCGATCGTAGATGGGCATCCAGCCATCCGCGTACTCGGCCACGCGTGCCGGTACCTGGGCCGAGTTCGAACCGATGTAGATCGGCGGCCCTCCCGGCTGATGTGGCTTGGGGTGCAGCCACAGCGGGCCGAAGTCGACGTATTCGCCGTGGAACTCGGCGGGGTCGTCGCGCCACAGGGTACGGATGGCGAGCGCGCGCTCGCGCACGATGCGCCAGCGCTCGCGAAAGGGCGATCCATGGTGCTCCATCGCTTCCTTGATCCAGCCGCCGGCGATGCCGAACACGACGCGGCCGCCGGAGACGCGGTCGAGCGTCGCGATGGCCTTGGCGGTGATGATCGGATCGCGCTCGGTAAGGAGGCAGACGCCGGTGCCGAGTCGGATGCGCGTGGTCACCGCGGCGCAGGCGGCGAGCGCGGTGATCGAATCGTGCATGCGCGCGAACGGCGCGACCAGCGTTTCACTGTGGTAACTGTTCTTGCGATGCACGACGGGTACGTGGCTGTTCTCCGCGAAGAACAGCATGTCGAGGCCGCGTGCCTCGACCGCGCGCGCGATGGCGGGTGGCGGCAACGTCTGGTCGGTCGGCAGCACGCAGACACCGAAGCACGGCGCCGCGGGCGCTGCCGTGTGGCGCGACGCGCGCGTCGCGCTCATGGGCGCGCCCGCCGCGCTGGCCACGGGACGCGCGCGCTGACCGGACAGAGTGGCCGGCATCGTGCGCCACTGCGCGTCTTCGCACCGTGCGCGACGGCGCAGGCGGACATGGCGCAAAGCACCGTCGTGCTGCTCGGCCTGGCCGCACCGACCGGCATCGCTCAGGCGCGCGCCGGGTGGTATTCCTTGAAAAACGGCGGTTGCTTGCGCCACAGGCGGCCGGCCATCAGGCCGCCGTCGACGACGAGCGCGTGGCCGGTGACATAGCTGGACTTGTCGGAAGCGAGCCAGGCGACTGCTTCGGCGATCTCCTCCGGCTCGCCCATGCGCGGGATCGGCTGGTCGTCGACCGCCGCCTCGCGAATCTTCTCGATGCGCGCTTTCCAGCGCTCGTCGGTGACGCCGGTGTGAATGGGCGTAGCGACGTTGCCCGGGCAGATCGCGTTGACGCGGATGCCGTCCTCGGCGAGTTCGAGTGCGACCGACTCCGTGAAGTTGACCACCGCCGCCTTGCACGCGGCGTAGACGTGCGGCGAGAAGCCGCCGGTCAGCCCGGCCACGCTCGCGATGTTGACGATCGCACCGCTTTTCTGCGGCTGCATGATGCGTGCCGCGTGCTTGGTGCCGATGACGACACTGCGCTGGATGATCGCGTGCGAGAGGTCGTACTGATCGAGCGGTAGCGTGGCGATGGGGCCGAGCACGCCGACGATGGCGGCATTGTTGACCAGGCAGTCGAGACGCCCGTGGCGCTGCATCACTTCGCCGAGCGCGGCTTCGAACTGTGCCTCTTCGCGCACGTCGAGCGCCACGAAGGCGGCGTCTCCGATCTCCTCGGCCAGCGCGCGCCCGGCCGCGGCCTGGATATCGGCGATGTAGACGAAATGGCCATCGCGTGCGAGCAGGCGCGCGCTGGCCGCGCCGATGCCGCTGGCGGCACCGGTGACGAAGGCGACTCGGGTCATGGCGGGTTCCTCAGGCTGTACCGGCGCCACGGCCGCTGCAGCCGGTATCGCAGCACTGGCCGGGCTCGGTGGCGTCGGTCGGGGCGGTGGTGGTGAGACCGCGATCGATGAGACGCTCGACGAGTCGCTTGCGATCCTCGATCGGGTAGCGACGGTGGATCTCGGCCTTCAGTGCCTGCGGCGAGCCGCCGCCGTGGATCGAGATGAGTGACATCCAGCCGGCCGCATCGGAAGCGGTCAGGTCTTCGATGAAGCGGGCGACCTGGGCGCGCTTGTCGTAGGGCACGTCGGCGCGCCCGGCGAGCACCTCGGCGAGCGTCGCCGCGGTTTCCGGGTTGTGATCCTCGTCGGGTCCCGGCAGCGCGACGATGAGGCCGCCGGAGACTTCGTGCGCGAGGCGGTGCATGTCGTAGATCTGGTTGCCGAGCAGGAGCTTGCCGATGTTGGAGAAGACCGGCTCGGGCTCGTAGTTGCCGGCCGCGTCTGCCACGCCGTAGACCGACGCGGCAACGCCGCAGGCGTAGAAACCTTCGACCGTCTTGATCAGTTCGACCATGGTGTCGCGCAGGTGGGTATTGCGCCGCGTGCACAGCCCGTTGGCCTCGATCATGAGTGCACCCGCGCCGATCAGGAGATCGCCGAACCCGGCGCGCGCGCCGATGCACGAGTGGCGGTGATGGGTTGCATAGGACTTGGTGAGAAATTCGGAATGTTCGGTCTCGCCGCACAGGAACACGCGGTCCCAGGGCACGAAGACATCCTCGAACACGCATACCGCGGTGGTCTGGCCGTACTTGCCGGAGAACAGCGCCTTGGCCTCGCCGGGACGCCCGGCCGGGCGTGCAATCATGGTGAGGCCGGCAGCATCCACCGGCACCGCGCAGGCGACAGCAAAGTCGCCGTCGGCGGCACTCATGGCACGCCCCGGCAGTACCAGCAGCTCGTGCACGTAGGGCGCCGAGGTGACGATGGCCTTGACGCCGCTGAGTACGATGCCGTCGGCGCGACGTTCGGTGACGCGCACGTAGGCATCTGCGCTGGCCTGCTCGTGCGGCCGCCGGCTGCGATCGCCCTTGGCGTCGGTCATCGCGATGCCGACGGTGAGATCGCGGCGCTGGACGTCGTCGAGGTAGGCGCGGAAACGCGCGTGGTATTCGCCCCCGACGGCATCGTCGAGGCGGTGGGTGAGCTGCCACAGCGCGTTGAGGCCATCCATGCTGAGGTAGCGCATCGCGCAGCCGGTTTCCTGGCATACGAGGCGCGTGTACTCGAGCTTGGCGAGCAGGTCGTCGGTCGAGCCGTTGAGCGCGAGGAAACGGTTGACGGTGCTCCCGGCGGCGAGACCCGGGGCGCACGCGAGCGCGCCGTGCTCGGCGGCGAGGGCGTAATCGTAGGTCACGCCGATGGCGTTGATGCCTGCACGCAGGCGTGGCTCGTCGGCCACGCAGTCGACGGCGTCGCCGTCGACGAATACGCGCGGCTGGTAGCTGCGCAGGGATTCGCGGTACTCCGCTCCGGTCATCAGCACTGGGTCACCTCCAGGGGAACGCGGCGGCGATGAGAGAGTGGCTTCGCGCCGCCGGGCGGGGAGAGTACCATTTTTGCTTTCGGCCGTTGCGCGGGGAGGGGCGACGATGCGAGACGCGGGTAGGACAAGGGCGCGCCAGGCATGCCGGTCCAGCTGAAACTGCTGCTGGCGAGCGCCTTCTGGGGCGCGACGCCGACCATCGGCCGCGTGCTGGCGAGCTACGAGGCGCCGATCGTGGTGGTCTGCGCGCGCTTCCTCGTCGCTTCGCTGTTCCTCGCCTGGTTCCTCGCCAGTGCGCGCCAGTTCGTGCGCGTGCCGCGCCGCCACTGGTGGCGCTTCGCGCTGCTCGGGCTGTCCGGCATCTTTCTGCACAACGGGTTGATGTACAAGGGGCTCGAATACACGAGCGCGACCACCGCCTCGATCATCCTTGCGCTCATCGCCTGCCAGGTCATCGTGCTCGACATCGTCTGCTACCGCCGC
This sequence comes from Gammaproteobacteria bacterium, assembly GCA_040220855.1. Classification (GTDB taxonomy): domain Bacteria; phylum Pseudomonadota; class Gammaproteobacteria; genus JACKNG01. Next base: position 4,225 of record JAVJVZ010000003.1, on the reverse strand, counting down.
TACCCGGACCGTCTCGCCCTGCTCGGCGTGCTGCTTGCCTTTGCCGGCACCAGCTACGTGCTCACCGGGGGCGAGGCCGCCGCACTGGCGACGCTCGAGCTCGGCCGCGGTGAACTGCTGATCTTTCTCTCCGGGCTCTCCTGGGCGGTGTACTCGGTGGTCGGACGTGACCTGCTCGACGAATACTCGCCGCTGCTCGTGACCACCTACGCCGCGCTCGCGGGAGTTGCCATGATGCTGCCGTTCCTGTTCGAGCGGCCGGCGGTCACCCTCGCTATCGCGAGCGACGCGCGGGCGATGGCGCTCGTCTTCTTCCTCGGTTACCTCGGCTCGGCACTCGGCTTCCTGTGGTATTACCAGGCAGTGGCATCACTCGGCACCGTCGGCGCCGCGGTCTACATCAACCTGGTGCCGTGCTTCGGCGTGCTCTCCGCCGCGCTGTTTCTCGACGAGCGCGTCGGGCCGGCTGTGGTCGTGGGAGGCACGCTGGTGCTCGCGGGGCTGATGCTGGTCAATCGCCCGGCGCGTCGCCTCGGCGATGATATTGCGATGACATGAGCCGGCTCGCGTCGCTCCGGGGCGCGCACGACAGAACCGGCGTGACGGCGCGAACGTAGCCGCCTCGTGGCAACGCGATCTCCAGGCAGACAACGGGAAGTCATGGCTCAGCAAGCGGGTGCGGCGACGGGCACGGCAGCCGGTGAAGTATCCGCCGCACGCGCGCACGTGCGCCGGACGTTCATCTTCGTGCTGCAGATCGGCATTCTGGTGTGTGCGATCTACACCCCGCTCAACCTGCTGCGCGGCGATTCGATCGATGCTGCGATCAATGCATTCGTGCTGGTCTGCCTGGCGCTGGCGCTGCGGCACATCCGCGCCGGCGGCGACATCGCGCGTCCGATCGAGGTGCTGGCCGCCATTGCCTGTGCCTCGATCGCAGTGCAGGGCTGGCGCCAGGGCGGACTCTATGGCCCCACCCTGTGGTGGCTGATCGTGGTGCCGGTGCTCATGATCTCCTGCGGTCGCGACCGCTCGGCGCTGGCCTGGACGGTGGTCATCTGCGCCATCGTCGGCCTCGTCATGGGCACGACACCCGTCACCCGGAGCGGCGAAGCGGTCGTCGCGATGCTGCCCGCGACCGTCGGACCGGTGTTCGTCGCGACCGTGATGGTGAGCCTGTTCGTCTGTCTCATCATCTTCCACGTGCTGGTCGAGCGTGCACGCCGGCGCGCCCTTGCCGAACTCGAACGCACCACGCGCGACCTGCGTGAGACGGCGGACGCGCTCGCGGCGCGCAACCAGGAGCTGACCGCTGCGCGCGATCTCGCGATGGAGGAGTCGCGCATCAAGACGCGCCTGGTCGCCAATATCAGTCACGAGCTGCGCACCCCGCTCAATGCCGTGATTGGGTCCATCGAACTTCTCACGGCTACGGCCTCGGACGAGCGCCGCCACGACTACGTCGCCACGCTCAAGCGCAGCAGCCGCCACCTCGCCGCGATCATCGACGACATCCTGGATTTCTCGCGCCTCGATGCCGGGCGCGTCGACATCGAGCGGGCGCCTTTCGATCCGCTTACCGTGGTCGAGGACGTGGTCGGGCTGTTTCGTGCCGACGCCCGCGAGCGCGGCCTGCTGTTGCGTGCTCGCATCGCGGCCGACGTTCCCGCGTGCGTGCTCGGCGACGCGCGCCGCGTGCAGCAGATCCTCGCCAACCTGCTCGGCAACGCGCTCAAGTTCACTGCGGCAGGCGCCATCGATGTCGCCCTCGAGCAGGTCGGGGCCGAGGGGGACAGTGCACGGCTGTGTTTCAGCGTGCGCGACGAGGGAGTAGGCATTCCCCCCGACCGCCTCGAGACCATCTTCAGGCCGTTCGAACGCGGTGACGCCGACGGCGAGCGCGCGCCGATCGCCGGCACCGGGCTCGGGCTTGCCATCGCGCGCGAGCTGGCCGAGTTGATGGACGGACGCATCGTGGTCGAATCAAACCCCGGTGAGGGCTCGCGGTTCGCGCTCGAGCTGCCGCTGCGCGCTGTCGCGGCGAGCACACGCGTCGACACGCCCGCCGACCTGCCGGCCGGCGCCTGCGTGATCGAGCCCGATGCCGTACAGCGCGCCGCGCTCGAAACACAGCTCGCGCGCCTCGGCGTTGCGTGCCTCGCGAGCGCGGCGAGCGCCAATGATGCGATACGCGCGGCACTCGCTGCCGGGGCCGGCGAGTCGGCAAACGGCCCCGCGCTGCTGGTCGCTGCCGACAGCGTGGCGACGACGCCACGCGAGGCCGCGGGATGCATCGTGGTCACCCTACCCACGACGGCGCCGCTGCCGGCACCGTCCGCCCTGCCACCGGCTGCGCAACTGCTCGAACTGCCGTGCACGCGCCAGCGTCTGCACGCGAGTCTCGCCGGTGCGCCGGCAGCTCTGGCGGACACGTCGCCGGTGCCGACACGGCGCGAGCGCATCCTGCTGGTCGAGGACAACGAGACCAACCAGAAGCTCGCAGTCGCCATGCTGGAGGAGCTCGGTTACCTTGCGGCGACCGCCAGCGATGGAATCGAGGCACTCGATGCCGCGCGCGCCGACGCCTTCGACGTCATCCTCATGGACTGCCGCATGCCGCGCATGGACGGCCTCGCCGCGACCCGCGCGATCCGCACGTTGGAGGCCGAGCAGGGCCGTGCGCCGGCACGCATCGTCGCGCTGACCGGCGATGCCAACGAGCACGATCGCGCGCGCTGTCTCGCCGCCGGCATGGACGACTTCATCAAGAAGCCGTTCGTGTTCGAGGATCTCGAGGCGGCCCTGGCAGCGCGCTGACGCCGTTCACCGCGTGGAGCGGTCGGCACGGCGTTCGTACAGGCCGATCGAGAGCGGTACCAGAGCGATGGCCAGTGCCGCGGCGAGCAGGGCATCCCAGCCGGCGGCCTGGTACAGGGCAGCCGACCAGCTCACGCCGAGCGCGGCGCCGAGATAGTAGGCCAGCACGTAGAGTGCATTGGCGCGCCCCTGGCCCGCATCGAGGCGCCGGTTGAGCGCGCCGACCGCCGCCGCGTGCACGGCAAAGAATCCTGCGCACACGCCGATCAGCGCCGCCACGATGGCATCGACACGGGCGACCTGCAGCAGCACCAGCGAGGCCACCAGGAGCACGGTGCCGGCGACCAGCGTATTGCCGTTGCCGAGGCGGTTGCTGAGACGGCCGGAGGCTGGCCCGATCCAGACCCCGACCAGGTAGACCAGGTAGACCAGGCTCGCCTGGCCGAGTGTGAGCCCGATTGCCGGCTCGGTGAGGCGGTAGGCGACGGTATTGAAAACCGGCGAGAAAATGGCCTGCCCGGCGAGGCCGCACAGGAACACGCGCCACAGGTCGGCGCGCGCGAGCAGGTCGCGATAACGCACGTTGCGGTGCGCCGCTGCGGTGATGTGCGCCGGCTCCGGCAGGTGGCGCAGCGCGGTCAGCGTGGCGACGACGACCAGCGTCGCTGCGACCAGGCAGGCGCTGCGCCAGCCGGCCAGCGCCTCGGCGAGACCGCCGAGCAGGCGGCCGAGCATGCCGCCCAGTACCGTCGCCGCGACGTAGGAGCCCATCACCACGTTGAGTCGTGCCGGCGGCAGCGTCTTGGCGAGATAAGCTGCAAGGCAGGTGGTCAGTGCGGGGATGCAGGCGCCCTGCACGAAGCGCGCGGCGAGCAGCAGCGTGAGCGAATCGGCCAGCGCCGAGAGCACGCCAGCGGCGCCGATGGCGAGCCCCCCGGCCAGGATCAGGCGGCGCACCGCGACACGGTCGGCGAGATAGCCGAATGGCAGGTTGGCGAGCGCGATACCGAGCAGCACCATCGACACGCTGCGTGCAACGGCGACCGTGTCGGCACCGAACTCGGTCTCGAGCGCCGGCAGTACCGGCTGCGTGACGTAGATATTGGTGAAGGCCGCGCCGACCAGCGCGAACACGGCGCGCTCGACCGTGAGCGCCCCGGCGTCGTGGTGTGCGCCGTGGGCGGCCGGCCGCGCGCGCGGCGTGCTCAGGACGCGTCGCCCGCGCGGTCGAACAGCGGAAAGTACCAGGCGCGCGCCACGGCGGTGATCCAGCGCACCAGCTCGGCCAGCACCTGCTGGTCGCGTGCCGCGTCGACCGGGTCGGCCCACTGCGGCGCGAGTGGCAGCGCCGGCGCGCGCGCGTAGAGCGCTGCGCAGCCGACGTAGTGGCCCTGCTGGGCCGCGGCCA
>JAVJVZ010000002.1:0-85164 GCA_040220855.1 Gammaproteobacteria bacterium | reverse complement strand
ACCGGTCTCAAGAGTCGTCGTGGCGGCGCCGACGGCTGGTTTCGCGCAGTTCACGGCGCGAGGAGCGTGGATTACCCGTAGCTAAATGAGCGACGAGCAACGCGGAAATGCGCGAACGCAGCCGTCGGCCCTTCGGGTTGGGCGCAAAAAAGCCCGTCTACGGCGTTACAGTGCTTGGAAATAGAACCACTATTCCCTGCGCACCGTGCCTGGTAGCCGAGCTTTTTGCGCGCCAACGCAACCACGAATAATCTTGAGACCGGTTCTAAAGACGTTCGTCGTCCGCGGCACACCACGGCGGGCTGACCACCGCGATGAAGCGCAGCGGCACCGTACCGAGGTTCTCGATCCACTGCACTGCGCGTGGCGGGATTACCACCGCGTCGCCGGCTTCGAGCTCGCGCACCTCGTCGTCGATGTGCATCAGCCCGCGCCCGGCGAGGACATAGTAGACTTCAACCTGTTCGAGGCGGTGACGGTAGCTGTGCTCTCCCACCGCCACCTCGGCCAGCGCGAAGGAGTACGGCAGCGCTACCGCGTCGTTCTTCGGGTGCAGGATCTCCCACACCTTGCAGCCATCGTTGGCTATCAGCGACTCACAATCTGACAAGGACTTCGTGAACATGCCGGCCGTGCCGTCCTCCGCGCTTCATCACGCCCGCAGCATACCTCGTGCGAGCGGGAGCACGTGCCGATGACCCGCTACCATGGGCGTGCCGACTTCACTCACGGGCGCGCGCCCCGTCTCGGCGTACTGCTGTGCAACCTCGGCACGCCCGAGGCGCCTACACCGCGTGCGGTAAGGCGCTACCTGGCCGAGTTCCTCGCCGACCCGCGCGTGGTCGAGCTACCGCGGTGGCTGTGGTTGCCCATCCTGCACGGCATCATCCTGAACACGCGCCCGCGCCGCTCGGCGCATGCCTACGCGGCCATCTGGGGCGCGGATGGCTCGCCGCTGCTGCGCGGGTCGGAACGCCTGCGCGACGCGCTCGGCGCATACCTCGACGAACGCCACGACGGGCAGATCGAAGTCGCGCTCGGCATGCGCTACGGTGAACCCGCTATAGCCAGCGCCATCGACGCGCTGCTCGCCCGCGAGGTGCGCCGCCTGCTGGTCGTCCCGCTCTACCCGCAATACGCATCGGCAACCACCGCCTCGGTCATGGACGTCGTCTTCGCGCATCTCTCGACGTTGCGCTGGATGCCGGAACTGCGCTTCGTCGCGAGCTACCATGACGACCCGCGCTACATCGACGCGCTAGCGCAGAGCGTGCACGCCCACCATGCGACCGCACCACGCGGTGAACGCCTGCTGCTGTCCTTCCATGGCATCCCGCACGACACCTTCATCGCGGGCGATCCGTATTTCTGCCAGTGCCAGGCGACGGCCCGCCTGCTCGGGGAACACCTCGGTCGCGCGGGCGACGACTTCGCGGTGACCTTCCAGTCCCGCGTCGGTCCCAAGCGCTGGCTCGAACCCTATACCGACAAGACACTCGAAGCATGGGGCCAGGCCGGCATCGGCGACATCGACGTGATGTGCCCGGGCTTTGCCATCGACTGCCTCGAAACGCTCGAGGAGATCGCGATGCAGAACGCCGAGACCTTCCGCGCCGCCGGCGGCGGCACGCTGCGCTACATCCCCGCGCTGAACGACTCCGCCGCGCATGTCGCCGCGCTCGGCGGTATCGTCGAAGATCATCTCGGCAGCTGGCTCGACGGGCTGGGCAACGACGATGCCAGCGCAGCGAGCCGGCAGGCGGCGGCGGCCCGCGCGCAGGCGCTCGGCGGGCACTGAACGCCGCGCGCGGCAGCGCGCCTACGGCCCCAGTGAGGAACGACGCCGCCTCTCGACCGGAGCACGACTAACCGAGCACTGTCACCAGCATCTCGCGGCGGTGCGCGTGCGTGCGGTGCTCGTAGAGGAAGACGCCCTGCCAGGTACCGAGCGCGAGACGGCCGCCACGCACCGGCAGCGTCAGCGCACTCTGGGTCAGCACACTACGCACGTGCGCCGGCATGTCGTCCGGCCCTTCGGCATCATGGCGGAACAGGGCGTCACCATCCGGAACCAGGCGCGACAGGTAACGCTCGAGATCGCGCAACACTTCGGCATCGGCGTTCTCGCACACCATCAGCGATGCACTGGTGTGGCGGATGAACACCGAGCACAGCCCATCGCGCGCGCCACTCGCGGCGACGATACCATCAAGTTCCGCGCTCAGCTCGTAGCAGCCGCGCCCGCGCGTGGTGCACGTGATCGAATCGGTGTGGATCGTCACCGCGCCCGCTGTCCCGCGTTCAGCCGACATGCACCAGGAAATCGTCGAGCGGGCGCCGCATCTGGGTGGTCTGGGCCGCTGGCCAACCGTACCAGAACAGCCCCACCACCTGCTCGGCGGCCGCATCGAAGCCGACAATGTCGGCGAAGCCCGGCGCCCGCACGACGCTGCCGGTGGTCCACTTGACGCCGACCCCCGCGGTCCACAGGGCGAGCATGAAGTTTTGCGCCGCACAGCAGCAGGCGGCGTAGTCCTCCTGCTCGCGCAAGGCATCCGTACCGCGCGCGCTGGTCAGCACCAGCCAGCCAGGTACCGCGCGCCAGCGCTTCAGCTTGACCTCGGCCGCGCGCGACCCACTCGCCGCGGCGACCAGTTCGGCGTTCAGCTGCGCGACCGCATCGCGCGCAGCGGCTCCCAGCAGGTAAGCGCGCCACGGCTCGGTGCGGTGATGATTGGGCGCCCAGCGCGCGAGCTCGAGCGCGTGCTCGACGAGCGCCTGCGGGACCGGCTCGGGCTGGAAATCGTGCACGGTGCGCCGTTCGCGCAGAACCCGTTCCACTGCGGCACGTGCGGCCGCGTCGAAAGCCATCTCGTTCAAGAGCCGTCGTCCTCCACCAGGCAGTCCTCGATCAGAGCGTGAAATTCGCCGCCGTCGACGTCGGTGAAGCGCCAGCCGCAGAACGTACCGCAGCTTGCGCAGTGGGCGCATTGCCAGCGCGCCGGAGGAAACCAGCTGTGCGTCGCCGTCGGCTGCCCGCGCGCCATGCACCCCGGTGCCACGGCAAAGGTCACGAAGTGGAAGGTGATATCCGCCGGGTTGGTTGCGACGTGATGCACGCAGCCGGCGACCGCTCGCGCATGGCGGGCACGGGTCAGATGCGCGCCGCATGCCGCGCAGCGCACGGCATCACCCGGCGTGTCGTCGGCGACATTGCTGGCCAGGGCGTCGAACCAGTCTTCACGGGCAGTGTCAAAGGCATCAAACATGAGCTGCCGGGCATGAGCGGGCGTCTTCACCAGCGCCGGCACGCGCCCTTGATGTCGCGCCGGCCCGGCCAGTATAAAACCAAACCGTTCCGCAACCGCGCGTCCATGTCACCCCGTCCATTCGTTCGAGCGCTGCGCGCCCCCATCCTGCTCGCCCTGTACCTCGCGGTTGGCGGGCCGTCCGCCGGTGCTGCGCCGGCCGGCGCGACACGCGAGGCCATGCGCGCCCAGTTCGCTCGCGTGCTCGCCGCGCAGGAAGCCGGGCGGCGGGAAGCAGCCGCCGAGCTGGTGCACGGCCTGGAGCAATACCCGCTCTACCCGTACTACCTTTACCACGACCTGCGGCGACGCCTGCACCGCTTCCCGCTCGCCGAGGTCACGCGCTTCCTCTCCGATTACGATGGCTCCCTGCTGGCAGCACGCCTGCGCGAAGAGCTGCTCGAACAGCTCGCCTACGCGCGGCGCTGGGACGATTTCCTCGACTTCTACCGCCCGCAGGAGAACGTCACCCTGCGCTGCCACCAGCTCGTGGCCCGCATCGAGACCGACCGCAGCGCCGGCCTGCTCGAAGACATCCGCGCGACCTGGCTGGCCGGCACCTCGCTTCCCGACGCCTGCGACCCGGCCTTCGCACGCCTGTACGCAAGCCCGCTGCTCGACGACGAACTGATCTGGGCACGAATCCAACTCGCCATCGAGGCCGGCAACTTCGGCCTCGCGCGCTACCTGTCGCGGCGCCTCGAGTCACCTCGCCTGAAAAACCTGCATGCGCTGTGGGACGCCGCTCACGCCAACCCCCGCCAAGTCCTTGCGCGTGGCGACCTCGGCGACGATACCGCGACCCACGCCGTCCTGGTGCACGCGCTCACGCGCCTGGCACGCAACGATCTGGCCGGCGCCGAAACCGCCTGGCAGCGGGTCATCACGCGCTATACACCGGACGACACCGTGCGCGGCGCTGCCGCGCAGGCGCTGGCACTCGCCGCAGCGGCGAGCGACCATCCGCGCCGCATCGAACTGCTCGACGCAGTGCCACCGGCAAGCGTCGACGATCGCGTCGAACGCTATCGCATCCGTGAAGGCATCCTCACCCGCGCCTGGCCCGAACTCGTGCGCTGGACCGCACAGGCGCCACGCGGCGAGGTCAGTACACTGCGGTGGCGTTACTGGCGAGCGCGCGCCCTGGCCGCCACGGGTGACGAGGAACGCGCGCGCGCGATCTTCGAGACGCTTGCCGGCGAGCGCGACTACTACGGTTTTCTTGCCGCCGACCGCCTCGGACGTCCCTATGCGTTCAATCACGCCCCGGTCGACGCCAGCGCGGCCGAGAACGCCGCGCTGAAGGCACGGCCCGGTATCGCCAGGGCCCGCGAGCTGTTCCTGCTCGACCGCCGCTACCCGGCGCGCCGCGAGTGGTTCTTCGAACTCGGACAGATGGATCGCCGCGAGCTCGAGGTCGCAGCGAGCGTTGCCGCGGAGTGGGGCTGGCGCAACCAGGCCATCTTCGCGCTCGGCCGCGCCCGTTCCTACGACGACCTCGAGCTGCGCTTCCCTGTCGACCATGCCGTCCTGGCGGAGAAATACGCGGTACAGCGCGGCCTCGACCCGGCCCGCGTGATGGCGCTTATCCGCTCGGAGAGCGCTTTCGTCATCGACGCCCGCTCGCCGGCCGGAGCGCTGGGCCTGATGCAACTCATGCCGGCCACCGCGCGCGAGATGGCGCGCCGCACCGGCCTGCGCCTGGCACGCCTCGAGCAGCTCTACGAGCCCGCCGTCAACATCGCCCTCGGCACCGCCTACCTGGAGCGCATGCTGGCACGCTACGACGGCAACTTCGCGATGGCCGCGGCGGCGTATAATGCAGGGCCGCTCCGCGTGAGGCAGTGGCGGGGCAGCAGCTGCACGGCGGCCGACCTCTGGATCGACACGATCCCGTTCACCGAGACGCGCCGATACGTGCGGCGCGCCCTGTTCTACGCCGCGGTCTACGAATGGCGTTTGGGCCGCGATATCACGCGCCTGACCGACGTCATGCCGGCGATCCCCGCGGCAGGTACGAACGACATCTCGGATTGCACCCCATGAAAAAGACCCCTATCGGACTCCTCGGCGGCAGCGGCTTCCTCGGTGGCGTACTCGCCAACCGTCTCGTTGCTGCCGGTTACGCGGTACGCATCTTCACGCGCGCCCGGGCCCATGCACGCGAATCCTGGCTGTTGCCGGACACCGACGTCGTTGAAGTCGAGACCACCGAGCAGGAATCGCTGAACGACGCGTTCGCGGGCTGTGCGACGGTCGTCAACCTGGTCGGGATTCTCAATGAGCGTGGCGACGACGGCGCCGGATTCCGCCGTGCCCATGTCGACGTCGCCGTGCGAGCGGCAAAGGCCTGCAAGCACGCGGGCGTGCCGCACCTCGTGCATATCAGCGCGCTCAATGCGGACAGTTTCGCGGCCAGCCACTACCTGCGCAGCAAGGGCGAAGCGGAGAAGCTCCTGGCCGAGGAGAACGGTCGCGTGCTGCGCGTGACCATCATGCGCCCGTCGGTGATGTTCGGGGCGCAGGACGATTTCACCAACCGTTTCGCGCGCCTGGTACGACTGGCCCCGGGCGTGTTCCCGCTCGCCTGCGCCGGGGCGCGGCTGCAACCGGTCTACGTGGGCGATGTCGCCGACGCCTGCCTGCGGGTCATCGCCGACCACAACCTCGGCGGCCAGCGCTTCGAGCTGGCCGGCCCCGAGGTGGTGACGCTCGCAGAGCTGGTGCGCTATGTCAGCGAACTCATCGGCCATCCGGTGCGCGTGATACCGCTCGGCCGCACCTTGTCGAAGCTGCAGGCCAACGTTCTCGAACACGTGCCGGGCAAACCGTTCTCGCGCGACAACCTGCGTTCGCTCGAAGAGGACTCGGTGCTGACCCAGGGCAACGGCCTCGACGTGCTCGGCATCGTGCCGACGCCGATGAGCGTGATCCTGCCCGCCTATCTCGGGCATGCCGGCACGCGCCATCGATACTATGCCTACCGCACCACTGCGCGCCGCGACTGAGGCGCGCACCGCCGTTTGAACGATGGAAATCTACCAGGTCGGCGGCGCGGTGCGCGACGGCCTGCTCGGCCGCCCGGTCAAGGATCGCGACTGGGTGATCGTTGGCGGCAGCGAGGAGGCCTTGCTGGCGCTCGGCTATCGTAAGGTCGGCGCCGACTTCCCGGTCTTCCTGCATCCCGAAACGCACGAGGAATACGCGCTCGCGCGTACCGAGCGCAAGACCGGCCACGGTTACAAGGGATTTGCCACCACGGCCGCGGGCGTTACCTTGAACGAGGACCTCGCGCGGCGTGACTTCACCATCAACGCGATGGCGCGCGATGCGGACGGCGTGCTGCACGACCCGTACGGTGGTGCGCGCGATCTCGACGCCGGCGTGCTGCGTCACGTCACCGCGGCGTTTGCCGAAGATCCACTGCGCATTCTGCGCGGCGCGCGCTTCGCCGCACGCTTCGATTTCACCATCGCCGACGAGACCCTCGCCCTGATGCGCGACATGGTCGCCAGCGGCGAACTCGCCACGCTCGCACCGGAACGGGTGTGGCAGGAACTCGCGCGCGCGCTCGACGAACCCCACCCGCAACGCTTCGTCACCGTGTTACGTGACTGCGGCGCACTCGCCGCGCTGTTGCCCGAGATCGACTGCCTGTTCGGGGTGCCACAGCCGGCACGCTACCACCCGGAAATCGACACCGGCGAACACGTGCTGCTTGCGCTCGCCCAGGCGGCGCGCTGGCACGCGCCACAGGTGGTGCGCTTCGCAGTGCTCGTGCACGACCTCGGCAAAGGTGTGACTCCGGTCGAGAAGCTGCCTTCGCATCACGGACACGATGTCGCTGGTGTACCCCTGATCGAGGCACTCAGCGCGCGCCTGCGCGTGCCGCGTGAACACCGCGAGCTGGCCTGCCTGGTATCGAAGCTGCACATTCGTGCGCATCGCGCGCAGGAGATGAAGGCCGCCGCGTTGCTGCGCTTCCTCGAAGAGGCCGATGCGCTGCGGCGACCCGAGCGTTTCGATCAGATGCTGCTCGCCTGCGCCATCGACGCCACAGGTCGCGCCGGCCTTGCCGACGAACCCTACCCGCAGGCCGAACGCCTGCAGCGCGCCGCCGCTGTTGCAGCAGGCGTCGATGCCCGCGCCCTGGCCGCCGAGGGCCTGCGCGGACCCGCCCTGGGCGATGCCCTGCGGGCGGCGCGGCGCGAGGCACTCACTCGCAGCGGAATCTGATCTCGAAACCCTCGGCTGCTGCCGGCGGCTGGCCGGGAATGATCACGCCGCTGCCGTGCAGGCGCAGCGATTCGCGCTTGATCGGGTAACGCGTACCGTCACTCGCCACTACCAGGGAACCGTTGGTGCTGTTATCGGTGATGGTGCAGCGCCCGCGGCTGAACTGCACGGACAGGTGCTGGCGCGACACGAGGTCGCGGCGAATGACGAGGTCGTTGTGCTCGGCGCGGCCGATCGAGGCGACCGGTCGGTCGGCATCGACGGTGAGGCTCAGATCGCCATAGGTGAAAGTCACCGCGCGGTAACCCTGCGTCTCCCGCAGCGCCGGCTGCTCGCCGGCGTAGGCAGTGATCGACTCGACGTCCCAGATGATTTCGTAGAGCTCGACGTGCTCGATGGAGAGTGCATTCCAGGTCTCGTCGTCGACATAGCGCGAGACGGCGCGGAAGATACGGGGCAAGGCATCGATCACTGCACGTGTGGCGAGCGTCTGCTCGGGCTTGGCGTTGCTGCTCGCCCAGTTGGCAATCTTCACGGCCGTGCTGGCAAGGCCCTCGGCGCCGGGCGGCAGCTCGCCGCAGTGCAGGCCGACGCGCATCCTCAGCGCGCGTCCCGATGGCGCCGCGCGGTGATGCAGGGACTCGTGGACCTCGCTCGCCGCGGCGCTCGCCGCGCTGGCTTCGTCGAATACCACCACGAGCTGGTCACCGACCTCGGCGACGATGTCACCACGATGGCGAGCGCAGATCGCGGCCAGTCGTTCGAGCGCGTCAGCAATGAGCTGGCGAGCCTCGGCATCACCGAGCGTGTCGTACAGCGAGGTACTGCCGACGACGTCGGCGGACAACACCACCTTGGGCCGAGCGGCCGATGCCCCACTCACTGCAGTCGCGAGCCTCCCCTGCTGATGCGACGGTGTGCCGACGACCGGCACGGCGGTGGTCAGGCCATGCCGAAAACTAGCACGCGACCACCCACGTGCCCAAGCACCCTCGAGCCCGATTCCTGATCCGGGGCAGCGGGCGCAGCGTCAGTGCGCGCTGCCCCACAGCTCCTCGAGGCGGCGGTCGCGCCCACAATTGGTGCGGTAGAAGCGGTATCGGAACGGATTCTTGCGATAGAAGTCCTGGTGATATTCCTCGGCCGCGTAGAATGCGCCAGCCGTTTCGATGGCGACTACGATCTCGCCGGGGAATGGCTTGTCGGCAGCGAGCGCCGCGCGCGAGGCCTCCGCCGCGGCCCGCTGCTCGGCGTCGAGCACGAAGATGGCCGGTCGGTACTGCGTGCCACGATCGCAGAACTGGCGATCGGCGGTGGTCGGATCGACGTTGCGCCAGAACACTTCGAGCAGCCGCTCATAACTGATGCGGCCCGGATCGTAGACCACCTCGACGGCCTCGGCGTGCCCGGTGCCACCAGCCGAGACCTGCTCGTAGGTAGGGTCGACGACGTCACCACCGATATACCCCGAGGTGGTGGAGACGACGCCGTCGAGAACATCGAACGGGCCCTCCATGCACCAGAAGCAGCCGCCAGCGAAAATCGCCGTGGCGAGACCGTCATCCGCGGCCATCGCGCTGCTCGGAAATGACACGAAGCCGAGCAGGAGGAGCAATGTCCTGGTGAGGCGAGATGGCATTGTCATCACTGGATGTCTCCCGGTCGGTGTGGCCCGTGCCGGCCGAGGTGGTTGGTGCCGGCACGCCGTCCATCCACCCTTCCCGTTGGCACGGCCGCGCATGCAGCGGTGTTCACTCCGACCGCGCCGGCGAAGCGAAGTTGCAGCCGCCCGCTACGCGAACATCCACACCAGCCAGGCGCCGAGCAGCAAGCGATAGAGCGCGAACGGCCACATGCCGATGCGCTCGATGAAACGCAGGAACAGCACGATGCAGGCCAGGGCGCTCAGGCCCGAGAAGAGTGCGACCAGGCCGAGCTGCCCCCACGGCTGTGCACCACCCGCCTGCGCGAGTTCGATTGCCTCGAGCCCGCCGGCCAGGACGATGACGGGGATCGAGAGCAGGAAAGAGAACCGAGCGCCGGCGGCACGCGTGAGTCCCGCGGCCAGCGCGGCGGTCATCGTGATGCCGGACCGCGATACCCCGGGGACCAGGGCGAGCGCCTGCGCGCAGCCGATCAGCGCGACGTCGCGCCAGCCCATCGCGCCCATCTCGCGCGTGCGGCGGCCGCCACGATCGGCCGCCCACAAGGCGACGCCGAAGAGCACCGTGGTGAACGCGATAATCAAGGGCGAGCGCAGATGGGTGGCGATGAGGTCATGCGCGGCAAGACCGACCACCCCGACCGGCACGGTGCCGAACAGCACCGCCCAGGCGAGCCGCGCATCACCATCGAGCCGCCGCGTGGCGAGCGAAGCAAGCCACCCGCGCGCAAGCGTGGCGAGATCGTGCCGAAAATACACGCACACCGCGGCGAGACTGCCGACGTGCGCGGCGACGTCGAACGCGAGACCCTGGTCGGGCCAGCCGGTCACGCGTGGCAACAACACGAGATGCGCCGAACTCGAGATGGGCAGGAACTCGGTCACGCCCTGCAGCAGGGCGAGCACGATGAGTTGGAGTGTGGTCACGCGCTGGTCCGTTTCGGCGCCGGGTTCGGGGTTCGCGGCGCCAACGCCCGGCGCACGCCTCAGCGCGCGTAGCCGTCGAGTCGATGGCGCTCGTCCGCGACGAAGCCGCGGAGCGCGCGATCATAGTCGATCGTCAAGGCCATGAACTTGCAGGTCTCTCCCATTTCACCCGGCAGCAACAATCGTTTAGCTTCCTGCGCGCGGGCGTAGTCGGCCGCAGCCGAACCGCCGGCCGCTGCCAGCATCACCTCCTCGAGCCCGCAGCCGAGCAGGAAGCGTGCCTGGGTCACGTAACCGGCGACGTGCAGGCCGGCCGCACTGGCTGCTTCCGCCAAGTGCGTGAAGTCGACCGCGACGGTGATGTCCTGCAGTCCGGGCAGGAAGAACGGGTCGTCATGCACGTGGTGACGGTAATGACACTTGAGGGTGCCGTCGGGTCGCGCCGGGTGCACGTACTCGTGCCGCGCGTAGCCGTAATCGCCGACCAGCACGACGCCGCGCTCGAGCACCTCGCGCAGACCGCGACACCAGGCGTCGAGACCCGGCAGGTACTCACTCACGCAGCCAGGCGGCAAGGCCGCAAGCGCGGCGCTGAATCCGGCCGGCGGCGACGCCGCCGCCGGTCCCGGCGCGCGCCAGGTGAAGTCCTCGCCAGCGAGCCCGACACCGAGCACCTCTGGGCCGCCCTCACCGTTGCGCATACGCGCCGCCGGCAGCGCATCGAGGACTTCGTTGGCGATGACGACGCCCGTACCGCAGGCAACGGGCTGGTCCGACCAGGTGACACGCTCGCGCATCGCCGGCACCGTTGCGGCGAGCCGCTCGCGCTGGCGTTCGCGCAGCGTCGCGCTCGGCTCGATGATGTGGTAGCGCAAAGTCGCAAACTCGTTGCCGAGTGCCGCGCACAACGCGGCGGCGAGCTGCCCGCTGCCCGCGCCGTACTCGACGATGACCTCGCCATCGCCGGCGAGGATCTCGCGGCACTGGCGGGCCAGGCAAGCGGCGAACAAGTCGCCGCTTTCCGGCGCGGTGACGAAATCACCGGCCGCACCGAAGATCGGATTCCCTGCCGCGTAGTAGCCGAGGCCCGGTTCGTAGAGCGCACGCTGCATGAACTGCTCGAAGCCAATCACGGCGCCTGGCGCGGCGTCGATGTCGGCACGGATGAGCGCAGCCAGCCGCCGCGAGCGTTCTAGCCCGGCCGGATCCGGATCCGGTAAGCTTGCCGGCGCACTCATATCCAGAGGTGGTCGCGCCGAGGGGCGGACCAGTCGTCATCAGCGCCGCACGATCTTCGCGACCAGCCACCACGGCACGCCCGCTCGCCCTCATCACGGGTGCCGCCAAGCGCCTCGGCGCCGTTACCGCGCGGCGCCTGCACGGGGCCGGCTTCGACATCGCCATCCACTACCACACCTCTGCCGCCGAGGCGCGCCAGCTCGCGGCGGAGCTCAACGCCGATCGCGCGCACTCGGCCTTCGTCGTGCGCCAGAATCTCGCCGCCCGCAATGCCGGTGCACGCCTGGTCGCGGCAATCGCAAAGCGGGCCGGGCGCCTCGACGTGCTGGTCAACAACGCCTCGATCTTCGACGAGACGCCGCTCGATGACGCTGATCCGGCAACCTGGGAACGCATGCAGGCGATCAATCTGCGCACACCGTATTTCCTGTGCGTACACGCAGCGCGCCTGCTCGGTGCGCAACAGGGCAGCATCGTCAACATCGTCGACATCCATGCCGAGCGTCCGCGTCGCGGCTACTCGATGTACTGCGCATCGAAGGCCGGCCTGCTCGCGGTGACTCGCTCGCTCGCCCTCGAACTCGCGCCCGCGGTACGCGTCAACGCGATCGCACCCGGCGCCATCCTGTGGGCCGATAGCGAGGACGGCGCACAGCGCACCGAATGGCTGCGCGCCACACCGCTGGCGCGGCGCGGCGAGCCGGCCGACATCGCCGACGCCGTGCTCTACCTCGTCCATGCGCCCTACGTCACCGGACAGGTGATCAGCGTCGACGGCGGCCGTTCGCTGCACATGTGACCGGGCCCGATGCGCCGCCCTCAATCGGCGGCGAGACCGAAGGCTGGCAGCGGCGATCCCAGGAACCAGCGCTGCTCGCTATCGTCGTACCACCAGTACTGTTCATCGCGCAGCTCCTGCACCACGCCGGTGTCGACGTCGTAGTACTCGATGCTGGCAAGCACGCGGCCCTCGCGCCCGGTATCGGCGACGAGCTTGGAGCCGACGTCATAACGCGTGACCCGGTAGCGCGCGACGCGCGCAAGATCGGCCTCGATGGTGCTGCCGTCACGCGCCCGGAGGACCTTGGCGGCTTCGTCGAAGTAGCCCCAGCGCATCAACTTCCCATAGGTCTTGACCGCGGCATCGAAGTCGTCGACGCGCGAGCGCTTGGCCACCAGTGGTACTTCCGCGCACCCCGCGAGCACCAGCGCCACGAGCAGGCCAAGCAGGATACCGCCGCGCCGTACGTACATCGAGTTCAGCGCGTTCATACCTGCGGCACCGCGTCGCCGCGTGCACCGATTGCGAGTGGTGGCAGCTCGTTCGCTGGCACCACGCCGAGCGCCGGCGTACCGGGCGCAACCGTGCGCCACAGCTCGGCAAGCGTGATGCCGGCCTCGGGATGTCGCCAGTCGGGTGCCAGTTCGGCCAGCGGCGCGAGCACGTAGCTCGCCGCCTCGAGCGCTGCGAGCGGCAGGTCGAACTCGGTCTCGCCGGGCGCGCCCGGCACCAGCAGCAGGAGGTCGAGGTCGAGCGTGACTACACCGTCGGCCGCCGCGCCACGTGCGCGGCCGCACTGGTCCTCGAGCGTCTTCAACTGCGCGCGCAGCTGTGAGTAGTTGAGCACGGTGTCGAAAGCGACGACGAGGTTCCAGTAGGCTGCCCCGGCACCATCCGCCGCTGCGCTCTCATAGACGGTGGAAAGCTCGAGCGCGCCGAACTGCTGATCGAGGCTGCGCAATCCGCAGCCGAGATTCAGCGCGCGTGCGGCATTCGTGCCGACCCCGACGTAGGCCCGTGCGCGCGCCGCCATCAGCCGCGCTCCCCACGCTCGATCACGATGCCGACCTCGCGCACTTCGCGCAGCACGCCGGGCTTGCGGATGCGCAAGCGGATCCAGCGCACGTCGAATTCCTCGAGCACGGTGCGCGCGAGATTCTCGCCCAGCGCCTCGATCAGCAGGTAACTGCTCGCCCGCGTGAACTCGACGATGCGGTCCGTGACGGCCTTGTAGTCGACCGTACGGGTGAGATCGTCGCTCTCACCGGCGCCGCGGATGTCGGTGCCGAGCTCGACGTCGAGTACGAGGCGCTGGCGGATCCGACGCTCCCATTCCCATACCCCGATGAGGGCGTCGACGCGCAATTCGTTGAGGAAGACGATGTCCATCAGTACGTAGGGAAGGCTCTTGCTGGCGACGCTGCGCAGCCGCGCGCAGCAGGCGGTCCGAGGGCGCAGTGTATATCGGATCGCGTGGCGCCATGGCGCCGGCGCGGGGGCGCGATGGTAGCAGAGCAGGCGTGCTTGATCGCCCCGGGTGCTTCGGCTGGAATACCGCGATGCTGCTCGCGCTCGTGCTCATCGTCGCCGCCTACCTGCTCGGCTCGGTCGCCACCGCCGTGGTGGTGTGCCGCGCATTGGGCATCGCCGACCCGCGCGAAGTCGGATCGGGCAATCCGGGCGCGACCAACGTGTTGCGTCACGGCGGCAAGAAGGCCGCTGCCATCACCCTGCTCGGCGATGCCGGCAAGGGCGTGGTGCCGGTAGTCGCCGGCCACCTGCTCGGCATCGAGCCGCCACAATTGACCGCCATCGGCGCCGCGGCGTTCGCCGGCCACCTGTTCCCAGTCTTCTATGGCTTCCGCGGCGGCAAGGGCGTCGCAACCTTCGTCGGCGTGAACTTCGCGCTCGACTGGCGCATCGGCGCCTGCTTTGCCGCCGCGTGGCTGCTGGTCGCCGCGGCCACGCGCTATAGCTCGCTGTCCGCGCTGGTCGCCACCGCGCTGACGCCGGCTGCCGCCTGGTGGCTGGGACAGTCGCCGGCGGCCGTGCTGCTGTATGCCGCGATGGCGCTCGCCATCTTCTGGCGCCACCGCGCCAACATCAGCGCGCTCGCCGCCGGGCGCGAGAAGAAGATCGGCGAGAAGCGGCCAGCCTGATCGCGCCGCGACCGGATTCAGGCGCTGCGTGCCGGCGCCAGGGTATCGAGTGGCCAGCGCGGCCGGACCGCAAACGCTGCGCTGTCGGCTTCGCCGGTGCGCAGGCGACGATAGCCGGCATAGGCGATCATCGCGCCGTTGTCGGTGGCGAAGCGCAGCGCCGGGAACACCACGCGGCAGCCCTGCGCCGTGCCAAGCGCGCCGAGCGCGTCACGCAGGTCGGCATTGGCACTCACTCCACCGGCGACCACCAGCGTGGTGAGCCCGGTCTGCGCGAGCGCGCGGCCGCACTTGATGACGAAGGTGTCGACGACGGCATCGGTGAAGGCCCGGGCAACGTCGGCGCGCGTGGCGTCGTCCGCAGGCTCCGCGGTGAGCGTATTCATCACGTAGGTCTTCAGCCCACTGAAGCTGAAATCGAGACCAGGGCGATCGGTCATTGGCCGCGGGAAGCGGAAACGCTTCGGGTCGCCCGCGCGTGCCAGCCGTTCCACCTGCGGGCCACCGGGATACCCCAGCCCGAGCATCTTGGCGACCTTGTCGAAGGCCTCACCGGCGGCGTCGTCGAGCGATTCGCCGATGATGCGATAGGCGCCGAGCCCGGCCACCTCGACGAACTGGGTATGGCCACCCGAGACGAGCAGGGCAAGGAACGGCATGTCGAGATCGTCGTGCTCGAGCATCGGTGCGAGCAGGTGACCCTCCATGTGGTGCACGGCGAGTGCCGGGATGTCGAGCCCCCAGGCGAAAGCGCGCGCGAAACCGGCGCCGACCAGCAGCGCGCCAGCCAGCCCGGGCCCCGCGGTGTAGGCCACGCCGTCGAGGTCGGAAGGCGCCAGTCCGCATTCGGCGAGCGTCTCGCGCACCAGCGGCACCAGCTTGCGTACGTGGTCGCGCGAGGCGAGTTCGGGTACCACGCCGCCGTAGGCGGCATGCGTCGCGGCCTGGCTGTAGACGCGCTCGGCGAGCAGGCCGCGAGCGCCGTCGAATACAGCCACCCCGGTCTCGTCGCAGGAGGTTTCGATGCCGAGCACCCGCATCACGGCGTCGCGCCCCGGATTTCTCGACTTTGTCGCGACACGACGCTACTATTGCGCGTTCCCTTGCAGCCCGGCCCGGTCGATCCGGCCCGCAACCGATAAGGATTTGATTCACGTATGCCCACTGTTCGCGTCCGAGAAAACGAGCCTTTCGACATTGCCATGCGGCGCTTCAAGCGTGCCTGCGAGAAAGCGGGCGTGCTGGCTGAAGTGCACCGCCGCGAATACTACGAGAAGCCGACCCAGGTGCGGAAGCGCAAGGCCGCCGCCGCCGTCAAGCGCTGGCAGAAGAAGGCCGCACGCCAGTCGCTGCGACGCACCCGCCCATACTGAGCCTCCCGGCTCCCTTCCCCGACCCACGCTTGAGCACAGCAACCCGCGATCGCCTCGCTGCCGACGTCAAGGCGGCGATGAAGGCCGGAGAGAAGGACCGCCTTGCCGTGCTGCGCCTGATCAGCGCCGCGTTCAAGCAATTCGAGGTCGATGAGCGCGCCGAGGTCGACGACGAGCGCGCGGTGGAGCTGCTCACTCGCATGGCGAAACAGCGCCGCGAGTCAATCGAACAGTACGCTGCCGCCGGGCGCGAAGACCTCGCAGCCAGGGAACGCTTCGAACTCGAGGTCATCACCACCTACCTGCCCGAGCAGCTCGACGATGCCGCCATCGATGCGGCCATCGATGCCGCCATTGCCGCAACCGATGCCGCCGGCATGCGCGAGATGGGCAAGGTCATGGGCGTGCTGAACAAGGAACTCAAGGGTCGCGCCGACATGGCCGCGGTCAGCACCCGCGTCAAGACGCGTCTCGCCGGGCAGTAAGGCGCCCGACGCCCCCCCTTCGGGACGCGCGTACCGGCGCCGTTCGCGCCCCGCTACAATCGGGTCTTCGAGTCCGATTCCCCTGCCCAACCATGGCCGGACGTATCCCGGATCAATTCATCGACGACCTGCTCGCACGCATCGACATCGTCGACGTCATCGATGCCCATCTGCCGCTGCGCAAGGCCGGGCGTGAGTTCCAGGCGTTGTGCCCGTTCCACGGCGAAAAGACGCCTTCGTTCACGGTCAGCCGCGAGAAGCAGTTCTACCACTGCTTCGGCTGCGGCGCACACGGCACCGCCGTCGGCTTCCTCATGCAGTACCGCAACCTCGAGTTTCCCGAGGCCATCGAGGAGCTCGCGCAGATGGTCGGGGTGGAAGTGCCACGCGAAGGCGGGGCACCGGCGCGTTCCAGCGATACGCGCGAACTCTACGGCGTGCTCGAACGGGCCCGCGCCCACTTCGAGCAGCAACTGCGCCAGGCGAGCTCGCGCGAGCGGGCGGTCGCCTATTTCAAGGGTCGCGGCGTGAGCGGCGAGATCGCACGCCGCTTCCACCTCGGCTATGCCCCCGAAGGCTGGCGCAACCTCTACGAGGCGCTCAACGCCGCCGGCATCGACGACACGCGCCTCGAGCGCAGCGGCCTCGTCATCAAGCGCGAACGGGGCGGCTACTACGACCGCTTCCGCGAACGCGTGATGTTCCCCATCCACGATCGCCGCGGGCGCGTCATCGGCTTCGGCGGGCGTGTCATCGGCGAAGGCGAGCCGAAGTATCTCAACTCGCCCGAGACCGAGGTGTTTCACAAGGGCCGCGAGCTGTATGGACTGCATGAAGCGATCAGTGGCGGCAAACCGTCGAGCCTGCTGGTCGTCGAGGGCTACATGGACGTCATCGCGCTCGCCCAGCACGGCCTCGGCAACGCCGTTGCGACGCTCGGCACCGCCGTCACTGGCGAACACCTCGACCTGCTGTTCCGCCACGCGCCGGAAGTGGTGTTCTGCTTCGATGGCGACGCCGCCGGGCGCCGCGCCGCGTGGAAGGCGCTGGAGACCGCGCTGCCACGCATGGCCGGTGATCGCCAGGTGCGCTTCGCCTTCCTGCCCGAGGGCCATGACCCGGATACCGCAGTGCGCGAGTTCGGCCCCGAGGGGTTGCTGCGGGAGTCGCGCCGCTTCGGTCTTTCCGAGTACCTGGTCGACGCGCTCAAGCAGCAGATCGACCTCACCACCGCTGACGGTCGCACACGCCTTGTCGCACAGGCCGGCAACTACCTCAGGCAGATCCCCGACGAGGCCCATCGCGTCACCGGGGCCCGCCTGCTCGCCAGCCTCGCGCAGATCGACGAGGATCTCGTGCGCGAACAGCTCGGCTTCCGCGCGCGGCGGCGCCCCCGTGCGCACGTCGCTCCGCTCGCGCGCTTCACCCGGCGAACGCTCGAGGAACAGGCCGTGGCGATGCTCCTGCAGCGGCCGGAACTCGCCGCGGGCATCGATGCGGAAACGGCGCATGCGCTGGCCGCGCTGGATACCACTGCCCTCTTGCTCGCCGTGCAGGCCCAGGCGTCGGGCGGCCTCGGCACCGCGGCGCTGCTCGAGCGCTTTCGCGGCACACCGCACGAGAGCACCGTGCTTGAACTTGCCGCGGCCGACCTCAACATTGACCCTGAGGCGCTGGAGACCGAACTGCGTGACGCCGTCAGCCGGCTCGCGCGCAAGGCCG
The DNA here is from genome assembly GCA_040220855.1 of Gammaproteobacteria bacterium. Lineage (GTDB taxonomy): Bacteria > Pseudomonadota > Gammaproteobacteria > JACKNG01. Next base: position 67,271 of record JAVJVZ010000002.1, on the reverse strand, counting down.
AGGACCGCGAGATCCAGCGCATCCGGGCGATTCCCTTTGCCGAGCTCACCGCGGAGCAGAAGGACAAGCTGCGCAACTACCGCCGCCCCGTGGCGGAATGAACCGGAGGCGCTGCCGCGCACTCCAAGGAGGCGCAAACCGGGCCCGCGAGGACCTGGCGGGTATACAGCGTCGGCGCATTCTGACTATACTGGCCGGCTGCTTTAACCCGCTCGTGAAGCTAGTGGTTCGGCGACTTTAGACTACACTTCCGGTAGTTGTCCTAACAAATTGACTACTCAGAGGCTGTTCAGATTGACCAAAGGTAAGCAAGAATCGATGGAAACGTTGGACGATATCGATAACTCCGACCAGCAATCCCAGCTCAAGTTGTTGATTTCGAAGGGCAAGGAGCAAGGCTTCCTGACCTACCACGAAGTCAACGACCATCTGCCCAACGACATCGTCGACCCGGAGCAGATCGAAGACATCATCAACATGATCAACGACATGGGGATCACGGTGCACGAGACGCCACCGGACCTCGACGGGATCCTGTTGAACGAGAACGATGTCGACGAAGAGGCGGCCGAAGAGGCTGCCGCTGCGCTCGCCGCGGTGGACAACGAGTTCGGTCGTACCACCGACCCCGTGCGCATGTACATGCGCGAAATGGGCACCGTCGACCTGCTCACCCGCGAGGGCGAGATCAAGATCGCCAAGCGCATCGAGGATGGTCTCAACCAGGTGCTGTCGGCGCTGGCCGACTTCCCCACCGTCTCGCAGCTGTTCCTCGACGAGTACGCCAAGGCCGAGTCCGGTGAAATCAAGATCACCGACATCATCTCGGGCTTCATCGACTACAGCGAGGATGCCACCATCCCACAGCCGGCGCAGCCAGCCGAGGCGCGCAGCAGCGACTCGAACGACGACAACGACAGCGACGACGACAGCGATGACGACGATGATTCCGACAGCGACAGCGGTGCCGCTGCGCTCGACCCGGAGGAAGTGAAACTTCGTTTCGACGACTACGCGAAGCTGTTCAAGAAGGTGCAGAACTCGACCAAGCGCAACGGTCGCGACCATGCACGCACCGAGGCGCTGCGCAAGGAGCTGCAGGAGAAGTTCCTCGAGTTCAAGCTGGTACCGAAGGTCACCGACAAGCTGGCGGAGCACGTCCGCGAAATCGTCGATGAAATCCGCCAGCAGGAAAAGACGATCATGGACATCTGCGTCAAGCAGAGCCGCATGCCGCGCAAGGACTTCCTGGGCGTGTTCGTCGACAACGAGACCAACCCGAAGTGGTTGAAGGCACTGGTACGCCAGAAGAAGAACTACGCCGCCGCCATCAAGGAACGCCAGGCCGACATCCAGACGGCGCAGGAGCGCCTGCTCGAGATCGAGGAAGCCAACGCCATCACCATCGGTGCGATCAAGGACATCAACCGTCGCATGTCGATCGGCGAGGCCAAGGCGCGTCGCGCGAAGAAGGAGATGGTCGAAGCCAACCTGCGCCTCGTCATCTCCATCGCCAAGAAGTACACCAACCGCGGCCTGCTCTTCCTCGACCTCATCCAGGAAGGCAACATCGGCCTGATGAAGGCAGTCGACAAGTTCGAGTACCGTCGCGGCTACAAGTTCTCGACCTACGCGACCTGGTGGATTCGCCAGGCCATCACGCGCTCCATTGCCGACCAGGCCCGCACCATCCGTATCCCGGTGCACATGATCGAGACGATCAACAAGCTCAACCGCATCAGCCGCCAGATCCTGCAGGAGAAGGGTCGCGAGCCGACGCCGGAGGAGCTCGCCGAGCGCATGGAAATGCCCGAGGACAAGATTCGCAAGGTGCTCAAGATCGCCAAGGAACCGATCTCCATGGAGACCCCGATCGGCGACGACGAGGATTCGCACCTCGGCGACTTCATCGAGGATCAGAACATCCAGGCGCCGGTCGATTCGGCCACCTTCGAGGGCCTGTGCCGCAGCACCCGCGAGGTGCTGGCGGGCCTGACGCAACGTGAAGCCAAGGTGCTGCGCATGCGCTTCGGCATCGACATGAACACCGACCACACCCTCGAAGAGGTCGGCAAGCAGTTCGATGTCACCCGCGAGCGCATCCGCCAGATAGAGGCCAAGGCGCTGCGCAAGCTGCGCCATCCCTCGCGCTCCGAGCGGCTGCGCACGTTCCTGGACTGAGCACCGTTGAGCGGCAGGGCTAGTGGAGTGCCACGCCCTGCCGTATCCGCTCGAGGCCGCCGTGCAATGCGGCGGCCCTCCCCTCCGGGCCTGTAGCTCAGTTGGTTAGAGCAGGGGACTCATAATCCCTTGGTCCTCGGTTCGAGTCCGAGCGGGCCCACCATCCTTTGCCAGTGCCGCACGCGCAGGTAGCAGGGTCTCCGGCGCCGTGCGCGCGTCGGCCGGGTGCCCCTTCAGCCGGCCGTCCGACGGCGCGCGCCCAACAGCGCTCCGGCGGAAGCAAGCAGCACCAACGCGCCCGGCAGCGGCACCACCTGGAAGTTGTCGATGGCGCCGGTGTCGACCTCGCCGCCCTCCTTCAGCCACTCGCTGATCAGCGTGAGGCGGGTCATCGCGGCGAGCGTGGCGGCGAACTGACCATCGCTCGGTGACGCGACGCCGGCCAACGAAGCGAGAAACCAGTTCGGGCCGTTGGCGAGCGGGACATCGTAGTGTTTCCAGTCGCCGTCGATGACCGGCAGGTCGCTGGCCGCATAGACCAGTATGGCGCCAGGTGCTTCGATGGCAACCAGCGGTGCCGCGGCAAACGCGTCGAGGTCGTACACGCCCCCGCCGCCGTTCGAGCGCACCAGCACGTCGAAGGACAGCGAGCGTCCGAGCGCGTAGAGCCCCGCATACTTGTTGGGGTCCGGCTCGACGCGTGCTGCCGTGCTGCCACCTGGGTCGACGGTCTCGATGTAGCCGTTCGCCGCTTGCGCTGCGCCACCACCCGCGGGCGCGCCACCGTCCGCATTCCAGGTCACGGCCAGGTTGGCCGATCCGACGCCGAGACAGTTGCCGGGGTTGGGGCAGGCGTAACCGAGCCAGCCGTCGGCATCAGTCGCGAAATCGCTCCCGGCCAGCGCAGCGCTGGCCGGGGTGACGGCGATCGCAAGCAGGGCGGCCGCAATGAGCTGCGCGAAGGGGAGCACCGGCAGGCGCGATCGCGCCACCGAGGAACAGGATCTCTTCATGGGGTCGACTCCCTGAGATTTAGAAGGTCGTGCCCGGGTGCCGTCTGCCAATTCACTGTTATTCCCCATAACTCATAGCACATTCGACGTGGCTGGTGTGACCCGCCGGCGCGATCGACCAACAGCCTGCTCACCCTGGTGAGCGCATCAGGCCATCCCAAGCTGTTGATGTATAAATGCGTGCGGCGCGCATCGAGCCTCCGGGTCGATACCGCGGTGTGCGACAGACCCGCGCGGCGCCATGCCTGCTCCTGCGCTACCTGAACGAGCAAGGCGCCGGCGAATCGTCATGCGATCCGATGCGGCTGCGTGAGCCACGAGCGGGTCCGGCCCTCACCCGAACGAGGGTCACGCGTTAGCCATGGCAGCAGCGGCGCTGCTATACCTGCATGTACGCGCGGCGCACACGGTGGTCGGACCCGTTGCATGCCCCCGGGGGGTGGTCTCCGGATATGGCGGCAATCGTCGGACGGCCATGCGGCGTCGCGGCCGGCAGCCAGCAGACCTAGGGAGGGTCGTCGCGCGTGGCAAGCGACGCGCCACAGGAACTCGTTCGGGTATTCGGCGCAGCGCGCCGCTCGAACGTGGTGGTCTACCTCACGGTCAACCTCGCCGTGCTGGTGTTGCCCGTGTTGCTCTACTACGTGTTCGTCGTGCAGGCGCGGCAGGAGCAGATCGCCGAACGCAACTTCCGCGCGCTGCACGAGGCAGCACAACAGATCAACAGCCGTCTCGGCATCCTCGCGAACCTGTACCGTATCCTGCCCGCGGACGTCGCAGAAGGAACCGGCGGGGCGCAACGAACAGGTTGCGCTGATGATGACGCGGGCCCCTGTCCCACCGCCACCGCCACCGCATCGTCGGCAGACGATTCCCCCATCGTCACCGTCGACCTCGCCAGCCTGCGCCGCACCCTCGCGTCTGCGGCGCTGCGCGACATCGCGGTGCTGTGTCTCGGCGAGCGCACGGGCGACGGTGACGGTTGCGTATTCGAGCAACAGCGCAATCCGAAGCCACCGCCCGCATGTGGTGATGCGGCGGCGCATCCGATGCGCATCGTGATCGACCACGCCGGCTTCCCGGCGACCGTTCGCGCGGTACCCTGCACACCGCGCGAGCGCTCGGCGTTCCAGGGCATCCATCTCGCCGTGCCGGCTGCCGCACTGCTGTCGCGCGGCGAGGCACTCGCGCGCTTCGACGCCGTCCTGCTCACCACCGGGGACGGTCGCGTGCTCGGCGAGTGGGGCACGGCGGGCGCTGCCGGCGAGCGCCCGGGAATCCACCAGGAGATCCCCATTTCGAGCGATCGCATCGACCTCGCCGGTCTCTTCGAACAAGTGCAGTTCGATCGCCTCAACGACGCTCAGCAACCGCGCCTGGACTCCTTCCCGCTCGAGGCACCCGAGCGCCGTGCCTTGCGCGAACTCCAGCGCGGCGATGCCTGGGTCAGCGAGATCGCGCACGGCGAAGACGTGATCACCGTGACCAAGCTACCGTTCCATCCCGAGTTTCCGGTCACTGACCGCCATGTCCGGGACGAATCGGCAGATGTTCCTGACGGTGCCGTCGGGCAAACCACCCTCAACGTGGTCGGCTTCTCGCGCGACGAAATCCTGCTCGAGGCGATGCGCGACGTCAGCCCGCTGTGGATCCTGCTGCTCAGCGGGCTGGTCCTGGTTTCGCTGCTCGCCTGGCCTCTGGCGCGGCTGTTGCTGCTCGGGCCGCACAACAGCGTGCCGTTCTGGTACGTGCGCCTGGGCCTGGTGGCCATGGTCACCATCGTCGCGCTGCTCACGACCGCCGGTCTCGTCTCACGGCATTACCTGGGGTCAATGCAGGCGCACCGACAGGGCCTCGCGGATTACTCGGCACAGGTCGAACACGCGCTCGAGGAACGCCTCGACACGCTCGCCGCACTACTTCGCGATTACCCGCTCCACACGAACTTCGCCGCGCGTGTAGACGCCGCACTGCCGCCAGCGGACGACGACGTGACGCCGCCGGCCGTATCGCAATGCCGTCCGCTGGCGGCGTTCACCCGCGACGAGGTGCACGCGCGAACCACCAATCCGCGCATCGCGACGATGCTCGATACGCTCGGTCTGCAGGACGTGTTCTACACCGACGCTGCGGGCTGCATTCGTGGCATCGATCTGCACATGGACCATGACCGCGAACTCGGCCGCCGCATTTCGGTTGCGCCGCGCGGCTACTTCCGTGCGATTGAGCACGGCCGACCCTTGCTCTGCGCCGCCGGTGTGGCGGCCAGCAGCTGCAGCGGCCCGGGCGGCAGCGTGAGTGGTCTGCCCTTCGCGGTCGAGCGCATCTTCAATTGGACGTCAGGCGAGCGCCAGGTGTTCCTCTCGGTCGCACGACCACCCACCTTGCAGGCACCAGCCGCCAGCACCAGCGGTCTCGATCCTGCTCGCGGCGATTTCAGCGGCATCGTGGCGGGTGGTGTCTCGCTGGCCGATTTCTGGATCGAGACCGCGCGCGACGGCTATCGCTTCGCGGTCTTCGAAGAAGGCACCAATACGGTGCTCTTCCACAGTGATGACACCCGGGCGCTGATCGAGAACGTGGTCCTCGAGACCGATCAGGATGCCCTCCTGCGCGCGGCACTCGCGGCCCGCACGACGCAGGATTTCGTTGGTCGCTACCACGGCGCCGACACCTTGTTCCGCTACACGCCGATCGAAGCCCCCTACGGCACCGCGCAATGGGGACTGCTGGCGATGGTCCCGCTCGAACTGCCGCAGGGAGCGGTGCTTTTCACCGCCGCGCTATCCACCGTGCTGTGGTTGTTGCTGGTCGGTGCGGCGCTCTTCACCTGCGCACTGATCAGCTTCGTATGGCGACGACTGCCGGTGGCGATCAGGCCCGGCGATGCGCTCGCCGCACTGCGCGGGACCCGCGAGTACGCGTACGGATGGCGCATCATCGCCCTCGCAGGCATTCTGGCCGTGATTCTCGCGGTCACCGCGCGGCAAGCGCTCGCGCCGTGGGTGACCACCCTGCTGGCCGTCCTTCTCACTGCCGCGGCACTGCTCGTGATGCGCATCGAGCTGCCGCGCGCGCCAGCGTGCATACCCGGCCTGCGCCCTGGCGCACGCCGTCACCTGCCCACCATGGCGTTCAGCCTGCTCACGGCGATCGTCGGCGTTGCGTTGGTGGTGCCGACTTACGAGGGTGCCATGCGCGTGCTCGAGAGCGAACGCGCTGCCGTCTACGCGGCTGCCAGCGAGCGCCTCGCGGCGCGCTACCGCGAACAGCTCGTCGCTGAATGCGCGCGGCGCAGGCTCGCCGAGGGCGAACGCGCCGCCTGTGTCGCGCGTGCCCGGGACGCCAGCGCAGCCCGGGCGGGCTGGCTGCCGGACGGGGTGCACGAACGGGTTTCGTCGCTGTGTCCCGCCGTCCGCGCGCACACGCAGTCGCCCGCACGTTGGCTCTGGTCGCACACGCGCGGTTTCGGAGAACTGCACGCGCAACTTTCCGCGGCGTGCCGGCGCCACGGCGCGGGTGCGCACACGGTGCCGACACTGGCGAGTTTCAGCACGCTGCCGGCGAGCTACGTGTTCCGCGCCTGGAACGACCCGTGGCTGTTCACGCTCCTGATGCTCGGCTTCGTCGTCCTGTTCACGCGAACCATCAAGACCCTGGTGCTCGACTCGGCCTTTCTCATCGGTGCGGCCGATGCGCAAGCGCCCGGGCCGCCGGAGTCCCCGCCACCACCGGGTTTGCGTGTACACCTGTGCGCCCCGTCGCGCCTTCGCGCGACCGGCGCCGCGGATGCCATCCCGCGGTTCCCCGGGACGACCGCGTTGCCCAGCGACGAGTCACTCGAAGCGGCGATTGGCGATCTCGCCGCGACCGCTGCCCCGGTACGCCTGGCAGCACCGGTGTTCAGTCGCGCAGTGCGCACGGCGGCCGCACACGGACGCCTGCCCGCGCTTGCCGCACACGCCAGCGCATTGCTGCCCGCGCTCGAGATCCACGGCAACGGCCTGCCCGCGCGGGCGCGAGTACTGGCCTGGCGGCGGGCGCTGGCCACGCCCTGCCCTGCCGCGCTCGGCGACATCGCCGCGCTGATGGCGTGGCTGCGACTCGAGCGCTACGTGTTCCGCGCCGATCCGACGGCCCGCGAGGACGTGCTGCGCGACGACGCCATCTTCGCCCTCGCCGAGCCCGTGCTACGCCCCGTCTACGCCGCACACTGGCGCGCGCTCGACATTACCGAGCGCTTGTTCCTCTACCAGGTCGCGATCGGTCACATGCCCAAGCTCGGCAACGCGACGCTGGTAAGGCGTATGGCGCGTCATAGCGCGCTGCGGGTGTGCCCATTGGGCCTGCGCAGTGAGCCGTACCGGCGCTACATCCGTGACGCCGAAGCGACGGGGACCTTCGAGGCCTGGCAGGCCGCGGCGCGCTCGGAACGCTGGGAAGCGGTGCGTACGCCGGGCATCATCCTGGTGGTGCTGCTGGTCGGCCTGCTGGTGTTCATCTCGGGGACCAGCCTGCACCTGGTGGCAGGCGCGGTCGGCTCGCTCGTCGCCATCATCGGTGGCCTCTCGCAGCTCACCGCGGCGCAAGGTGGCAACCCCGACTAGGGTTGCCCGCTTCTGCGCGGCCGGTCCACACCGGCGCAGCGCCGCCGGGCGGCGGAAACGTTGGACGGCCAGGGTCGGCGTCAGTCGCCGGCCACCGACGCCGGCAACGCACGCGCAGCGCCGACGCGGCCGCTCGCGCGCGGCAGCGCGGTCGGCTCGCGCAGCAGCATGCCGGAGCCGGGGTCGAGATGGGTGACGAAGAACTCGAGAAAATCGCGAATCTTGCCGGCTATGTGGTCGCGGCTGCCGTAGAGCGCATAGACCGGCAGGGCGATGGCGCTGGCATCTTCGAGCGGGAGCTCTTCGAGTTCGCCGCGCTCGAGCTCTTCGATCACGGCGTAACGCGGGACGTAGGTGATGCCGATGCCGCCAACTGCTGCCTCGATTACGGCTTCGGTGCTGAGCGAGGAGAAATTGCCCGCAATAGCCTGCTCTGCGCGGGCGCCGTGGCGTTCGAACTCCCAGCGGCCGGTGTCCTGGATGGAGCGATCGGCGATGCAGTTGTGACGCTCGAGCTCGGCCATGCGCGGTGGCGTGCCATAGCGCGACAGGTAGCTCGGCGCCGCCACCAGCGCGAACGGAGCGAGCCCGACCTGGCGCGACACCAGCGAGCTGTCGCGCAGCTTGCCGAGGCGAAAGATGAGATCCAGACGCGATGCGATCACGTTGGGCTCGTCGTCCTGCAGGCCGAGCTCGACGCGGATGTCGCCGTAGGCGCGCAGGAAGGCGGTGAGAATGGGGGTCAACACGTGGGTGCCGAAGGACGGCGGACAGTTCACCCGCAGCACCCCGCGGGGCCCGCTCGCGAGCGCGGTCACGGCGGTCTCGGTGTCGTCGATCTGCTGGAGTATCTCGATCGCCCGCCCCACGTAGAGCTCGCCCGCGTCGGTGAGCGAAACACCGCGCGTGGTCCGATGCAGCAGGCGCACATCGAGCTCGTCCTCGAGTTGCTTGACCTGCTTCGACATCATGCCCGGCGTCACGCCGAGTTCCTTGGCGGCCGCCGAGAAGGAGCCCAGCTTGGCCACCGTGACCAGCGAGCGCATGTGACCTAGCTTGTCCATCGTGAAGAGATTTCCATGGCGGCCGGCGGAACGGTGCCGAGCTTGGTTTGCTGCGTTGCAGCACTCAATCGCAGCTTAGGCCACTCGCCACGGTGATTCAACGCGTGACGTGACCGGGTTCCCGCAAATCGGGGTCAGCGCACCCCCAGGATCCAGCCCTCCAGGCGTGCCTGGCGACGCTCCTTGAGCGTCAGCGGCGGATTGAAGTAATCGCCCAGTGCCCCGCGCGCATCCATCTCGCGCAGCCAGCTCGCCACGCAGTAGGCGTCGTGCTCGTCGGCGTTGCGCGCGTCGCGCGCGTAGCGGCGGCGGAACAGCGACGGAAACACCTCGGCGACGACCGACTTGTCGGGCGGCACATCGAAACCGTCGAACGGCCAGAAGTGGGTGCGTGCGCGCACCTTGGGATCGCGTCGCAGCTGGCGCAGCCAAGGAATACCGGCGTGAGTGGATTTCGCCACCGAGCCCTGCACGTCGAAGTGGAACACGCTCTTGGCGCCGACCGTCCAGCGCTCGCACAGGCGCAGCTCCGTTGCAGCGCCGCCGGGCGGCTGCTCGCGGCGCACGAAATCGACGTGCATGTGATCGAAGTCGGTACGCCAGGTATCACCGAAATGGCGCAGGAAGGCGTCCCAGCTGTCGAGGTTGTTGCGAGCGAAATAGTCGTGCGGAAAAGCGAAGCCGTGATCGATGCCGATCACGCACGGCGCCTCGCCGAGCAGGCATTCGCGCACGTAGCGGGCGACTTCCTTACGACACCAGTTGCGCGCGCCGCGATCGAACGGCGGTACGGCGATCACCTCGTCGGCGCCGGCACAGGCATAGACCTGCAGCGTGCGCAGGCGCGAGACCGGCGCCTCGGCGCCGGAGTAGTCGATGCCGATGTAGCGCGCGAACTGGGTCATGGGCTCCACCGTGACGTGGTCGTCGATCTTGAGCAGGGCGGTCATGGCGCGATGGTCCCGCTCCGCGCGGGTGCACCGAGTGCGGCCACGGCCTGGTGCAACAGGCTGACCTCCTCGTCGTCGATGCCGAGCCCTGCGAGCGCCGCGGCGAGGCGCGCGAGGTATTCGCGATTGGAACCGCTCGGCCCGTGGGCGCGTGCGATCTGCGCGGCCACGGCAGCGAGCGGTGCAGGGCCGACAAAGCTCGGGTTATGCGGCCCGGCGATGTAGGTCAGCGCGTCGGCGCGGCTGCCGTCGTCGAATTCGAGAGCGACGGTATGCGCTTCGTAACCGTTCTTCTCGCGCTCGTCGAGCATGCTGACGATGGCGGCGTAATGGTCTGCATGGGCGGCGAAAGCGACCCCGTGGCAGACCGCGTCGGCATCGGCTATCAGCGTGACCACGCGGCCGGGCGCGTGCGGCAGGCCGCGGTGATCGGGCGAAGCCTGCCAGAAGCGCCGGCGAAAGCCGCGCATCAGCGCGACGCGCCTGCGCGTAGGGAAAATCCGGCCGCCAGATGAGCGAGCCGTAGCCGAAGATCCAGTGCATGTCTTGCTGCGTGACGCGGTTGTCGGGATCGGTCCGGGCGCGCGTCGCAGCTATCCTCCACGACGCCGGTTGCCGCGCTGCGGCAATCCGCCCACAATGAGGCGCAGTATCTTACGCGCTCTGCGGCCGCCCTTCGATGCCCGTGGTCCGCGGCGCCCACCGTGGACGCCGCGCACCGCAGCCGCCGTGCCGCCCTTTTGAGACAGCCTTCGCGACATGCTCGTCATCGGTCACCGCGGCGCCGCCGGTCACCAACCCGAGAACACCCTGGGTGCCATGCGCAAGGCCCTCGAGCTGGGTGTCGACGGCGTCGAGTTCGATGTCCGCTGCCACGGTGACCACGTCGTCGTGCTGCACGACGCCACGCTCGAGCGCACCACCGACGGCCACGGCGACTACCGCGCGCTCGATTTTGCCGCGCTGCGCGCACTGCGCGCGGCGAACGGTGAGGGCATTCCCACGCTCGAAGAGGTGCTCGCGGTAGTCAGCGGCTGCGCGCACATCAACGTCGAGCTGAAGGATGCCGCGGGTGCGGATCGCGTGGTCGACGCGCTCGAGCGCTGGTTCGCGGACGCCCCCGAAGCGCTCGGGCGCGTGCTGCTGTCCGCGTTCGATACCGCGGCGACGGCGCGCCTGGCGGCACGCCGCGGACGCATGCGGCTCGGCGTGCTCTATCGTGACGAACCGTTCGAGAACGCGCTGGCGCGTGCCTGCGCGCTCGACGCGAGCTCGCTGCACTTGTCGCTGGACGCGGTCGACGCGACGCGCGTGATGCAGGCTCACGACGCGTCGCTCGCCGTCTACGTCTACACCGTGAACGCGGTCGACGACATCGCGCACTGCCAGGCGTGCGGGGTCGATGGCGTGTTCTCCGATTTCCCCGATCGCGTCGTCGCCTGCAACCGCAGCCGGGCCACCAGCGAGGTATCACCATGAGCGTGCTGCTCGCCCTCGACCAGGGCACCACCAGTTCACGTGCGCTGGTCTTCGATGCACAGGGTACGGTGCTCGGCCTCGCGCGCGAGGAGTTCCCGCAAATCTTTCCGCGCCCGGGCTGGGTCGAGCACGATCCGCACGCGCTCGTCGATACCCAGCTCGGCGTCGCCCGGCGTGCACTCGCCGAGTCCGGCTACGGCGCCAGCGACGTCGCCGCCATCGGTATCACCAACCAGCGCGAGACCTGCCTGCTGTGGGAGCGCGCTACCGGGCGTCCGTGCGGCAACGCGCTGGTGTGGCAGGACCGACGCACCGCGGACCTGTGCGCGGCACTGCGCGCCGACGGCGCCGAGGAACTCGTCGCCGCGCGCACCGGCCTCGTCGTCGATCCTTACTTCTCTGCCTCCAAGCTGCGCTGGCTGCTCGACCAGGACCACGCGCTGCGCGCACGCGCCGGACGCGGCGAACTCGCCTTCGGCACCGTCGACAGCTGGCTGGTGTGGCACCTGAGCAGCGGTCGCGAGCATCTCACCGATGCCACCAACGCTTCGCGCACGGGACTCTACGACATCCACCGTGGCGACTGGGACGAGGAACTGCTGGCACTGTGGCAAGTGCCGCGCGAGGTGCTGCCGCGCGTGGTCGATACCAGCGGCGTGTGTGCCACGACCACCGCGCTCGGCGGCGAACTCCCGATCGCCGGCATCGCCGGCGATCAGCAGGCGGCCCTGTTCGGCCAGGCCTGTATCGCGCCCGGCATGGCCAAGTGCACCTACGGCACCGGCTGCTTCCTGCTGCTCGCGACCGGCACGCACGCGCCACGTTCACGTCACCGCATGCTGACCACCATCGCAAGCCGCATCGAGGGTGTTACGCAATACGCGCTCGAGGGCAGCGTGTTCATGGGCGGCGCCACGGTGCAATGGCTGCGCGACGGTCTCGGCATCATCGCCAGCGCCCCCGAGGTCGAAGCCCTTGCCGCCAGCGTGCCGGACAGCGACGGCGTGGTACTGGTGCCGGCCTTCACCGGCCTCGGCGCGCCGCACTGGGATGCCGACGCACGCGCGCTGCTGATCGGCATGACACGCGGCACGACGCGTGCGCACGTCGCGCGCGCGGCGCTCGACGGCATCGCCTGCCAGATTGCCGATCTCGCCGATGCCATGCGCGCGGACGCCGGGCTGCCGTTGAGCGAACTGCGTGTCGACGGCGGCGCAGCCAACGACGACCTGCTGATGCAGATCCAGGCCGACCTGCTCGACCTGCCGCTGGTGCGGCCACGCATCAGCGAGAGCACCGCGTTCGGCGCCGCCATGCTCGCCGGCCTCGGCGTCGGCCTTTACGTCGATACTGCAGCGGCCGCCGCGGCCTGGCAACCGGAACGGCACTTCGCGCCCGCTCTGGACGCCGCCACGCGCGCCGCGCAGCTCGCGCGCTGGCGTGCCGCCGTCACCCTCGCCGGAGGCTGGGCACGCAGCACGTGAGCATGTCGCGCGAGGCCGTCGCCGCCGCACTGGCAGCACGCAGCACGCCGTTCGACGTCGTTGTCATCGGCGGTGGTGCCAACGGCGCCGGCATCGCATTCGACTGCGCGAGTCGCGGCTACACCGTGGCGCTGGTGGAACGAGCGGAGTTCGCCAGTGGCACCTCGTCGCGTTCGAGCAAGCTCGTTCACGGCGGCCTGCGCTACCTCGCACTCGGCCAATGGGGACTCGTGCGAGAAGCGCTCGCCGAACGTGCCCGGCTGCTTGCCAACGCACCCGCCATCGTCAGCCCGCTCGGCTTCCTGGTACCGCTCTATGGGCGCTTCGACGCGCTCAGGTTTCCGCTCGGCCTGTGGCTCTACGACCGCCTCGCCGGCAATACGCGCCTGGCACGCAGCCGCCGCCTCGATCGCGGCGCCGCCCTGGCCCGGGCACCCACACTTGCGCGCGCCGGCCTGCGCGGAGCGGCGAGCTACATGGACGCGGGCTTCGATGATGCGCGCCTGGTGCAGGCCCTGCTCGCCCGCGCCCGTGCACTCGGCGCGCTGACGCTCAACCATGCCGAGGCTGTCGGCTTCACGCGCACGGCGGGCGGGCGCATCGACGGCGTCGCGGTAGGCGACCGCGAAAGCGGCACCGAACTCACCCTCCCCGCGCGCGCCGTCATCAATGCGGCGGGGCCGTGGGGCGACCGCGTGCGTACGCTCGACGGTCAGTCCGACGCCGCCGGCCTGACGCCGAGCCAGGGCACACACGTGGTGGTGCCGGCGCACTTCCTCGGGGGTGACGACGCCCTGGTCTTCCCGCACACGCCGGACGGGCGCATCATGTTCGCGATTCCGTGGCAGGGCCAGGCACTGCTCGGCACCACCGATGTGCCGGCAGTCGTCGGCGCCGACAACCCGCTGCCGCAGGACACGGAGATCGACGACATTCTCGCCGTCGCCGCGACCTACCTCGAGACGGCGCCGACGCGCGCCGACGTGCTCAGCACATTCGCCGGCCTGCGCCCGCTGGCCGGCGCCCCGGACGGTGCTGCCACGGCACGCCGCTCACGCGAGCATCGCCTCGACGTCGCCCACGACGGTCTTGTCTCGGTGAGCGGCGGCAAGTGGACGACTTACCGCCTGATCGCCGAACAGGCGGTCGACCTCGCGGCAGAAGTGGCCGGGCTGCCGCGACGCGCAGCGCGTACCGCGACGCTGCCGATCGCACCGCAGCGCGACGATACACCGGTCGCCTTCCGCGCCTACGGAGACGACGCCGGCGCGGTCGCTGCGATCGCCGCGGCCGACCCGGCGCTCGCCGCGCCGCTCGATGCGCGCGTGCCCGGCTGCGGTGCGGACTACGTGTGGGCGGCGCGCGCTGCCCTCGCCGTGCACGTCGACGATGCGCTTGCCTGGCACACACGCGCACTGTTCGTCGACGCCGCGGCCGCACATGCCATTGCGCCGCGGGTCGCCGCGCTGATGGCCGCCGAGCTCGGCCGTGATGCAGCCTGGGTCGACGCCGAGACGGCGCGCGCCCGGGCCTGCGCGGAGCGCTTCGCGCTCACTCCCATTCGAGCTCGCGAAACGCCCGGCTGACGTTGACGGCATGCGCGCGCCGGGTCAGCGCGAATTCCTCGCGCTCGGGCCGGGCGATCGCTTCGCGGGCATCCTCGATGAAGGTACCGGCCGCGATCGCTGCCCGGGTATCGTCGCGCAGTGCCTCGAGGTAGGCGAGCTGCGCATCGCTGCCAGCCGGCCAGCCAGCATCCACGGGACCATGCCCCGGTACGACCCGGGCATACCCCTGCGCGCGCGCCTGCGCCATCCAGGCGAGCCAACCCTTGAGGCTGCCGTCGACGACCGGGAGGCGGTCGCGGAACAGCAGGTCTCCTGCCCACAGCGTGTCCGTTGCCCGGTCGTGCACGGTGAGATCGGTGGTCGTGTGCGCGCGCTGGACCGCGCGCAGTACGAGCGTACGTCCGCCGAGATCGAGCTCGGTGGTGTCGGCGACCAGCTGGTCCGGTCCGATCACCCGCGCTGCGCCACCTGCTCCTTCGAGCTCGGCAGCGAAATGCTCGGCGAAGTACTCGCGGTTCGCCGCCATCACCTCGCCGAGTTCCTGGTGGCCGACGAAGCGCGTGTCGTTGCCGCTGAAGGCCGCGTTGCCGAGCACGTGGTCGAAGTGCACGTGGGTATTGATGACGTAACACACCGGCTTGTCGGTGGTGCGCGCGATGGCCGCAGCGAGCGCGCGCCCGGTCGCGATCGCACCACCGCTGTCGATCACGGCAACGCAGCGCTCGCCAACGATAAAACCGACGTTGGCGCTGTCGGCGCGTGCCGGCGAGTCGAGGTCGGCCAGCGCGCCGGCGTGGAAGTACACGCCGGGGGCAATGGTCGTCAGCGCGAAATCCGTGCCCGACGCTGTCGCGGGGGCACCGCTCGCGAGAAAGAGGGCCGCGAGGCAGCAGGCGAGGAAGCGGGACACTGCAACCCTGACCATG
Source organism: Gammaproteobacteria bacterium (assembly GCA_040220855.1). Taxonomy (GTDB): domain Bacteria; phylum Pseudomonadota; class Gammaproteobacteria; genus JACKNG01. The sequence continues at coordinate 51,999 of JAVJVZ010000002.1, read as the reverse complement.
GGCTCACTCCGGGCGGAAGACGAAGCACCATGATAGCCCGCGGCGCGGGGGCGCACGCGCGGTCAGCTGTTGGCGACGTGGGGCAGTGCGCCGACACCGGCCTCACGGGCCCGCGCGAGATTGCCGTAGAGGTGGGCGAGCACGTCACGCCCGTCATCGGTGGTCTCGAGCAGTGCGACCGCGGCGTCGATATAGGGCGCGACATGGCGTTCGAAAAAGCCGGGATAGCCGGACAACAGGTCGCCCGGGCGGGCATAGCCCGTGGTCTGGTTGAAGCCGATCTCCTCGAACTCGAAGAACACGGCTGCGAGCTTGTTGAGATAGCGCGGGTCGCTGAGCTGGCCAATCAGGTCCGCCGCGCGGACGAGCCCCGGGAAGTCGTCGGTACGCGCATACCAATCATCGGTCGGGACCGGGAAGCGGGTTCGTTCGATGCAGGCGCTGATGAAGGCGACATCGGCCAGGGGCTCGCGCGTGAACGCCTCCTCGATGAAACGCTTGCCGCGATTGACGTGCACCGGCATCAGCACGGCATCGCTGGAACCGCCGACGTTGCGCATCGGTGGTCCGTCGGTTCCCGTGGCGAGGTGCTGCGCGGTGTCGGCGCGACACAGCCCGCGCACGTAGCCGATATCGTGGCACAGCAGCGCGATGGCGACGTTGGCCCACAGCGTCGGCGTGACGTCGCGCTCACGCTGTTGGCGCGCACGCAGGATTTCGAGACCGACGAGGGTCACGTGGGTGGTGTGTTCGGTATTGTGGTAGAGCGCGTCGCTGCCGCTGATCGCGGCGAGAGCGCCGTCGGCGGCGCGCGTCACGACGTCGAGAACGTAGCGCGGGGCGCCCGGGAACAATGCGCGGAAATGCGTCGCCAGCCGTTCGTTGACGATACCCGTGAGCACTTGTGTGACGTCCAACATGTTCGCTTCGTCACGCTCGCTGTGGCGACCGGGAGGGGCGACGCTCGACGCGCGCCCCGGGGTTCGGGAAATCCAGTATATGCAGGCCGTTGACGGCTGTGACTGTTCAGCGGCCGTTTTGTGACGGACTTGAACCCATGCCGCCGACCACTGCGGCCCGCCTCACGCGCCAGCCGTGACCGCCGCGGCCGCACGTGCCCGGTACAGCCGCCCCATCAAAAGGCGATAGCTCATCGGAATCATCACCAGCGTGAGCGCGGTGGAGAAGCTCAGCCCCCACACGATGGCAGTCGCCACCGGGCCCCAGATGAACGATTCGCCGGCGAGGCCCGCGGCCAGGGAGAACAGCCCGGCAACGGTCGTGGCCGAGGTGATGAGAATCGGAACGACGCGCCGGCGGGCCGCGTAGATCGTTGCGTGATTGAGGCTCATTCCGTTCTCCAGGCGGGCGTTCGCCGCCGATATCAGCACGATCGACGCATTCACCGCAATTCCAGCCAGCGCGACCATGCCATACATGGTGTAGAGGCTGAGCGGATTCCCGGTTACCAGCAGACCCAGCACCACGCCGGTGAAGGCGAGCGGCACCGTGAACAGGATCAGCAGCGGCTGCACGTAGCTGCGAAACTGGGTGCCGAGGATGATGTACATCAGTCCGACGCCGAGCACGAACAGCAGGGTGATCGCATCGAGCGATTCCTCGATGTCATCGAGTTCGCCGGAGAAATCCAGGTCGACATTGGGATAGGCCGGTGCGATGCGTTGCCACTGTTCGAGCAGCAGCCGGTTCGCGCTGACGGTATCGATCGTGGCGTCGTCGATGTCGGCCTCGAGGGTGACCGCGCGCTTGTAATCGTGGTGGCGGATATTGTCCCGGCTCGCGCCGGCCTCCCAGGTCAGCAGCTGCCCGAGTGCCATCGCGCCACCCGCCGGCAGCGCGACGGTCTGGCGCAACAGGTTCTCGATGTCGTCGAGCGCGCCACCGCCGGCACGCACGCGTACGCGCACCTCTTCGCCGCGATGCTGGAACTCGGTGACGATCTCACCGTCGACGAACAGGCTCACCGCGCGGCTCACCGTCGCGGGATCGATGCCGGCCTGCTTGACCACGTCGGCATCGTGGCGCAACACCAGTTCGGGATTGCCGGCACGATAGTCGACGACGATGTTGCGATAGACGGGCTCGCTCTCGAGGAAGGTACGCAGCTGCCCGACCACTTCGAGGATCTCGGGGAAGGTGTCGCCGCGCACCTTGAGCTTGATCGGTCGCTGCGTCGGCGGGCCGTCCTTGAGGCGCAGCAGCCACACCTTGCTCGGACCGGGGTGATCGCTTATCGCTTCCTCGACCGCGTCGGCGATGTCGAACACGTGGCGGCCACCCGCCCGTGCCGGTGCGAGACTGATCAGTACCTGGCCGACGTCGTCACCGAACAGCTGCTCGGTCTGCGTGAACATCTGCCCCGCGTAGGCGACGCTGCCACGCAGCTCGTGGGGCGCAATCACGGCGCGCGCGCGCCGCTCGATTTCGACCAGCGCACGCGAAGTCACCGCGAGCGGCGTGCCGGGCGGCATCTCGACATTCACGTAGAACAGGCGCACGGCGTCGCCCTGGAAGAAATTGATGCGCACGTGTCCGCTCGCCAGTGTGCCGCCGGCGACGGCGAAGGCCGCCAGCACGAACAGGAAGGCCAGCAGCGGACGCCGCAGCGCCCGCACCAGCAGACGGGTGTAGCGCAAGCGAATCCAGTGATTGAAGCGCAGGCGCGTCGCGTGTAACCGCGATGGCCGGCGGAAATCGACGCCGAACGCGATCACGTGCGCTGGCAGCATCCAGTAGGCCTCGAGCAGGCTCAGCAACAAGGCCGTGCACACGACCACCGGGATCACGCGCATGAACTCGCCGAGCACGCCCGGCAACAGCGCGAGCGGCAGGAAGGCGGCGACGGTCGTCAACACCGACGTGGTGACCGGCGCAAAGACCTCGCGCAGGCCGCCGATGGCGGCTTCGAGCACCGGCGTGCCGGCGAGCAGGCGCTGGTACACGGCCTCCACCACCACGACGGCATCGTCGACCAGCATGCCGAGCGCGATGACCACGCCAAGCAGCACGGTGTTGTTGAGGGTCATCCCCGAGAGGTTGAGCAGGATGAAGGTCGCGGCAAGGGTGAACGGGATACCGACGCTCGTGAGCAGCGCAATGCGCGAGCCGAGAAAGATCCAGGTCACGAGCAGCACGCAGGCCAGGCCGATGGCGGCATTGGCCTGCATGAGGTCGATGGCCTCGCGCGTGCTGACCGTCTGGTCATCGACCAGGAACAGGCGCACGCCGGTCTGCGCGGCGAGGGTGTTGCGCCGTTCGATGTAGGCCTGCAGGGTGGCGACGAGATCGATGACGTTGGCGTCCTTCTCCTTGGTGATCGCGAGCAGTGTCGCCGGGCGCCCGTCGAACGTGGTCAGTTCCTCGAGCTCCTCGGTCGCAAACGAGATGTCGGCGAGCCGGCCGAGTTCGACCACGCCACTGGCCGTCGTCACCGGCAGCTGCGCAAGCAGCTCCGGATCGGCCGAGGTGCCGGCGATACGCACCAGCCAGCGGCCACCTCGGGTCGCCACGTCACCGGCAGCGACGTCGCGGAAGTAGGCACGCACGGTGTCGGCGAGATCCGCCGGCGTGACACCGAGGCCGACCAGCCGCTCGGGCCGAAAGGCAATGACGAGTTCGGGTCGCGGCAGGCCGACCGCGTTGATGGCATCGACCCCGGCGAGCGCTTCGATGTCGCGCTTCACGTAGCGCGCCTGGCGGCGCAGGTTGTCGTCGCGTCCTTCGCCGTGCACCACCACGGTGGCAGTGGGAAACCAGCTCGACGAGTTCAGTTCGTAGAAGATCGGATCCTCGGCCTCGTCCGGCAGTTCGTCGTTGTAGGCGTTCTGCACTTCGCGCCGCAGGTCGATGACGCGCTTGTCGTAGGTCGCCCCGTCGATGTAGTCGAACCGTACGATGATGTTCGACACACCTTCGCGCGACGTGCTCGAGACGAAATCGATGTCGCGCACCGAGCGCTGGATGACTTCCTCCAGCGGATCGGTGAGGCGCTTCTCGACATCCTCCGCCGAGGCGCCCGGCAGGTAGGTGATGATGTTGACCCAGTTGAGCGTGATGTCGGGATCCTTGGCGCGCGGCATCTGGCCATAGGACGCGACACCGAGGACGAGGACGAGCACGAACACGAGGTTCGCGAGTACGTGGTTGCCGAGCAGCGCGGCGAGCAGGCGCATCAGTCGTCGAGCGGTGCGATGGCGTCGCCATCGGTGAGACCGTGCTGACCTTCGACGACAATCACGGCGGTAGCCGGCAGCTCGACCGCGCTGGCCCGGCCGGCCTGCGCTTGCGGCAACGCGACGAAGCGGGCGTGGCCGGCGTCGGCAACGAACAGGCCGAGCACGTCGCCGCGCCGCACCAGCACCGCACCGGGCACGTGTGCGCGCGTGTCACGCCACACCAGTTCCCCCGCGGTACCGCTGAGCGGCGCCGCACCGGCGAAGGCCAGGCGCAGCTCGCGGCTGCGCGTCGCGGTCGTGATCGCCGCCACCGCGACACGCAGCTCGACCGGGTAGTGACGCCCGGCGGTGATGAATTCGAGCGTGTCGCTGGCCTCGATGGCAGCGACATCGTCGGCGCCGACGTCCGCAACAAGCTCGACGTCGTCGAGATCGATGACGCGCGCGACCGGCTCGCCGACGGCGACGTACTGGCCACGCGGTGCGAGACGCTCGCGCACCAGCGCGCGGAACGGGCTCGTGATCGTGCAGCGGCTCACCGCGACTTCGTCGCGGGCGATGCGCGCGCGCGCACCGGCGACCTGGGCAACCACCACGGCACGCTCGGCAGCGCGCTCGTCGAGCGCCTCCGCCGCCAGCGATTGGCGCGCGGCCAGCTCGCGCGCGCGCTCGAGACGCCGCTCAGCGAGTTCGAGACGCGCCTCGAGTTCCGCCAGGTCCGCGCGCGCGATGTCGAGCGCATGCTGGTAATCACGGCAGTCGAGGCGGGCAATCAGGTCACCGCGTGGCACCACGTCACCGATCGCCGGCACGAACTCGATGACGCGCGCAGCGATCTCGGCGCTGAGCTCGGTCGCGCTGGCGCTCGTCACGGTGGCCGGTGCGCCGCGTTGCGGATGCAACGCGATGCTGTCCAGGGTGGCCACGCGCACCGCCGTCGGCGAGGCGGCGAGCAGGCTCGCGGTGAAGGCCAGGAGCACAGCAAAAAGGAGCGGACGAAGGGACATTGCGCGGGTGGCCACAGTCAAGGCACGTGGTTTCCACGCAGCATTGCCCGGCATGCACGACACGTGCGGGCGGGACGGCGTACGCGGCCTGCGGTGCGTGGCGCGGGCACTCGTGCAGAGCTTGCTCGGCAGCTTCCTGTGCATGGTCCGGAGTCGGTTGCGAGGCTCGGGTGCCGGCACGATACCGCCGGCATGGCGTCACATCAGGGCAGGCGGGGTGCAGTGTACACGCAGCGCGCGTCGCCGCGGGTCACGGCTGCGCGCCGCGAGCAAGCAGCGTGGATGCGCGGGTGAACACCGCGGCCGGCACGCCGAGGGCGGCCTTGATCGCGATATCGCGGTCGAGCGGGTTGTCGAGCGCGGCGGCATAGCGCAGCTCGGCGAGGGGCGCCCGGCCGAGCTGCCACCACGCCCACACCAGCGGAAAGAACTGCAGTGGCCAGTCACTACCGTGCAGCATCCGCCCGGCCAGGCCGGGCACGGCGAGCGCGCGACCGAGGTACCCGAGCTTGTTCACCTGGGTCAGGCTCGACTCCTCGGTTTGAAGATTGGGATAGCGCGCAAACATCGGCAGCAGGCGAGAGAAATTCTCTTCGCCGGCATTGTCGCCGGTGGTGGCGAGGTGCGCGGCAATCACTCGCACACCGGCTTCGAGCGGGCGGACCAGCCGCTGCGGATCGCCGAGGCGGTTGTCGGCGTGATGGAAGGCATTCTCGTCACCGACATGCACGAGCAACGGCAGGTCGAGCGCAACCAGCCGCGCGTAGAACCCATCGAGTGCCGGATCGGCGGGATCGATGCCCATGATGGCCGGAATCCACTTGACCAGCACCGCGCCGTCGGCCGCCGCCGCGTCGAGCCGTGCAAGGGCGTCGCGGCGGTAGGGGTTGATGCTCGCGCCGTAAGCGAACTCCGCGTGCTCGCGCGCGAGCTGCGCGACATAGTCATTCGGCACATGGACCTGGGTTGCAGCCCGATCCAGCGTGCCGTCGGGCGAGATGACGCCGTCGAGCGCGAGCAAAACGGCGCCGGTCACGTAGCGTGACGTGCGGATGTGCTCGCGCAGCCGCAGTGCGGTGATATCGTCACCGTGACGCGCCATCTCGTCGGCGTCGGTGCCGAAGGCGCGCAGGTAGAAGGCGAACTTGTAGCTGTCGACGAGCGCGTCGGTGACGAAACAACCGTCGCAGCCCTCCCCGAGGCCGGCGATGTGCGCATGCATATCGAGCACGGAGCCCGGTGGCGGCAGGGTCGCCGGGGCACGCGCGGGCGTGCTCGCGATCACGCCCGCGAGCACGCCGAGGGCCGCCACGACGACGACGGCGCACCGGCCGAGCAGACGCAGCACACCGCGCATCATCGAAGCATGCCGGCACGCGTCAGCCGCGCGGGCCGTACCAGGCGCCGCTCAGAACTCGGCATCGATGGCGTGAAAGGTCTCGAGCGCCAGGCGGAAACCGTGGTTGGCCGCCGGCACACCGCAATACACCGCCGCATGCATCAGGAGTTCGCGAATCTCCTCGCGCGAAAGACCGTTGTTCAAAGCGCCACGCACGTGCAGCACGAACTCCTCGTCGCGCCCCAGCGCGAGCAGCATGGCGAGCGTGATGAAGCTGCGCGTGCGGCGATCGAGCCCTTCGCGCTGCCAGATGTCGCCCCAGGCGTAGCGCGTGATGAGATCGTGGAAGTCGGCGTTGAAGGGATTGCGCCCAGCCTCGGCGCGCTTGACGTGCGCGTCGCCGAGTACCGCCTTGCGCGTGTTCATGCCGGCTGCGCGGCGTTGCTCGTCATCCATCGTCGTCCTCCTCGGCGCGGTCGCGCCGTTGCAGGTCGGGTGAGGGCGCACCGGCGCGCGCGAGCGCCTGCGCGACGAAGTGGTCGGCGGCACCGAGAAAGGCACCCGGGTCGAGTGCGTCGGCAAGCCCGTCGACACCGAGATGGTCGCGCACCGCGTCGTATTCGGCCAACACCTCGCCGAACGGGCGGCTGCTGTCGTGCGCCTGCGCCGCCGCGCGCCGTACCAATGCCTGCGCGGCGGCGCGGCCGAGCGCCGGTGCAAGCGCCGTGCTGACGGCCTCGCTCATGGCCACGCCACCGTCGGCATCGAGATGGCGACGCATGGCAGCAACATCGACCTCGAGCCCGTCGAGGGCGCGCACGAGCTGCACGAGCGAGCCACCGGTAAGCTTGGCCAACGACACCAGCGCCGGCGTCTCGGCATGCCAGGCTCCGGCGGCGCGCTCGTGCCACTGGTCGAAGCAGGAGAACACGGTGGCCAGCTCGCCGGGCGCGCGGCGCGCGCAGGCGACGACAGCGATGGCGGCGACCGGGTTGCGCTTGTGAGGCAGCGCACTGGAGCCGCCACGGCCAGGCGCCGCGGCCTCGCGCAGTTCGCCGACCTCGCGCTGCATCATCAGCACGAGATCGCTGCCGACCTTGCCCGCCGCCGCGCAGATGTCCGCCAGCGTGGCGGCGAGCTCGCGCACCATGCCGCGCTCGGTGTGCCACGGCGGGCTCGGGGCCAGACCGAGCCTGCCAGCCAGACGCGCAGGCACCTCGGCACCCGCGTCACCGAAGGCGGCCAGCGTGCCGCAGGCGCCGCCACACTGTACCGGCAGCCGTGGCAGCAGCGCGCGCAGCCGCGCCTGTGCGCCGGCCAGGCCGGCCAACCAGCCGGCGGCACGCAGCCCGAAGGTGGTGGGGCCGGCCAGCTGGGCCAGCGTGCGCGCGGCCAGGAGTGTCGCGCGGTGTCGATCGGCGAGCGCTGACAGCAGGGCGCAAACGCGCTCGAGCTCGCGCTCGAGATGCACGCCCGCCGCGCGCGCGGCGAGCATGGTGGCGGTGTCCATGACGTCCTGGCTGGTCGCGCCCCAGTGCACGTAACGCGCCGCCTCGGGATCCTCGGCGGCGACCGCCGCGGTCAGCGCGGCGACCAACGGAATGGCAGGATTGCTGGCCGCGACAGTGGCCTCGCGCAGGGCAAGGTAATCGGGCACGAAGCGGTCGGCGCAACGCGCGATGACGCTGACCGCGGCCGGCGGAATGACGCCGAGTTCACCACCGACCGCGGCGAGCGCCGCCTCGAAGGCGAGCATGTGCCGACTCATCGCTTCGGCGTTGAAACAGGCCGCTACCGCCGGTGCAGAGAGGTAGTCGTCGTCGAGGTGACCGCTCATACCTCGCGCACACCGCCTGCCCGGCTCATGCCAGCCCGACGTAGTTCTCGGCGAGGCTCGCCTGCGCCGCCGGCGAGCCCGCCAGGTAGTCGAGTTCGGCCTGCTGCAGGCGCGCGCTGAACGCCTCTTCGTCGAGACGATGCGTGACGGCGGTAAACCACCAGGAGAAGCGTTCGGCCTTCCACACCGCGGCGAGACGCGTGGCGGAATACTCCGCCAGCGCCGTTGGCTCGCCATCACGCAGGGCGGCAACCAGGGCCACGGCCAGCGCGCGGACGTCGGCCAGCGCCAGGTTGAGTCCCTTGGCACCGGTCGGCGGCACGATGTGGGCCGCGTCGCCGGCCAGAAACAGGCGACCGTAGGCCAACGGCTCGGTGACGAAGCTGCGCAGCGGCGCGATGCTCTTCTCGAGCGCCGGCCCGGTGACGAGACCGGCCGCGACGTCCGGCGGCAGGCGCCGTGCGAGCTCGCTCCAGAAGCGTTCGTCAGGCCAGTCCTCGACGCGCTCCGCGCTGCCGACCTGCACGTAGTAGCGGCTGCGCGTCGGCGAGCGCATCGAGCACAGTGCGAAGCCGCGCGGGTGGCTGGCATAGACGAGTTCGTCCGCGACCGGTGGCGTGTCCGCGAGCAGGCCAAGCCAGCCGCACGGGTAGACCCGCTCGTAGTCGCGCCGCACCGCGGCCGGAATACGCTGGCGCGAGATACCGTGATAGCCGTCGCAGCCGGCGACGTAGTCGCAGCGGAACACCTGCTCGTGATCGGCGTGCCGACAGCGCACGCGCGCAAGTGCACCGTCGAGGTCGGTCAGCGTGACATCGTCGCACTCGTACAGCACGCGACTGCCGGCGGCATCGAGGGCCGCATTCAGGTCGCGCGTGATCTCGGTCTGGCCGTACACCGTGACCGCCTTGCCGGTCAGTCGGCGGAAGTCGATGCGCAGGCGATGTGCCCCCCAGGCCAGTTCGACACCGTCGTGGACCAGCCCTTCGCGCGCAAGGCGCGTGGCCACGCCGGCCTCCTCGAGCAGACTCACACTGCCGTGTTCGAGGATACCGGCGCGAATGCGTCCCTCGACGTGGGCGCGGCTGCGACGCTCGAGGATGACGTGGTCGATACCCGCGAGGCCGAGCAGGCGGCCGAGCATCAGGCCAGCCGGGCCAGCGCCGACGATGCAGACCGCGACGCGCTCCTCAGACATCCAGGAACACCGTCTCGTGCAGTCCCTGCAGGCGGATGTCGAACACCCAGGCGTCGCCGTCATGGTGCGCCAGCAGCGTCTCGCGGCGTGCCGCCGGCACGCGCGCGAGCACGGGATCGGCGGCATTGGCGGTGGCCTCGTCGGCGAAGTAGAGGCGCGTGTAGAGATGCGTCAGGAGGCCCCGCGCGAACACCGCGACGTTGACGTGCGGCGCCAATGGACCGAGCGGATCGGCGACCGCGCCGGGCCGGATAGTCTCGAACGCGTAGCGACCGTCGCCATCGACGGCGGCGCGTCCGAAGCCGCGAAAGCCAGGCGCGCCGGGTGGGGCGTAATGACCGCGGGCATCGGCCTGCCAGATCTCGATCAGCGCGTCGGGCACTGCCGCGCCTTCACCGTCGAGCACGTGGCCGGTCAGCAGCAGGCGCTGGCCCGGCGTATGTTCATCGACCAGGCGCTGTGCGTGTGGCCAGTCGAGGCCGAGATGGAAATACGGGCCGACCGTCTGCGACGGCGTCAACCGGTTCACGGGCGGTTCTCCCATGGCGTCTCGCTCGGCCCGCGCAGCACGATATCGAAGCGGTAGGCGAGCGCCTGGCCGGGCTCGGTGCGAACGGGATCGAACGCCGAAACCAGGCGTTCGCGCGCCTGCGTATCCGGTACGCCCATGAAGATCGGATCGCGTGGCAGGAGCGGATCGCCCGGGAAATACATCTGGGTGACGAGACGACTGCCCCAGGCATTGCCGAACAGCGAGAAATGGATGTGTCGCGGGCGCCAGGCGTTGTCGTGGTTACCCCACGGATAAGCGCCGGGTTCGATAGTGTGGAACGCGTAGCAGCCGGCAGCGTCGGTCAGGCATTGGCCGGCACCGATGAAGTACGGATCGAGCGGTGCGTCGTGACGATCGTTGTCGTGCCGATAGCGTCCCGCGGCATTGGCCTGCCAGACCTCGATCAGCGCACCGCCGATCGCTCGCCCGTACTCGTCGCAGACGCGCCCGTGCACCAGGATGCGCTGTCCCTGCGCGACGCCGCCTGCGCTCGGGCGGGTGAGATCGGTGGCGTCGGCGCGCAGCCGCTCGGCGCCCCATCCCGGGCCGGTCGTCTCCGAGACCGTATGCGGAATGGCGACGGCCGGCTGGCGCGGCGCACGCCGCGCGGTGGAGCGGTAGTCCGGCCAGTCGTTGGACGGGTAGACGCCTGGCGGCACGGGGCGGAAGTCGCTCACGACGCGTCCCCGGCGCGCAGCCTGCGGCAGTCGGGCGCGAAGCGTAGGGGCGCACCGGTGCGCGCGGCGAGCTCGTCTTCGGCAAGCCCCGCGAGCAGGTCGGTGACGAGGAAGCCATCCGCGGTGACCGCGATCACCGCGAGGTCGGAGTAGACGCGATCGACGCAGGCGAGACCGGTCAACGGCAAGCTGCAGCGTTCGACCAGCTTGGGTGAACCGTCCTTGGCGACGTGGCTGGTCAGCATCACCCACACGGCGCGCGCGCCGGCGACGAGATCCATCGCACCGCCGACCGCCGGCGGCTTGGGTCCCGGCAACGCCCAGTTGGCGAGGTCGCCGTTCGCCGCGACCTGGTAGGCACCGAGGATCGAGACGTCGATGTGCCCGCCGCGAATCATGGCGAAGGAATCGGCATGGTGGAAGTAGGCGCCGCCCGGGCGAATCGTGACCGGCTGCTTGCCGGCGTTGGTGAGATCGGGGTCGACCGCGTCCGCTGCCGGCGCCGGTCCCATGCCGAGCAGGCCGTTCTCGGAGTGCAGCACGAACTCGCGCCCGGCCGGGATGTGGTCGGCGACCAGCATCGGCATGCCGATGCCGAGATTGACGTAGGCGCCGTCACTGATGTCGGCGGCGACGCGCCGTGCGATGTCACCGGCAGAGAGCGGCCTCATGGGTGGCCTACCTCGACGATGCGATCGACGAAGATGCCCGGCGTGACGACCGCCTCGGGGTCGACCATGGCTGTCGTTTCGCGCACTTCCGCGATGGTGGTGTTCGCGGCCATCGCCATCACGGGATTGAAGTTGCGCGCGGTCTTGGCGTAAGTGAGATTACCCCAGCGATCGCCACTGGCGGCGTGGACCAGGGCGAGGTCGCCGCGGATGGCGCGCTCCATCACGTAATGGCGGCCGTCGAAGTCGCGCGTCTCCTTGCCCTCGGCGAGCGGTGTGCCATACGCGGTCGGCGTGTAGAAGGCCGGGATCCCGGCCCCGCCTGCGCGGATGCGTTCGGCGAGCGTACCCTGCGGCACGATCTCGAGCGCAATGCGCCCGGCGGCGTAGAGTTCCTCGAAGACCACCGAGCCGCTCGAGCGCGGAAACGAACAGACCATTTTCGCTACGCAGCCGGTCGCGATGAGCTGCGCGAGGCCATAGTCACCGGCGCCGGCGTTGTTGCTCACAACGGTCAACTCGCGCACGCAACTCTCACGCACGGCGTCGAGCAGGTGTCCGGGCACGCCGGCGTCGCCGAAGCCGCCGACCAGCACCACCGCGCCGTCGTGCAAATCCGCGCAGTCGGCGATGGCCGCCGCCGCACTCGCGTAGCGCTTGTCGATCATGCTCCCCTGCGTTGGCGCCCGTGTGCGCTGGATTATGCCTGCTTCCGCCCCTGCGCGATCAAGCGGTGGCGGCCCCGTTCAGCCATCGAGCAGGGCGAGTGCCGCCTCGGCGCAGCGTTCGACACTGCGTTTGAAGAGATCGAGGTCGACCTCGGCTGCGCTGCCCATGGCGCCTTCGAGGTAGCGCTTGTACACCCCCTGGCGAATCGCCGCGATGCGCCAGAACGAGAATGCGCGGTAATAATCGATGCGCGAGACGTCGCGGCCGCTGGCACGGGCATAGGCATCGAGCAGTTCGGCACGCGTCAGGAAACCGCCGGCCACGGTCGGCACGTGCTCGTCGACGCCGGCGATGGTCTCACCCGGTCCGGGCCAGGCATTGAGGAGGTAACCGAGGTCTGCGAGCGCGTCGCCCAGCGTACACAGCTCCCAGTCGAGCACCGCGCGGATGCGGCCCTCGCCGACGATGAAATTGCCGAGCCGGTAGTCGCCGTGCACGATGGCGACACCGGCCTGCGCCGGCATGCGCTCGGCGAGCAGGCGCGCGCACGCTTCCATGGCCGGGATCGGATGCGTCGTCGTCGCCTCCCACTGGCGCGTCCAGCGCCGCAGCTGGCGCGCGATGTAGCCATCGTGGCGGCCGAGGTCACCGAGCCCGACCGCGGCGGGGTCGATGGCATGCAGGCTGGCGAGCACGTCGACGACATGCTCCCCGAGCGCACGGCGCTCGGCCATCGGCAGACGTGCCGCGGCGTCGCGGTCGTGCAGCACGTCGCCCTCGACGAAATCCATCACGTAGAAAGGCGCGCCGTTGACGGCGCGATCCTCGCACAGCCCGCGTACCGGCGCGACGGGGACGGCGCTGTCCGCCAGGGCGCTGATGATGCGGTGCTCGCGGGCCATGTCGTGGGCCGACTCCAGCACGTGGCCGAGCGGTGGGCGGCGCAGCACCCAGGTCGACCCGCTGGCATCGGTACAGCCATAGGTGAGGTTGGAATGTCCGCCGGCGATGAGCCGGAAATCGAGCGGCAAGGTCAGCCCGGGCACATGCGCAGCCAGCCACGCGCTGACCGGCACCGCTGCGATACCTTCCGGGACGGGGACGTTCATGGGCGAGATCCTCGGCTTGCTTCGATGCGCCGCCCGCGAGCGGCGGGCGCCAGCATACCGCGTGCGTCGCCGCGCGCTTCAAGTCTCCGCACATGCGGCCGCTAGGGCGGACGTCCGCCGTCGTTCCGCGACGCGGCCGGCTGGAAGACGTTGCGCAGTCGTGGCGTCGACTGGTGCGAAGCAGCCGCCCCGCCCGCGCCACCAACCGGCGCGTGCAATCACCAACCCGTGCTACAGGGAAATCGATAACGCATGCGTGCAAGCAACGCCGTCCTGCTGGTCGAAGACGAGCCCGTCGTCGCCGCCTACATCCAGAACGTCCTCGACGATGCCGGCTACGCGGTGCAGCATGTCGCCACCGGCAGCGCGGCATGGGCCGCGCTGGCCGCGACCGACGCGACGCCCGCCACCATGCTGCTCGACCGCGGGCTGCCCGACATGGAAGGTCTCGACCTGCTGCGCCGGGTCAAGGCCGAACCGCGCTTCCGGCGCCTGCCGGTGATCATCGAGACCGGCGACGACCGCCACGCGAGTCTGCAGGAAGGTATCGATGCCGGCGCCTATTTCTACCTCACCAAGCCGTTCGAGCCGGACGTGCTGTCGATGATCGTCAAGGCCGCGGTCGGCCAGCACGCCAGCTACTGCGAACTGCAGGCAACCCAGGCGGCGAGCCTGCAGGTGCTCGAGCTGCTCGACAGCGCCACCTTCCACCTGCGCACGCTTGACGAGGCGCGCGCGCTGGCGAGTCACCTGGCGGGGCTCTTTCCGGAACCCGAGCGGGTTGCTTCCGGCCTCCTCGAGCTGCTCGTCAATGCGATCGAGCACGGCAATCTCGGTATCGGCTACGGTGAGAAGAGTCGCCTGCTCGCGGGCGGCGCGTGGGAGGACGAAGTAGCGCGGCGTCTTGCCAGCCCCACCTATGCGGACAAGGTCGTCACCCTCACGCTGGAGCGCAGCGCAACCTGCCTGTGCATCACCATCGCGGATGAAGGCGCCGGTTTCGACCACGCCGGCTTCCTGCACATCGACCCCGCGCGCGCCTTCGACCTGCATGGCCGCGGCATCGCGCTGGCAAACCTGATGAGCTTCGACGAGCTCGCCTATCTCGGCTGCGGCAACCGCGTGCGCGCCTGCGTCAAGTTCACCGCCGACGCGTGAGCGCGGCTCAGCCGCCGGCCAGACGCAGCAGGCGGCGCCATGCCTGCATCGTGACCGGCATCACCGACAGGCGCGGCTGACGCACCAGCGCGAAATCGGCGAACCGGGCATCCGCCTTGATTGCGGCGAGCGTGACCGGCTGCGGCAGACGCTCGAGCGCGCGCACGGTGACGGCGACGAAACGCCGGCCGGCGTCGGTCGGGTCGGGATAGCTCGAGCGTGTCACTTCGAGCGTGCCGACGATGCGTCGTTCGCGCCCGCTGTGGTAGCAGAAGCCCCGGTCTCCCACCGCCATCTCGCGCAGGAACGCACTCGCCTGGTGGTTGCGCACGCCGTCCCAGGTCTCACCCGCGGCGCCGCGCGCCAGGAGATCGTCGAAGGAGAAGGTCTCCGGCTCGGTCTTGAGCAACCAGTAATGCATGGTCGTAGCTGATCGTGCGCTTGTCTGCGCCGGTCATGTTATGGCCGGTTGATCTGTCATCGCCACCTCTGTTGCCCCTGTTTGCGACCCGGCGAGGCAGAGCGAGCGCGGTGTGGTCATGGTACGCGCGTGAGCGATAACGCCGCCGGACGCAAACCGGAACACAGCCCGAAGGGTTGCCCCTGAAAAGCCGCCACCCGGCGTTGCAGCGCGCTCATCCGGAACGACCAAACCCCGCTCACCGCGCCTCGACTACCGCGTTTCCAGGGGCAGCAGAGGCGGCAATGAAGGATCAACAGGCCCGAGTATTCCCGGCTACCCCCGGTCCGCCCGGACCGTTCGACCACGGCACGCATCGCTCCCCGCAGCAGCGTTTCGCCACCCTTCGACATGCCCCCGCTTCACGCCATCGACATTCGTAACGAATATTGACTTAGATCAGATAATATTTCGCTTGAACCGATCAAAGCGATACTCTATTGATCGATTTTCTATTGACTGCGACGAAGGAGCGCCGCCGCCAAGCCAGTAGCAGGGGAGATGCGGCAGCATGTTCGAGCGCACACCACAGGTCCGTTCGGGGGCCAGCCAAGCGCCGCGAGGCAGGCGTTGAAGAGCACCGACGACAAACCCGACCGCGATGTCGATGCGACCCACGAGCGCGCACTCGCCGACGGGCGTGACCTCGACGCACGCTTCGGCACGCTGCTCGAATCGGTGCCCGACGCGGTGGTGCTGGTCAACGAGGACGGTGTCGTCGTGCTGGCCAACCAGCAGGCCGAGAACCTGTTCGGCTATCGTCCCGGTGAGCTCTTGTGGCGCACGGTGGAGACGCTGCTGCCGCCACGCTACCGCAACGACCACGCCGGTCACCGCAGCACGTTCTTCGAGCGTCCGCGCACGCGCCCGATGGGGGTCGGGCTCGAGTTGTTCGGCCTGCGCAGCAACGGCACCGAGTTCCCGGTCGAGATCAGCCTGAGCCCGCTCGCGCTCGGCGCGCGCACCCTCGCCATGGCCGCGATTCGCGACACCAGCGAACGCAAGACCTTCGAGCTTGCGCTGCGCCAGAAGAACCTCGAGCTCGCCGACGCCAATCGTGCCAAGGACCAGTTCCTGGCCACCATGAGCCACGAACTGCGAACGCCGCTGAACGCCATCCTCGGCTTCACCGGCACCCTGCTGATGGGCCTGCCGGGCCCGCTCAATACCGAACAGGAACGTCAGCTCGGCACCGTCAAGCGCAATGCTCAGCACCTCCTGGCGCTCATCAACGACATCCTCGACGTGGTGCGCATCGAGGCCGGCAAGGTCGAACTCCACCTCGAGCGGGTCGAGGTGCAGGACGTCGTGCGCGAAGTCGAAAGCACGTTACGCATGCTCGCCGAATCACGCGGCCTCAGCTTCACTGTCGCCCTGCCCGAACCGCCGCTGGTGCTCAGTACCGACCGCCGTGCCCTGACCCAGATCCTGCTCAACCTGGCCAACAACGCAATCAAGTTCACCGACCAGGGCGGCGTGCGCATCAGCGTCACGCGCGAAGCGCGCGCCGGCGGCGCAGATGCCGTCATCGCCGTCGCC
Source organism: Gammaproteobacteria bacterium (assembly GCA_040220855.1). GTDB lineage: Bacteria > Pseudomonadota > Gammaproteobacteria > JACKNG01. The sequence goes on along the minus strand of JAVJVZ010000002.1, from coordinate 35,586 downwards.
GACACCGGGATCGGCATCCGCGAAGCCGATCGCGCGCGCCTGTTCGAAGCTTTTGCCCAACTCGACGAGGCGCGCGAACGCCTGCAGGAAGGCACCGGGCTCGGACTGCACCTGAGCGCGCGCCTCGCCGAGCTGCTCGGCGGGCACATCAACCTCTACAGTGAACACGGTGCCGGCAGCGTGTTCAGCCTCACCTTGCCGGCGCCCGCTTGAACATGCCGAGCGTACTCGTCATCGAAGACCATCCCGGCAGCCTCGACCTGATGGTCTACCTGCTCGAGCACGCCGGCTGCTTGGTGCACACCGCCCGTGACGGCATCACCGGCATCGCGGCCGCGCGACGTCACCGGCCGACGCTCATCGTGTGCGACCTCGACCTGCCGCACTGCGACGGCCATGGCGTCGCCCGCACACTCAAGGATGACCCGGCGCTGGCCGGCGTACCGCTCGTCGCGGTGACTGCGGCGGCGCGTTCGGGCGATCGTGATGCTGCACTCGCTGCAGGCTTCGACGGTTACTTCGCCAAACCCATCGACCCGGCCACCTTCGTAGCCGACGTCACCGCCATCCGCGCGCGGGAGCGCTGAACCGACCATGACCACCATTCTCGTCGTCGACGACAACGCCGATAACCGCGATCTGCTCGCCGCCGTGCTCGCGCCGTGCGGCTACCGCGTTCTCGAGGCGGCGGATGGCTTCACCGGCCTCGCGCTGGCGCGCCGCGAGCAACCCAGGCTCATCATCTCCGACATCCTCATGCCGGCCATGGACGGCTACGAGTTCGTGCAGCAGCTGCGCGCCGATCCGCGCGTCGCCGCCATTCCGGTCGTGTTCTACTCCGCCTGGTACCAGGGACAGGAGGCGGCGCGCCTGGCCCGGGATTGCGGCGTCGAGCACCTGCTCACCAAGCCCTGCGAGCCCGAAGAGATCATCACGACGGTCGCCGCTGCGCTCGCGGACACGCGGCCGGGCAACGCCACGAAGCCCGCCGCCAGTGGTCATTTCGCCGCCGATCACGCGCGCGTGGTCAACCGTCAACTCTCGCGCACCGCCGAGCAGCTCGAACACGCCAACCAGCGCCTGCTCGCCTTCCAGCGCGGCCAGGTCGGCCTCGCCTCGGAACGTGATCCGGAGCGGCTCCTGCAGGGTTTCGTCGACATGGCCCGCGAGTTGATTGGCGCGCGCTACGCCCTCGCCGTGGCCGGGTTCAAGCACGATGGCGATTCGCGCAAGCGCTGCGTGGCGGTAGCCGGGCTCGACGCGGACATCCCGGAACGGCTCGACGGCGCGGCGCTCGAAGCCGCCTTTGCCTCGCGCTGGGAGCCCGCCTTCGAATGCAGTTACGCGGTCAGCGCAAACAATGGCAATGCGGCCGCCTACCTGCCCGGACTACCGCGCGCGCGCAACCTGCTGGTCGCACCGCTGCGCTCGCCGACACACGCCTATGGCTGGATCGGCCTTGCCGACAAGCTCGACGCGGAAGGTTTCGACGATGACGACGGCGTGCTCGTCGCCACGAGCGCGGCACTCGCCGGGCGGGTTTACGAAAATGGCAGCCTCTATGCGCGCCTCACGCAGCATGCCGCGACGCTCGAACGGGAGGTGGCGGAGCGCCGCGCGGCCGAGGCGCGCGTGGTGCGGCTCAGCCGCATCCAGGCCGTACTCAGCAGCATCAACGGCCTCATCGTGCGCGTGCGCGAGCGAGATGAACTGTTCACCGAGACCTGCCGCATCGCGATCGAGCACGGCGGTTTCGGTTCAGCGTGGATCGGCCTGCGCGAGGGCGTGACACAGGCGGTACGACCGCTTGCCTGGGCCGGTGTGGCGACGCGCGACGACCTGCTGCGCAGCGGCGCGCTGACGCCGGACGATATGCCGAGCGGGCAGGGCATCATCGGCCAGGCCCTGCGAACCCTGCTGCCGGCATGGAGTAACGACCTCCTCGCCGGCATCGCGCCGCAGGCACCCCCGCGTGCCATAGCGCACGACTTCCGCTCGGCGATCGCGCTGCCGCTGCTGCTCGAGGGCGAGGCGGTCGGTTGCGTCGTGTTGCTGGCACACGAGCGCGACTTCTTCAACGGCGAGGAAATCCGCCTGCTGATCGAACTCGCCGGCGACGTCTCCTTCGCGCTCGATTACATGGCCAAGGCCGCGCAGGCCGATTACCTCGCCTACTACGACGCCCTCACCGGCCTGCCCAATCGGCGACTGTTCCTCGAGCATCTCGCGCACGCCGTGCACAATGCGCTGCCCGGCACGCACCTGGTCGTGATCCTCGGTGACGTGCAACGCTTCCGCTCGATCAACGAAACCTACGGTCTTGCCGGCGGCGACAACGTACTGAGAGAGATTGCGCGCCGCCTGCTCACCTGGGCGCATGCGCCGGAGAACCTCGCGCGCGTTGCCGCCAACGGTTTCGCGAGCTTCCTTGCCGAGGTGCGCGATCCGACCGAGATCGCCCACCGCGTGCAGCAACTCGCCGCGCATGCCGTGCAACATCCGATCGCAGTCGGTGACGACAACCTGCACATCGGCTTCGCGCTCGGTGCCGCGGTGTGGCCACAGGATGGCAAGGATGCCGAGACGCTCTATCGCAACGCGGAGGCCGCGCTTGCCGAGGCCAAGGCGCAGGCCACGACCTTCCTCTTCTACGAGCGCTCGCTCAACGAGCGTGTCGCCGACACGCTCGCGCTCGAGGGGCGCCTGCGGCGCGCGCTCGACGCCGAACACTTCGTATTGCATTACCAACCCAAGCTGAGTCTCGTCAGTGGCGCGATCGTCGGCGTCGAAGCCCTGGTGCGCTGGGACGACCCCGACAGCGGCCTGGTGCCGCCAGGGCGCTTCATCCCGCTGCTCGAGGAGACCGGCATGATCCTCGAGCTGGGCCGCTGGGCACTGTCGCGCGCAGCGCACGACTACCGCGCGTGGCAGGCAGCCGGGCTCGCGCCGCCGCCCATCGCCGTCAACATCTCGGCCCTGCAGCTGCGCCACAAGTCCTTCCTCGACGATGTCCTGCTGGCCGTCGACAGCTTTGGCGACGCCGCCGCGCTCGAACTCGAGCTGACCGAGAGCATGATCATGGATGACCATGCCGAGGCGGTGCGCAAGCTCAACATCGTGCGCGGACTCGGCGTTACGATCGCCCTCGACGACTTCGGCACCGGCTACTCCTCGCTCGCCTACGTTGCGCGGCTGCCGGTCAACATGCTCAAGATCGATCGCTCCTTCATCAGCGAGATGGAGGACGATCCGTACTGCCGCAGCATCGTCACCATGGTGAACGGGCTCGCGCACACCCTCGGTCTCGCCGTCGTCGCCGAGGGCGTCGAGACACGCGAACAAGTGGCGACCCTTGCCGGGCTGGGCTGTGACGTCATCCAGGGTTACCTGGTCAGCCGCCCGCTGCCGGCAGCCGCCTGCGCGGCCCTGCTCGGTACCGGGGTACCCGCGACCACCTGGCGTCCGGCATGAGTACCCCGCCGCCCGCTGCGAGCCTGTACAGCCGCCTGTTCCTGCGTGGTCTGGGCGAGCTGCCCATGCTCGTCTGTCACGGCGACCGTGCCCATGTCGGCAACCTCGTCATGGACAAGGGCGCGGTGCATTTCAGGGATCGTGGCTGCCTGCGCAACGTTGCGGCTTCGAGCGTCGCGCCGTGCTGGGATCTCGGCATTCTCGGCGCGCTGGTCGACCTGCACGATCGCGAATGGCACAGCCTCACCTTTCTCGGCCCCGACCACTGCACCATTCCGGTCGACCTCAGCACCACGCGCCTGCGCGTGATCGCGCGCCTGGTCGCGGATACCGACGAGAACGTGCTCGATTTCGTCGGCAGCGTCTACCGTGGCTTCAAGCTGATGCTCGATGGCAACCTGCTGCCCGTGGTGTTGCCACTCGGCATCGACACCGACACCGGCAAGGCGGGGCTCGCGGTGAGTGATTTCCGCTTCGCCAGCGTGCCGCTCGAAACCGTGCTCGAAGTCAACGCGCTGGTGCGCACGGCAGTCGACCGCCATCTCACGCTGGCCGTCGAGGAACTCGAACTCGGAGCCGACGAGTTCGATTCGCTGTTCGCGCGCTACCGTCCGTGAGTGCACCGGTGGGTGACGCCGTCGCTGCGCATCGCTAGCATGGCGCGCGGTTCAACCCGCAACGAGGCTTTCATGCTCATCAATGGCCATTGGCTCAATGCCGCGCGCCGCTTCGCGGTCGCCAATCCTGCCACCGGCGAGCTGCTCGGCGAGGTCGCCGATGGCGGCGCCGCCGAGACCGTCGCTGCCATCGACGCCGCGCACGCGGCCTTGCCCGCATGGGCGTCGCGGAGTGCCTTCGAACGTGCCGAGATCCTGCAGCGCGCCTATGCGCTGATGGTCGAGCGCAAGGGCGAACTCGCGCGCCTGCTCACGCAGGAACAGGGCAAGCCTCTGCGCGCGGCTGCCATCGAGACCCAGTACGCGGCCGATTTCCTGTCCTGGTTTGCCGAAGAGGCCAAGCGTGTCTACGGCGATATCCTACCGTCACCGCGCGCCGATCAACGTTTCCTGGTGCGCCGCCAGCCGGTCGGCGTGGTCGGCGCGATCACGCCTTGGAACTACCCGGTGTCGATGCTCACGCGCAAGCTCGGTCCGGCGCTCGCGGCGGGCTGCACGGTGGTACTCAAGCCCGCCGAGGCAACACCGTTGATCGCGATCGAGGTGTTCAAGCTGCTCGTCGAAGCCGGCGTGCCGGACGGCGTCATCAATCTCGTCACCACCAGCGACCCGCGACCGGTCGGCGAGGTCCTGGTTGGCGATCCGCGCGTGCGCAAGCTGACCTTCACCGGCTCCACCGCGGTCGGCAAGCAGCTCGCCGCGGCCGCCGGCGCGCACATGAAGCGCATCTCGCTCGAGCTCGGCGGGCATGCACCCTTCATCGTCTTCCCCGACGCCGACCCGGTGCACGCGGCCAAGGGCGCAGCGGCGGTCAAGTTCCTCAACATGGGCCAGGCCTGCATCAGTCCCAACCGTTTCTACGTGCATCGCGCGCAGGTCGAACCCTTCCTGGCCGAACTCACCGCGCGCGTCGAGCGCCTGGTCGTCGGCAACGGGCTCGAGCAGGGCGTCGGCATCGGGCCGCTGATCAACCCGGCAGCGATTGCCAAGGTCGATGCACAGGTGCGCGACGCGCTCGCGCGCGGCGCGCGCTGCCTGACCGGCGGCACGCGACTCACCGAAGGCGCGCTCGCTGCCGGCACCTTCTACGCACCGACCGTGCTCGCCGACGTTACGCCGGACATGCTCATCTATCGCGAGGAGACCTTCGGCCCGGTCGCCGCGGTGGTGCCCTATGACGATGGCGACGACGTCATCGCACTCGCCAACGACACCGCCTACGGCCTCGCCGCCTACGTCTACACGAACGACCTGCGCACCGCGCTGAGGAGCTTCGAAGCACTCGACTTCGGCATCGTCGGCATCAACGACATCAACCCGACTGCGGCTGCCGCCCCCTTCGGCGGGATCAAGGATTCCGGCATCGGGCGCGAAGGCGGGCGCGAGGGCATCGAGGAGTATCTCGACGTCAAGCTCGGCGGCATCGCCTTGTAGCGCGGCGCCCGACAGCCGAGCGCGGCTCAGTCACGCGGTGGCTGCTCCTTGAGCCAGGTTACGCACTGCAGCGTGAGGAAGTTGATCACCGCGAGCACACTCGCGATCTCGTAGCGGTGCCAGGCGACGGCAACACCGATCGCCCCGGTATTCCACAGGCTCGCCGCGGTAGCGGTACCGGCGACGCCGTCACGCGTCTTGAGAATCGCACCGCCACCGATGAAGCCCATCCCGGTGACGATGCCGTAGATGACGCGCGACTCGGCATCGGTGGTGCCGAGCACCTGGATCCCGGTCAGCATGTAGCCGCAGGCGGCGACCGAGACCAGCGGAAAGGTGCGCAGGCCGGCGCTCTGCGCCGAATGTTCACGGTTCCACGCCAGCGGCAGTGCGAGCAGGTAGGCGACACCAATCTGCAGCAGGTGCTGCACCACCGTATCGAGTTCGAAACCGAACACCGGGCCTCCTGTTCGCGACGCGCGGCAAGCGCGGTGCCACGCTGCGTTCAATTCGCGTGCCAACCCGGCTTCTGCCCCACCCGGCTGGCACGCGCCTTGCGACTGCGCAACACGCGCGCGGCCCAGTGGCGCCGGCAGCGGCTTGTTCGCTACCGCTCCGTACAGCGCCGTGCAAGCCTTACAAGCGGACGCTCAGCCTGCGCGCGCGGCGCGCCGCGACAGCAGCACGCGCTGGCTGACCAGGGAGAGCGACATGAACAGCCCCATCAAGAGCGCGAGGTTGATGGCGTCGTCGTGAGGTACGAGGCCCACGAGGTAACCGCCGACGGCGCCGAACAGCTGCTGCGCGAGACCACCGCCGGCCGCCGCGGCGCCGGCCAGCGCCGGCACCAGGCTGACCGTGCCGGCCAGCGTCGAAGGCATCATCAGGCCGTGACCGAGACCGAGCAGGGCGAGTGGCGCGGCAACCGCGAACGGCGAGTGCACGCCGGCCAGTGCGAGCACCAGCACGATGCCGATGCCGCTCAGCGCGGTGAACTGTCCGAGCAGCATGAGCCGGTGGTCGCTCATGTGGCGCACCAGGCGGCTGACCAGGAAGTTACCGAGGATGTAGCACGACGGCGGGAACATGATGAACCAGCCGATCGTCGCCGGGCCCACGCCGTAGCCGGCGAGCACCACCGGCGCACCGGCGAGGAAAGCGTAGAAAGTCCCCGTGCACATCGCGAGCATGGCGGTGTAACCAAGGAAGGCGGGCAGGCGCAGCAGTGTCGCGTAGGCGGCGAGGAACTCGCCGAACCAGTGCCCGGCCGGGGCTCGGCGAGCCTCCGCCGGCAGCGCGAGGCGCGTCGTCACCAGCAGCAGCGCGGCGAGCAGCGCAGCGAGAACGAAATTGGCACGCCAGCCGATGTACACGTGTACCTGCCCGCCGACCAGCGTCGCAAGCGGCGGACATACGCCCAGGATCATGCCGGTGTAGGCCATCACCCGCGGCCGGTCGGCGCCGCTGAAGAAGTCCTGCACCATGGCACGGCCGAGCACCATGCCGGCGGCCGCCCCGGCACCCTGCACGAAGCGCGCCGCGACGAGCATGGCGAGACTGTCGGCAAGCGCCCCCGCGAGCGAACCGGCAAGCGCGAGCAGGAAACCGGCGCCGAGCAGGCGGCGGCGCCCGTAGCGGTCGGAGAGCGGACCGTAGACCAGCTGGGCGGCGCCGAAGGCGACCACGAAGCTCGAGAAAGTGAGCTGGACGTCGGCCTGGGTCGCCGCGAACTGCGCCGTCCATTCCGGCATCGACGGCAGGCACACCGTCATCGACAGCAGGCCGTAGCTGATGGCAGCGAGCAGGTTGGCGATCAGCCAACGGCTGGCCGGCGGCGACGGGATAGGCGGGTCGGACGCGGCGTTCACGGCACGGGGACGAGCGGCAGGGGTGGCCGCGCATGGTAACGGATGCCACACCCGACCGTGCGCGGGGATTGCGCCGATGAGCGCGGACGCCAGCACAATGGTGCGCGCGGCGCCGCGCGCCGTACCGCACGGTCGTGCACGCCTCGGCTGGTACGGCCCGGCGCTGGTGTGGATGGTGTCGGCCGTCGGCTCCGGGTCGGTGCTGTTCACGCCCCGGGTCGCGGCACGCTACGAGTACGCGCTGGTGTGGCTGGCCATCCTGACCTGCGCCTGCATGTGGCTGATGATCCGCGAGGCGGCTCGCTACACCACGGTTACCGGGCGCACCCTGCTCGATGGCTTCAGTCGCCTGCCCGGGCCACGCGGCTGGGCCTTGTGGGTGATCTTCGTACCCCAGCTCCTCGCCGCGGTGGTCGGTGTGGCCGGGCTCGCCGCCCTGGTCGGCAGCGCCGTCGGTGCGGCGCTCGGGGGCGGCCCGCAGGTGCTGTACACGGTCACCCTGGTGCTCGGAGCGGCGGGTCTGGTCGCGTTCGGCGAGTATGACGTGCTCGAGCGGGTGAGCCGCGCGATGGCAATCATCCTGATTGTCCTGAGCGTCGCTGCCGCCGTGCGCGTGGCGCCGGCACCGTCCGCCCTCGCCGCGGGGCTCGTACCGCGACTGCCGGCCGACTTCGACCCGGCCTTCATATTGCCCTGGGTCGGCACCATTCTGGCCGGCTCGATGGGCATCGTGTGGTTCGCGTACTGGACCGCCACCCACGGCTACGGTGGCGCCAGCGCGTTGTCCGGCGAACACCAGGAGCCGCCCACGGACGAGGCGCCCGGCGCCCTGGCAGAACCCACCGTGCGCCTGCGCGGCTGGCTCGTGCTGGTCTCGCGCGCCGCGTTGCTCGCCGTCGTCGGCGGCGCCTGCGTCATCCTCGCCTTCAACGTGCTCGGGGCCGAGCTGCTCGCGCCGCGCGGACTGGTGCCGGCCGGGCCCGATGTCGCGCGCGACCTCGCGCGCCTGCTCGAGGGCGTGTGGGGAGCGTTCGGCTTCTGGGCGCTGATTGTGCTCACCGTGTTCGCGCTCGGCGGTAGCGTCGTCGCCAACCAGGACGGCTGGTCGCGCAGCTTCGCCGACATCACCCTGCTGCTGCTCGGCCCGCGCCGGCGCCCGCCGTGGCTGCAACGGCGCATGCTCAAACGCGCCTACGCGCTCGTCGTCACGGGCCTCGCGCCAGCGGCGTTGTGTCTCGCGGTGCGCGACCCGGTGGCGCTGATGTCGGCATCGGGCGTGGTCGCCGCCGCCCACACGCCGTTGATAGTCGTACTCATTCTGCTCGTCAATCGCGCTCACCTGCCCAGGGCGCTGGCGCCGGGATGGGTAAGCAGCGTGCTGCTCGGCAGCACCGGGGTCTTCTACCTCGCGATCTCCCTCGCCCGCGTGGTGACCTGAAACCGGCCAACGTGACATAGCTGTGACACGGGCCGGCGGCGCGCGTGCTATCTCTTCGTCACACGCTTGCATGGAATCCCGCGATGCTGGAACGGCTCGGCATGATCGGCGTCTCGTGGCGCCAGGGCGACAGCAACACCCTCGCCCGCTTCACACTGGCGCCGGAACACCGCGAAGCGCGCCTGGCCGCCTTCGCCGACGAGTTCGAGCTCACCGACGTCGTCTACATCGGCACCTGCAACCGGGTGGAGCTCGTGTACCTCGGCGCACCCGGGGCACCGCGCCGCGACCTGCGTGCCGCCGCCTACGCGCTGCTCAGCGGCGCGATGCCGGCACCGGGGGCGGCGGCCCGCGCGCTGCGCGCATGGTCGGGCGAAGGCGCGGCCGAGCATCTCTTCCTCGTGGCCAGCGCGCTCGATTCCGCCTGCCTCGGCGAAGCCGAAATCGCCGGCCAGGTGCGCGCCGCGCATGCGATGGCACGCGAGCACGCCTTGTGCGGTGCCGACATGGACGCGCTGTTCGATGCCGCCTACCGGGTCGCCGCGCACGTCCGTAGCGCCACTGCCATCGCCAACGGACGCGTCTCGCTCGCCGCCATCGCAGCCGACCACGTGGTCGAGCAACAGCGGCAGCACGGCGGCCGCGTGGCGCTGGTCGGAGTCTCGCCGATGACCGAGCGCGCGGCCGCGACGCTGGCCGCGCGCGAGGTCCCCATGCTGATCGTCAACCGTACCCGCGCGCACGCACGCACGCTGGCCGGGCGCCACGGCGCCGAGGCGATGGCACTCGAGGATTTCGCGCGCGACGGCGCGCGCGCGGTCAGCGCGCTGCTCAGCGCGACCGGCGCACCGGGAACCGTGCTCGGCCGAGGCACGCTGGAACGCCTGCAGGCCCACGCACCGGCCGGCTGCCGCCTGCTCGTGGTCGACATGGCCGTGCCGGCGGACGTCGACGCCGGTGATTGCGCTGCGCTCGATCTCGCCCGCATCGACATGGGCGCGATCACGGCGCTGGCAGCCGACAACCGCGGGGCACGCACCCGCGCCGCGGCCGGCGCCCGCGAACTGGTCGACGCGGCCCTCGAACGCTTCGTCGGCGAACTCGCCGAACGACGCTACGGGCCGCTCGCGGCACGACTCCAGCAGCGCTACCAGCACACCGCGGAGAGCGGCGTCGAGCGCCTGCTCGACCACGACCTGCGTGGCCTCGGCAGCGCCGAGCAGGATGCCGTGCGACGCTGGGCGCGGGTGCTCGCGCGACGCTTCGCGCACATCCCCTGCGTCGGCCTGCGTGGCCTGCTGCGCGATGGCCCGGAAGGTGCCATCGATGCCTTCCTCGGCGGCCTGGAAACCGAGTTCGCCGACGAGCTGCGCGCCGCCCTCGAATCGCCGCGGCAGGGAGCGCGCGGATGAGCCTCGGCGCGGCCGCGGCTAAGATGCAGGCGGGTTCCCGTACGCGACGAGGGTGGCGCATGGCGCTCAAGCGCGATCATACGAATCTGCTGCAGGCCGGCTTCGTCCTCCTGCTCGCGATCTGTTCAGCCCAGGTGGCCTGGTGGATCGGAGAGAGCCTGCACCACGACGACACCATCGCCCGCCAGATCACCGCGCTCTATACCGATCTCGCGCGCAGCCACGCGGCGGGTAGCGGTGAAGCGCTGCCGCCCTACCTCGAACACGACGTCTCCAACGGCGGCGTGCGCGTGGCGCCGGCAGTGCTCGCCGAGCTCGAGCAGACGCGCCACGACCGCGCGCGCCGATATTTCTGGGAAGGCGGCTTTTTTCTGCTGGTGCTCGTCGGCGGCATGGCCGTCGTCGCCGCTGCCATCCGGCACGACGCCGCGCTGCGACGGCGCCAGCAGAATTTTCTTGCCGGTGTCTCGCACGAATTCAAGAGCCCGCTCGCGAGTATCCGCCTGGCCGCAGAAAGCCTCGCCCGCCACGACGATGGCGCGGCGACGCGCCGCTGGACGCCGCGCATCATCAGCGACTGCGAGCGCCTGCTGCGCACCGTCGACAACCTGCTCGATACCGCGCGCCTCGAAGAAGGTCGCCAGCCGGCGCGGCCGCAGTGCATCATGCTCGGCCCCGCCATCGCGCAGGCGCTCGACGAGCACACCGCGCGCGCGGACGCGGCCGGCATCGCCCTGAGCCGGCGCATCGACCCACCCGAACTCGCGCTCGACATCGACCCGGGCGCACTGGCGACGATCCTGCGCAACCTGCTCGACAACGCCCTCAAGGCCTGTGCCGACGGCGCCGGCACGCGCATCGACGTGACGGCACAGCGCGCAGGCGCGCATGTCGAAATCATCGTCAGCGACGACGGCTGCGGCTTCCCGCCGGGCGAAGCACGTCGGCTGTTCGACAAGTTCTACCAGGTCGGCGATGACCACGCGCGGCGCAGCCGCGGCAGCGGGCTCGGCCTGTACCTCGTAACGCGGCTCGCCGCACAGGCCGGCGCGCGCGTGGTCGCGCACAGCGCCGGGCCCGGCGCCGGCGCGACGATCGCGCTGCGCTGGCCACGGAGCGCCGCACATGACTGAGCGACGTGACGCGCCTGCGCGCGTGCTGGTGGTCGACGACGAGCGCCATCTCGCCGACGGCATCGCCGAGAACCTCGCTGCCGAGGGTTACGCGGTGGCGGTCGCTTACGACGGCGCCGCCGGCCTCGACGCCGCGCTAGCCGATCCGCCGGACCTCGTCGTGCTCGACGTCATGATGCCGCGGCTGGATGGCTACGAAGTCTGCACGCGCCTGCGCGCCGCCGGGCTCGCCACCCCGGTGCTGTTCCTCACCGTCAAGGCCGACGCGGGCGACCGCATCGAGGGTCTCGAAGCCGGCGCCGACGACTATCTCGGCAAACCGTTTCACCTGCGCGAGCTGCTGCTGCGGGTCGCGGCCATCCTGCGGCGCACGGCATGGTACCGCGAGCGGGCCGCGACACCGCTCTGCTTCGGCGGCAACGAGGTGGATTTCGCCAGCTACCGGGCGCGCGCCTGGGACGGCCGCGAGCACGAGCTGCCGCACAAGGAGGCGATGATCCTGCGCCTGCTCAGCGAGCACGGCGGGCAGGTGGTGGCACGCGAGGACATCCTCGACCAGGTGTGGGGCGAGGAGGTCTTTCCCTCCACGCGCACCGTCGACAACTTCATCGTGCGCCTGCGCAAGCGCTTCGAGCGCAATCCCGAGCAACCGGCCTTCATCCATACCGTGCGCGGCGTTGGCTACCGTTTCAAGGCCGCAGACTGAAATTCTGCCTACGATCACCCAACATTCTGATTCCAGCCCGTTCCCCTGCAGTTCGCAGGTGTATACTCCGCCTGCAACGTCATCGGCTGCCGGCGCCCGCCGGGCTCGGTCCAGCCGCCCCCAATTCCCCGGGACCGCCCCGCTACCCCTGTGACCAGCGACACTGACAACGCCCAGCCCGACGTCACGCTCGTGCTCGACCTCGACGGCGTGATCCAGGAGGTGACCCACTCAGCCGCCATTCCGGCGTTCGACTACGCCGACTGGATCGGGCGCGCCTGGAGTGAGACGGTCGCCGATGTCGGCGCAGACAAGGTGCGCCGCCTCATCGACGACGCCTCCGCGCAGGGCGTCTCGGCGTTCCGCCAGGTCAACCAGAAGTTCCCCGGTGGCGCCGAGATCCTGATGGAATACACCGCGGTGCGGCTCGGCGATCGTGCCAGCCTGATCGCGGTGGGCAAGAGCCTGCAGGCGGTCGCACAGCTGCAGGAGCGGCTGGTCGCGGCACAACAGGCGATGGAGCGCGACTACTGGAAGCTGCGCCAGGTCGAGACCCGCTACCAGCGCCTGTTCCAGTCGAGCAGCGAAGCGGTGCTGGTAGTGAGCCAGCCCGACTGCCGCATCATCGAGGCCAACCCGGCCGCGGCACGAGCGCTCGACCCGGACGGCACGCGGGGCGCCGGCGCGAATGGCGTGAGCCTGCTCGAGGCGCTCGCGCCGGACGAGCAGCGTGCGCTGCAGGCACTCCTGTTGCGCGTGCTCGAGCAGGGCGCGGCGCCGGGCATCGTGGTCCATCTCGGCCCCGAGCGGACATCCTGGATGCTGCGCGCGGCACCGATGACGACCGAGCGCGGCCAGGGTTACCTGCTGCAGATGACGGCCGGCCGCAGCGGCGACGCGGTGCGTAACGACGCGCCGCAGGCCTACTCGGTCGAGGCGCTCATCGAACGCGCGGCCGATGCTTTCGTCATCACCGATCGCGACGGCGTGGTCCTGCACGCGAACCCGGCCTTCGCCGAACTGGTCCAGCTCAGCGCGGCGAGTGCGGCACTGGGCAAGCGGCTCTCGCACTGGCTCGGCAATCCCGGCCCCGACGCCGGCGTGCTGCTCGCCAACGCCTTCCGCCACGGCTGCGTACGCCTGCTGGCGACGACCGTGCACGGCGAGTTCGCGGCCACCGCGGACGTCGAGATCTCGGCCGTCGTCGACGATCCCGCCGCGCCGCGCTGCTGCGCGCTCGTCATGCGCGACGTCGGCCGACGCCTGCCGACGCGCGGCGACGACAGCGGGCTCGGTGCAGTGCTCAGCGCGCTCACCGAGCAGATCGGGAAGAAGGGTCTGAAGGCACTCGTCGGCGAGACCGTTGCCGCGGTCGAGCGGCATTACGTCGAGGCTGCGCTCGAGCTCACCGACGGTAACCGTACCGCGGCGGCCGACCTGCTCGGCGTGAGCCGCCAGAGCCTCTATGCGAAGTTGAACCGCTACGGTCTGGACGCCACCATTCCAGCCCGCAAAGCGTCGCTCGATGAAGGCTGAGGACCTGCCCGGAGCAAGCTCGACACCGGCTTTCGGCGCTGCCGATCTCTCCAATTGCGAACGCGAACCCATCCATCTCGCGGGCGCCATCCAGCCGCACGGGGCACTGCTCGTGCTCGATGCACAGACACTCGGCGTCGTGCAGGCGAGCACCAACGCGGCAGGCTTTCTCGATCTCGGTCGTGATCCGATCGGCGAACATGTCGCCGCTTTGCCAGGTGACGTCGCCGACCGTATCGCGCCGTACCTCGATCGCGTCCCGGCCAGCATCCCGGTCGCGGTCAGCTGCCGAGCCGGTATCCGGCGCGGCGCTTTCGATTGCCTCGTACACCGGCCGCACGAGCAACTCGTGGTGCTCGAGTTCGAGCGCGCCGAGCGCTCGCAGCCGATCTCGGGCCTGCTCGGCGAGGCCCTGGAACGGATTGCGCAGGCGCCGTCACTGCCCGCTCTGAGCGATACCGCGGGCGAGATCTTCAAGACCCTGACCGGCTACGACCGCGTCATGATCTACCGCTTCGACGAAGCCGGCCACGGCGAGGTGTTCGCGGAATCGCGCGAGCCCGAGCTCGAACCACTGCTGGGCAACCGCTACCCCGCCTCCGACATCCCGCAGATCGCGCGGCGCCTCTACGAGCGCAACCGCGTGCGCCTGCTGAGTGACGTACATAGCGAGCAGGTACCGCTGGTACCGGTGATCAACCCGGTGACCGGAGCCGACCTGGACATGTCCCTGTGCACCCTGCGCAGCATGTCTCCCATTCATGTGCAGTACCTGCGCAACATGGGCGTGTCCGGCACGCTGGTCGCCTCGTTGATGGTGGGCGGAAGGCTATGGGGCCTGGTGTCCTGCCACCACTACTCGCCGCGCTGCGTGGACTACGATCTGCGCACGCAGTGCGAGCTGCTCGCCGAGGCGGTCAGCACGCGCGTCACGGCGCTGGAAAGCTTTGCACAGGCGCGCGCGGAACTCGCCGTGCGGCGCATCGAGCAACACATGCGCGCGGCCACGCGACAGCACGGCGACTGGCGCGCCGCGCTGTTCGACAGCGCCGAGCCGCTGCTATGGCCCCTGGGCGCGGCCGGTGCGGCACTGCTGTTCGAAGGCCAGGTCCACACCGTTGGCGAAGTACCGGCGACCGAGCACCTGCGCGAGATCGCGGCCTGGCTCGACAACCGCCCGCGCAGCACCATCTACGCGACGGCAGCGCTCGGCAGCGAGGAGCCCCGCTTCGCCGAGCTCGCCCCTATTCTGTGCGGGCTACTGGCGGCCCCGGTCTCACGCACCCCCGGGGAATACCTCATGTGGATGCGTCCCGAGCGGGTACGCACGGTGGTGTGGGGCGGCAATCCGCACGAGGCGGTCATCGTCGGCGACGATCCGGCCGACCTCTCGCCGCGGCGCTCGTTCGCCAAGTGGCACGAGCTCGTGCGCGGCACGGCCGATGCCTGGTCCGACACCGACGAGACCGCGGCGAATCTCATCGCCGGCTCGGTCGCCGATGTGGTCAGCCAGTTCCGCTCGGTGCGTGCGCTGATCGTGCGTGACCAGCTCGACTCGCTGCAGGCACAGGTCGGCGATGCCGAACAACCGGTGCTGATCAGCGATGCCGCCGGGCGCGTGCTGCTGCTCAACGAAGCCATGGCCCAGCTGCTCGGGCCGGCAGCCGACACGCCCACGCACCTGCTCGACATCGCCGCCGCGTTTGCCGATCGGGGCGCCGCACGCGCCTGTCTCGATACCCTGCTCACGGCGCGACAACCGTGGCACGCAGAGGTCGCATTCGCGGCCGGGACGAGCGAAACCTTGCCGCTGCTGGTGCGCGCCGATCCGGTCATCTCGCCACGCCAGAAACTACTCGGCTTCGTCGTCCTGCTCACCGACGTCTCGGTGCAGAAGAACGCCGAGCGTGCGCGTGCCCGCTTCCAGGAACGCATCATCGACCGCGATCGCCTGTCGCGTCTGCGCCTCACCGCCGACGCGGACGCCCAGTTCCGCAAGCTGATGGCGGCGATCGTCGACAACGCCCAGCTCGCCGCGCTCGAGATCACCGACGGCCTCAACCCCGCGCGCATGCCACAGATGCTGGACGGCGTGCAAAGCAGCGTGGAGCGCTCGACCGAGTTGCTCGAGATCCTGCTGCGGCACAACGCGCGCCAGGCCCCGCGCTGACGCGCGGCGCGCGTCAGGCGCGCGCGCGTGTCGTCGCCAGTCCGCGCGCAGAACGCGCGGTGCGCCCGCGCGACCTGTCCTCGGCGTCGAGACTCGCCCGGTCGACGCCGATGCTGGCGGCGAGCGCCCACACGTGAGGTGGTACGAGGTGGCGCAACAGGCGCGGCCGCGCATGCGCGAGATGCAACAGCGTCTCGGCCGCTTTCATCTCGATGCGAGCGCGTGCGAACTCGAGCCCACGCGGCCCCAGGCGCGGCATCAGGCGGGCGACGAGCGGGCGCAGCCAGCGCGGCATGCGACGCACCGGCAGCCCGCCCGCGGAACGCCGCAGGTTGGCGATGAAACCCTGTACCGCGCCGGCACGCCGGCCGGCGCTGGTCGGCGCGCTCAGCAGTACCTCGTCGCCGAGGCGTTCGAGCAGGGCCGCGCCGCGTGCGTTACGGACGATCACCCACTGCTCACCATCACCGCCCATGTAGCCGACCGTGATATCGGCGAGCACGTTGACGTAGTCGACACAGGTGCGACAGGTCAACGGAAAGAAGTCCGGCGGCAGGTCTGACAGTGGCAACTGGAGAAAGGGGATCGCCTCGCGGCGACCGTCGTCGTAGCGCAGCTCGACATGGTAGTCGGGCCGGAACTCCAGGTAGGCGATAGTCTCGGGTCGGTCCGACAGCAGCGCGAGGAACTCGTGGAAGCGCGCGGTCGTCGTGTTGTCCGAGCAGGGCGTGCCGATGACGTGGATCGCCTCGAAGCCGAGCGTCTCCTCGAGCGCCCGCAGGGCATGCACCTGGCAAGGAATGCCGATGACGGCCAGGCGACGAAAGCCGCGCGCGCGGGCCGGCTCGAGGAGCGCCAGCAGCGGCGCGTAGCCCATGCGCATGCCGCGGCAGCGCGCCAGCTCGGCCGGCTCGGTGACGAGCACGGGTAGAGGCTTCCAGCGATCGGACGGATCCGGCGCAACGGTCAGCACCGCGTCGACTGCGCCGCTCTCGAGCAGGCGCTCGGCGAGGCGCGTGGTGAGTCCGCTCCACTGCGCGCCCTCACGGGGCTCGCGCAGGCGCGCACGATACATGCGCCGATAGGGTCCGAAATGCCGCTCGTCGCCACGCTTCGGGTCGCGCTCGCGGCCATGCACGCGCCGCTCGAGCGCCGCGTGATCGGGACGGATGAACTGGCAGGCACGCGCGCAGTCGGTCGGATCGCTGCTGCGCGAGATGCCGCAGTCGGTGCACAGCGCGCGCGGTGCTGCCGCGCGCAATGGCGGTGCCGTGAGCCCGGGCAACGACCCCGACTGTCGTGCGGGCGCGGCCACGCCCGCCTCAGCGCGCCTGCAGCGCCGGGAAGTCGCCCACCATGCTGACCCCGCCCAGCGGCTTCGGCAGGCCCTGGTGGCAGGTCGCGCAATTGACCTTGGGCGCATCGCCGGTCGGACCGAGGCGGTGTGCCGGCAGCTGATCCGCGAGGGGGGCGACGTAGTCGCCGTTCAACGCGCGCACCATCTGGATGCCATGCCACGCGGTGACGCGGGCAGGCGGACTCTCGTCCCAGTTGTAGAAGGCGCGCGTGTTGTGGCAGAAGGTACAGTTGACGTCGAGCGCTTCCGAGAGATGCATCATCAGCGCATAAGTCGCCTCGGTATCCTTGATGTTGCGCGAATTGTCCGACGGTAGTGCCGTCGTCGTCGCGACGCGGATGGCAGCGGCGCCATCGAGCGTGCCGGAGAACGGATCGACGGGCAGCGCGGCGTACTGCGGCACCGGCGACGGCGCGTTCTGCCCGGCGCGGTTGCCGGCGAATACGCCCGCTTCCTCCTCGTTCGCGTACCACACCTGCGCGGGCACGTTCTGGCCGCGATGACAGGTGTAGCAGGTGACGCCCGTTGCCCCCACGTGGGCTTGCGCCTCACTGTTGATGAAGCGCGTCATTTCGAGCATGCGCCGTGCGACCACTTTCGTGTACAGCGAATCGGACGCCATGTCGGCGCCCTCATGACAGTAGGCGCAGCCCTCGGTCGGCGACACCCACGAGGTGATTGCCGTCATCAGGCGCGTAAAGGAAGCGACGTCGAGATCCCCCAGCACCTGGACGTTCTGGTAGATCTCGGACGCCTTCGGCCCGCTCGGCGGCGCCGCCGGCGGCAACGCCGGTGGCGCCGGCTCCGCCGCCACGCGCACGGCAAGGGGGGTGGCGTCGACGGCAACCATGCCGGTACCGCGGAAGCCCTGCTGGGTGGACTCGGGTGGCGGCGCTTCGCAGCCGGCGAGGGCGAACACCGCGGCGCCAAGCAGCACCGCGGCGCGAACATCGATGATCAGTCTCATGGCGCGCCTCCTGCCGGATCGCCGACCGCGGGATAGACATCCGGGTAGGCGGGTGCCACCCCGTGCTTGACTGCCCACAGGTACCAGTTGTCGACCGCGGTGCCGGTCAGCAGGATGCCAATGCCGCCGGTGAGCGGACACAGCACCGCGAACCACCAGGCCCAACGGTGAATGGATTCCATCGTTGCGTTGAAGCCCATCGTCCAACGCCAGAACAGCGCCGCACGTTCCGACGCGGTACCCCGATCGACGATCTGCTCGAGCTCGCGCTCGCCACCGTAGCGGGTGACGGCGAGGATGGTTGCGCCGTGCATCGCGAACAGCAGCGTCGAGCCGTAGAGGAAGGCGATCGAGAGCATGTGGAACGGGTTGTAGAACAGGTTGCCGTAGCGGATCGAGAAGGCAGCCGTCCAGTCGAGGTGCGGGAAGATGCCGAATGGCACCGCCTCGGCCCAGCTCCCCATCATCACCGGGCGGATGAAGCCGAGGACGAGGTAGAGCCAGATTGCGGCGGCAAATCCCCACGCCACGTGAGTCCCCATGCCGAGCGCGCGCGCGCGCCGGTACATGCGGACCCACCACAAGAGGATCGCCGCGGTGAGAAAGAAGCCGGCGATCAGCCACCAGCCACCCTCGTTGAGCGGAGGCAGCCTGAGCCCGTACTCCGCACCGGGCGGCTCGAGGGCCAGCCAGGGCAGCTGACGGACGAACTCGATGGGATCCCAGCCGACCGACGCCCACATGTTGAGCCCGATGATCTCGATGGCGATGAAGCCGCACAGCAGCGAGGCGAGACCAGTCGTACCCAGGTGGAAGGGACCGATCTGGGCGTCACCCAGTTTGCCCAACCAGTAGAGGTGAAACGGCTTGCCGAGTCGCGGCCACAGTTCCTGGCGCTCCGATGGGACGCCGGGGTAAGCCGGCGCATGCACCTGAACGCGGGTAAAGATGTTCTGATATCCAGGCATTGTCTTGCGCCTCCTACCACACCGGCAGGTTGAGCCACCAGGTCCACCATTCCGGCCAGCCCCTGGTCCAGAATGGTCCGCTGATGACGATGCAGATCGCGCTCCAGAAACCCGCCGACAACGCCAGGAACAGGCCGAGACGATGGATGCCCAAGGTCCCGATCGAGTAGCCGATGGCGTCACGGAAGAAGGTGTTCTCGTGCTCGACGGTCTTCACCGGCTCACCCTTGCGGGGGTTGGCCGCCGACAACACCAACGAACCGTGCAACGAGAGCGCGAAGGTGGTCGTGAAGAAGAACGTGATCGCGAGCATGTGCGCGGGGTTGTAATGGAAATGCAGGTACTGGTAGCCGACGTTCGACACCCAGTCGAGGTGACTGAGGATGCCGTAGGGGAAACCGTGGCCCCACGCTCCCATCAATAGTGGTCGGATCACCACCAGCGTGACGTACGCGAAGATGGCGACGCCGAACGCGAACGGCACGTGGAAGCCGATGCCGAGCTTGCGACAGATCTCGACCTCGCGCAGCGCCCACGAGACGAAGGCACCGATCGCGCAGACCGTGATGAGCTGCCACAGGCCGCCCTCCATCAGCGGCGCAAGCGCCAGGCCGTGGGCCAGATCGGGTGGCGCGATATTGATCTGCCACACGTTCCAGGTCGGCCCCATCGCCGCGCCGTAGATGATCAGGGCGGTGCCGAGCAGCGTGAAGAACATGGTGGTGACACCGAAGAAGCCGACGTAGAACGGTCCGATCCAGAAATCGAACAGGTCTCCGCCGATCAAGGTGCCGCCACTCACCCGGTATTTTCTCTCGAAGCTCAACATCGCCATGATTCTGATCCCTCACGTCCCCCGTGGACGTTGCTGCAACGGCACCGTTGCGCCTTGGGCGACCGCCGGCAGGGTCCGGTCATCGGACCGGATTGCGCTACCGGCGGCCGTCATCGCCCCTGCCTCAGTCGCTCCGACCTGCCACCAGGTTGGACGGCAACGCCTGCGGCGTGACCTGCATCGCCGTGGCGTCGCCGCCGGCCGGGTTCTGCAGCCAGTTGAAGCGGTCCGTGCTCAGCAGGATGAAGTGAATGAGAAGCGCAAGAACGCCCAGGAAGACCGACAAGGCGATCAGGGCTCTGCGCGGATCGAATAGCAGCCAGATTCTCCACACGGCTGTTTACTCCTCTGTTTTGATGATCGTGGGGTGCAGGTAGTCGCCGGAATGACGGACTACTGCAACCAGGGACGCCACATCCACACCAGGAAGTGCGCCACTACCGCGATCGCGGTAAATATGATGAAACTCTGAACGAAGATGCCGTGGAACTCCTTGGCCTCCTGTTCCGTCAGTCCCGTCAGGGACGCTCTGTCTTGTGCCATTGCTGGTTACCTCAAGTGAGCCCTGCCTCGCGGCCGGGCAGACTCCACAACCCCGGCGAACCGGGAGTTAGCCGCGACCTCTGCCGCGGGTCTTATCCGCCGGCGGCCCCGCGGGGCCGCCGGCCGGAATCGTTGTGCCCTACCCCATGAATACGTAAGGCATGAAGTTGTGCGTCGCCGAGCGCGCCTGGGCGATGATCGAGCGGCGTTCGCCACACGGGCTGGAGAACGGCCGCCAGCGCGGCGGTAACGCCAACGTGAGCAGCGCGACGAGCAGGAAGTAGCTGAAGATCACGGCCGACAGCCAGCGGTACTGGCGCAGGTCGGCAACGTGATCGGCGTGCGTGAGTCGAACCTGGTTCAACATGACCATCCTCCCTGGCACGGCACCATGGTCCGCGCCGCGTGATGTCTGACCGGCTTGCGGTACGGCGCTCATGCCGCCCGCTCGCTCGAAGAAGCGCCACAAGCCGCGACATGCGCCGCCGTGACACGCGCCGCGCCCTCTGCGCGGGCACGTTGCTCGACCGCGTCGCGCAGGCGCTTGGCGGCCGAGATTCGCACCAGTACCGGCTCTCGCGATACCAGCGCATCGAGTGCGTGATGGGCCTCTTCGTCCCACGCCAGCGGCGCTTCGACCCGCGCCGGCGTCGCCTCGACCGCGTCGAGCTGCGTGCCCAGCGGCAGGATGTCGAACAAGGCGTCGAACAAGGCGTTGCACACCTCCTGCACGACGTAGGTCGCGCCGGCGTAACCCATGAACGGCGTACCGGTATGCCGGCGCACGATCGCACCGGGAAACGACGCCGGTATGTAGCGTGCGCGCGCGCCACTCTCGGCGAGATACATGCGTTCGTTGTAGCTGCCGAACAGCACCAGCGGCGTACGCTCCCTGACCGCGGTGCGCACCTCGGCGTTGTCCGGTTTGACGCCGGCGCGTCGCGCAAAGCTGAAGTTGCACGGCATCCCGAGTTCGTCGGCGAGAAAGTGCCGCAGCCCGCGCGCGTAGGTCTCGCCGGCGACGACACCGAAACTGGCGGTGCCGTAGAAGTCCTGCGTCACCGAGCGCCACAGGTCCCACAGCGGCTTGATGGTGGTGTGCTTCTCGCGTTCGATGAAGGGCTCGGGGTCGAGACCAAGCAAGCCGCCCAGCTCGCGCAGGAAGGCGGTGGTGCTGAACAGCCCGATCGGCGCCTGCAGGTAGGGCACGCCGAGGGCCTCGCACAGTCCGCGACCGTACTCGCGGTAGAGACAGACGTTGACGTCCGCTTCGGCGAGACGCGGCACCTCGGACAGATGGGTGCCCAGCGGGAACGTCAGGTTGACCGTGGCGCCGATGCCCTCGACCAGCCGTCGCAGCTCGGCGAGGTCGGACGCGCTGTTGAACATGCCATAGGCCGGCCCGATCAGGTTGACCCGCGGCGGTGCCGCGTCCTTCCCGCGGCGCGCCCGCCGACCCTTCTTGCCGTAATGCGTCCACAGCCAGGTCATGGCGCGATCGGCACTCTGCCACTGGTCTTCGTCGATCGTGCGCGGCAGGAAGCGCGCGATGCCAGTGCCCTCGGGAGTGACGCCCCCGCCGATCATCTCGGCGATGGAGCCGGTGACGACCACGCTGGGCAGGTCGGCATCGAGGGTCCCGTGGGCGCGCTTCATGGCCTGTTCGGTGCCCTTCTGCCCGAGTTCGTCCTCGGACAAGCCGGTGACCGTGATGGGCAGTTCGTGCGGCGGCAGCGCGTCGGTGTAATGCAGCACGGAGGTCACCGGCAGGTTCTCGCAGCCGACGGGGCCATCGATGATCACCTGCAGCCCCTTCACGGCGGCGAACACGTAGACCGCCCCCCAGTAGCCGCCCGCGCGATCGTGATCGAGCACCAGCATCACACCGGCTCCTCGACGTTGCGCCGCGCCGCGTCGCGTTCGCGCGTGCGGCGGGCACGTGCGGCGAACTCGGGATGTGCGCGCGGCTGTTCCTGCCAGATGCCGGCGGTGTCGGCACTGCCGACGCCGGCGAAGAACGCCTGCATGCGCGCGAACCGCTCGCGGTTGGCGAGCGCGGTATTCACCACCTGGGCCAGCGAGCCGGCCCCGGCAACGCCCATCAGCGGTCGTGCCGAGATCAGGTTGGTGAAGTAGAGGGCCGGAATCGCGTGCGACTTGGCCGCCTGCACCACCGGCGTCGTACCAATGACGAGCTCCGGTTCGAACTCGCGCATGGCCTCGATGTCCCGTTCGATGGGCGCGCGGTAGCGTACTGTCACACCACGCGCCTCGAGCCACGCGCGATCGCCATCGGAGAACCGCGTACGCGGACAGGCAGTGCCCACGTAGCGGACATCGGCGCCACTTTCGACGAGCAGGCGTGCTACCAGCAGCTCCGAGCCCTCGTAACCCGACAGCGTGATGCGCGCCTTGACCGGGTGTTCGGTGAGCGCCGCACGGATCGCCGGCAGGAAGCGGTTCTTGGCCGCGTCGCGCCGGGATGCGGCGACCCCCGTCGCGTCGGCGATGTCGTCGAGCCAGGCCGCGGTGCCGTCATGGCCGACCGGCGCCGAGCCGATCACGCTGCGCCCGGCGGCTTCGAACTCGCGCACCGAGGCGGTGTAGAAAGGATGCAGGGCCGCGACGACCGCGCCGTCGAGCGCGGCATAGAGCTCGCGCCATTCGCGGGTCGGCACGCTCGGGCCACAGGCGAGGCCGAGCGGCTCGAGCAGCGCACCGATGGCGACCGGATCGGCCGGAAACGTCTCGCCGAGCAGCGTCACCGACGGCCGGCCTGCACGGCCACCGCGGGGTGCCGGCACGGGGCCGGCACCCGCCTCGGCGCGGGCATAGGCGAGCATGGCCCCGGCCAGCACATCCTTGGCCTCGGCGTGCGTCGGTACGCCGAAGCCGGGTACGTCGATGCACACGATGCGCACGCCGTTGATCTCGCGTGGCAGCAACTTGAGCGGCACACCGGACGCCGTCGGCACGCACAGGTTGGTGACCACGATGGCATCGTACTCGGCCGGATCGGCGAGGCCGTAGACGGCGTCGCGGATGTCCTCGAACAGCTTGCCGGTGACCAGTGTCTCCGAGTTGAACGGCACGTAACCGACGCTGCGGCGTGCGCCGTAGAAATGCGAGGTGAAGGTCAGCCCGTAGACGCAGCAGGCCGATCCGGACAACACCGTCGCCGTGCGACGCATGCGCAGGCCGACACGTAGTGAACCGAATGCCGGGCACATGCTCTGCGGCTGGTCGTGCGGTCCGCTCGGGTAATCGGCGGCGTAGCGTGCGAGCACTTCGGCCTTGCCGGCGCTTGCGGCAGCCGCGCGCAGCTCGGCACGCTCACCGTTGCAGGCCGGCCCCTCGAGGTGCTTGTCGGTCGGCGTGTTCATGCTTCGTCGTAGATCACTTCGAGCGAGGGCCGCTCGATGGCCACACGCCCGCACATGTCTTCGAGCGTGGCGGGTTCGAGCACGACGTCGCGGCCCACGGTCTCGCCGTCGAACAGGGCGAGCAGGCCATCCTGGTCGAGCGGCGTCGGCAGCAGGGGCGGCGCGCTCGCGACGTTCCCGCCGAGCTCCGCGAACAGCGGGCCCCAGCGTCCATCGGGGCGGCCGATGATTTCGTAGTTGGCGCTCTTGCGCCGGATCTCCTCGTCGGCCGGGACCGCCGCGAGTACCGGGATGCCGGCCGCGGCGGCGAAGCGCTGCGCCTCGCCGGTACCGTCGTCCTTGTTCACCACCATGCCGGCGACGCCGACATTGCCGCCGAGCTTGCGAAAGTACTGCACTGCCGAGCACACGTTGTTGGCGACATAGAGCGACTGCAGGTCGTTCGACGCGACCACGATCACCTTCTGGCACATGTCGCGCGCGATCGGCAGGCCGAAGCCACCGCAGACCACGTCGCCGAGGAAATCGAGCAGGACGTAATCGAAGCCCCAGTCGTGAAACCCGAGCTTCTCGAGCAGTTCGAAGCCATGGATGATGCCGCGACCGCCACAGCCGCGACCGACTTCCGGACCGCCGAGTTCCATCGCGAACACGCCGTCGCGCTTGAAGCAGACATCGCTGACCGCGACGGGCTCACCGGCTTCCTGCTTGGCGGACGAGGTCTGGATGATGGTCGGACAGGCCCGCCCGCCGAACAGCAGCGAGGTGGTATCGCTCTTCGGATCGCAGCCGATGAGCAGTACCTTCTTGCCCTGCTGGGCCATCATGTAGGACAGGTTGGCGAGGGTGAAGCTCTTGCCGATGCCACCCTTGCCGTAGATGGCAATGACCTGGGTGGATGGCCGATCGCGCTCCTGCGCGGGTTCTTCGTCGCGGCGGTCCATGCGCTTGATCGGGACGTTGATTGGGGCATTCATGCGACGTTCCTCCAGTCCAGGACCATCTTCAGGCAAGCCGGATCCTCGAACGCCGCCGGGTAGGCCGCGGACGCATCGCTCGCCGGTGCGCGATGCGTGATGAGGCCCTCCAGGGAGAGGCGCCCGGCGTCGAGCAGGCCGCTCACCGCATCGAGGTCGTGGCGTTGCCATTCGGCGGCGACACGCAGCCGCAGCTCCTTGATGAAAGCCGGCGGAAAGTCGAACGCGACGCGTTCGGCATAGAAGCCGGCGAGCACGATCTCGCCGCGCGGAGCGAGGCAGGCGACCAGCGTATCGAGCAGGCCGGCGTCACCGCTGGCGTCGACGATGCAGGCGTAGTCCCGCCGCGTATCGCTGGCGGGATCGACGACCGTGTAGCCGCACGCACCATCGCGCCGTGTATCGAGTCGCTCCCACACCACCGGCGGCTCGCCGCCGAGTGCGAGGCACAACCGCGCGAGCAGCCGCCCGAGCACACCGTGGCCGACGATGAGGTCGGGCAGACGGCCACCGGGCGCGGCGAGCGCGTGGTGCGCAGTGGCGGCGAGCGCGAGCAGCGTGCCCTGCTCGCCCAGTTCATCGGCGATGGCAACGACCTTGGCGCCCTGCGTCACCAGGCGCCGCGCGCTGCCGCCGAACAGGCCACGCACCGCGCCGTAGCAGTTGGCACCGGGCACGTAGACCGAGCGCCCGAGCAGCGCTGCGCTCGCGGGCGCGGCGGCAACCACGCGGCCGACCGCCTCGTAGCCGGGTACCAGCGGGTAGGACAGCCCGGGGAACGGCGGCATGCGCCCGCTCCACAGGAGTCGCTCGGTGCCGGTGCTGATGCCGCTCCATGCCACCTCGACCACCACCTCGTCCGCGCTGTCGCTCGAGTCGAGCGCGAGGCGCCGCAACCCGAGTTGGAACGGCGCTTCGATGACGATGGCGGTGGTGTCCATTGCTCCCTCCCGGTGGAGACGGGGCGACGGCGTTCCGGGGGTACCGGTACGCGCGGCCTGTTGTCAGTTTAGATTGACACTTTTAGATGTCAAGATCATTTTACTGTTTGGCGTCAAGTTCGATTACCGCGCGACGGCGACCAGCACCTGCGTCTGCAGTGGCTGACGCGTGGCAGCGAGGCGCGGCGCGGCGAAGCCGGCGGTGTCCAGCAGCCTGGCGAGTTCGCGTGGCGTGCGTGCCCGGCCACTGCCCATGGCGAGCAGGTAGAAGCCGAAGTAGGCGGCACCGAGCGGGGCCGCGCCCGGCGTCGCCGCCATCGGTTCGGCGACAATCAGCCGGGCGCCCGGCACCAGCGCCCCACGCAGGTTGGCGAGCAGGCGCGCGCAGGCCGCGTCGTCGTGGTCGTGCAGCACCCGGACCAGCGTCACCACGTCCGCGCCGCGCGGCAGCGGGGTGCTGAAGAAATCACCACCATGCACGCTGGCGCGGGCGTCGAGGCCGGCCGCTGCGAGGCGTTCGGCGGCGCGCGCGACGACGGCGGGCAGATCGAACAGCATCAGTTCCAGCTTGGCGTGGCGCGCACCGACGGCGGCGAGAAATGCGCCGTCGCCGCCGCCGACGTCGAGCAGGCAGCGGCAACCACGCAGGTCGCAGGCATCCAGTACTTCATCGGCGACCAGCGGCTGCGAAGCCGCCATCAACGCCGAGTACCCGGCGACCTCGGCGCCCGCCAGCGCAGCGGGATGCGTGGCCCGCGCATAGCCCCAGAACCGTTCGAGCGTGGTCGGTCGCGTCGCATCGCGCAGGAGCGCGACGGGGTCGACGAGATCGCGGTACAGCATGTCGTGGTGTGCCACCATCGCCGCGATGGCGGGGCTGCCGGCGAGCACGGCGCCGTCGGCGCCGAGCACGTAGCGGCCGTCACCGAGACGCTCGACCAGGCCGAGTGCGGCGGCGGCGCCGAGCAGGCGCTCGGTGGCGGCAGGTTCGAGGTCACAGTGGCGCGCCAGTTCGGCCGTACTGCGCGGGCCGGTGGCAAGTGCCGCCGGCACTTCGAGGCGCACACAGGCGTACAGCACCTGCGAATAGACGAAACCGGCGCAGAGGTCGAACAAGCGCCGCGCCCGGCGTCGCGCGACCAGCCGGGTGAGCGGAAAGCGGGCGGCCCAGCGTTGAAAACCCGGGGCGGCGAGCAGGCGGTTGCGCCACGCGCACCAGCGCGCAGCGAGCGACTCCGGCTGATCCGTGTCCGCCGCGTCCGCCGCGCGCAGGGCCACGCTCAGGCGGCGCTCTGCCATACCGCGGCGGGCACGAACTGCCGCGCCTCGGCAGCCAGCAGCGCGCACAGCGCGGCCTGGCCGGGACACGACGGAATTGCCGCCAGCGCGGCAGCGACCGCCGCCTCGAGCTGGCGACGCGCCGCGCGCATGCCATGCACGAGCGCCACGTTGGGTCGGCCGTGGGCGGCATCCTGGCCGGTCGGCTTGCCGAGCGTACTGCTGTCGCCGGCAAGGTCGAGCATGTCGTCGGCGACCTGGAACGCCTCGCCGATACGTTCGCCGACCGCACGCCATGGCGTGGGTTCGGCACCGGCGGCAACCGCGCCGGCCGCGGTCGCCGCCGCGAACAGGGCACCGGTCTTGGCGCGCTCGTAATGCATCAGGGCGACATCGGCTTCCGCTTCCCAGGCCTGGCCGGCAGCGATGCCGTGCGGTGCGCCGACCGCACCGGCAATGATGCCGACGAGGGTGGCGAAGGCCGGCGGCGCATGCGCACCGCGCGCGGCGAGCAGCTGGAAAGCGAGCACGATCAGCGCATCACCGGCGAGCACCGCAAGCGGCTCGCCGAAGGCGCGGTGTACCGCCGGGCGGCCGCGACGCAGGTCGGCGTCGTCGAAACACGGCAAGTCGTCGTGGACCAGCGATGCGCAGTGCAGCAGCTCGATGGCCGCCGCTGCCGCGTCCTCGAGGCCGGGGTCGCACCCGCCGCAGGCATGGGCCACGGCGAGGCACAGGCGCGGACGCACGCGTGCACCGCCGGGGAATACCGCGTGGCGCATCGCCGCACGCAACAGCGGCGGCCCGTCGTCGGCCGAGGCCAGGCCGAGCGCGCCCTCGAGGGCCTCTTCCACTCGCGATTTCGGATCCATGGTCCACCTCGATGTACTGGCATGAATGTCTATTTCAATTTACAGTTCAGAGAACCCAATATGTCAAGTTAAATGTACATTCGGTCCGTCAACAGGCAACAGGAGACCCGCCGTGCGCGATGACCCGGTGGTCGTGATCGGTGCCGGCATCGGCGGTCTCGCCGCGGCCACCACGCTCGCCGCGGCCGGTCGCAGCGTGGTCGTCATCGAACGTGCGGCGCGCGCCGGTGGCAAGTTGCATGCGCTCGAGGTCGGCGACTGCGCCGTCGACGCCGGCCCGACCGTGCTCACCTTGCGCGACGTGTTCGACGAGCTCTGCGCCGCAGGCGGCGCGCGCCTCGAGGACCATGTCGCGTTGGAACCGCTCTCGCTGCTCGCCCGTCACGCCTGGCCGGACGGGACACGTCTCGACCTGCAGACGGAGACCGCGGCGAACGTTGCCGCGATCGGGGCGTTCGCCGGCAGCGCGGCGGCGCGCGGGTACGCGCGTTTCGCGCATGACGCCGCCGCCATGTTCGCCACGCTCGAGCACAGCTACCTGCGCGCGGCGCGCCCCGACCCGCTCACGCTGACCCGTCGCCTAGGCTGGCGCCGCCTGGGCGAGCTGTTCGCCATCCGGCCTTTCACCACGTTGTGGCGTGCGCTCGGCGACTACTTCGCCGATCCGCGCCTGCGCCAGCTGTTCGGCCGCTACGCCACCTACTGCGGCTCCTCGCCCTACCTCGCCCCGGCCACGCTGATGCTGATCGCACACGTCGAACAGCGCGGCGTATGGCGCGTGACCGGCGGCATGCGCGGGCTCGCCGATGCGCTCGTGGCGGTCGCGCGTGCGTGTGGCGCGGAGTTCCATTTCGGTCATGCTGTCAGCCGTATCGACACCCGCGCGGGTCGCGCCAGCGGCGTCACCCTTGCCGACGGCCGGTACCTCGCCGCCAGCGCCGTGATCGCGAACGCCGACGGCGCGGCACTCGCACGCGGCGACTTCGGTGCGGCCGCGCGGCGTGCGCTGCCCGCGCTGGCACCCCACGAGCGTTCACTGTCGGCGCTGACCTGGGTCGGTCGTGCTCACACCGACGGACTGCCGCTGGCTCACCACACGGTGTGCTTTTCCGGTGATTACGCGGCGGAGTTCGACGACCTGCTGGTACGCGGACGGCCACCGCGCGCGCCAACGGTGTATCTCTGCGCGCAGGACCGCGACGGCAACGGACGACGCGCTCACGCCGACGCCACGGACGAGCGCCTGCTGATCCTGATCAACGCGCCCGCGGATGCCGATCGCCGCACGCCCGACGACGCCGCGCTGGCATGGCATGCCCGCCGCACGGCACTCGCGCTGCGCCGCTGCGGCCTCACGCTGGACCCACGCGGCGCAGCGCTGCACTGTTCGACGCCGGCCGATTTCGCGCACCGCTTCGACGGCCCAGGCGGCGCCATCTATGGCCGCGCCACGCACGGCTGGGCGGCAGCCTTCCGGCGCCCCGGCGCGCGCAGCGCGCTGCCTGGGTTGTATCTCGCGGGCGCCTCGGTACATCCGGGCCCCGGTCTGCCGATGGTCGCGCTGTCCGGGCGCCTGGCCGCGGCGGCCGTGCTCGAGGACAGCGCGGCGGCGGTACGCGCGCGGCGCGCCTGAAGCGATGGGCGATCCACCGGCCGATTTCACCCGCGCGGTTCCCGATGGCGGCTACGCATGGTGGTACGTCGACGCGGTCAGCGAGGACGGTCGTCACGGCCTCACCGTGATTGCCTTCATCGGCAGCGTCTTTTCGCCCTACTACGCACGCGCCCGACGCGGCGGCGATGTGCGTGCCGCCGACCACGTTGCGCTCAACGTGGCGCTGTACGGGCCGCATGGACGCTGGGCGATGACCGAGCGTGGCGCAAGCGCACTCGGTCGCAGCGCCACGCAACTCGCCATCGGCCCGAGCCACCTCGACAGCGACGGGCGCACCCTCGTCGCCACCTTCGACGAAGTCGCGGTACCGTGGCCGCGTCGCGTGCGCGGGCAATTCGAGGTAACCCCGCGCATCGTGACGACGGCCGACTATGCCCTCGATGACGCCGCACGTCATCACTGGTGCCCACGCTGGCCGTCGGCGGACATCGAGGTCACGCTCGAGGCCCCGCGGCTCCACTGGCGCGGGCACGCCTACGTCGATCACAACCACGGCGCCGAACCGCTCGAAGCAGCCTTCACCGACTGGCACTGGAGCCGCCGTGTCGGTGGTGACGAGGCCTGCGTCCGCTACGAGGCCCGCCGCACCGACGGCAGCGTGCGAGAGCTCGGCCTGCGTTTCACCCGCGCCGGCGAGACCCAGGCACTCGCTGCCGCGCCCTTGCAGCGGCTGCCACCGAGTCCCGTGTGGCGGATGCCGCGCGCGGCACGCAGTGCGGGCGCAGCGGCGGTGCTCCGTACGCTCGAGGACAGCCCGTTCTATGCCCGCTCGCTGGTCACCGTCGAAGAACCCGGGATCGGCCCCGCGACGGTCGTGCACGAGAGCCTGTCACTGGCGCGTTTCCGCGTCCCGCTGGTCCAGCTCATGCTGCCCTTCCGCATGCCCCGCCGCGCCTGAGGGCGCGTCCACGCCGGCCGCCGCCGCGTTCTCGTCATCGTCGGCATCTGCGGTCCCGGCGCGCGCTCGGGCAGCGCGATCGCGCGCCAGCTCGCGACGGATCGAAAACCACTCGCGCACCAGGATGGCCAGTACCAGCAGCTCGCCGATCGCCCATTCCCAGCGCATCAGCGACCGGCTTCACCCTCGCGCCGCGGACGAAAGCGCGTCTTCACGTTCAACCACAGGCCATAAGCGACGATCGCATAGAGCACACCCAGCAGGTCGAACAGCGAGAAATGCGGGCTGTCACCGATCATCGCGTAGGCGAGAATGACCTCGAGCGCAGCGATGCCGAGACCGATCATGACGAGCGGAGGCATCACCTCGCCGAGGATCGTCAGCGGCCCTTCCTCGGTCTCCGTTGCCGGCGCGGCCAGGCAATCACGCCGATGGCGCCAGGCGCTCCACAGCAACCAGCTGCCGTAGACGACGAGCACCGTTCCGATCAGGTTCGCCATCGGCTCACCCCTGCACCTGGCCGAGCAGTGTCGCGCCGCCGCCGCGCGGCAGCACGCGGTCGCGTCGTTCGAGACGCTCGAACAACGCGAGCGTGCGCTCGAGCGACGTCGCCGAACGCGGCGGTGCCGGTGTTGCCGCGACCGCGTCGATGAGAAAGCGCACTTCCGGCAACGGCGCGGGCACTGCCGCCGTCGCCATGTTGCCGACGAGACCGCGCGCGAGCACCGCCGCTTTGCGCACCCGTGGGACCACGGCGCGGCCGGCAACCGCATCGCAATCGCGACGCGCGACCTCCGCACCGATCTCGGCATAGAGCAGGCGCGCCGCGCGAATACCCGCGCGACAGTCGGCCGGCAGGCGCGCGATGCCGGCGTCGGCGCTCGTGTACAGCGCGTCGGCCACCCGCAGCACGCGCGCGACCACGCGCGCGAGGCCGTCACTGTGCCGCGGTTCGCGCAGCAGGCGCACGACGTCGACGCGTTCGGCATCGAGCCACGAACGTGGCAGGTAGAGCCGCCCGGCGCGCGCGTCCTCGCCGACGTCGCGCGCGATGTTCGACAGCTGCATCGCGATGCCGAGTTCGCTCGCGCGTGCCAGCATCCACGGCTCGCGCGTGCCCATCAGCAGCGCCATCATGACCCCGACCGAACCGGCCACGCGGGCCGCGTAGGCGCGCAGGTCGGCCAGCGTGTCGCACGGGCGCCCACTGAGATCCCAGCTGAATCCCTCGAGCAGCGCCGCCGGCAACGCGCGCGGAATCGCGTAACGCGCCACCACCGCGCTGAACAGGCGATCGGCGGGGTGATCGCAGGGCGTGCCGGCATAGATGCGCGCGAGGCGGTCGTCGAGCACTGCCAGCGTGGACCGGTCGCCACCCTCGTCGACGGCGTCGTCGGCGAGACGGCAGAACGCGTAGAGCGCGGTGGCGGGATCGCGCACCCGCGCCGGTAGCAGGCGGGAGGCGGCGTGGAAACTCAGCGAGCCGCCGCGTAGCAGCGCACGGCAGTGCGCCAGGTCGTCGGGATCGAGATTCATGTCAGGCAAGCTCCTCCGCGTGGGGCACCACGGCGTCGAGCACGCGGGCCGAAGACAGGACGCCGGGGATGCCGGCGCCGGGATGGGTCCCGGCGCCGACCAGGAACAGGTTGTCGAGCTCCTCGCTCTGGTTGTGCGGGCGGAACCAGGCACTCTGCATGAGCGTCGGTTCGAGGCCGAAAGCAGCGCCGTGTGGCGACAGGTAGCGCTGCTCGAAGTCGCGCGGCGTGGTCACCCGCGACACCGTGACGGCGTCACTCAGGCCGGGCAACAGCGTCGCCTCGAGATGGGCCGCGATGCGCGCGCGGTAACGCTCCGCCTCGCGCGTCCAGTCGACACCACCGGCGAGGTGCGGCACCGGTGAGAGCACGTAGAAGGCATCGCAACCGGGTGGTGCGAGCGAAGGGTCGCTGGCGGTCGGGCGATGCAGGTAGAGGCTGAAGTCGTCGGCCAGCCGCTGGTGGTGGAAGATGTCGTCGAGCAGGCCGCGATAGCGCGGCCCGAGCACGATGGTGTGATGTGGCACCGCGTCGTAACGGCGCCTGGTGCCGAAGTACCACACGAACAGGCTCATCGAGTAGCGTGCCCGCGCGAGACGCGCGTCGGTCCAGCGGCGGCGCGCCGCGGCATCGACGAGCCGCCCGTAAGTCCACGCGGCATCCGCATTGGAGACCACGATGTCAGCGGCCAGGTGCTCGCCACTGGCCAGCGTGACGCCGCTTGCGCGACGCCCGCGGCGGGTGATCGCGGTGACCTCCGCATTGCAGCGCAAGCTGTTGCCCTGCGCGTCAATCAGGCCGGCGAGGCCGCTGACCAGGCGGTTGGTACCGCCGCGCGCGAAGTGCACCCCGTAGCGCTGTTCGAGGTGGGTGATCAGCGCGTAGACCGCGGTGGTCGAAAACGGGTTACCGCCGACCAGCAGCGGGTGGAAACTGAACACGGTGCGCAGGCGCTCGTCGCGCAGCAGCGAGGCGACGAGGCCATAGACGGTGCGATAGCCGCGCAGGCGAACCAGCGACGGTACCGTACGCAGCATGTCACCCCAGCGCGTGAACGGCACGTGGCCGAGCTGGCCGAAGCCGACCTCGAAAATCTGCCTGCTCAAGGCGACGAACTGTTCGTAGCCGGGCACGTCATCGGGCGCGAAACGGGCGACCTCGGCGCGCATCGCGGCGGCATCGCCGCTGTAATCGAAGGTCTCACCGTCGTCGAAGCGGATGCGATAGAAGGGTGACAAGGCAACCAGATCGAGATCGGCAGCGAGTTCCCGCCCGGCCAGCTGCCACAGCTCCTCGAGCAGGAACGGTGCAGTGATGATGGTCGGCCCGGCGTCGAAGGTGTAACCGGCTTCGCGGTACACCGAGGCGCGCCCGCCGGGCGCCGGCAGGCGCTCGAGCACGGTCACGCGGTAGCCGCGGGCGCCGAGGCGGACGGCGGCGGCGAGGCCGCCGAAGCCGCTGCCGATGACGACGGCATGCGGGCGAGTGCGCGCACGCGCACTGCCACTGCGTGCGGCCGCCGGCACGCGTTCACGCGGGGCATCGGCACTACGCAGCTGGGCAACGTCAGCAACTGTCATCGTCGTGGTCCTCCAGGGTTGCGCGACAGATGGCCGCGACCGCGTCCGGCGCTTCCTCGTGCGCGAGATGGCCGAGACGCTCGAGGCGGTGGATGCGTGCGTTCGCCACGCGGGCGGCGACGCGCTCGGCGTCGGCCGGCGGCACCATGCGGTCGGCCGTGCCGACAACGAGCGCGAGTGGCGCGCGCACCTGTGCCAGCCGCGCGGCGAACGGCACGAGATCCCAACGCGCCATCATGGCGAGCGCCGCATGCACGTGGGCGGGACTGCGCGCGAGGCGCCGGTAGCAGGCCAGTGACTCCGCCGGCACCTGCGACCCGGTGCCCGCGGCGAGACGTTCGACGACACCGGCACGCCGCGCACGGCGCGCCACCATTCGCGGCACCAGTGCAGTGCCCGCGAGCCCACGCGCGAGCGGCGCGAACAGCCGACCGGGCAGACCGCCGAAAGGCAGCAAGGCGCCGTTGAGGCTGACCACCGGCGGCGCCGCGGGGCCCCGCGCGGCGACCAGTTCGAGCGCGATGGCGGCGCCCGCGGAATGACCGATGACCAGGGCGGGCTCGCGGTCGAGTGCGCCGAGCAGCGCGGTGACGGCGTCACGCATACCGGCCAGCGACAGCGTGCGGCGGTCATCGACACGGCTGAACGCGTGTCCGGGGAGGTCGGGGATGATCAGCGTCATGGAATCGGCCAGGGCGCGCGCGAGTGGCGCGTAGGAGTGAGTCGACGCCCCGGTGCCATGCAGCAGCAACGCGACGGGTCCGCGTCCGAGAACCTGTACGTGCCAGTCGACCCCGCCCGCGGTGACGAAGCGGCTGTACTCGTTGAGCGGCCACGCCGCACCGTCGCGGACCCACTCGAGATCGTGCGCCGCGGCGCGCGGCGGCGAGCCGGCGACGCCCATCACGCCCACCCCGTTCATGCCGATCGCGCGCGCGGCGCACTGCCGCTGCTTGCTGCAGCGGCGAGCGCTGCGGCATCGGCGCGCGGCAGGGCGAGAAAAGTGGCGCCCATGCGCGTGGCGCATTCGGCGGTGAACGGGCGCGGGCGCGGCGCGACGTCGAGCAGCAGGGCGGCATGGCGCGCAGCACGAATGCGCCCCGCCATGGCCAGCGCGTCGTGCATCGCCGCGGCCGCGCCGCCGCGGCCATCGAGGCCGACGTTGGGGCGACCGTCGGTGAGCACCACCAGTTGCGCACGGCTGCCGTCCCGCACGCAGCCATCGGCGACGCCGAGCGCGCATTCGAGTCCGGCCGCGAGCGGCGTGCCACCGCCCGCCGGCAGGCGTGCCAGTTCACGCCGGGCGCGCACGAGCGAGCGCGTCGGCGGCAACACGACGCTGGCGCCAGCGCCGCGGAACGCGACCAGGGCGACCCGATCGCGACGCACGTAGCACTCGGCGAGCAGTAGTTCGACCGCACCCTTGGCCTCGGCGAGGCGATGCGCTGCCGACGAACCCGAGGCGTCGACGACGAAGATCGTGGTGATCACCGTGCGCGCTTTGAAACGCGTCACGCGGAAGTCCTCCTCGCGCACCGCAACGCGCGCGCGCGGCGCTGCGGCCTGCGCACGCAGGCGCTGCCACGGCGCCGCCGCGCGCAGGGTCGCGACGAGGTCGAGACGCGCACCGCCGCGCGGCTGACCGGGCCGGCTGCCAATCGGACGCCCGCGCCGTGGCGCGCGCGCGCGGCCGCTGGCGCGCCCTGCGCGGGCACCACTCCCGGCGGCGCCGAGGCGCGCGATCTGGGCCAGCAGTCCGGCTGGCAGCGCCGCCGCCGCGGCCGCCAGGATGGCGTCCTCTGGCGCACCCTGCCCGGCGGCGACGCTCCCGGCTTCGACCGCCCCCACCAAGGCCGGCCGATCTGCGGGTGCATCGTCCAGCGGCGATGAGTCGCCGGAGCACTCCGCCGGCGGGACGACCGCAGGGACGGG
>JAVJVZ010000001.1:0-77680 GCA_040220855.1 Gammaproteobacteria bacterium | reverse complement strand
TTGGCGCCGCATGCATCAACCCGCGCCCCTGTCGGTGGCCGCCAACAGGTTCAGACACCTGTGGATAACCACGCGGGTCCGGCCCGTCGCAATCCTGGCGCGTGGCTGCTGCCGCTCGCTGCGCTCACTCGCTCGCCCCGCGCAGCGCCTCCACGTCCGCCCGCGTGAGGCCCGCGCCACGCCCGGCGAGGCGCCGCGAGTGCTGCTGGTCGCGCTGGTAGAGCGCCTCGGCGCGCGGGTCGTCGGCGTGGTACTTCACCCAGGTTTCACACAGGTGGCGGTACTCGTCGGTCGCGGCGAGCGGGCGGAACTCTCGCGCACGGCGGTTGTACTCGGCCAGCGTCAGTACGCCCTGGCTGGTGGTATAGCGATCCTGCTTCGGCGCGAGGCAGCTCGAGCCCGGGCGCAGTGCACCGACGCTGCGCGTGAAATCGCCACCTTCGAGCACGCTGTAGGGGACGTGGGTGTACATGCGGCTCGG
The DNA here is from genome assembly GCA_040220855.1 of Gammaproteobacteria bacterium. Taxonomy (GTDB): domain Bacteria; phylum Pseudomonadota; class Gammaproteobacteria; genus JACKNG01. The sequence goes on along the minus strand of JAVJVZ010000001.1, from coordinate 77,199 downwards.
CTGGTCGGAGTGCATCATCATGCTGTACTCGTTCAGCCGCTGGCTCGGGTTGGTCAGCGAACCGACCAACTCCCCGAGGAAGGCGTTGGAATACTCGTCGTTCAGCAGCGGGCGGAAGCGCTGCGCGCGCTCGTCGACCATCATCCAGTCTTCGACCGCGTAGCAGCCGGCCACGTGGGCGATGTCCTTGGCGATGGCGAAATAGGTGATGGCGCCGGCATCGATCATCTGGTCACGCGACCACGAGGCGATGCGCTTCCACAACTTCGCGGTGGCGTCCTTGACCTTCTCGGTGAGATCGGCGAACGCGTTGGTCAGCGCCTCGCGCGATTCCATCGCGACCGGGATGTAGCCGTCGGTCAGCGTGTCGGAGGTATACAAGCCGACACCGACCACGTGATGCGCCTTGAACTCGGGCTCGGACTCGAACGATCCCCAGTCGTCCATCAGGTAGACGTGGCAGCCCTCGATGGCCATCGGCACGGTGAGATTGTTGTAGGGCACTTCGCGCGCGACGTCGTCGAGCCACGGGAAGTCGGACTCGGACAAATCCATGTAGTCGCGCACGATCATCTCGCGCGTGTCGGAGAGCTTGTAGGGGCCCGAGTTGTGCAGGCTGATGCGCGATTCGCAGGAAATCAGGAAGCCGTATTGCGAGGCGGCGGCCATGAACGCCTGTGCGGCGTTGTGCAGGGCGTCGCCCTGGCGGCATTCGTACATGTCGGCGTGGAATACCTGCAGGCGACGCTCGGCGAGAATCTGTGCGCGGTGGCCGTAGGCACTGTTGGTGAGGTGGCCGTCGTTACGGTGCCACGCGAGCTGGAAACGCTTCCAGAAGTCCATCACGTCGATGACATCCTCGACCGCGTCCTCGGGGCGCAGCAGGCCGAGGTTGATCATGTATTCGCGGCCGAGCAGGTAGAACGAGGGCAGGCCCCAACCCATCGCGGGATTGGCGCACTTGATACCCATGTTGCGCATGCGGTCGCCGATCTCCTCGGCGGGCATGTGGGCATCGACCTTGCGCACCAGCTCCGGGTAGCGGTAGAAGGCCATGAAGTAGGACAGCAGCATGTAGGGCGAAACCGGGAACAGCTTCGACTCCTGCACCGTGCGCGTCACGCACAGCCAGTAGGACTCGTCCGAGAGCTGCTGGATGAGAGCGTTGGTCTCGAGCAGCTGGGCGTAGGTGATACGGCGTTCGCTCATGCCCTCAGGCCTCCTCTTTGCGCCAGACCCTGGCAGTCATTTCGATGCCGTGCTGGTAGGCCTCGGCGGTCTTCGCCTTGGCCGTGATCTCCATTCTTACGGTGTCGCCTTCGCGGATGCCGGACAGTTTCGCGTTCATGAAGCAGGGGATGTTGTACTCGCGGGTCAGGATGCCGAGATGCGAGCGCACCGTCCCGCCGGCGCAGAGCACGCCGCGGAACTGCTCGAGAATCGGCGCGGTCAAGGTGCCGCCGGAGTCGTCGATGATGGCGATGGTGCCGGGCGGTACACCCTCGGTGAGGTACTTCAAGACCTGCTCGCTCGAGCGCACGTAGCGCGCGATGCCGATGAGATCGTCGTCCCACGGCACCACGTTGTCGCCGATGCCGCATTGCGCCCAGCCGTCGGCGTCGGCCGGCGCGGTCACCGCGCCCGCATGTTCGAAGCTGAACGTCGCGAGGTCCTCGGCGAGGCCCGCGGCGGGCTTGTAGGCCTCCGGTCGCTCTTTCACCGACACCAGCGCCGACCACTCGTAGCGATGACCGAGTTCGAGGATGCGCGCGTCGATGGCGGCGAAGTCGTCGACGGTCAGCAACTCGAGCGAGCGCTCGAAAACGAACGTGTTCCAGTCGCCGCCGTGCTCGGCGAGGGCGCGGCGCACGCGGTCCTTGACCGCACTGTGAAAGGCCTCGACGAGCGGCGATGCCGCCTCGTCGCCGAACTTGTCGGAATCGGCGTAGTAGTTGCTCATCAGCAGGAGTCCCCGGGAATCGTGATGGATGCGCAGGCGATCGTGGCGTGTCATCCCGCCGACAGCATGTGCACTGCCCGCATGCGGTCCGCGCGCCGCGCGCGGCTCAGTGGCCGACGATATTGACGCAGGTCACTGCCTCCTCGATGCCGACGATACCGCCGCCGTTCTGCGCGAGTCCGACGCGCGCACCTTCGACCTGGCGCCCGTCGGCTTCGCCACGCAGCTGCATCACGAGCTCGTAGATCTGCCCGAGGCCGGTCGCGCCGATCGGGTGCCCCTTGGATTCGAGGCCGCCCGACGGGTTGACCGGCAGACGCCCACCGAGGCGCGTCTCACCGCGCGCGGCGGCCGGACCACCGTCGCCGAGCGCGCACAGGCCGAGCGCCTCGAGCTCGATGATCTCGCCCATCGCCGTGGCGTCGTGCACCTCGGCGAGGTCGATGTCTTCGGGGCCGAGCCCGGCCTGGCCGTAGGCTTTCTGCGCGGCAAGCCGGCTGGCATGGCGATCGAACTCGGTGATGGCGCGGTTCGAACCCGACTGGATCACGCTCGCCAGCACGCGCAGCGTGCGCGCGCGGTTGGCGCCGAGACGCTTGAGGCCGGCCGCGTTACACACGATGGCCGCGGCGGCACCGTCGGAAATGGGCGAGCACATCGGCAAGGTCAGCGGGTAGGTGATCGGTGCCGCGGTGAGAATCTCTTCGACCGTGAAGGCCTTCTGGTACTGCGAGCGCGGGTTGTGGGTGGAATGCGCGTGGTTCTTCGAGGCGACCGTCGCGAGCTGCTCCTGGGTGGTGCCGAACTCGCGCATGTGCATGCGGCAGAAACCCGCGTAGATATCCATGAAAACGCTGTAGGGCCGCGGCGAGGTCGAACCCTCCGGCACCTCGACCCCCTCGGCCATGGCGGCGAAGCGCGCCATCGACTGCTCCACCTCGTGCACGTCCCAGGCGCCGTCGAAGGCGCTGAACATGCGCGCCTTGTCGTCGGAGAACATCTTCTCGACGCCGATTGCGAGCACGATGTCGGCAGCGCCCGCCTTGACGTAGTTCACCGCCATGTGGAAAGCGGTGCTGGCGGTCGCGCAGGCGTTCTCGACGTTGACCACCGGCACGCCGGCGATGCCGTGCTCGCGCAGCGCAATCTCGCCGCGCACCATGTCCTGGCCTTCCATGTGGCCCTGCACGCAGTTGCCGAAGAACACCGCTTCCACCATCGAGATCTCACCGCCGGCATCCGCCAGGGCGTCGGCGAGGGCTTCGCCGGCGAGGCTCTTCAGGCTGCGGTCGAGGTGCTTGCCGAAGTGGGTCATGCCGACCCCGGCGATGAAGACGTCGCTCATGTGGGCTTCCTCGTCACGTTCGATGGGCGCGCGGGGGCGGGCCTGCGCGGCCGCACATGATAGCGCCAACCGCTGACACCGCCGAACGCGCCGCACGCCGCGTACTGCAGCGCAGCACGCCGCCGGTACGGGGCGCCACGTCCCGCCCTATGCCAGCGGCAGGATGTGCTCGGCGAGGCGGTGTAGCAGCTCGGGCAACAGCCCGAGCGGCAGCACCCCCAGCGCCACGATCAGCGCCAGGCGCAGGTAATGATGCCGGCACGGTGGCCCGGGCTGCGCCGGTGCGACATCGCCGGCCGCCGGCATGCGGGCCTCGCGCGCGGACCGTCGCGACGCTGGCGTACCCAGCACCTGCTCGACCAGGGCGCGCCGGCTCGCAGCGGCTGCGGCGTCGAGCGCCGCCAGCAGGCGGCGCCGACCCCGCAGCGGCCACGCCGCGGTGGCGAGTCGGGCAAGCAATGCCCACAGGTCGTCGCGGCGCAGGCAGCGCGCCTGTGCGTCCAGCAGTCGCTGCTCGAGCTCGGCCTGCGTGCTTTGCTCGAGCAACGCGGTCGACACCACGACGGTCGGTCGCCACAGGCCGACGCAGCGCAGGGCGGGCTGCGCGCTGTCGAGCACGCGCCAATCCTTCGTCGTGCCCGGTCGGGCAAGCATGGCGAGGGTGGCATCGAGCGCGGCGCGCCGCCGCAGCCCCAGCAGCGCTGCGCACACCAGCAGCAGCACGACCGCGCCCACAGCGATCCCGAGCCAGGAGACGGCGTCATCCGTCAGTGCGACCACCGGCGCATGGGGCGCGCAACCGGTGGCGGCGTGACAATGCGCGCCGACGACAAGCGCGCTCAGCGGCGCAAGGAACAGCGCAGACGCCAGCAGTGGCGCGAGCAACAACGGGTAGAACGCGAGCAGCAGCAGCCACGACGCGCGCCGTGCGTCCGGCAAGGGTGCGAGCAGCTTGATCAATGCGCCGGCGGCAGCACCGGCGATCCGCGCAAGCGCCAGCCACAGCAGCACGGCCGTCGTGCTGCCAAGGGCCAGGGTGTACAACGAATCCATGTTCAGCGACCGTCGAGCGCAGCGCGCAGGCGTGCTGCCGCCGCGTCGTCACCGGCCTCTTCGAGCAGCGCGACGAACCCGCCGAGCAACGGCTCGAGGCGGCCGGTCGCGAGTTCATCGGACAGCGCCCGCAGCAGGCTCGCAATCAGCGCCTCGCGGGTGACCACGGCGCGGTAACGGTACGCGCGCCCGTGCTTGGTGCGCGCGAGCAGCGCCTTGCGCGTCAGGCGCTCGAGCGTCGACTGCACGGTGGTGAGCGTGATGTCGCGCGGCGCAAGCTCGTCGTGTATGGCCTGCGCGGTGGCCGCACTGCCGCGCCATAGAATCTCGAGTACCGCGAGCTCGAGTTCGCCGAGGACGGGCGGACGCGGCCGATGCCGGCGGCGGGACAGCTTCACGGGCGCCGGTTCCTCGCGCTCGGCGCCGAACATCGAGCGCTCATCGATGTTCGATCGCGGTGGTACAAAACGTCGCGGCAACGCGACCGGGGCGACCCGCGGCACGCGCCGTTGCCACCCTAGCGAGTCCGACCGTTACGAGGCAAGTCCCCGATGTTCGACGACAACACTCTCCGCGCACGCGCGGCCAGGGCGGCCGGTGTCGTCGTGCTGCTCGCGTCCGCCGCGCACGCCGCCGAGCGCGACCCCGTAATGGAGGAGACGGTCGTCACCGGCCGTGCGCAGAGCCTGCTCGGCCTGACCGACAGCGCGTCGGTCGGCGTGGTCGGTGCGACGGACCTCGCCACGCGTCCGATCCTGCGCGCCGGCGAACTGCTCGAGGTGGTCCCGGGCGTCGCGGTGACGCAGCATTCCGGCACCGGCAAGGCCAACCAGTACTTCCTGCGCGGTTTCAACCTCGATCACGGTACCGACTTTGCCGGCTTCCTGGATGGCGTACCGTTGAATCAGCCGACCCACGGTCACGGACAAGGGTATCTCGATCTCAATCCGATCATCCCCGAGTTCGTCGACCACGTACGTTTCGGCAAGGGCCCCTACTACGCCGGCATCGGCGACTTCTCCGCCGCCGGCCACGCCCGTTACGCGCTGGTCGAGGATCTCGAGCGGCCCTTCGTGCAGTTCACCGGCGGCGCCTACGATTTCTACCGCGGCGTTGCCGGCGCAGCCGCCGCGCTCGGCCCCGGCACCCTGCTCGCCGGCTTCGAGGCGCAGCACTACGGCGGCCCCTGGGTGCTCGACGAAGACGCCGACAAGCTCAACGCGCTGCTGCGCTACACGGCGACCGCGCTCGCATTCGCGCCGCGCCTCACGCTGACCGCCTACGACGCCGACTGGAACGCCACCGACCAGGTCCCCGCGCGCGCCATCGAGCGCGGCTTGATTTCGCGTCGCGGCAATCTCGATCCCACGCTCGGCGGCAAGAGCACGCGCCTCGCTGCCGATCTCGCCCTGGGCGTCGACGACGCCGACGACGGCTGGCGCGCCAATGCCTACGTCGTGCACTCCGACTTCATGCTCTATTCGAACTTCACCTACTTCCTCGACGACCCGGTCAATGGCGACCAGCTCACCCAGCGCGATCGCCGCCTCACCACCGGCATGAACAGCGCCTTCACGCGCACCCACCCGCTCGCCGGCCTGCCGGCACGCTGGACCGTCGGCGCGCAGCTGCGCCACGACGACATCGGCGACGTTGCGCTGCTGCGCTCGCAGGCCCGGCGACCGCTCGCGACGGTACGTGAGGACAGCGTCGCGCAGACCAGTCTCGGGCTATTCCTGGAAAGCGAGATTCGCCTCGCGCGCCTGTGGCGCACCACCATCGGCGTCCGCGCCGACCGCTACTGGTTCGACGTCGACAGCCTCCTGGCCGCCAACACCGGCGACACCACCGATACGCTGGTGACGCCGAAGTTCGCGCTGGTGTTCGGGCCGTGGCGCGATACCGAATGGTTCGTCAACGTCGGCCAGGGCTTCCACAGCAACGATGCCCGCGGCACCGTCACCCGCATCGACCCGGCGAGCGGTGCAGCGACCCGACCGGTCGACCCGCTGGTCCGCGCCACCGGCGCCGAAGGCGGCGTACGCGCCTTCCTCGGCGGGCGCCTGCACTCCACGGTATCGGTGTGGTATCTCGATCTCGGCTCGGAGCTGGTCTTCGTCGGTGACGCCGGAACCACCGAGGCGAGCGGCGGCTCGCGTCGCTACGGCGTGGAACTCGCCAACTTCTTCCGCGCGACCGACTGGCTGAGCTTCGATCTCGATGTCGCCTTCACGGAGGCGAACTTCAAGGATGTCGTCGACGATGCCATCCCGAACTCGGTGGGCCGCGTGATCACGGCCGGTGCGACCATCGACCTGCCGAGCGGCGCGTTCGGTGCGCTGCGCCTACGTCACTTCGGCGATTCGCCCCTCACCGAGGACGGGCGCGTCGAGGCGGATGCCACCACCGTGGTCAACCTGCGTGCCGGCTGGCGTTTCGATCGTCACCTCGAGTTGGCCGTCGACGTGTTCAACCTGTTCGACGTCGGGCACCCCGACATCAGCTATTACTTCGCATCGTGCATCCCGGGCGACCCGGCCAGTGCCTGCGGCGCCGCGCTGCCGTCGCGCGACGGGGTCGACGACGTGCACCTGCATCCCGTCGAGCCGCGCAGCGTGCGCGCGAGCCTGGTCTACCGCTTCTGAAGCACTGCACCGGATACCGTCGGCGCCGGTCGACGCCGTATCAACGCGACGCCGGGCCGTGCTCCTCGAGTACCTTGTCGGGCCCGAGGCGGCGCAGCGTCTCCTTGGCGGCCGTGGCTTCGACCCAGAACGTCTCCAGCGCCTGCGCGACGAGCATCTCGCGGTTGCTGGTGCAGTGAGCGTCGAGCCAGTCGACCACGGCGTGCATGTTCACGCGAATATCCTTGGCATGCTCGCCGACCAGCCCGCGCATCATGTTGCCTGCCGTGAGATAGCCGTTGAGATAAGCGTGGATGAACACGGTGCGATCCATGGTGCCGGCAGCGAGATCCTCGCCGCGGCGCGCCAGATAGGTCGCACAACTCAGCGTGCCGAGGCCATAGGTCGAATACGCGGGCAGCATTGCCGGTGCGGCAAGCATGGCCAGCGCCGTCAGCCCGTGCGCGACGCTGCGGAAACGCCGCGCCAGGTGGGCCGTCATCGACCCGCTCAGCGCGGGCTGCGCGGAATGCGCACGCGCCGCGTGGTGTTGATCGACCGCAGGGTGCGTTGCATGTCGCGACTCACCTGCATCCGTCGCGGCGGCGACGGCGGGCTCGTGGCGTCGGGGATCTCGGTGCCGAACTCGGGCTCGTCGATCACCACGCTGCCGTACTGGTTGGAGACTTCGATGGCATTGGCCGCGCCGGCGACCGCCTGGGCCAGGAGGATGATGGTCGCACTGTCGCCGCGCACCTCGGCGGTAAAGTGCGTGCCACGGATGCCGATGGTGGCGACGCGAGCCCCGAACTGCACACTCGCCGGGCGCCGCTTGGCGATCAGGCCGGTGACGACACGCACGACGCCCTCGAGCAGCGAGGCACCGAAACCAGGCTCCTCGTCATCAGGCGCTGCCTCACCGGGGAAATGATAGCGGTCGAGGGTCATGCTGGTCCGTTCACCGAGCACGAGCTCCGACTCGTCGGAGAAATCCAGCGTGAGCGCAGCATCACGTCCGGTCACGATGCGGGTACCCGGCGCGACCTCGTCACCGAGCTCGAGCACGCGCATCGGCGATCCGGCCAGGTAGGCGAAGCAGCGACCTTCGAGTTCGCTGACGACGCCTGTCGCGGTTACGCTTGCCGGCAGCATGACGAGCAGCACCAGCAGAACCAGGCTCAGCCTGCCGCGCACGCCGGCACCGCATGACGGTAGTGCCGTCGGCTTGCTGCCTGCGGTACCGCGAGGGCGGGAGCGTTGGTGATTCGGTACTGCCCTGACCATGGTCCTGAACCAGCGAGGTGGAATGCGCGCCACGAAGTGTGCTCACACGCGCGGGTCCGACCACAGCAGCGAGCGCGCAGGCCGAGTATACATGCCACGCATATCCGGCTGTTCCGCAGCCTGCGCAGGCTTGCCCTGCTGCTACTCGCCACGCTCGGCTGTGCCTGCAGCACGCCCGGCGAACGCTTTCTCGACGACGCCGCAGCGCGCGGCTTCTCGCGCGAGCTGCGCGATGCGGACGGCCTGCCGATCGTGGTGCTGCGCAATCATGCGGGGTCGGACGGCGCGGCGCTTCATGTCTACCTCGACGGCGATGGCCAGCCGTTTGCAACGCGCCACCGCGTAGCGACCGACCCGAGTTCGCGCGAGCGTCTCGCGCTCGCGCTCATGGCGGCGGACCCACACCCCGCCGTCCTCGTCGGCCGGCCGTGCTACTACGTCAGCGCAGCGGACTGCGACAGCTCATTGTGGACGACCGCGCGCTATGGCGAGCGCGTGGTCACCGCCATGACGCTGGCAATCGAGCGCGTGGCGGCAACACGACCCGGCGTGCCGCTGCGTCTCATCGGCTACAGCGGCGGCGGCACACTCGCGATGCTGCTCGCCCCACGGCTGCCGCGTGTCGACACCGTGGTCACGATTGCCGCCAACCTCGATGTCGCCGCCTGGACGCGACACCATGCCTACACGCCGCTCGGCGAGTCGCAGGATCCGGCCGTCATGCCGCCACTGCCGGCGCACATCCGCCAGCACCACTTCCTCGGCGCTCGCGACGACAACGTGCCGCCGGCGCTGGTGCGTGCGGCCATCGCGCGCCAGCCGCAGGCCCGTGTCGACGTCGTCGCCGACTACGGGCACGCCTGCTGCTGGGCGGCAGCATGGCCGAAGCTGCTCACCAGCGCACTGCAGCGGTCGGACTAGAACGTCGCGCGAATCCCGATTTCCACCGCGTGCACGTCGAGATCCGCGTAGCCGAACAAGCCCTGGTAACGGACATAGCCGGTGGCGTTGTCGCTGAACGCCGCGGTCAGTCCGGCGCCAACGTTGAAGAAGTTGCGGTCGGGCCCGTCGGTGAGCAGCACGATGGTGGTGTTCGAGCTGTCGTTGACGAAGCGCCCGGTGATGGGCGCGTTGTCATTCTTGAATTCGTGCACGTACTCGACCGAGAGCTCGGGAAACATCGCGCCGAGGCTGGTGTCGAACTGCGTGGTCAGGCGGGTACCCGCGGTGAGCATCATCGACTCGAAGTCCTGCCCGTCGATAGCGAGTGCGAGACCCGAGCCAGCCGCGGTCTGCTGCGCCATCGTTTCGGTGAAGCCGTCGATCTCGACGTCGGCATAATCGAAGCGCGCCAGCGGCGTGATGACCCAGCGGCCGACGCCGAAGTCGCGCCCCGCGGTGATGCTCGCCGACCATTCCTCGCTGTCGGTGTCGGACAGCGCCGCGTTGTTCACCGCGGTCGTTCCGCCGCCGATCGCAGCGATGTTGTAGATGACGTTGCGGGTCTGGTCGTGTTCGTTGTCGGTATAACCGACCATCGCATCGACGAACCACTGGTTGCCGGGGTAGAGCGACCAGTAGCCGAACACGCTGTAGCTGTCGGTCTCGAGCTTGCCGCCGTTGTTGTCGATGTCGGCATCGGAATTGTTGTAGCCACCGGCGATGCCGAGCACCAGGCGATCGCTGAACGCGTAGTCGACGCCCGCCGTGACACCGAAGTCATCGGCCTCGAAACCGGCCTCGCGCGCGGTGGTATCGCGGTCGGTGCTGGCGTAGTGACCACTGACGAAGAAGCCCCACGGCATGCTGCCGCCGTCACCGGCTGCACCACCGGAGAGATTGAAAGCGCCGGGCCGGGCCGCCACCGCCGGGGCGCCGCCGCGCAGCGTGGTCAACCGCTGCCCGATCGCATCGATCTGACCGCTGCGGGAATCCACCCGCGAGCTCGCGATGACCGCGTCCTCCTCCGCGCCCATGGCCTGCAGGGCGTCGCGGGCGCCGTCGTCGTCGGCCGGGTCGGCATTGATGACGCCGGCCACCGCGATCTCGTTGCAGCGCGCCTGCAGGTCGGCGTCGGTGATGATGGTGCCGCTGGGGCAGATCTGGCCGATGACCGTGCCAACGGCCGACTGTACCGGCGTCGCCGACAGGTTGCGCAGTTCGGCGCTGACGAAGTCCTCGACCTCGCTGGCAGCGGCGTTGCCGGCGAAACCGCCGACCAGCATGACGACGGCCGACACGCGCAGGCTGCGCGCCTGCGATGCGGCAGCGGAGTTCTCGACGGTGCTCATGAGCGGTTCTCTCCAGTTGGACGGTCAATGCCGGACATCAGCGGCAGCTCAGCGGACAAATTGAGCGAGAGCTTAACGCCAAACCATGATGGATAGGAGAATTTTCGGCGGAGGAAAGGCGGCGAATGCGGCGGCCAGGAGGCCGCCCCGGCCGGCTATCGGCTATCATCCCACCGACCCGCGTAGAGCTGGTCCGACATGCTTCGAATGCGACAGGAGACCCGTCGATGAGCAAGGAAATCAACTGGTACTACTTCCGCAAGGGATGAACCAGCTGTGAGAGAGCGTCCAAGTTCCTGGACGCCAGAGGGCTCACGCCCACCGAGACGGTGCCGGCTTCGCGCAAGCTCGGCGCCGACGATGCGCGCAAGCTCGCCGCCAGGGCGAAGACGCTGATCGTGGCCAAGGGCAAGAAGGTCGATACGTTCAAGCCCGGCGGCAAGCCGGACGACGACGTCGTCGCCGCCATGCTCGGCCCGACCGGCAACCTGCGTGCACCGACCCTCGTCAGCGGCCACACCGTGGTGGTCGGCTTCAACGAGGATGCCTACGCCGAGGTGCTCGGCTGAAGCAGGCCCGGCCCGGCGCTGAGTGCGCCGGGCCGGTCGCCATGCGCGCTCAGCGCAGGCGCCGCCAGGGCGCCGATGAGCGTGCGTTCCAGCCGTGGTAGGGATGGCGCGCGAGCAGGCGCGGATTCTTGAACGCGAAGATCAACGCCGCGCCGGCGACGAAACCGCCGACATGCGCCCAGAAGGCGACACCACCACCCTGCGCGCCGAGCGAGCCGAGCCCGCCGACCATCTGCAACACGAACCAGTAGCCGAGCATCCACAGCGCAGGAATGGCGAAGGTGGTCACGTAGAAGCCGAACCAGAACAGCATGTGCACGTTGACGCGCGGGTAGAGCACGACGTAGGCGCCCATGACGCCGCCGATGGCGCCGGACGCACCGACCATCGGGATCGCGGAAGCCGGGTCGGCAACGATCTGCGCAGCCGCCGCGGCGAGGCCGCACAACACGTAGAACAGCACGAAGCGTGCGTGCCCCATCGAATCCTCGACGTTGTTGCCGAAGATCCACAGGAACCACAGGTTGCCGATCAGGTGCATCCACGAACCGTGCAGGAACATGTGCGAGAGCAGCGTGAGGGGGCTCGCCTGCGCGGTGGTCACGCAGGCCATGCCATGACCGATCGGCGTCGCCACGCCTGGCGCGAGCGTGCCGAGCAGCTCGCCCGGCACGAGGCCGAGCGTACACACCGAGGCGGGCAGCGTCGGTGCGCGTCCGGCACCCTGCACGAGCAGCCACAGCAGCACGTTGAGGCCGACGATGGCCCAGGTCACCCAGGGCGTGAGGAAGTGCGGATTGTCGTCGCGAATCGGGATCATGGTGGTTGCGGCTCGCCGGCGCCCCGCGCCCGCGACGCGACGTTCGCGTGCGCCGGTATTTCGGCGGGCTGCCGTTTGTGACCACGGGCGCGGCGATTGTATCCGCGCCGGCAGCACTGCGCGCTGACGGCGAGACGAGGCGATGGCGACGGAATCCCGCGCGCGAGCCGCATCACCTGACCGCGCTTCTCGCCGCCGCCGGCGCCCTCGCACGCGTTGCCGGGGGCATGCAGCAGCTCGACGATGTCCTCACCAGGCACTCAGTCTGCGCGCCGCCCCCATAACCGCCGCGTGGCGATGGCGGCGCCGGCAACCAGCGCGCCGAGCTTCTCCCACGCGATGTCCGGCATCACGTGGCCATAGCGCGCAAAGGTCGAGAAGCCGCAATCAGTACCTGCGAGCACGCGCTCACGCCCGACCACGTCGGCGAAACGACACAGGCGTTCGGCGACCAGTTCGGGATGCTCGACGTAGTTCGTGCAGGTATCGATCACACCTGGCATCAGGACCTTGTTCTCGGGCAGGTCGACCTCGCGCCATACCGACCACTCATGCGCATGACGGGGATTGGACGCTTCGAAGGACATCACCTGGGGCTTGGCCCGGCACAGCACCCCGGCAATCTTCGTCAACGGGATATCGAAATCGTGCGGCCCCTCGTAGTTGCCCCAACAGATATGCATGCGGCACTGCTCGGCCGGCACGTTGACCAGCGCGGCATTGAGCACTTCGACCTGGCGCTCGGCCTGGCGCACGAACTCGTCGTCGCTGAGATCCTTGTACTGGGTGTGCCGCGCCATGGCCAGATCCGGGCAATCGACCTGCAGCACGAAGCCGGCCCCGGTGATGGCTTCGTACTCCTCGCGCATGGCGGTGCCCAGCGCCTCGAGGTAGTCCTGCTCGCTGGCGTAATACTCGTTCGGCAGGAAGGCCGAGACGACGCCGGGCGAGGAAGCGTTGAGAAAACCCTCGACCGCCCCGGCGCCGTCGAGCGCGGCGCGGAAGTTGGCGATATCGGTCTCCAGTGGTGCACGGTTCCTCACCGCGATCGGGCCCGTGCACACCGGGCGTGCGATGGCCGGGGCCTCGTTGGTCTTTGCCTGGCGCTCCATGAAGGCGGGGAAACGTGCGAGGTCGGCCGGCGGGCGGCGCGGACTGTCGCCGGAGAAACCGCTGCAGCGATCCTTGATGTAGGTCGAGTAGCTCATCTTGGCCATCTCACCGTCGCTGACGATGTCGATGCCCGTCCTGACCTGGCGGCGGACGACGTCGTGCACGGCCTCGCGCACCAGCCGGGCGAACGTTGCCTCGTCGATGGCCGTACCCGCCTCGCGCGCGAGGAGCAGTTCGGCCAGGGCGTCGGGCCGCGGCAACGAACCAACGTGCGTAGTCAGGATGCGATCGGTACTGAGCTTCATGCGAACCTCCCCAGGTGACGCGACGGTGCCCGCATTCTGACACGGGCGGCGGCGAGGCGCCCGGCGGCGTGCTCAGGCAGCCGGGACCGGCCCCGCCGTCATCACCCCGTAGCCCGTGATCCATTCCGGGATCGCGCGGTAGTAGCGACGCTCGAAGCGTTCGCAGCCGGCGGCCAGGGCTGCCGCGGCGACCGCGAGCCAGGCGCGGATCTCGTGGCCACCGCAGCCGCCGTCGCGAGTAATGGCGGCATCGTCGAGCGCGCACAGGGCATCGAGGTCACACGCCTCGATGCGATCGAGCACGTACCGATCCCAGGCCGGGTCGGGCGGCAGGCGCGGGCTGACCCCCGCGACCTGGTCGGCGGCATCGTCGAGCACGCGCTGCTGGCGCGCCGCGCGGGCCTCCGGCGGCAGGACGCCGCCGCCGACCAGGCGCTCGCGTACCGGCGGCGGCGCGCTTGCGAGCTGCGGGATGGGTGGATCGTGGGACAGGCCGCCCGACGCGGCAAGCAGGACGCGGACGCCACTGGCGGCGGCGAACGCACCGAGCACCGCGCCGAGCGCGCGCACCCGCACGAGCGGCGGCAGCGGCGGCGCCGCGCAGTTGACGAACACCGGGATCACCGGCGGCAGGTGCGCCCAGGTGTTCGACTGGGGGAACACCTGGGCGAGCAGCTGGGTCATGCCGTGATCGACCTCCATGCGGTGCGAGAAGGCGACATCGACGCCGGCGGCGTGCAGCGCGCGCACGCAGTCGAGTGCCTGCTCGGGTGCCGTCGGCAGCGCACCGCCGAGGGTGTTCCAGTCGCCGACCGAACTCGCCTCGGTACCGATGCAGAAACTCGGCATGAGGCGGTAGAAGAAGCCGTTGAAATGATCGGGACCGACCGCGACGACGAGTTCGGGCGCGAAGTCGGCGACCCACTCGCGCACCCCGGCAAGGCAGGCATCGACCTCGGCGACGATCGCAGCCTCCGGCGCGAGAAAGTCCTTCAGCGGCGTGTGCGAGGCGAACAGCGCGGCGACCGACATGGTTCGGTCAGTCCCGGCCGAGGAAGAAATCGAGATGCAGCCGATTGAAGGTCGCCGGATCCTCGAACTGCGGCCAATGCCCGCAGTTCTGCATCAGCACGTAACGCGCGTTCGGGATCAGTGACGCGATGCGCTGGCCGACCTCGTCGGAGGCAGTCGGATCGTGCGAGGTCCACAGCACCAGCGTTTCTGCACCGATTGTGCGCCACTCCTCGTCGGTGAGATTGTTGCGCTGCCGGATGTCCGGGTCCTGCAGCACCAGCACGCGCTCGATGGCATCGACGAAGCCCGGCTGCTCGTAGATGGCCTTGCGGCAGGCGATGAGATCGTCGGTGACGACGGCCGGGTCGGCCATCAGCCATTCGAGGCGCGCCCGCACGGTGTCCCAGCTCGCGTCGCGCACCGCGGCGCGCGTCGACTGCTTGATCTTCTCCATCACCGCCGGGATCAGGGTCGCGCCGCCGGTGGTATTGAGCGCGAGCCGCATCACGCGCTCGGGATACTTGAGAGCGAAACGCGCGGCGACCCAGCCGCCCAGCGATTCGCCGGAGATGTGCGCCCGCGCGAAGCCGAGCGCATCGAGCACCGCGCGCAGGTGCTCGACGTAGACATCGATTTCGAGAGCGACCGGCGGCTTGTCGCTCCAGCCGTGACCGACCATGTCGATGGCCCAGGTGTCGAAGTGCTCGCCATGGGCGGCGAGGTTGCGCGAGTAGCACTCGGCGTGGCCGCCGGTGCCATGCAGCAGGAGCAGCGGTTCCTGCGCCGGATCGCCGGCATTCAGGTAACGCGTGCGGATGCCGTCGGCATCGAGATAGCCCTGCGCGAAGCTCGCGCCGCGCAGATCGCTCCAGAAGCTGCGGTGCCCGGCAGCGGAAGAAACATCGTTCATAGAGCCTCCAGGAAGGCGTCGAGGTAGTCGAGGCACGCCTGCTTGCGGCCGTACTCGCGCTGGATCCCCGCCATCAGCGCGCTGCGTTCACCAGCATAGTTCTTCTCGTAGAGTTCGTGGCGCGCACCGAACTCCGAACCGCACAGGTCCCAGGCGAGCTTGAGCAGCTGGGTCTTGCGTTGCCCGGAGATGTCCGCCCCGCGCAGGGCCTGCTCGATGGCGCTGCCGACCGGCGAGTCGAACTCGTCCATCGACACCGGCACCTGCACGAGCGCGCCGCCGCCCATGCGGCGCACCATGTTGATGAGCTCGGGGTAGTAGACGGGACCGAGCGCACGACCAGCCTGCAAGGCGAAGAGATCGGGGTAGATCACGCCGTTGCCGGGATCGACCGTAGCCTGTTGTTCGGCCGAGCGCGTCGTCGAGCGGATGACCTCGAGACGCACCGCCGCTTCGCCGAGCATCTCCATGATCTCGGGACGGCCGGCGAGCCCCTGCGCCTCGGCGAGGCGATTGATCAGCGCGTAGACGAAGCCGAGCTTGACCTCGAGCCGCACGTTGGTCTGGTGCGCGGTCAGCTCGCGCATGCGGCTCTCGCGGTACATGCGGTTGAGGAGGTTGATGTCCTTGTAGACGAACACGCGCTCCCAGGGCACCAGCACGTTCTCGAACACGACCGTCGCGTCCATCTCGTCGAAGCGCGAGGAGAGCGGGTAGTCGCGCGTGGTCCCCTGGTTGGCGAACGACGGCCTGCACAACGTCTTGAGACCGGGCGTCGCCATCGGCACGGCAAACACGTTGGCGTAGTCCTCCTCGCCCGGCTGGAAGGTCGGCGGGAACGGCCACACCAGGATCTCATCGGCATAGGGTGCGGCGGTCGCGATGCGCTTGATGCCGTTCAGCACGATGCCGGCGTCGGTCTCGCCGGTAACGCGCAGGCAGATGCCGGGATCGGACTGCTGGTGACGCAGCAGGCCCTTGTCGAGCTGGGGATCGAGCAGGGCGTGGGTGAGGAACAGGTCGTTGCGCGCCACGTGCTCGTAGTAGGCGACCACTGCCTCCGCACGTGCCGCGCCCCCTTCGGCGAAGAAATCACGCTTGGCGGCGAGCGCTGCGAGCATCACGTTGAGGAAATCCGGACTGCGCCCGACCATGCCGCAGTTGGCCCGCGCCCAGGTCGCGTAGGCTGCGCGCTTGCGGGCGAGATCCTCCACACTGCGTGGCAGGGCGAACGCGCAGCCGATGGGCTCGCCGAGCTCGGGCGAGTCGACCACCAGCGTCGAGCGATGGGCGTCGTCGTGCTGCAGGTCGTAAAGCGCGGCGATCGAGCCGATCGCCGCTTCGAGTTCGGGGAAACGGGTGACGTCGTCGACGCGCTTGCCGTCGTACCAGACCTCGCGCGCGTCGCGCAGGCCCTCGATGTATTGTTGTCCGGTGCGAATGGCCATGGATGTCCTCAGGTGGTCCAGCCACGGCCGTCGTAGTCGGCACGCAGCGTGGGCGTGAAACGTTCGAGCTCGACGCCGATCTTCGGCAGCACCTTCTCGACGAGCAGCTCGTTGCTCTTGAGCAGGCCGTCGATGGGCGCCGGGCCGGCCGCGATCCAGGGCACGATGAGGCGCGCGTCGAGCACCTCGATCATGCGTTCCAGCTGGCGTGCGACGGTATCGACCGAGCCGCACAGGGAATAGCCGCGCTCGCGCACGCTGTCCGGCGTATTCGGAATGGCGCCCTCTTCGCCCGGCCGCCGCAGGGCCTCGTTGAAACCGAACCAGTCGTGCCAGCGCGTCCATACGTAACCGAGACCGCGCGCCATGATCGCCTCCGCTTCGGCATCGGTATCGGCAACGACGATCTCGCGGAAGTGGCCGAGGCCCTCGCCGCGCGCGAGCTCGCGGCCGGCGGCCTGCGCCGCGCGCTGGTAGAGATCGACCGACGCCGCGGCATGCTCCTCGATGGGCGTGAAGATGACGGGCGTGATGCTCTCGGTGGCAGCCCACTCGATGGTGGCGGCGCTCATCGTGAACGGGATGAAGACCTCGATCGACGACGGCTCCTGCAGCGTCAGCGGCGCGATACCGACCTGAGCCAGGCGACCATCGGCATCGACCATGCCGGGCGCCATGTCGCGAGTCGCCGGGTGGTCCCAGGTGATGCCATCGGGTGGCAACTGCCAGTGCGTACCGCGATGACGGAACAGGCTCTCGGACCAGGCGCGGCGGATGATCGCGTAATGCTCGTTGAACAGCTCGCGGTTGATGCGGTCATGCTCGGCGAACTCGGGATCGTTGGCCGCCGTCCAGGCCGCGTTCATCTTCTGCCCGATGGTCATCACGTGACGCGACTGGTAGCCGCGGGCGAAACCGGCGCACATGCGCCCCTGCGAGAAATGGTCGAGCATCGCGAGGTCTTCGGCCAGCAACAGTGGATTGCGCGCCGGCAGCACGTTGCCCATCTGCCCGATGCGCAGCCGCGTGGTCTGCATCGCCGCCCAGGTACCGAGCATGACGGGATTGTTCGAGACCTCGAGTCCCTCGACATGGAAGTGATGCTCGGAGAAGGCCACGAAGTCGAAGCCGAGCTCCTCGATCTGGCGCACGAGGCGCGCGCAGTCTGCCAGTCCGCGCTGATAGTAGTTGGGATTCTGACCGGCGTGTCCGCGCTCGAACTCGGCCGGCGTGGCGCCGGCGCTCGGCAACAGGAACGCTCCCAGGCGTAGTTTCATGACCTCTCCTCCGCGGCGCGCACGCCGTCTCCCCTCGCGCCCACCACCGCGTGCCAACGACTGGCATCGGCGGCTCCCCGAGCGCTAATATATTAGTATGCTAATACCACCCCGAGCCGCCGGGCAAGCCTGCTCGCGCCTTGCGCAGTGAGGCGGCACGCAGCATGAACGCCCTGCCGGACGCCCTTGGCGAGGCCACCGGTTCAGCGCGCCCGGCTCGCGCCGAGCAGGCTTACCAGCACCTGCGCAGCGCCCTGCTCGAGGGTCCGCTCGGCCCCGGCGATGCGCTCTCCGTGGTCGCGCTGACGCGCGAGCTCGGCTGTTCGCGCGTGCCGGTGATGGAAGCGCTCAAGCGCCTCGCCGGCGAAGGCTTCGTCGACATCGTGCCGCAGGTCGGTTGCCGCGTGGCGCGCCCGGCGGTCGATGAGGTACGCGACTTCTTCACCCTCTTCGCGGCTGCCGAGGGCACCGTGGCCGGCTTCGCGGCGGCGCGCCGCGATGCGGCCGGGCTGGCCGAATTCGGCGACGTCTGCGCCGAGGTCGACGCCGGCCTCGCACGCGCGCGCCCGCCTGGCGAGCCGGACCCGACCTACCGCCGCCTCAACCTGCTGTTCCACGGTTGCATCCACCGCCTCGCGCGCTCGCCGGTATCGACCGCCATCGCGCGTGGACTGTGGGATCGCAGCGATTTCTACATCAAGCTCGCCTTCGGCTCGCTGTACTTCTCGCGGCGCGTGCGTGCCGCGCACGCCGACATGCGCGCGGCCATCGTCGCCGGCAACGCGGCAGCGGCGGAGGCCGCCACCCGCGCGCATCTCGTCGCGGTCGGCAAAGCCGTCGCCGCGTCACTCGCTGCGCGCGACGACGCGCGCTGACACGCCGCCTGCGGCGCCGCCGCCCCGGCGACGCTCAGCCGCCCGCGATGCCGACCATGAAGGCGATGGTCTCGCCGTCTTCCAGGGTATCTTCCATGCTGATCCGCCGACCCTTGCTGTCGACGAACATCGTGCCGCGCTCGTTGAGTTCGTTGGTCTCGGGATCGATCAGCATCGCGCGCATGCGCGCGCCGTACTTCGCGCTGATGCGCTCGGCGAACTCGGCGACGGACGGTTCGTCGAGTGCGAAGCTGTCGCGCGCAGTCGCCGCGATCTCGCGGAAGTGGCTATGGAACTCGGCGTGTACCGTGATCATCGCTGGCCCCTCAGACCAGCGCGCCGTCTGCGGCGAGCACCTCGGCGACGTCGTCCATGCCGAGCGCGCCGAGGCGTGCGCGCGTCTGCAGTCCGGACTGGCGATCCCAGCCACGCCAGTCGTAATACTCGTCGAGCACGGTATCGAACATGTCGGCTGCCACCCGCCCCTTGTACATGCCTTCCGGATTCGGCTCCCACATCCAGCGCTCGCACACCGTATCGTGCTCGCGGCGCATACCGACACGCGAATTGAAGGCCTTCTCCAGGTTGCAGATGCGCTCACCCGCGCGCATGAGTTCCTCCGGCGTGTAATCGATGCCGGTAGCTGCCGCGTAGGCCTTGCCGTAGTAATCCTGGGGCGTGTAACCGGCCGGGTCGAGCATCCAGTGGAACAGGCAAACGCCGTAGGAATTGAGCAGCGCGACCTGGTTCTCGACCAGCGCCGTGCACGCGCCCTTGAGTTCGGGCGTGGAGAGATCCGCCGCCTCGGTGCGACCGTCGAAATAGATCTTCGAGAGATCCTTGCGCTGGAACTTCTCGATCAGCCCGATGCCCTTGAGGTGGTCGGCGCCACGCGAGGCCACCGCCATGTTGTTCATCCAGGTCGGAAACGGCCGCATCTCCTCGGTGAAGCTCGCCCCGCCCTTGCCGTAGGTGGCGTACTTCATGAAGTTCTGGCCCTTCATCTCCGAGTACTTGAGTGCGCCGTAGTAAGGGCCGTCGCGGAACAGCTCGCCGAACGGGTTCTTCTGGAACACGATGGCATCGACACACGCCTCGATGTCGTCCATGTTGCCCCAGCGCAGCGGCTGCTCGTGACCGAACAGCTCGGCGACATCGCGATCGGAGATGAGGTCGCGCTCGCGCAGCTCCATGAGGAAGGCGATGGAGCAGGACAGATCCTGGTTGTCGATGCCATAGTCGTTGGTCAGCTTGCCCCAGTGGGCAACCTCGGCCCAGTCGCGCACGTCGAGCGCGCCGGCGGCCGAGCCCGTGGTGAGATACTCGGGGCGCCGGAACGACTCGCCCACGTACTTCTTCGCCGCCTCCGACTCACTGCCGTCGATCTTGTACTTGCCGTCGCAGGCGATGAAACAGTCCGACGAGCACACCTCGGAATACTTGTGATACTTCTTCACCCAGTTGTCCGAGCGAATCTCGTCGCCACGGAACATGTTGCCCTGGTTGTTGCGCCAGAAATGGCTACCGATGTGCTGATACATCTCGACCGCGCCGAGCGTGCCGCGCCGCTTGAATCCGTACACGGCCTCGTTCGAATCGATGCGCTGGCGGAAATCATCCGACCACGCGAGCATCTCCTGCGGGCGCGTGATGCGGATGCCGCCGTTGCCCTGCACGGCGATCGCCTTCAGGTTCTTCGAACCGAGCACCGCGCCGCCGCCGCCGCGCGCGTGGATGCGCAGCGCGTCCGACACCACGCCGGCGATGCCGACCTGCTTCTCACCGGCCTGCGAGATAGTCAGCGTGTGTGCTGGTGACGGCCACTCGCCGAGCTCGCCGCGGATCATGGCGTGCGTCTCGGCGGTGTCGCGCCCCCACAGGTGGGCCGCGTCGCGCAGCTCGGCCTCGCCGTTGCAGATGTGCAGGTAGACGGGGCGCGGCGCGCGCCCGGTGATGGCGATGTATTCGTAGCCGGAGAAGCGCACCATGTAGGGAAACTTACCGCCGCCGGCGGAGTCGCCGAACATGTTGTAGCACGGGCTCTTGAAGGTGATGCGTCCCTTCACGCCGCTGCCGGCGCTCGAGCCCGCCAGCGGACCGACACCGAAGATGAAGATGTTGTCCGGGCCGCGCGGATCGCAGTCGATGTCGTGGCTGAGGAAGTGCTCCCACAGGATCCAGTTGTTGATCCCGGAACCGCCGATCCAGCGCTCGAACACGCTGTGCGGAATGACTTCCCCGCGCAGTTCGCCGGTCGACAGGTTGACGCGTAACAGTCGGCTCTCCATCGGTCAATCTCCCCTCGCTCACGTCCGCGCTCAGGCGGAGCTGCTGATCTCGCCGCGCTCGAGCATGGCCTGCATCATGCCGACCTCGTCGCGCGCCTCCGGTTTCTGCTTGGAAATCGTGTTGAATGTCGCCTGCTCCTCGTGGAACAGCACCGGCAGGCGCACGTACTGCTTGCCCTCGTTGAGCATCTCCGGGCGCGTCGCGCAGGCCTTAACGCAGGCTGGTTCGCCACCGCACAGGTCACACTTGAGCAATTCGCCCGACGGCGCCACGAAGACGACGTCGAACGGGCAGCCGGGCACGCATTCCATGCACTGGATGCAGTTGTCCTGGTCGATGATTGCCGCGCGCGTGGCCGGGTCGTAATAGAACGCCCCCTCCACGGGGCAGACGTCCGCGCACGGCGGCGGGTTGCCGCAGTGGTGGCAGATCTCGGCGACGAAGCCGATGCCGAGCGGATTGACCCGCGACGGCTTGTGCGGCGCGTGGTCGATGCGCAGGCGCGCATACTGGGGGTTGATGGTGCCATCGGGCGAGTGCACCAGCGAGCAGGCGACTTCGCACACGTTGCACTCGGTGCACTGGTTGCGCAGCGCGAACAGCTTCTCGACCACGTTCGGCACCTCGGCGCCGTGCGGGTAATCGACGCGCCCGGTGACGAGCTCCTTCTGGCGGACTTCGGCCATGGTTGCCTCCCCTCGATGCAGCATGCCGGTCGCGCGGCGCACGCCCGCCATTCCCGGGTGCGCGTCGCGTCCTCATTGCGCACAATAATAGCCCCTGGGGGGAGACAGAGGGGAAGCACGCATGAGCGCGACCACCATCCAGTGGCTCGAGCACCCGGAGCACGGCCGCCTGCCGGCGCAGCGGCTGGTCGACTGCCTGTTCGCACTGACGCCGAACGGGCGCATCCTGCATTTCCATGTCGAACAAGTGGAAATGGCGCAGGGCACGAATGGCATCGTCCACCTGACCGCCGCCGAGCCGCTGCCCGAGCGCAGCCGCTGCCAGGTCATCCCGCCGCTGGTCAACAGCTTCCGGCGGGCGGCCACGGAGGCGCGCACGTGAGCATCGCGACGATCTCGGCCGCCGAGGCCAGCGCGCGCATCGGGGACACCGGCGACGCCGTGTACGTCGACGTACGCACCGTTGCGGAATTCGTGCAGGGGCGCCCGCGCGGCCGCGCGGTCAACATCCCCATCGTGTTCCACCATCCACGCACCGGTGCCGAGCATCCCAACGAGGCCTTCGCGCTGGTCGCCCGCCACGCGCTGGATGCGGACGTCGCGCTGATCGTCGGCGGTGACGCCGATGCCCGCGCGCTCACCGCGGCACGCGCGCTCGGCGCCGCGGGGTTCGCCCACCTGGCGCTGCTGGAAGGGGGCTTGCCCGCGTGGCGCGAAGCACGGCTCCCGGTGACGGGTGACAATCGCGAGGGCGTGAGCTACGTGTCGCTGCTGACGCGGGCGCGGCGCGCCGGCTGAGAGCCTGTGCAGTAATCGTCCGCCGCGGTACGGCGATGCGCGGCTACCAGCTGCCCTTGCGCGGCGGCGCCGCCATCGGACCATGCTTGAGCGATTTCGACTCCTCGCCCCATCGCTTGGACTGCTTCGACGGCGTGATCGGCGCATTGACCGCGCTACCCCCGCCGATGAGACGCTTGACGGGCGCATCGGCGGGCGTGTCCCCGGGTTCGAGCCCGGCGTGCTCGCACAACGCACCCCAGGTCTCGAAGCGGGTGGACATCCCGTGCACGACCTCGACGGTGCGACCATTCGCTTCGCAGTGATAATCGTACAGTGGCATGGTGGTGACCTCGGTATGGGCTCGGGCGCGCATTATAGAGCGTGCGTGCGGTGCGGCACGCACGCGCCATCGCTTGCCGCGCCGGCGCGCTGCTCCCTAGACTGGCGGGCCACGACGGCCGCCGCGCACGCGGCGCGCCGCCACCAGCGAGGGGAGAACAACAGCTCATGAGCACGGTATCGCAGGCCGCGGCCACAACCACCGGCGGCTGGCAGCGCCGCTACACCATCGTCACGCTGTGCGTGCTGGCGGTATTCGTCTGCTACATCGACCGCGTCAACATCTCCGTCGCGGTGATCGCGATGCAGGAGCAGTTCGGCTGGGACGAGAAGACCAAGGGCCTGGTGCTGTCGTCCTTCTTCATCGGCTACATGCTGTTCATGGCGCCGAGCGGCTGGCTCGCCAACAAGCTCGGCGGCAAGCTGATCCTCGGCCTCGCAGTGTTGTGGTGGTCGGTGTTCACCGTGCTGACACCGGCCGCCGCGTTCATCGGGCTGCCGCTGCTGATTGTCGCGCGCATCGCAATGGGCCTCGGCGAGGCCGCCATGTTTCCCTCGGCCTACAACCTCTACGGGCGCTGGGTACCACCCGGTGAACGTTCGCGCGCGGTGTCGCTGCTGATTGGCGGCATCCCGCTCGGGACGCTGTTCGCGCTGATGACGACCGGCTGGATCGTGCAGCAGTTCGGCTGGCCGGCGGTGTTCTACGTGTTCGGCGCGGCCGGCATCGCCTGGTGCCTGCTGTGGTACCTGCTCGCCCACGACGATCCGGCGCGCGATCCGCGCTGCCCATCGGCCGAACGCGACATGCTCGCGCGCCACGCACCCACCCCGCAGGATTCGCCGAGCGTGCCGTGGAAGACCTTCTTCACGACGCCCGCCATCTGGGCGCTGCTCATCAACCACTTCTGCAGCAACTGGGTGCTCTACATGCTGCTCGCCTGGCTGCCGAGCTATTTCAAGCAGGCGCAGGGGCTCAACATCATGCAGGCCGGCATCTACTCTGCGGCGCCGTGGCTGTCGATGTTCATTGTCGGCAACCTCGGCGGGATGGTCGCCGACCGCATGACGCGGGCCGGCATGTCGCTGACCGTGGTGCGCAAGATCATGCAATGCACCGGGCTGGTCGGTTCCGCCCTGTGCCTGCTCGCGGTGCAGCACGTCGAGGGCGTCGGTCCGGCGCTGGCGCTGATGTGCGGCGCGCTCGGGCTCGCCGCGCTGACCTGGTCGGGCTTCGTACCCAATCACCTGGACATCGCGCCGCGCTATGCCGACGTGCTCATGGGGATCACCAACACCGCCGGCACCGTCCCCGGCATCATCGGTGTCTACGTCACCGGCTGGCTGGTCGACGCCACCGGCACCTACGCTGCGGCCTTCGCGCTGTGTGCCGCGGTGAACATCGTCGGCGCGGTGGTGTGGCTGTTCTTCGCCACCGCCGAACGCGTCATCGACTGAGCCTGTTACGGGCGCGCGCTGCGCGCGCCGCTGGCGCCGCGCGCGGCGCGTTTGCTACATTCGCCGGCAGCAGCGGCCCCGGCGGGCCGCGCCGCAGGGGCTTCCCGCACCCGGGTCCGTCCGCACGCGCCACCGCAGCCGGGCCGTGACACCACGTCCCGCGCCTGCCCCGTCGCCTGCGCGGGGTCGGCGCCAGCGCCCGCGGAGCCGCACGCCGCACCCCGACCGCCGGTCCCCTTTTCGCCCATCACTCGAGGAGAAGCAACAGTGGCAGAAGCCTACATCATCGACGCCGCGCGCAGCCCCACCGGCAAGCGCCGCGGCTCCCTGCAGGACGTTCATCCGGCCGATCTCGGCGCCCACGTGATCAAGGCCATCGTCGAGCGCAACGGCATTCCCGACGAGGACTACGACGACGTCATCTTCGGTACCATCGACGCGGTCGGCCCGCTGGCCGGCGACATCGCGCGCACCTGCTGGCTGACCGCCGGCTACAGCGAACACGTGCCGGGCGTCACCATCGACCGCCAGTGCGGCTCCTCGCAGCAATCGGTGCATTTCGCCGCCCAGGCGGTGATGTCCGGCACCATGGACCTGGTCATCGCTGGCGGCGTGCAGATCATGTCGAAAATCCCGATTGGCTCCTCGGCGCAGGCCGCCGGCGCCTTCGGCTTCACCGACTACGTCACCGACTCGCCCGGATGGGTCGAGCGCTATGGCAAGGTGGCGCCCTCGCAGTTCACCGGCGCGCAGATGATGGCCGACAAGTGGGGCTTCACGCGCGAGGAGCTCGAGGTCTACTCGCTCGAGTCGCACAAGCGTGCCGCGCAGGCGATCAAGGAAGGCCGCTTCGATCGCGAAGTGGTGCCGCTCAACGGGCTCGCCATGGACGAGACCGTGCGCCCGGACAGCACCCTCGAGCAGATGCAGACGCTCGACCCGATCTTCGGCCTGCAGAAGATTACGGCGGCGGTCGCGAGCCAGACCTGCGACGGTTCCTCGGCGATGCTGATCGCCTCCGAGGCCGCCGTGAAGCGCTACGACCTCAAGCCGCGCGCGCGTATCCACCACATGAGCGTGCGTGCCGAAGATCCTGTGATGATGCTCGCCGCGCCGATCCTGACGACCAGGCTCGCGCTCGAGCGCAGCGGCATGAAGCTCGAGGACATCGACCTGGTCGAGATCAACGAGGCCTTCGCGCCGGTGCCGATGGCGTGGCTGAAGGACATCGGCTACCCCTACGAGAAAACCAACGTCAACGGCGGCGCCATCGCTCTCGGCCACCCGATCGGCGCGACCGGCACCAAGCTGATGACGACATTGCTCCACGAACTCGAGCGCAGCGGCGGCCGCTACGGCCTGCAGACGATGTGCGAGGGTGGTGGGCAGGCGAACGTCACGATCATCGAGCGCCTCTGAGTGCCGGGGGTGCCGGGCCGGCTGCGCTGACCGATAGCCGCGTTGCGGTGGGCTCTGCGGTGCTCACCTACGAAAGTAGGCTGCGCTCCTCGAGTCCACCGCGCCTTGCTCTCGGCCATGCTCGCTCGGCCCTCTTGCCTCGACCCATTCAGGAGGAGGTAGCCGGCGACGTCACTGACCGATAGCGGCCCTACGAGGATCTCTGCGGTGCTCACCTACTGATGTAGGCTGCGCTCCTCGATTCCCTCGCGCCTTGCTCTCGGCCCTGCTCGCTCACCCCTGGCGCGATTTCCCCTGCACCAGGCGCCGTGATCGCCCCTGCTCGTTCGAGCCTGTTTCCTCGGCGCATTCCTCGATCGGCACTTGGCGGCGTCACCCCTCACGGTGACCGTGCCTGGCTTGCAGTGGAGCGCGCCCACTGATGTGGGCCGCGCGCCTCGAGCCTGACCGCTCGGCCCGCTTGCGTTGCCGTGTCGTGGTGCAGGTTCCTTGCGGCGCAGCACCGCGCCTGTGACGAACCTTCTGCTTGTCGCATTGACCTGCCGTGCGGCAAGCTGGCGGTTGCGCCGCCGTCGCATGTCGCGACTTCTGGCCGGCGCGAGGAGGTTCCCACCATGGCCCGACCGAACGGTATCCACCATCTCGCCATCATGACCGCCGACGTCAAGGCGCAGATCGCGTTCTTCGCCGACGTACTCGGCATGCGCCTGACGGCGCTCTACTGGATGCACAACGTCGACGGTTATTTCCACGCCTTCATGGAACTCAACCCGAGCTGCTCGATCGCATTCGTGTTCGCGCGGGCGGTCGCCGAGATTCCGGTCGAGCCGGGGATTTCGCACGCCGGCAACCCGGTCGCGCCGTGTGCTGCGGGCGTCGCCCAACACATCGCCTTCAACGTCGATACGCTGGACGAGCTGCTCGTCATGCGCGATCGCATTCGCTCGCACGGCGTGCGCGTGCTCGGTCCGCTCGACCACGGTTTCTGCCAGTCGATCTACTTCGGCGGCCCCGAGAACCTCGTGCTCGAAGTATCGACCTCGTCCGCCGCGATCGATGCCGAGGCCTGGATCGATCCCGAGGTCGTCGCGCTGAACGGCATCACGCCGGACGAGCTCGAACGGTTCAAGCACCCGCCCGCCTACGTCAACACGAGCGGGTCGCCGGTGCCGCAGCCACCGGCCGGCAACGGGCGACCGGAATACACCCGCATGAGCGAGGGCTTCGCCGCGGCCTTCGACCTGCCGGACGACGTGGTGACGCGCGAGCTGAGCGAGAACACGCCGCCGGTACGGGTGGCGGCGGCCGGCTGAGGCAAAGCGCGCATCCGGCGCGGCGCCTGCCGTGCGCGAACGCGCAGGGCAACACGCGTTCCGTCACAGGGGCCGGGATCGCACGATGGCGCTTTGACCGCGCGCCCGTTACCTTTAACGCGTTTTCGCACGCAGGGGAGTACTCGATGATTTCACGCACGTGCCTCGGTCTCGTGCTGGCAGCTCTGACGAGCGCCGCCAGCGCCGCGACGACGGTCGACGACGCCACGCTGACCAACCCGGACCCGGCCGACTGGCCCGGCTACGGGCGCGACTACTCCGAGCAGCGCATGAGCCCGCTCGAACAGATAGACGCCACCAACGTACGCCGCCTCGGTGTCGCGTGGTATCGCGACCTGCCCGAAGATCGTTCGCTGACCGGCACCCCGCTGGTCGTCGACGGCGTGATGTACTTCAACGGCAGCTACAACGTCGTGCGCGCGGTCGAGGCCGACAGCGGCAAGCTCCTGTGGGAGTTCGATCCGAAAGTCACCGAGGTCTCCGGCGATCGGCTGCGCATGATGTGGGACTGGAACCGTGGCATCGCGTTCTGGAAGGGCCGCGTGTACAACGCCACCATCGATGGCCGCCTCATCGCCATCGACGCCGCCACCGGCGAGGAAGTCTGGTCGGTACAGACGTTCGATCCGGCCAACGCCTTCATGATCACCGGCGCGCCGAAAGTGTTCCGCGACAAGGTCATCATCGGCAACGGTGGCACGGAGTGGGGCCCCGCACGCGGCTTCGTCACCGCCTACGACGCGGCCACCGGCGAACAGGCGTGGAAGTTCTACACCGTGCCCGGCAACCCCGCCGACGGATTCGAGAACAACGCGATGAAGATGGCGGCCAAGACGTGGACCGGCGAATGGTGGAAGCACGGCGGCGGCGGCACCGTGTGGCACGGCATCACCTACGACCCCGAGTTCAACCACGTCTATCTCGGCACCGGCAACGGCAGCCCGTGGAACCCCAAGATCCGTTCGCCGGAGGGTGGGGACAACCTGTTCCTGTGTTCGATCGTCGCGCTCGACGCCGACACCGGCGAGTACAAGTGGCACTACCAGACGACGCCGGGCGAGGCCTGGGACTACAACTCGAACATGGACATCGTGCTGACCGACCTCGAGGTGCCGGCGCCGGACGGCAGCGGTACGCGCACGGCCAAGGTCATCCTGCACGCGCCGAAGAACGGCTTCTTCTACATCATCAACCGCGCCAACGGGAAACTGCTTTCTGCGGAGAAGTTCGCCAAGGTCGACTGGGCCACGCACGTCGACATGAAGACCGGCAAGCCGGTCGAGCGCGCCGGGGCGCGCTACGAGGACGGCGAGGAAGTGGTGTGGCCGAGCCCGTTCGGCGCGCACAACTGGCATGCGATGTCCTACAACCCGCAGACGCGCCTCGCCTACTTCGCGGCGATCGAGATGCCGGGTCTCTTCACCGATCAGCACATCGACGTGCAGACCTGGGAATCGCCCTACTTCAAGTTCGACCCGGCCATCGCCTTCGGTGCCGACTACGTTCCGGACGATGCCGGCACCGGCGCGCTGCGCGCCTGGGATCCGCTCTACCAGGAGCTGAAATGGGAAGTGCCGCTGCCCGGCGTGTGGAACCCGGGCACGCTGACGACCGCCGGCAACCTCGTTTTCCAGGGCCGCGCCGACGGCACCTTCTGGGCCTACCGCGCCGACAACGGCGAAGCGCTGTGGCACACCGATCTCGGCCTCGGCGTGTCGGCGCCGCCGATCACCTACGCGGTGGACGGCCGCCAGTACGTGGCGTTGCTGGTCGGCTGGGGCGGCGCGGGCGCGGCGACACCCGGTTTCGTCGGCGCGCAGCACGGCTGGGCCTACCGCGCGCACCAGCGCCGCGTGGTCGCCTTCGCACTCGATGCCGATGTCGCCCTGCCGGCGCAACCGCCGCCGTTGCATCCCGAGCCACTGGTGGTCGAGGACTTCACCGTCGACGACGCCAGGGCCGATCGCGGCGCCGAGCTCTACACCGCGGTGTGCATGATGTGCCACGGCGCCGGTGCCGGCGCCGCCGGCTATGCGCCGGATCTCCGCGCATCGCCCATGATGCTCTCGCTCGATGCGCTGCGCGACATCGTCATCGGCGGCAGCCGGCGCCCGCGCGGCATGCCGAACTTTCCCGAGTACGGTGACGAGGAGCTGGTCGCCATCCAGCACTACGTGCGCCGCCAGGCCAACACGCCGGCACCATGCAAGGCCTGCCAGGCGGCGCACTGAACGCGCCGCTGCGGCCACTTCGACGATGACCAGCGGGGTGCCGCCGGCGCCGCAGCAGGAACCGGTGTGAACGCGCGCCCCGCCATCACCGCCGACAGCCTCGGCGCGGTCGATCTCTTCCGCGGCCTGCCGGTCACCGAGCGGCAGGCGATTGCGGCGCGGCTCACGGCCGCGCGTCACCCGGCCGGACGGGTCATCGTCGGCCAGGACGACGCCCGCAACGACGTCTACTTCATCCTGAGCGGCAGCGTGCGCGCCGCTTTCCACGGCGCCAGCGGCCGCGACGTGCAGTTCCGCGACCAGCACGCCGGCGAGATGTTCGGTGAACTCTCGGCGATCGATGGCCGCCCGCGCTCGGCGGAAGTCAGTGCGCTGACCGAAGTGTTTCTCGCCGTCGCCAGCGCGCGCGATTTTCTTGCCATCGCGAGCGGTCATCCGCAAGTCGCGCAACGCCTGTTCACCCAGCTCGCCGATCGCGTGCGCGCGCTATCCGATCGCGTGGTCGAATTCTCCACGCTCGGCGTCAGCAACCGCATCCACGGCGAGCTGCTACGCCTCGCCCGCGAACATGGCATCGCCGGCAATGCCGCGCTGATCCGCCCTGCCCCTACGCATGCCGACATCGCGAGCCGCGTCAGCACCCACCGCGAGGCGGTCACGCGCGAGATTGCCGCACTCGACCGCGCCGGCATCCTCGCCCGCGGCCGCGGCCAGATTGCCGTGCGCGATGTCGCGCGGCTGGAGGCGCTGGTCGCCGCCGTCACGCGCGACTGACCCGGGTCACGACGCGGCCCCCTGGCCGCTCGCCGGCCGTTCTCAGCGTACTGCCGAGCCCCTCTTCGCGATAACGAGCCGCGGTGGCTTTTGCCACAGCGCCCTGCGCGATGCGCGCCTAGCATGCATGCCACTCGACCGGTCCCCGGTCCCAGCCACAGGAGCAGCACCATGCAACAGCTTCGCGAAATCGGACCCATGTTGTGCGTCGCGCTCGTCAGCGCAGCGCTCACCGGCCTGCTCGCGCTGCGCATCGCGACCGCGCTCGCGCCGCCCGTGATCTGACCCCGCCAACCCGCCTCCCCTCTTCGCCGGGCGCCCCGCCCGGCTGCTTTTTCTATCCGGCAGACTGCGCAGCACAGCGCAGGCACCACGCCACCTCCACGACGCCCCGGTGTCGACACCGCGTGCTGCAACGCAGCCACGGGCACAACTGGCCAGTCCCTCCAGGCAACGCGATAATCGGGCAGGCCGTGCGGGGAGCACGGCCAACGAGGAGGAGGACCCCACATGAAGATTGCCTGTTTTCACCTGATGCCTTACCGCGATCTGCCCGCGGACTTCGAGCAGAAGCACAAGTCGGCCTGGTTCTCGCTGCCCTTCAGCGCGGTCGGCGACCCGCGCAAGGCCGCGCAGTACTACAACTGGACGCTCGACGAGCTGACCTTTGCCGCCGAGAGCGGCTTCGACGGCGTGTGCACCAACGAGCACCACCAGAATTCCTACGGCTTCATGGTCAACCCCAACATGATGGGCTCGGTACTGGCGCGCGCCACGCGCGGCACCGATTGCGCGATCGTGCAGATGGGCGAGACCGCCGTGTTCCTCAACCCGCCGATCCGCGTCGCCGAGGAATACGCCATGCTCGACTGCATCTCCGAGGGGCGGCTCGTCGCCGGCTTCCCGGTCGGCCTCGGCGGGGACTTCTCCTACAGCTACGGCATGGCGCCGATGGAACAACGCGCGCGCTACTACGAGGCCCACGACCTCATCAAGAAGGCGTGGACGTCGAAAGAAGGTTTCACCTGGAACGGCAAGTTCTACCAGTTGCCGATGGTCAACATCTGGCCGCAGCCGATGCAGCAGCCGCATCCGCCGATCTGGGTGCCCGGCAACGCGAGCCCGAGCACCTGGGACTTCGTCATCAAGAACGATTATTCGTACTGCTTCCTGACCTACTTCGGTGCCAAGGGCGCGAAGCACATGGTCAACGGCTTCTGGGAACGCTGCGAGGAAATGGGCCGCGATCGCAATCCCTACCGCATGGGCTTCCTGGTGCCGGTCGGCGTATCCGAGACCGATGCACAGGCCGAGGCCGAGTACGGGCCGGCAGCGGAGTTCTTCTACCACAAGGGCCTGCACCTGCCCGAGCAACTGCTCGCACCGCCCGGCCACATGACCCATGCGAGCCTGACGCATCTCGTCACCAAGCGTCCCTTCCCGCCCTTCGACGAACTCAAGCGGCTGCGTTACAAGGACATGAACGAGCGCGACTTCGTCGTCTGCGGCAGCGCGAAGACCGTCACCGAGCGCCTGCTCGACATCGTCAAGACGCTCAACGTCGGCCATCTCATGATCCTGCCGCAATTCGGCTCGCTGTCGCACGAGCAGACCATGGTCAACATCGAACGCATCGCGAAGAACGTCATGCCGCACCTGCGCGGCGTGTGGGACGGCAGCGGCTGGGTCGATCACTGGTGGCCGCAGGCCTGCGAAAAGGAAGCCCGCGCGGCGGCCTGAGCGATTACGAGGGGAGACAACGACAACATGGCTAAACCACGCAAGCGCACCGTGCCGGTCCTCGGCGGTGCCCTCGAAATGACCGTCAACGTCGCCGGCAAGGGCAAGCCGCTGGTATTCCTGCACTCCGCCGGCGGCCTCTACTGGGACGAGTTCCTCGACGAGCTGTCGGAACACTACAAGGTGTATGCACCCTACTTCCCCGGCACGGCGCCGGGTCGCCCCAACGACATCGACCGCCTCGACAACCTGTGGGACACCGTCATCGCCTACGAAGACATGCTCGATGCGCTCAAGATTCGCAAGTGCCGGCTCATGGGCCATTCGTTCGGTGGCCTGCTCGCCGCCGAGCTCGCCGCGCAGCGGCCGAAGGCAATCGAGAAGCTGGTGTTGATCGCGCCGGTCGGGTTGTGGCGCGAGGACGCGCCCTACTCGGTGTGGGACTGGTGTTCGCCGGGACCGGACGAGATTCTCGACGTGCTCTTCTACGACAAGACCCACCCCGCGGTGGTCAAGCGCATGACCCCGCCGCCCGGGCAGCGCGCCGCCGACCAGTGGACCATCGACTTCGTGTGGACGCTCGGCTGCACCGGCAAGGTGATCTGGCCGATCCCGGACAAGGGCCTGAAGAAGCGCATCCACCGCATCAGCGCTCCGAGCCTCGTCGTGTGGGGCGAGAACGACAAGCTGATCCCGCCGGCCTACGCGGAGGAGTTCGCGCGCGCCATCGCCGGCGCCGAGGTTTTCATGCTGCCGCAGTGCGGCCACGAGCCGCCGCTGGAGCAGCGCGAGCGCCTGGTCGAGCGCCTCGGCAGCTTCCTCGCTGCCTGAGCCCGTTTGCCCGGTGCGCCACCGCGGCGCACCGGGCGATGGCACCTCCCGCATGACCCGTCATACCGCCTCCATCGAGTGGGAAGCCGGTGCCGAGGGCTTCGCCCGCGGCCGCTTCTCGCGTGTGCACCGCTGGCGCTTCGACGGCGGCATCGAGCTGACCGCCGCGGCCGCGCCGTCGGTGATCCCGGCACAGTGGACCGACGCCGCCGCCGTCGACCCCGAGGAAGCGTTCGTCGCCGCCATCGCGAGCTGCCACATGATGAGCTTCCTGCATCTCGCCAACCGCGACGGGCTCGTCGTCGCACGCTACGCAGACGACGCCGTCGGCCATCTCGAGAAGCGCGCCGACGGCGAGCGCTGGATTGCCCGCGTCGAATTGCACCCCGACGTCACCTGGGCGGCCGACACCCCGGTCGATGCCGCCGCCGAGAGCGCGCTGCACGAACGCGCGCATCGCATCTGCTTCATCGCCAACTCGGTCGCGAGCATCATCGTCGTCACGCCGCGGCGTGACTGAGCGGCGTTCGGCCAACCGATATACTGCTTCCCACGCACGGAGGGACAACGCATGACACACCGCATGGGCTTCGGCATTTTCCTCGCCCCCTTTCACCGCGCCGGCGAGAACCCGACGCTTGCCTTTCAGCGCGATCTCGAGCTGATCGCGCATCTCGACGCGCTCGGTTACGACGAGGCCTGGGTCGGCGAACACCACTCGGCCGGCAGCGAGATCATCGCCTCGCCGGAGATCTTCATCGCCACCGCCGCCGAGCGCACCCGTCACATCCGTCTCGGCACCGGCGTCATCAGCGTCGGCTATCACAACCCGCTGTGGGTGGCCCAGCGCCTGGTGCTGCTCGACCACCTCACGCGCGGGCGCGTGATGTTCGGCGCCGGCCCCGGCTCGCTGCCGACCGATGCCGCCATGATCGGCATCGAGCAGTCGCAGACGCGCGACCTGCTCGAGCAGGGCTTTGACATCATCATGCACCTGCTGACGAGCGAGGAACCGCTGACGTTCAGCAACGAACGCTGGGATCTGCGCGACGCACAACTCCACCTGCGCCCGTACTCGAACCCGCTGTTCGATTGCGCCGTCGCCGCGGTGGCCTCGCCGTCCGGCCCGCGCCTCGCCGGCAAACACGGCGTTGGCCTGCTCTCGCTCGGCGCGACCCAGGCCGCCGGCTTCGATGCGCTCGCCATGCACTGGGACGTGATGGAGCAGCGTGCGGCGCAGTTCGGTACCGTCGCCGATCGCGCCAAGTGGCGCCTGGTCGGCATGCTCCACTGCGCGGAGACGCGCGACCAGGCGCGCAAGGACGTCGAGTACGGCATCGCCTCGTGGTTCCGTTACTTCCAGTCGATTGCCGGCCTTCCGCACATGAACCCGGAAGGCAACGAAGTGCACGAGATGATCGACTACGTGATGGATTCCGGCATGGGCGTGATCGGCACGCCCGAAGATTGCAAGGAACAGATCGACAAGCTCTGGGCGCAGTCGAACGGCGGCTTCGGCAGCTACCTCATGCTCGCCCACGAATGGGCGAATACGCAGGCCACGCGGCGCAGCTACGAGCTCATCGCCAAGTATGTCATGCCCGAGTTCCAGGGCCAGGCGCACGCGACGCGCAACGCCGTCGCGCATGCCCGCAAGCTGCGCGAGAAGCTCAAGGCCGAGCAGCAGGCCGCCCTCGATGCCATGAGCGCGAAGCACGCGGCGGAAATGGCGGCACTCGACAAGGAACGCGGCAGCGGCGGCTGAGCCACGCGGCCTGTCCTGCGCGCCGGCGACCGCCGCGCGCGCCAACGTACGCATTCACACCACCCGGCGACGACGCCCGCTCGTCGCCTTTTCCCGGGGAGACCAACGATGGAATTCGGCGTCACGTTCACTTCACGCATCGGCGACTATGACCTCGTCGCCCTGGCCGAGTCGCTCGGTTTCGACCAGGCCTGGTTCTTCGATTCGCAGATGATCTACTCCGACGTCTACGCGACCATGGCGGTCGCCGCGCGCGAGACGAAGCGCATCCGCCTCGCCACCGGCGTCGCCGTGCCGACCACGCGCATGGCGCCGGTCATCGCGCACTCCATTGCGAGCGTCGCCCAGCTCGCGCCGGGGCGCGTCGAACTCGGTGTCGGCAACGGCAACACCGCGCGTCTGACCATGGGCTTGAGGCCGGTGCCGCTCGGTCGCATGAAGCGCGAGATCCGCGTCATCCAGGCGCTCTTGCGCGGCGAGGCGGTGGCGCACGACTGCGAGGACGAACAGCACCTGGTCCAGCTGCTTCATCGCGAACACGGCTTCGTCAACCTCGAACACCCGATTCCGCTCACGCTGTCGGCTTTCGGCGAGAAGACCCTCGCCTACTGCGGCGCCGAGTGCGATGCGCACCTCACCTGGAACCCGACCCCGGACAGCCTCGCTGCCAACCGCGCCATCATCGAAACCGCCGCGCGCAAGGCCGGGCGCGACCCGGCGACGATTCCGTCCAAGGCGATATTCCCGCTCGCCCTGCTGCGTCCGGACGAGGACGCCGGCAGCCCGCGCGTGCTGAAGAGCCTCGGGCCCTTCATCACCAATCTCATGCACGTGCTGTGCGAGTGGGACGATGCCCTGCTGCCGGGCGACGACTCCATCGCGCCGCTGGTGCAGCGCTACCGCGAGTACGTGCACGGTCTGCCCGCCGAGCGGCGCCACCTGATCCTGCACGAGGGGCATCTGGTCTACACGCGCCCTGAAGAACAGGATTACCTGACGGCCGAGACCGCACGCATCGCCGGCCTCATCGGCGACCCCGACGAGGTCATCGAGCACATCCGCAAACTCGAGGCGGCCGGTCTCACGCACTTCGCCTTCCAGGTCACCGACGATCCGATCGGGCAGATGCGCGCCTTCGCCGAGACGGTGATGAACCGCTACTGAGCCTGTGTCGCGAGCACAGCGCGCCGCCTCAGCATGGCGCGCTGTGCAGGACGCCGTCGGCGGCCAGCGCCGCCACGGCGTCGGCATCGAGATCGAGGAGGCCGGTGAGCACCTGGGCATTGTGCTCGCCGAGCAGCGGCGCGATCGCTTCGGCCACTTCCGGCTGAGCGGAGAACTTGAACGGGAAGCCCGGCACCTGCACGCGGCCGAGGATGGGGTCGCTCACCTCGCGCACCATGCCGCGCTCGACGAAATGCGGATGCTCGAGCGTGTCGAGCGGATTGAGCACCGGTGCCGCCGGCACGCGGTGCGCCTCGAGCGCCGCGACCACCGCGGCGTCGTCGGCGAAGCCCGCCGCCCATTGCTCGATGATGGTAATCAGCTCGTGGCGGTTGCGCGCGCGCGTGGTGCCATCGGCGAAGCGCGGGTCGTGCTCGAGGTCGGGG
Organism: Gammaproteobacteria bacterium; assembly: GCA_040220855.1. GTDB lineage: Bacteria > Pseudomonadota > Gammaproteobacteria > JACKNG01. The sequence goes on along the minus strand of JAVJVZ010000001.1, from coordinate 41,055 downwards.
CGCCCGAGTGCCGCGCACAGGCCTTTCCATTGCAGCTGCAGCACGGCGATGACGAGGTAGCCGCGCGGGCCGCGGAAGACGCCGAACGGCGCGATCAATTCGTGGTGTTCGCCGGTACGATGCGGGTGAAAATCGTCGCCGATGACCGAGCGGCCGTGCACATTGTACTCGTGCATGTGGTAGACCGCGTCGACCATCGAGAGATCGATATACTGGCCCTCGCCCGTACGCAGGCGGTGGAACAACGCGTAGCCGATGGCGGCAAAACCATGCACGCCGGCATTGGAATCGCAGATGCCGATGCCGACCGGCTGCGGCGGTGCGTCGGGCGGCCCGGTGACATCCATGAGACCGCTGAAGGCCTGTGCAATCCAGTCGTAACCGGTCTTGTGCGAGAGCGGACCGACGCGACCGAAGGCCGACACCGAGGCCATGATCAGCGCCGGGTTGATGGCGCGGAAAGCGTCGTAGGTGAAGCCGCGCTTCTCCATCACGCCGGGCCCCGAATTCTCGACGACGACGTCGACCTCGGCGACCAGGCGGCGCACGAGATCCTGCGCGGCAGGGTTACGCAGGTCGAGACACAGGCTCTGCTTGCCGCGGTTCTGCTGCACGAAGAAGCCCGAGCGGCCATCGCGCAGCACCGGCAGCAGACGACCCGGGTCACCGCCCGGCGCCTGCTCGACCTTGATCACCTCGGCGCCCATCTCGGCCATCAGTCGCGTCACCGACGGGCCCGCAAGGTACTGGGTGAAATCGAGTACGCGTATGCCGTCGAGCATCATCATTGCAGGTCTCCCCGGGGGCGTCCCATGATGGCCGCGCTCAGCGCGACATCACGTGGCTGGTGGTGACATCGGCCAGCAGGCGGCCATCGGCGCCGCTGACCACGGTACGTACGACGGCGAGCGTGCGGCCGCGCCTGACATAACGCGCCACGGCCTCGAGCGTGCCGTCCTGCTGGTTGCCGAGCAGGTGCGCATTGAGGCTGACCGCGAGCGGGAAGCCGCTCATGCCGGGCGCGAGCTCGCGCCCCTCGAGCGCGAGCGTGGTGGCGGTGACGTCGGCGAACCACAGCATGGCGCCGGCATGTACGGTGCCAAAGGGATTGAGGATGCCGGGCGTGACCGGCATCACGGCGGTGGCCGACTCGGCGTCGCGCGCGACGATGTCGAACGCGATGCTGCCTTCGTAACGGTTCATGTGTGCTCTCCCGTGGCCGCCCTGAGGCAGGAGGCGGCGATTCTGGCATTATGCCGCGCTGACAACACGAGGGGACGCCCATGACCACCCGACGTATCCTGCTCACCGGTGCCTCGTCCGGCATCGGCGCCGCCTGCGCGCAATTGTTCAGTGCAGCCGGCGACGAGGTCGTCACGCTCGATATCAAGGCCGCGCCACCCGGCGCCGCCCGCCACCAGCACTGCGACATGAGCGACCCGGCCTCCATCGATGCCGCGCTTGCCGCGCTCGACGGCCGCTTCGACGTGCTGCTGAACGTCGCCGGCGTGCCGGGAACGGTCGATCCGCTGACCATCATGCGTGTCAACACGCTCGGCCTGAAGCACCTCACCGAGGCCTTGCTGGAGCGCCTCGACGACGGCGGCGCGATCGTCAACATCGCCTCGATCGCCGGTTTCAACTGGGCGCGCCACCTCAAGGACATCAACGAGCTGCTCGCCCTCGACGACTTCGCCGCGGGCGTTGCATGGTGCGAAGCACGCGACATGGATGCCAACACCGCCTACCACTTCAGCAAGGAGTGCGTGGTCGTCTACACGATGCAGCTCGCGCGCCTCGGGCCGCAGCGGGGCATCCGCGTCAACAGCATCAGCCCCGGCCCCGTGGCGACGCCGCTGCTGCCCGCATTCAAGGAACAGGCCGGCCAGGGTCAGCTCGACTGGGTCATCGACACCATCGGTCGCGCCGCCGAGCCCGTCGACATTGCCAACGTCGTGCAGTTCCTCGCCAGCCCCGCCAGTGCCTACCTGAACGGACGCGACATCGTCGTCGACGGCGGCTTCTCCGCCGGCCTCGCCATGGGCTGGATCGACAAGAACGAGTCGCCGCTCGTCAAGGCGCGCGCCGCACAGGCATGAACGACGACGCGCCGCGCGACGAGCCGCCCGGCAGGGGCGCACGGGCGGCACCCGCGCCGGCACCGTCGGTCGACGCGCAACCATGGGCCGCGACCCTCGATGGCCTGGCCGCCCGCCGCGCCGCGGCGCTCAAACAGGGCGGCGCGGACGGCGTGGCACGGCAGCACGCACGCGGTCGCCTGACCGTGCGCGAACGCATCGCGGCGCTGGTCGACGACGACAGCTTCCACGAGCATGGTCGTATCGCCGGCGGCGCGGTGCTCGACGAGGATGGTGGCCTGGAACAGTTCACACCGGCCAACTATGTCGTCGGCATCGGCCGCATCGGCGGACGACGCACGGTCGTCGGCGGCGAGGACTTCACCCTCAAGGGCGGCTCGCCGAACGCGGCGGGCCTGCGCAAGAGCGTCTACGCCGAGCACCTTGCCGTGCGCTACTGCCTGCCGCTGGTGCGCCTGCTCGAGGGCGGCGGCGGCAGCGTCGGCGGCGACGATGCCGATCCGCGTAAACCGCGCACGGTGGGCGAGCCGGTATGGGCGGCGCCGCGCTTCGCCATCATCGCCGAGGCACTCGGGCAGGTGCCGGTGGTGTCGGCCGCACTCGGACCGGTCGCCGGCTTTCCCGCGGGGCGCCTGGTCGCTTCGCATTTCTCCGTCATGGTGCGCGACACCGCGCAGGTCATGATCGGCGGCCCGGCGCTGGTCAAGCGTGCGCTCGGCCGCGAACTCAGCAAGGAGGAGCTCGGCGGTGCCGCCGTGCACGCCCGTTCGGGCGTGGTCGACAACCTCGCTGACGACGAACTCGACGCCCTCGCCCAGTGCCGCCGGTTCCTCTCCTACCTGCCGGGGCACGTCGACGAACGCGCGCCGCGGCTGGCGGCGAGCGATCCGAGCGAGCGCATGGACGAGGCGCTCGCCGCCATCGTGCCGCGCGATCGGCGCATTCCCTTCGACATGGTCGCGATCATCGAACACGTCGTCGATCGCGGGTCGTTCTTCCGCATGAGCCGCGACTACGGCCCCGGGCTCGTCACCGGCCTCGCGCGGCTGGCCGGCCAGCCGGTCGGTATCGCCGCCAACGATTGCCGTCACAATGCCGGCGCCATGACCGCGGCCTGCGCGCAGAAGATGCGGCGCATGATCGAGCTGTGCGAGACCTTCCACCTGCCGCTGGTCAATTTCGTCGACGAGCCGGGTTTCATGATCGGCCCCGAGGCCGAGGCCGCGGCGACCATCCGCTACGGCATGGCCGCGGTCGCGGCGGCCGCACAGACAAGCGTGCCGTGGGCCTCGGTGCGCGTGCGCAAGTCCTTCGGCGTCGCCGCCGCGGCACATTACGGTCCCGATGCCTACGTGCTCGACTGGCCGTCTGCCGAGAGCGGTGCGCTGCCGCTCGAAGGCGGCGTGGCCGTCGCCTACGGCCGCCAGATAGCCGCTGCCGACGACCCGGAAACGCTGCGCCGCGAGCTCGAGGCCCGCTTCGAACGCGCACGCTCACCCTACCTAGCGGCGGAGTCCTTCGCGGTGCACGAGCTGATCGATCCGCGCGAGACGCGCCCGCTGCTGTGCGAATGGATCGAGGCGAGCCAGGCGCGCCTCGACACCCTGCGCGGCCCGGCGCGTTTCACACTGCGGCCCTGAGATCGAGACGGCACCTGCCGAAGGCAGGGTGCGCGTGGCGGAGCGGGTCCGCGCGCCGGGCACGCGGACGGTACTCGCAGGGTCGTGCGCGACGGCGCACGTTGCAGCGAGGCGCCTGGCAGCGCATCGCGCGCGCTACTAGTCGACGCCGAGCGCGTTGCCGAGCGTACTGCCGATGGTGTCGTGGATGACCAGATCGGCGAGCGCGTCCTGTTCGGTCGGCTCGCGGTTGATGATCACGAGCCGCGCGCCGTTCTTGCGCGCCAGCAGTGGAAAGCCAGCCGCCGGATAGACCACCAGTGACGAGCCGAGCACGATGAAGAGGTCGCAGGCGAGCGTCTCTTCCTCCGCCCGCGCCATCGCGGCGGGCGGCATCGACTGGCCGAACGAGACCGTCGCCGTCTTGACCAGGCCGCCGCAGGCGTCGCACTCGGGCAACGTCCCGTCGTGTTCGAAGGCAGCGATGATCGGGTCGAGTTCGAAGCGCTTCGCACAATCGAGGCAGGCCGCATAGGTGGTGTTGCCATGCAGTTCGATGACCTGCGCGTCGGGCACGCCGGAAGCCTGGTGCAGGCCGTCGACGTTCTGGGTGATCACGGCACTCATCTGCCCGCCGGCAACCAGCGACGCGAGCGCGCGGTGCCCGCGGTTCGGCTGCGCGCGGCGGAAATCGGCGTCCATCGCGATCTTGCGTCGCCAGGCTTCGCGCCGCATCTCGGCCGAACGCACGAAGTCGTCGAACATGATCGGCGCCATCTGCGACCAGATGCCGCCCGGGCTGCGGAAATCCGGAATACCGGACTCCGTGCTGATGCCGGCGCCGGTGAAGGCGACCATGCGCGTGCTCGCCGCGACGAGGCGCGCGAGTTCGGCGATGACATCATCACTCATGATCGTGACTCCCCGCGCGCCATCAAACCGCGCGCCCGTTCTTGCTAACATCACCCAATGGGAACAACGAGAGTAGCCGCGCGCCGGGCGGCGAGGCAATCGCCGGCATGAGCGACGACGAGGCGCGCATACCGGAAGCGCTGCGTCCAGGCGCGGATGATGTCGAGTACGATCTCGCCGCCGCGCTCGGCGCGGTGGTCGCCTTGCGCGCGCGCATTCCCGAGGACGCCTTCACCGCCGGCGTGCTCGGCACCGAGCGCGCCGGTCACGGCGTGGTGGTCAACGACGCCGGGCTCATCGTGACGATTGGCTACCTGGTCACCGAAGCCACCGAGATCTGGATCGTCACTGCGCGCGGCCAGGCCGTGCCCGGACACCTGCTCGCCGACGATTACGAGACCGGCTTCGGCCTCGAGCAGGCACTCGGCCGCCTCGACGGACCGGTGATGCCGCTCGGCAGCGCCGCCGGCATCAACGTCGGCGACACCCTGGTCCTGGCCGGCCACGGCGGCGCCAGCGAAGCGCTGCGCGCGCGCGTGACCGCGCGACGCGAGTTTGCCGGCTACTGGGAATACGTGCTCGACGATGCCCTGTTCACCGCGCCGCCGCATCCCAACTGGGGGGGCGCCGCGCTGATCGCGCCGGACGGGCGGCTCGCCGGTATCGGCTCGCTGTACGTCGACCAGATCGTCGACGATCTGCCCGAGGTCGACGGCAACATGATCGTACCCATCGACCTGCTGCTGCCGATCATCGACGAGCTGACGCGCTACGGCCGTACACTCAAGCCCGCGCGCCCCTGGCTCGGCGTGTTCGTCTCCGCCGTGGATGGTCACTTCGTCGTTGCCGGCACCTACGATGATGGCCCGGCCGCACGTGCCGGGCTCGATGCCGGTGATGTCGTCGTCAGCGTCGCCGGGGTGCGTCCGACCACGCTCGCCGACCTGTTCCGCGCGCTGTGGACGAGCGGAACGGCAGGCTGCGCGGTCACGCTGGAGATCGCGCGCGACGACGAGATCCAGGCTGTCCGCGTCGACTCGGTCGACCGCCGCGATTTCTGGAAGGGCCCCGAACTGCACTGAGCGATGGCAGCCACCGCCGCTCAAGCCGCGCTTGCCGCACGGGTGCGCGACCAGGTCTCCTGGATGACCCAGGCGTCACTGCTGGCGCGGTGACGCGGGACCGCGAGTTCGGCAGCAACGCGCCGGCGGGTGTCGCGCCAATGTGCCATCTGCACCTCGGTCAACACCGCTTCGAGTGGACTGAGATGGAAGGCGGGCTCGATCGCGGCGGCGAAGAAGAGCCGGCGCAGCCAGCGATCGTCGACCACCCAGCCATCGCTGTACACGGTACGCCCGGCAAGCAGCTCGTTCAGCGTGCGCGCGACCTCGCCGACCGGTCGGCCGGAAGCCTGCAGGCGCGCGCGGCTGATGCCATGCAGGGCCTCGGCTTCGGCGCTCCAGTGGGTCCAGTCCGGCTGCGGCACGATCAGGGAACACCAGCGGCGGTCGTCGTCGAGTACCACGCCGACCTCGATCGGGTAGCTCGCCGCACCGAAGCCGGAGGCTTCGATATCGAGCACGCACGGACGGCGTGCCGGTCGTGCGGGTGTGCCGGATATTGCCATTGCCGTCTCCTCAGCCGCCTTCCTGCACCGGGGGGCTTGCGCTATGTTGCTCCTGGGTTCCCACCATAACCGCGGTGCGTTACCGGCGCACGCGGCACGCCGCCACGCCGCCACGCCGCCACGCCGGCGCACCATGCGAGGAGATGACGTCATGAGCCAACCCCCTGCCGTACCCGCGCCGAGCGCTGCCGAACTCGCCGAAGCCGCACGGCAGCTGGGCTTCGCGCTCGACGATGCCGGGCTCGCCACCTTCGGCGCCCTCATGCAGGGACTCGTCGCCGATCTCGATCGCGTCGACGCGTGGCCGGCGCCGAAGCTGCCGGTGCGCTACCCGCGTGGCGAGATCGTGCGTCCGACACCCGCGGACAATCCGTGCAACGCGTGGAGTCACCGCTGCGAGATCAAGGGTGCCCCGCGCGGCCCGCTGGCTGGCCGGCGCATCGTCATCAAGGACAACATCGCCGTCGCCGGCGTGCCGATGTTGAACGGCTCGGCGGTGTTCGAGGGCTTCGTGCCGGACGAGGATGCCACCGTCGTCACGCGCATCCTCGATGCCGGCGGCACCATCCTCGGCAAGGGCGTGTGCGAGAACTTCTGCTTCTCCGGCGGCAGCCATACGTCCGCCAGCGGCCCGGTCACCAACCCGCACGACCCCGCCTTCATGTCGGGCGGCTCGTCGAGCGGCTGCGCGGCGCTGCTGGTCAAGGGCGAGTGCGACCTCGCGGTGGGGTCCGACCAGGGCGGCTCGGTGCGCATGCCGGCCTCGTTCTCGGGCTGCGTCGGCCACAAGCCGAGCTATGGCCTCGTGCCCTATACCGGCGCGAGCCCGATCGAGCAGTCGGTCGACCACCTCGGGCCGATGGCGATGTCGAGCGCGGACTGCGCGCTGCTGCTCGAAGTCATCGCCGGCGACGACGACGGCCGTGACCCGCGCCAGCGCGTCGACCTCGTGCTGAAGCCGTGGGCGAGCCTGCTCGGTGAAGGCATCCGCGGCCTGCGCGTCGGCCTCGTCCGCGAGGGCTTCGGCGCCCCCGGTGCCGAGCCCGACGTCGACACGCTGGTGCGCGAAGCGGCACTGCGCCTGCGCGACGCCGGCGCACAGGTCGACGAAGTCTCGATCCCGCGCCACGTCGACGGCGGCGCCATCATGATCACGAGCATACTCGACGGCACGCTGTCGACCTTCACCGATCTCGGCCCTGCCGGCCCCAACCCGAAAGGGCACACCATGATCGAGGCGGCCCGCTTCTACCACGCAGCTCGCCGCGAACGTGCCGACGCCATGCCGGTGACGGTGAAGACGGTGTTGCTGTGCGCGCGCGTCATGCGCAACCGCTACGGCCCCTATTATTCGGCCAAGGCGCAGAACCTGGTGCGCGAACTGCGCGCCGCTTACGATGCCGCGTTCGCCGAGTACGATCTGCTGGTGATGCCGACTACGCCGATGAAGGCGCACCGTATTCCGCCCGTCGACGCGGCACCGGCCGTGATCATGGGCTCGGCGCTCGACATGGTCGGCAACACTTCGCCCTTCGATGCCACCGGTCATCCCTCGCTCAGCATCCCGGTGGGTTTCTCGGCGGGGCTGCCGGTCGGCATGATGATCACCGGCCGCTACGGCGAAGACGATCTCGTGCTGCGCGCCGGCCATGCCTACGAACGGCTCTGAAGCAGGCGTGGTCGCGCACCTCGAACTGGCCTTCCAGCCACCGCTCGACTGGGACTTCTTCCTCGCGTTCCATCGTGCCCGCGCCGTCACCGGCGTCGAGCGCATCGACGGCGACGACTACGTGCGCGTGCTCACCACGCCGGCCGGCCCGGTGCTGCTGCGTCTCGGTCGCGGCGGCGATAGCCATCTGCGCGCGACCCTCATCGGTGCCGTCGCAAAATCCCTGCCTCCGCTCGAACGTCGCCTGCGCAAGGCCTTCGATCTCGATACCGATCCGACCGTCATCACGCGCCACCTCGCCGGCGACGCGCGCCTCGCACCACTCGTAGCGGCACGCCCAGGCCTGCGCGTGGCCGGCTGCGTCGACGCCTTCGAACAGGGGGTGCGCGCCATCCTCGGCCAGCAGGTCAGCGTCCGCCAGGCCATCGCACTCGCCACGCGGCTGTGCGAACGCTGGGGCGAGCCGGTCTCGTTCGCCGCCGAGCCCACGCTGACACGCGCCTTCCCGTCGCCGCAAGCACTCGCCGCCGCCGATGTCGCGAGCCTCGGTATGCCGCGTGCGCGCGGTAGCGCCGTCGCGGCCTTCGCAGCCGCGGTGGCCGAGGATGCGAGCCTGCTCGAGCGTGGCGCCGACCTCGACGCGAGCCTCGCGCGACTCACCGCTCTCAGCGGCATCGGTGCCTGGAGCGCGCACTACATCGCGATGCGCGCGCTGCGCGAGCCGGATGCCTTTCCGGCCAGCGATGTCGGCATCCTGCGTGCCCTCACGGTGCCGGGCCAACCGCGCCCGAGCGCGCGCGAGGCCGAAACGCTCGCCGCCGCGTGGCGACCGTGGCGCGCCTATGCCGCGCAGCACCTGTGGGCCGCGGACGCCGCGCCGTGATGAGCGACTGGTGCCAGGCACCCATCGCGACGCCACTCGGACCGCTGGTACTCGTCGAGGACGCAGATGGCCGACTGCGCGCTGCCGACTGGGCCGACGCGCCAGACCGGCTCGCGCACTGGCTCGCGCGCCGGTATCGCGGCCGTCGCCCGCACCGCGTCGATGCCGCGGCGCTGAGCTCCGCCGCGCCGCTCGCGGATTACTTCGCCGGCAACCTGGCGCGCGTCGCGGACATCCCCCTCGCCCTCGATGGCACACCGCTGCAACGCGCCGTGTGGGAGTTGCTCACCACGCTCACGCCCGGTACCACGCTCACCTACGGGGCACTCGCCGCGCAGCTCGGGCGGCCGCGCGCGGCGCGCGCAGTCGGCGCAGCGAACGCCGCCAATCCCTGCGCCGTGGTGGTGCCGTGTCATCGGCTGGTCGGTGCCGACGGCAGCCTCACCGGTTATGCCGGAGGGCTTGCGCGCAAACGCTGGCTGCTCGCGCACGAACAGGCACGTCGGCCTGCCTGAGCGCGGCGCCGGGTCAGCGCGCGAGCGCCATTGCCGGCGCCATCGCGCGCATCGTGCTGGTGAAGCTCTGCCCGGTCAGCCAGACCAGGAACGCTTCTTCCGGCATCGGCCGCCCGATGTGGTAGCCCTGCGCGTAGTTGCAGCCCATCGCCGAGAGATGGTTGAGCGTGCGCTCGTCTTCGACACCCTCGGCGACGACTTCCAGCGCGAGCTTGCGTCCGAGTTCGATGGCCGAATGGACGATGGGTGCGGCGGTGCCGCGATCGTCGACCGCGGCAGCGACGAAGGAACGGTCGATCTTGAGCTCCGTGACCGGCAGCTCGTGCAGGTAGGTGAGAGAGGAGTAACCGGTACCGAAATCGTCCACCGACAGCGCGACACCCATCGTGCGCAGGGCGTTCATGACGTCGATCACGCGCTCGGGCTGGTCCATGAACGCGGTTTCCGTGAGCTCGAGGCAGAGCGCACTGGGCGGCAGGGCGTTGCGGGCGAGTTCGGCCTTGACGGCCTCGACGAACTCGCTGTCGAAGAGATCCTGCGGCGTGACGTTGACGGCGACCCGGATCTGGAAGCCCGCGGCATGCCAGTCGGCGCAGGCGGACAGCGCACGGGTCAGGATGAAGCGCGTCAACACGCGCATGAAGCCGGTCGACTCGGCGAACGGAATGAAAGCCTGCGGAGGCACCAGGCCCCGCGTCGGGTGGCGCCAGCGCACCAGCGCTTCGGCACCGGCAATGCGTCGCTCCGGCAGCGCGATCAATGGTTGGAAGTGCAGTTCGAACTGGCGTCGTTCGAGCGCCATGCGCAACTCGCCGAGCAGCGACAGCTCGGCGACGTTGCCGGCCTCGCAATCGCTCGACCAGCGTAGAGCACCGAGGTGGCGACGCTTGGCCTGGAACATGGCGGCATCGGCGAGGCGCAGCAGCTCGCCAGGACTCTGCGCGTCGTCGGGAAGCACCGCGATACCGATACTCGCGGCGACGTCGACGGTGGTGCCGTCGACGATGATCGGATGCTCGACGGCGTTGATGATCTTGCGCGCAACCAGCTCGACGAAGTCACGCCCGGTGCCGGGCAGTAGGATGACGAACTCGTCACCGCCCTGGCGCGCGATCAGATCGCTCGCGCGCAGCGTGTCGCCGAGCCGCGCGGCAACTTCGCACAACACGCGATCGCCGGCGTCGTGGCCGAGCGTCTCGTTGACGAGCTTGAAGCGGTCCAGGTCGAGCATCAACAGCGACAGCGTGCCGTCGGCGGCAAGTGTCCGCGCGCAGTGGTCCTCGAGTGCGCGTGCGAGCATCGCGCGGTTGGCAAGACCGGTCAGGTCGTCGTGCAGCACCGGGGCGAGCGTGCCGCGCGCCGGGCGCCACAACCAGGCGAGCCCGGCCGCGGCGAGCAGTGCGCCGGCCGCAAGCAGTGCGAGGCCGAGGGCGTCGAGTGTCGCCCATGGCGTCGCCAGCGGCTGGGCGACGGCCAGCAGCGTTCCGGCTTCACGGCCCGGCAATGCGGCGAGGAGGTGAGGTCGGCCGTCGATGTCGGCGGTCCAGGCGGCGGCACCGGAGGCAGCGTCCGGCAGGGTCAGCGCAGCACAGTCGAAGCTCGCGGCGAGACAGCGCAGGGCGTCCGGGCGCGACGTATCGAGTACTGCCGCGCTGAGCGCGTGCGCGGCGGCCAGGTCGCTGAGCGCGCCGGCGCCGGCCACACCGCGGCCGGCGTCGCTCGCCAACAGATCGGCGAAGCGTGCGCGTTCGGCCTCGAGCGCAGTGAAGACATGGGCGTGGGCCAGCGCGTCCTGGAGCTGCCGTGCGCCGAAGTACGCGAGCGCCTGGATCGCGAGCAGGCCCAGGACGAGGCCTGCAACGATGCGTCGCTCGCGGTGCGAGATATCCATACCTGGCCAGACCCCCCATCGGGTCGCGTGGTCGATGGAGGGGGTAGCGGCATGCGCGTGAGGTGCTTGAATGGCGGCCCTGCAGCGGTCGCGCTACGAACCTCAGAAGCGCAGGCGCGCGCCGATCACACCACCAACGCCAGGTAGGGGCGCAATGTCCTTGACGAAGGACACGTGCCGGCGCGCGGTCTGGTCGGCGAGATTGGTGCCGCGCGCGAACAGCTCGAGCTCGCCGAGATCGCCCGCGCGGCGCGTCCAGGTGGCATCGACGTTGATCATCGTGTAGCCGTCCGTGCGCGTCTCGAGCGCGGCGGGGGAATCGACGTCGGTCACGCGGATCACCGCACAGCCGAGTGCGAACGGACCGCGCGACCAGCGTGCCCCGAGCCCGAAGCGCAGCGGCGGCATGCGCGGAACGCGCGCACCGCCGGACAGCTCGGCGTCGACGTAGTCGCTCCAGGCGTCGAGGTCGAGGCGCCCGCGGCCGTCGTCGAACACGGTCGTCGCGGCGGCCAGCTCGAAACCCCAGAAGCGCGCGTCGCGCTGGCGCTGATCGACCAGCAGGAGCGCGTCATCCTCGTCGACGACGAGACCGGTGGCGGCGAAATCGGCTTCCACCCGATCGGCGATGCCGTCACCATTGCGATCGTTCGACGCGAGATAGACGAAATCGTCGATGTCGTTGTAGAAGAAGGTCGCCTCGAGGCGATAGCGTCCGGCACGCTTGCGCACACTGACATCGACGTTGGTCGACGTCTCCTCGCCGAGGTTCGGATCACCAATCTCGTAGGTGTTGGTGGCGAGATGCGGGCCGCCGGCAAAGAGCTCCTCGATGCTCGGCGCGCGTTCCGCGCGGGTTACCGCGAGCCCCGCCGACCAGCCGGGCAGAAACTCGTAGCCGAGACCGCCCGACAGGCTGAGCAGTTCGTGCGACGCGGTGCGCGCACGGGTCCGGTCGCGCGCGTCCTGCGCTTCGTAGCGCAGGCCGGCATCGAGATGGAGGCGTCCGAAATCGGCCTTCTCGAACACGAACACGGCGATGCTGTCCTGCGCTGCCGGCGGCACGAAGGCTTCCTCGCCGACGGCGGCGAAGCTGCGGTCGGCGTACTGCATACCAATGGCGCCGTCGAACGCGCCAAGGGGACGGTGCACGAGTTCGACGCGACCTTCGATCTCCTCGTTGGTGAAGGCGGTACCGACACTGCCATCGCCTTCGATCTCGTCGTGGGTGTAATCGCTGTATGCCCAGCGCGTGCGAGCGCGGTCGACTCCGAAGGCGCCGACGGCGAGTTCTGCCTCGACATCGTAACGGGTCTGCTGGAGGGCGATGCGGGTACCGCCTTCCTCCTCCTCATGGTCCTCGGCGTGCTCGTCGTCATCGTGGTCTTCGTGGTCCTCGTGGCCCTCATCCTCGTGGTGATGGTGGGCGCCCGGCACACCGTAGTCGTTGGCGAGGTGGCTGACGTTGAAGCCGACGAAGCCGCGCGCACCGATATACGAGAGGCCGACCGCGTAATTGTCAGTCTCCGCATCGCTGTTCTCGAGCACCCCGCGGCGTTCGTCGGTATCGGGACTGACGGCGGCGAAACCGGGGATGTCGATATCACCGGTATCACGGCGCAGGCCGTCGACATGCAGCGCGACGTGCTCGCCGAGTGGCAGCTCGCCCTGGAAAGCACCGAGCCAGCCGTCAGCGGCGGTGTCGTAATGGCTGTACAGCTCGCCGCCGAGGGTCTCCGGCACGGCACGCGGAATACGGCGATTGACCACGTTGACGAGGCCTCCGCTGGCGCCGCTGCCGTAGAGCAGCGTGGCAGGACCACGGAAGATCTCGACCTGCTCAGCGAACACCGACTCGATCGCCACGCCGTGATCGGCGCTCAGGGTGGAAACATCCATGGTGCCGATGCCGTTCTCGAGCACGCGCACGCGGGCACCGCCGAGGCCACGGATGACCGGGCGGCCGACGCTCGCGCCGAAGTCGCTCACGTTGACACCGGGCACGTTGCCGACGGTTTCGCCGATGGATCGGTTCGATTGCCGCGCCAGTGCATCGCGGTCGAGCACGCTGACCGGCGCGGCCAGGTGGCTCTCGATGGCGCCGAGGGGATCGGCGGTGACGACGATCTCCTCGAGCTGGTGGGGGTGTTCATGTGCGGCATCGTCCGCCGCCGCGCCGGCGGCACAGACGAGGCTCGCGCACAGCACACCCGGCAGCATGAACGGGTAATGGCGGCGCGCGGACGCGCTCGGGTCATGATGGAACATGGCAGGCTCCTCGCGAAACGGCGACCTGCATCGCGGTGACGCCACCGCAATGCAGCGAACAGGCAAGTCGTCGTCAGGCGGGGAGTGGCGGCGCGCGCGCGGCGCCAGGACGTGCGCCGATGAGCATCGGCGCCAACGCCAGCGGCCGCGGCGGCGCCACGGCCATCGCGGGTACCGGCGCGGACCACGCGGCGACCGGCACCGGTGCATGGCCGGCACCGTGCGCGAGGCAGTCCGCGCAGTGCGCCTCGTGTGCTGCCGCATGCCCGGCAAGGTCTGTCGCATGCCAGGCGGAGAACACCTGTGCGCCGAGCACGAGCAGGGCGAGCGCGAGCACGATGCGCGCCTGCAGGCGACAGCGACGCCACCAGCCGGACAGGCTGGCAGCGTTCACGAAATGGGGCTGGGGCGACGACACGGGCGTTACTCTATAACATCCGCTGCGGAGCGGACAAGCGCGCCGCTCAGTGCGAATTGATGGCGATGTTGAAGGTGAGGCCAACCCCGATCAGCACCAGCTGCACGGCGGCCTGGCGCACACCGACACGGCGGTTGAGCGCCGGCATGAGGTCCGACACGGCGACGTAGATGAAGCTCGCCGCGGTGAACGCGAGCAGGTAGGGAATCAGCGCGGTCATTTCACCCAGGGCATACCAGGCGAGCACGGCGCCGACGATCATGGCGAGCGAGGTGAGCAGGTTGAAGACGATCGCCCGCCCGCGCGAATACCCGCTGTGGATGAGGATGGCGAAGTCACCAAGCTCCTGCGGCACCTCGTGCGCGATGACCGCCAGCGCGGTGACGACGCCGAGCTGGGCATCGTGCATGAATGCCGCGGCGATCAGCACGCCGTCGAGGAAGTTGTGGAACGAATCCCCGATCAGGATGAGCGTGCCGGCGGGGCCCGGGATATGGTCGCAGCCGGCCTCGTGCCCGCCGTGGTGGTGGTGATGGCGCCACACCAGTCCTTTCTCGAGCACGAAGAAGAGCAGGATCGCGACCAGTGCAGTGGCCATGAGTCCCTTGGCATCACCGGCAGTCTGCTCGAGAGCTTCCGGCAGCAGGTGCAGGAAACCCGCGCCGAGCAGCATGCCGATCGCGAAACTCAACAGGTAATCGGGCGAGCGCTCGCGCACCTGCTCGGGCAGCAGCAGGTAGCTCGCCGCGGCCAGCACGCTGAGTACGCTGCCGAGCAGGCTGAATACGAGCACCCAGAGGAGCGAGCTGGTCACGATGCGCGAGGGAGGGCCGCGGGCGAAAAGACAAGCCTGTTATAGTATCACGCGAGCCGGGAGCCCCGGCGTCACCCTGACAGGGCCCGCATGAGCCGATCCGTCATCCAGGACTTCCCCGACCGCGATCACGACCACGACAGTTGCATCGACGACGCGCTGGCGCGCGCCGAGACGGTGTGCGCAGCGCGCGGCGAACGGCTCACGCCGCAGCGCCGCCAGGTACTCGAACTGGTCTGGCGCAGCCACCGCCCGGTCAAGGCCTACGACCTGCTCGAGCGTCTGTCGCGGCCGGGCCGGCGCGCCGCGCCGCCGACGGTCTACCGCGCACTCGACTTCCTGCGCGAAGCGGGGCTCATCCACCGTCTCGAATCACTCAATGCCTTCATCGGCTGCCCGCGCCCGGACATGCGCCACTCCGCCCAATTCCTCATCTGCACCCGCTGCGGCGCGGTCGCGGAAATGGACGACGCCGCGTTGACGGCCAAGATCGACGCCAACGCGCGGCGTCTCGGGTTCAAGGTCGACGACGAGAAGATCGAGGTCAACGGCACCTGCCGCGAGTGCCTCGCGCGCGACGCCGCTGGTTGAGGTTTCAGCGGCCGTTGTCGTTGCCGCGCTCGCCGGCGGCAGCCGCCGCCAGCTGACGCTGGCGCTGCGCGTCGAACGTCGCCGCCTGCACCGACGCGCGCACCACCGGCACTTCGTCGGCGGCGAGCGCCGCCATGCGCGGCTTGCGCGCCAGCGCAGCCTCGATGAAGGGTGCGAGCTCGACCGCCTTGGCGGCCTCGCGTGCGGCAACCTCGCGCGCGAACTCGGGCATGACCTCGGACGCAAAGAGTTCGAGTGACTCGCAGATGTTGGCATGCGGATTGCGACCGGCCTGCTGCATGAAGATCACCTGGTCGACGCCGGCTTCCTGCAACGAGGCGAGATGGCGGCGCATGTCGTCGGGCGTGCCGATACCGGCGCCGTCGTACTCGGCGCGCGACAGCGCGGCCTGGACGAGACGGTCGGAGGCGTCGCCGCGCTTGGCGCGGAAGTCGTCCCACATGTTGCTATGCCCCGGCACGAAGTCCTCGGCGACGAGTCGCTGCTGGGCGTAGCGGAAGAACTCGAAGTTGTCCTGGCCGCGACGGATCGCCTCGGCGCGGTCACGGTGCATGGAGAACGCCGAAACCATCGCGATGTTGGCATTGACCGACCAGCCGAGCGGGACGCATTCCTCGCTCCTGATGATGTCGTAGTAGACCTGCGACCAGCTGCGTGCCTCCTCGGGATCGAGGAAGGAGAAGGCCAGCGCGCCGACGCCGTTGCGTGCCGCGGCCTTGATCGTCTCGCGGTTGGTGCAGGCCATCCACAACGGAGGATGCGGTTGCTGCAGCGGCTTGGGGAGCACGTTGCGGCAGGGCATGGAGAACCCCTCGCCCTCGTAGCCCGGGTAGGGTGTGAGCACCATCATGTTGCAGATCTGCTCGGCCGCCTCCAGCGCCAGCGCGCGCTTGCGCTTGGCGGGGATGCCGAACGCGCCGAGTTCGAGCCGCGTCGCGCCCTCGCCGATACCGAATTCGACGCGACCATCGGACAGCAGGTCGAGCGTGGCCAGCCCCTCCGCGGTACGCGCTGGGTGGTTGTAGTTCGGGATCACCTGGCGGATGCCGTGGCCGAGACGGATGCGCGAGGTGCGACCGGCGGCGGCGGCGAGGAACACCTCCGGCGCCGACGAGTGGGAATACTCGTCGAGGAAATGATGTTCGACGTCCCATGCATAGTCGAAACCGAGCCGATCGGCGAGCACGACCTGCTCGAGCGCTTCCTTGAACAGGCGATGCTCGTCACCCGCCCCCCACGGCCGCGGCAGCTGCAATTCGTAGAAGACTCCAAAACGCATGAGCGACCTCCCGACGCCTTATTCGCCCGATGTTACCGCAGCCGGTGACGACTCGCCGAATGCCCCGCGCAAGCCCGTGCGCCGCCCGTGTCCGGTTCCACGGCGCAGGCGAACACGCATTGATCTGCGCCCGGATTCATTGCAATCTTTGCCGCCCCCCTGGTCATCGTGCCGCCCATGTCCCCACCCCGCACTCAACCGCTGCGCTGCCTGCTGCATGCCATCGCCGCGTCGTTCGGCCTGCTCGCCGCCGCTGCATCCGCAGCCGACGAACCGCGCCGTCTCGGCTGGCTGGAGTGGAGCTGGCTCGAGCCGGGGCACGTACGCCTGAAGACCAAGCTCGATACCGGTGCGCGCACCAGTTCGCTGCACGCCGAAGACATCGAGGTGTTCGAACAGGACGGTGACAAGTGGGTACGTTTTCGCGTGCCGCTCTCGGACCGACCCGAGGACACCAACGTCGAGCGTGACCTCGTTCTCGAACGTCGCGTGGTGCGCGAAATCCTGATCAAGGAGCACCACATGGAACCGGTGCCGCGCTATGTCGTCGAGGTCGATCTCTGCCTCGGCGGCGAGACGCGCCCGACCGAGGTTTCGCTCGCCGATCGCAGCGACTTCAACTACCCGCTGCTGCTCGGGCGTCTCGGCATGCGTGGGCACGTCATCGTCGACCCCGACGCCAAGTATCTCGCTGCGCGCTGCCCGCGCCGCAAAGCGGAGCGCGCCGCCGCCGGCGATGATGCGCCCTGACGCGGCCACCGCGACGTCCACCGATGCGCCCGTGGTGGCGCCGCCATCAACAGCCAGCTGAAACGACACGGAAACACCCTTGAGACGCCTGCAGACCCTGCTCCTCGTCACGCTGCTCGCCACCGCCGCGCTGGCGCTCGTCTATCTCAAGGTTTCCCAGCTCGGCCTGCCGTTGACCCCCGGCCAGCTCGAGCCGGTATGGGCGGTCGAGGCCAAGATCGAATTCGAAGGCCAGGGTCGCGGCGCCCTGGTCAAGTTCGACATCCCCGACGAACTCGGTGGGTTCCTGCGCCTCGACGAGTACTTCGTCGCGCGCAACTACGGGCTCAACATCGAGCAGGACGGCGATGACCGCCGCGCCGAATGGTCGACGCGGCGCGCGCACGGCAACCAGCGCCTGTACTACCGGACCGAGATGGTGCCGCGCGCGGTCGAGCCGGCCGCGGCGACGCCGAAGGACCGCCAGCCCAAGCCGCCGGCCAAACCCAAGTACGAGGAACCACTGGCGTCGGCCATCCAGGACGTGCTCGGTGAAGTACGCGCCGAGTCGGCCAACGTGTTCACCTTCGTCAGCCAGCTGCTGGTCAAGCTGAACGCGACCAATCCCGACAGCAACGCCGAGATCATCCGCGGCAAGCTCGAGCGCGATTCCGAGGCCTGGGTGGCGCGCCTGCAGTACGTACTCGCGGGCGCACGCATCACCACGCGCATGGTACGTGGTGCCATGCTCGAGGATCGCAGTGCCAACCAGCACCTGGTGCCGTGGCTGGAGGTCCACAACGGCGAGCGCTGGGAAGGCTTCGACCCGCGCACCGGCCACAAGGGTTACCCGGAGAACTTCGTGCGCTGGACGGTCGGTGACGCGCCACTGCTCGCAATCGAAGGCGGCAACAACGCGAGCGTGGTGTTCGCGGTGTCGCGTTACGCGCAGTCATTGACCAGCGTCGCGCGCGAGCGTGCCGAGGTGAGCCACTCGTGGCTCGCCAACCTGTTGCTGTTCGACCTGCCGGTCAACACGCAGAACGTCTACCGTATCCTGCTGATGGTGCCGCTGGGCGCGCTCATCGTCGCCTTCATGCGCACCATCGTCGGCATCCCCACGCTCGGCACCTTCATGCCGATCCTGGTCGCGATCGCGTTCCGCGAGACCGAGCTCGCGTGGGGCATCGGGCTGTTCGTCGTCGTGACCCTGGCGGGGCTCTCGCTGCGTTTCTACCTCGAACGCCTGCAGCTGCTGCTGGTGCCGCGGCTGTGTTCGGTGCTCGTGCTGGTGGTCATCCTGATGCTCGCAATCAGCCTGGTCAGCGCCAAGCTCGGTCTCGACCGCGGCTTCTCCATCGCGCTGTTCCCGGTGGTCATCCTGACCATGGTCATCGAGCACATGTCGGTGGTATGGGAGGAAAGCGGCCCGGGCGCGGCGTTCAAGGAAGGGCTCGGCAGCCTTGCCGTCGCCATCCTCGGCTACCTGCTGATGACGAACGAGTACCTCACCCACGTGGTGTTCCTGTTCCCCGAAGTGCTGCTGCTGATCCTCGCGTTGTTCATCCTGCTCGGCCGCTACACCGGCTACCGCGTGACCGAACTGCTGCGCTTCCGCGATATCGTCGAGGCGCCGTCGAGCGATGTTCGGCCGGATCGCTAAGCTGCGTGCCGCCGGCGTCGTCGGCATCAACCAGCGCAATCGCGGCTACATCATGCCGCGCAATCCGCGCAAGCTGTACGCGCGGGTCGACGACAAGGTCGCGACCAAGCGCCTCGCGCAGGCCGCCGGCATCGCCGTCCCCGAGCTGTACGGCCTCGTCCACTCGGTGCGCGAGGCCGGACACTTCGATCACTTCGTCGAGAATCGCCGCGACTTCGTCATCAAGCCGGCACATGGCAGCGGCGGCAAGGGCATCCTGGTCGTCGCCGATCGCCGGCGCGAGCTGTTCCTCAAGGGCGATGGCGTGGCGCTGACGCGCGCCGAGGTCGTCCACCACATGCAGAACGTGCTCGGCGGGGTGTACAGCCTCGGCGGGCATCCGGACCAGGCCATCATCGAGTACCGGGTGAAGTTCGACCCGGTGTTCGAGGCGGTGAGCTACCGCGGCGTACCGGACATCCGCGTGCTGGTCTATCGCGGCGTGCCCGCCATGGCGATGCTGCGCTTGCCGACGCGCCGCTCGGATGGCCGCGCCAACCTGCACCAGGGTGCGGTCGGCGTCGGCATCGACATGGCACGCGGCAGGACGACGCTCGCGGTGTGCCAGAACCATCGCATCGTCGAACATCCCGACTACGGCACGCCGCTCGCCGATATCGCGATCCCCGGCTGGGACACCCTGCTCGAACTCGCCGCACGCTGCCACGAACTGGCACCGCTCGGTTATCTCGGTGTCGACATCGTGCTCGACGCCGATCTCGGACCGCTGGTGCTCGAACTGAACGCACGCCCCGGGCTCGCCATCCAGATCGCCAATGGCCGTGGCCTGCGTCGCAGCTTCGACGCCATCGACCAGAGCGATCCCCTGCCGCTCACCGCCACCGCGCGCGCCGCGCTGGCGCGCGAGGTGTTCCTCGCGCAATGCCCGGGATGAGTTCGCGCGGCCGCCTGGCCGCGGCGCTGCTCGTTGCGCTGCTCGCGAGCGCCGAGGCCACCGAGGTCGCAACCGAGGCCGAACCACCGCGTCCGGTCACGGTGCCCGACCTGGGCCTGGAATCCCTCGAAATGTCACCGTTGCCAGCGCGTGGCAGTGACGACTCGCGCGCTACCGCGGAGGACGACAGCGCGGCCGGCGCGCCCGACCGTGACGGGCCCGATGCAGGTCCGGACGATGCCCCTGACGATGCCGGCGCACAGGACGATATGCCGGCTGCGCCCACGCCGGGCACGGCCGTCGAGGCGCATGCGCCGCGCCCCGTCCAGCCGCATGCCGCTGGCGAGACCACACCGCGCGCGCCGATCGTCGAAGGGCGTCCGGCCGGTGCGCCGGTGCCGGCCTGGGGCGCGCTCGAACTGCTCGGGACGCGCGTTGCGCCCGGCACGCGCGCCGACCTGCACTGGACCGCGGGGCAGTCCTTTGCCGGCAGCGCCATCGATACCCCGGTGGTCGTGATCCGCGGCGAGCGTCCGGGGCCGACGCTGTGCCTCACCGCCGCGGTCCACGGCGACGAGCTCAATGGCGTGGAGATCGTGCGCCGCGTGCTCGCGGGACTCGATGCCGGCGAACTGTCCGGCACCGTCATCGGCGTACCCATCGTCAACCTGCTCGGTTTCACCCGCGGCAGCCGCTACCTGCCCGACCGGCGCGACCTCAACCGCTACTTCCCTGGCCACCCGCGCGGCAGTTCGGCCTCGCGCATCGCTTATGCGTTCTTCACCGAGGTGGTGCTCCACTGCACGCGCCTGGTCGACCTCCACACCGGATCGTTCAAGCGCACCAACCTGCCGCAGCTGCGGGCCAATCTCGACGACGCCGAGGTACGCGCCTTCGTCGAGCGCTTCGGCGCCACGTCGGTCCTGCACAAGCGCGGCGACCGCGGCACCCTGCGCGAAGCCGCCACCGAGGCAGGCATCCCGGCGGTGACCTTCGAGCTCGGCGAACCAGCCACGCTGCAGCTCCGCCAGGTCGAGTTCGGCGTCAAGGCACTCGACACCCTGCTCGACAAGCTCGGCATGGTGCGCCGCTTCCGCCTGTGGGCCGAGCCCCAGCCGATCTTCTACCGCTCGCGCTGGCTGCGTGCCTTCCGCGGCGGCATTCTCACCTCTAACCTGCGCGTTGGCGCCGAGATCGCGGAAGGGCAGCTGCTCGGCGAGGTCATCAACCCGCTCACCAACGAGCGCTCCGAGATTCGTTCCCCTTACAGCGGGCACCTGCTCGGGCGCGCCCTCAACCAGTTCGTGCTGCCCGGCTTCGCGACCTTCCACATCGGCATCGCCGCCGATGCCGAGGGCGCCGCGGTCGCCACGCCCCTGCCAGCCGACGCCGACCTCGACGAGGAGATGCTCCCGGCAGACGGCTACGCGGAGGATGGCGAGGACAGCGAGGATGGTGCGTACGCCGATACGCCGGCAGCGGTGGACGCGAGCATGCCGGGCGACGAGGAGCGCTTCGAGGATCTGGGGGAGGACGAGGTGCATTGAGCCGGGGTCCGGCGCGTGCGTCGACGCCTCGCGCCAGGCGCGGTCACAGCGCCGCTCAGTCGAGCGTCACCCCCGAAGCATTGAGACGCCCGAGCGCCTGGCCGAGCGTGTGCGTGACGACGATGTCGTCACCGCCGCCGGCAGCGCCATCCGGCCCCCACGAGGTGAGCCTGAACAGGATGCCATCGACGCCGAGGAGGTTGGCGCCGAAGATGCCTTCGTCGGTATCACCGCCGGCCAGGCTCGAGCCGGTTGCATACTGGGTCGCCTCGTAGACGATGCCGTTGCCCCAGGCATCCGCCGCCTCCGCCGCCGGCAGGCCCATGTAGGCGTAAGGGAAACGCCCCGCCTCGAGCGTGCCGGCACCGGCCAGCGACAGATCGCGCTCACCGTCGTAGACACCGTCGATGAAGTTGTCGAGCAGGGGAATGGTGCGGCTCACCGTGCGCGGGCCGCCGCCATCGGGATCCTCGGCGCGCGTGATGGCGTGGCCATAGATCAGCTCGACCAGGCGCTCGATGCGCGCCAGCGTCAGCGCCCCCTTGCCACGCACCTCGCCCTGCGCTGCGAGCGGCTGGACGAGATCGTCTTCAGTGAGCACGCGCACGATGTCGTCGAACGGCGCGTCGGGATCCTCGGAATAGCCGGTCGCGACGAGGAACAGGTCGGCGTCCTGGTTGTCGCGCTCGGCGAGCGCACCGACCGGCGGCAACGGCCACTGCTCGCCGTCGAGGGTGAAGGCGCCGTGCCGGTTGGCGCCGCCCGAGATCAGCGCGACGACGCCGCGGTTGGTGAGCTGCCGGCGTGCCGGCAACGTGGCGTCCTCGTCGGCCTTGTCCCACAGTTCTACCTCGTTCACGCCGTCGTCGCGCGCCCACGCGCCATTGCCGAGCGAGCCTGGGGCCGTGGCGCTGGTGACGACGAGGTAGTAGATCTGGTCGTCCCAGCCGTCGACGAGCTCGCGCGCCGGCACACCGAGGCCGGTGAAAGGCAGCACGCCCCACGACACCCCGCTCGCCCCAATCCGCCGCAGCGCATGGCAGCTGGTACCGCTGGCGGCGAAATGCTCGCGGCCGTAGTCCGCTGCGTCGGGCGTCAGCGTCGGGTCCGCCGGGCACGGCAGGCGACCGTTGCGCGCGAGAAAGGTCTGCAGGGTGACCTCGGCGCGGTCGAGCACCGCCTGCGTCTCCTTGATCTTGGTGTTCACGCGCAGCGCGCCGATGCCGGTTACCGCGCCCGCCACGAGCAGGCCGATGACGGCCGTGACGACGGCGAGCTCGATGAGGGTGAAGCCGTGCTGGGCGCGCTGTCGCATGGTTCCCGGGTGCGGTGGATGCCGGCGCCGACTATACCGCCTGCGCGCGCGACGGTCGCGCCGCGCGCGCCGCAGCCGCCCGGGCGAGCTGATCGGGCGCAAGGGCATCCGTCACGGATAGGCTCTAGAATACCTGCCTGATACCGCTATCCACGACTATTCGCACACCAAAGCCGAGGACCACCGTGAGCAATTTCGACCAGCAACTCGAGAAAATCAGGTCAGCCAAGGGCTTCATCGCAGCACTCGACCAGAGCGGCGGCAGCACGCCGAAGGCGCTCCGGCTCTACGGCATCGACGAGGATGCCTGGTCGAGCGAGACGGAGATGTTCGATCTCGTCCACGCCATGCGCACGCGCATCATGACCAGCCCGGCCTTCACCGGCGAGCGCATCCTCGCCGCCATCCTGTTCGAGATGACGATGGACCGCGAGGTCGCCGGCAAGCCGACCGCCGACTACCTGTGGAACGACAAGCGGGTGGTGCCGATCCTCAAGGTCGACAAGGGCCTCGCCGAGGAGAGCGACGGCGTGCAGCTGATGAAGCCGATGCCCGACCTCGACCAGCTCCTCGCCCGGGCCAGGGACAAGGGCATCTTCGGCACCAAGATGCGCTCGGTGGTGAAACAGGCCAATGCCACCGGCATCGCGGCCATCGTCGCGCAGCAGTTCGAGATCGGCCGTCGCATCTGTGCCGCCGGCCTGGTACCGATCATCGAGCCCGAGGTCGATATCCACTGCCCGGACAAGGCCGCCGCGGAGGACCTCCTCAAGGCCGGTATCCTCGCCGAACTCGACAAGCTCGGCGACAAGGAGCTGGTCATGCTGAAGCTGACCCTGCCCGAGAAGGACGACTTCTACGCCGACTGCATCGCGCACGGCAAGGTGGCGCGCGTGGTCGCGTTGTCCGGCGGCTACTCGCGCGACGATGCCAACGCGCGCCTCGCGCGCAACCACGGCATGGTCGCGAGCTTCTCGCGCGCGCTGACCGAAGGCCTGACCGCGCAACAGAGCGATGCCGAGTTCAATGCCGCGCTGGACGGCGCCATCGAGAGCATCTACCAGGCCTCCATCACTTGAGGCCCGCTGCGGTGCTGGCGCGCGGCGCGCTGCTCGTCGCACTGGCCGCCGCGGCACTGCCCGCGGCGGCGAGCGAACGCGGCGTACCACTCGGCCGCCAGCACTACCTCGAACACTGCGCGGCGTGCCACGGCAGCAGCGGACACGGTGACGGCCCGCTCGCCACGGAGCTCGTCCGCCAGCCGGCCGACCTCACCCGTCTCGCCGCCGACAACGGCGGATCCTTTCCCGAGACCCTCGTCTACCAGGTCATCGACGGCCGTCGCATCGTGCGCTCCCACGGCACCCGCGAGATGCCGGTGTGGGGACAGCGGTTCCGTCTAGACGGCGTCGACGAACAGGCAGTCGAGCTGCGCATCACGACGCTCATCGACTACCTCGACAGCCTGCAGGTGGACCCACCGCGGTGAGCCCGCGCCCCGCTGTCGCGCGTCGCTGCGCGCTATGCGGTCACGCGCGTGATCTCGAGCAGGCCGTCGCGACCGCGCGCGTAGCAGGCACCGCAACGCCAGCGCGGCATACGCCGCGCGGCGATTCGGCTCGCCGCGCACTCCGGGCACAGGTGCAGGTAGCGCACCGGTAGCGTCGCCCGCGCGCGGACCAGCGCGATGGCCTCGGCGTCGGCGAAGCGCACCCGCGGAACGAAACCGGCCGCACGCATCAGCGCGGCCCACTCCGCCCCGTGCGGCCGGATGCCGGCACCGTGGAGCTCGTAGGCGGCGATGTGCGCGAGCTCGTGGGCGAGCACCTCGCGCACCAGTGCCGGCGCCATCTCGCGCACGCCGAGGGCGAGCGTGACGAGGCGCCGGTAGGGCGCCGCGCGGCCGATGGCGCGGAACATGCGCGGGCTGAAGCGTATGCGCACCGTCGCTGCGACCGGTGCGAGCTGCCAGTTCGCGAACCAGTCGTGGGCATCGGCGGCGATGTCGTCGGGAAAGGCTTGCTCGAGGCGCAGCATGGGGAACGTGACAGCTTCGTTGCCGGCTAGTGTAAGGAAACCAGGCGTGCCTCGCTGCACCGGCCTGCCGGCGGCCTCGCGCAGCCTGCCCTGGTGGCGATTCAGCGGGTTCGCAGCGCCCGCCGGGCATCGCGTGCACGGCGACCGCGGACAGGCCCGCGACCGAACCGCGTCGCCGCGAGCTGATCCCGTACCTTGCCCGCCGCAGCCGCAGCCATTATGGTCCGGGGCGAAATCACTGTGGCGTTCAGGGGGATTAGCGCGGAACGATGACTGTAACCGGACCGGAGATCGTGCACGAGAAGTTCGTCCGGCTGTTCCGGGCGGGGGATCTGGAAGGCCTGCTCGAGCTGTACGAGGACGAGGCCACCTTCGTTGCCGAAGACGGCAGCACCTCGCGCGGCAAGGCGGCCATCCGCTCAGCGCTGAGCGAGATGCTCGCGCTCGATGGCGACCTCGAGCTGGAGACCCGCTACGCCGCCGCCTGCGGCGACATCGCGCTGCTCAGCAATACCTGGCGCCTGACGGCGACCGGTGCGGACGGCGAGCCCATCGAACTCGGCGGCCATACCAGCGAGGTCGCGCGGCGCCAGCCCAACGGCCGCTGGCTGCTGATCGTCGACCATCCGTGGGGCGCCGTGACCGACGAGCAAGCCAGCGACGCCGCAAGCGTCGACGGCGGCGAAGACCTGGCCGACCGCGGCGCTGCGGCAGCCGGCGGCTGAACGGCGCGACGTTCAGCCGCGCCCCGTCCCCTTGCGGCGCACCAGCGCCTCGCGCTTGAGGCCGAGGTTCACGATGCGCTGGAGCAGCGCACCGTAGGAGTACCCGGCGGCGTTGGCGGCGCTGGCGAATTCCTCGTCACGCGAGATGTCGCAGTTCGGATTGGCCTCGATGAGGTAGACCTTGCCATTGGCGGCGAGGCGGAAATCGATACGCGCCCAGCCGGCGAGCTCGAGCGCACGGTAGGCGCGCTTGGCCATCGAGGTGAGCTCGTCGACGACGCGCGCCGGCAGGTCGCGTGCCGGACCGATGTCGATGCCATGACGCTCCTGGTAGCCGAGATCCCATTTCACCTTGTGCGTGGCGATGCGCCAGGCGCTGTCGGGCAGGCCGGAGAAGTTGAGTTCCCACGGCGGCAGTACCTGCAGGCGGCGGTTGCCGAGCACGCCGATGTTGATCTCGCGCCCGTCGATGTACTGCTCGGCGATGGCCGCCGTGCCGACATGCTCGTGGACGAAGGCGACGCGCTCGGCGAGCGCGGCGTCGTTGCTCACCACCGAGGCCTGCGCGATGCCGAGCGAGGCTTCCTCGAGCTGCGATTTCACGATCACCGGGTAACTCAGCTGGCGCGGCAGGCGCGCCTTGTGGCCGAACGGGAAATGCGCGAAACGCGGCGTGCGGATGCGGTGAAAGCGCATGATCTTCTTCGCCAGCGCCTTGTCACGCGCAAGCACGAGCCCACGCGGCGTGTTACCGGTGTAGGGTACGCCGAGCAGCTCGAGGTAGCTGACCACGTTGTGGTCATACACGGCGAGCCCGCGGAACTCCTCGAGCAGGTTGAAGGTGATGTGCGGGCGCCACTCGGTGATCGCCTGGCGCAGCGGCAGCAGCTCGTCGTAGAGCCCGAGCTTCATGACCTCGTGGCCGAGCCCGCGCAAGGTCGTCACGACGTCGTGCTCGGACTTGTAGAGTTCGAACTCCTCCGGTGATACGCCGGAGAGATCGTCCGGCGGCACCAGGTCCTCGTGCATCAGCGCGAGGATGCGGCGCTTGGCTACACGGCGTGCCATCCGCCCCCCCGGTAGAGGTAATGCATGGTCTGCGCGGCGAGAAACACCGCGAGATTGAGCTTGAGCGGGACACAGGCGCCGCCGGCACGCAGGCCGAGCTCCTGGCAGCGGTACATCATCTCCTTGATCACCTGGTCCACGGTGAAGGCATGTTCGCCGGTCCACTTGCACACGGTGTCGCGGATCTCGCGGCGATGCCGGCGCAGAAAAGCGGCGGCGGTCTCGACGCGCGCACCGCGTGCGCGTTGCCCGGGCGCGTCGAACAATTCGTAGAGCGCCTGGTCGTAGGCTTCGGAGAACTTGCCGCCATAGCGTTCGCGCTTCTCCGCGTAGTGCTCGCGCAGGGTGCGCCGCAGGCAACCGAGGTTGTCGGGACGCGCGCGACGCCGGATACGCGGGGTGACGCCCGCGAGTTCGTGCATCAACGCATCGACGTACTCGAGCTTGTCGAGCGCCGGCCAGCCGGCGTAGCGGCGCCGCCACCGCGAGCGCGGGTTGAGCCATACCGCGAAGGTCTCGGCGAAATCCTCCGCCGGGTGACTCTGCGCGTACCATGCGTCGAGATGTTGCACGAAGCGTCGTGAACCAGGTCGCGGCCAGTAGAAGTCGGGATAGGGCTGGGTGTTGGAGCCGAACAGCGCGCGCCAGCGCGCCCGCCGCTGGACCTGGAAGGCATGCTGCACGGCATGGCCGGCCTCGTGGCGCAGCAGCATCATGCACTTCTCGCGCGTGCCGCCCTCGACCTGCAGCATCAGCCGGCGTTCGAGGCGCATCAGGCGCGGATGCACGAGGTAGAACGGCACCGCGATACCGGGAATGCCGTCGGGCGAGAACCACTCCTCCGAGATCCACACGTGCGGGCGCACGTTGAGGTCACGTGCGGCAAGTTCGCCGTAGAGGCGCTCGATGCACACCTGCACCCAGGTGCCTTCCAGCGAGAGGTCCAGGTCGCAGAAACGCAGGTCGAGCAGTTCTTCGGTGGGCAGGTCGGCCCAGGCGGCACGAGCCAAGCGACTCCTCCGGACGGCGCGCACGAGCGGTGCGCGCCACCATGGTTCGCATAAGCCGCGAAGTCAACCCGGCACACCCACCGGCCGGCGCGGCCGGTGCACCACGCGCCACTCAATGCTGCGCGGTGGCCGGCGGCGGCGCGAGCAGGTCGAGCACCGCCACCGTCATCGCCTCGACGCCGGTCACCACGGCCGGGCGCGGCGCAATCTTGAACAGTGGCGAATGGTGCGCCGGCACCGGCGGACCATCCGCCGCGGCCGCCGCGAAGGCCTCCGCCGGCGTCCCGCCGACGCGGAAATAGACCCCCGGCACGGGCGGCTCGACGTCGAGGAAATAGGCGAAGTCCTCCGCGCCCATGCCGACGCGCGGCCGCGATTCGAGGCGCGCGTCACCGAAACGCGCGGTCAGTGTCGCGCGCACACGCGCGGTGAGCGCCGGATCGTTCAGTGTCGGCGGCGTCGAGGCCAGCGGCTCAGTGACTTCCGGCAGGCGATCTTCGGGCAGGCCGGCGGCACGGCCGATGTTCTCGGCGATACGGCGGATGCCGGCGAGCAGCTGTTCGCGCACGGCGGCGTCGTCGGCGCGCACGGTCAGCTGCAGGCGCGCTTCGTCGGAGATGATGTTGTGCTTGGTTCCGGCATGCAGGGAGCCGACGGTGACCACGCCGGGTGCGAACGGCGACAGCTCGCGCGCCACCAGGGTCTGCAGTGCGAGCACGATCTGCGCGGCGATGACGATCGGATCCTTGCCGAACTGCGGTGCCGCACCGTGGGTGCCGACACCGTGGACGATGATGTCGAGGCTGTCCGAACTGGAGAACGCGATGCCCGGGTCGAGCGCCAGCCGGCCGCTCTCGAGCATGCTCGAGACGTGCAGCGCGAGCGCGTAGTCCGGGCGCGGGAAGCGCGCATAGAGACCGTCGGCAATCATCTTGCGCGCACCGCCGATGCGCTCCTCGGCCGGCTGCCCGATGGCCAGCACGGTGCCTGCCCAGGCATCACGCCGCGCGGCGAGCTGGCGCATCGTGCCGACCAGCGCGGTCATGTGCACGTCGTGGCCACAGGCGTGCATGACCGGGAATTCGTTGCCGTCGACGTCCACCTGGCGCACCTCGGAGGCATACGGCAGACCGGACTTCTCGGCAATGGGCAGGCCATCCATGTCTGCCCTCACCAGCACCACTGGTCCGGTACCGTTGCGCAGCACGCCGACCACGCCGGTCCCACCCACGCCCTCGGTGACCTCGAGGCCGGCGTCGCGCAACTCGGCGGCGAGCCGCGCCGCCGTCGCGTGCTCGACGTAGGAGAGTTCGGGATGACGATGGAAGTGCTCGAACAGCGGCCCGAGGTGGTCATAATCGGCGACGACGGCGTCGTGCAGCGCATCGGCGCGGGCGACACACGGGATTGCGATCTGGCTGGCCAGCACCAGCGCGGCGGCGACGGGAATTCTCAACGGCACGGGACTCCATGGACGGGCCGATACGATGCCGCCGCACGTCGTGACCTCGACGACGCCCGGGGCAGGACCGGCGGGGCTTGCAGCAGTCATTCTCCGGTCGCCCTGCACACGGACGCAAGCGCGCCGCCGGGCGACGCGCTTCACGCGCGGAGCGCCGGGCGCAACCGGCCGGTGCGCGGTCCGCGCGCGGGGATTGGCAATGCGCACCACCCGGGCGCAGGATGACGGCACTGGCCACCGCGCGCCCTGCCGTGGCCGACGACAACGGGGAGAAACGAACTTGACGGTACGCAGCGAGAAATCCGGCCCGGTCACGACAGTCATCCACAGTCGGCCCGAGGCCCGCAATGCCATGGACGCGGACTCGGCCGAGGCGCTGGTCGAGGCGTTCCTCGCCTTCGAAGCCGACGACGATGCCGCGGTCGCGGTGTTCTGGGGTGAAGGCGGCGCCTTCTGTGCGGGCTGGGATCTCAAGGCCGCCAGCGCACTGCGCAGCACGTCGCAACCGCTCGCGGCGTTCGATTTCGGCGCGCCGGACGAACCGGTGCCGCGCGGTCCGATGGGACCGAGCCGCCTGCAGCTGAGCAAGCCGGTGATCGCGGCCATCGCCGGCCCCGCCGTGGCCGGCGGTTTCGAACTCGCGCTATGGTGCGACCTGCGCGTGATGGAGGAAAGCGCCTACTTCGGCGTCTACTGCCGTCGCTGGGGCGTGCCGCTGATCGACGGCGGCACGGTGCGCCTGCCGCGCCTGGTCGGCCGCGGTCGCGCGCTCGACATCATCCTCACCGGGCGCAAGGTCCCCGCCAGCGAGGCACTCGCCATCGGCGCCTGCGAACGCGTGGTGCCGGACGGCGCAGCGCGCCAGCATGCCGAAGCGCTCGCTGCCACCATTGCGCGCTTCCCGCAGGGCTGCCTGCGCAGCGACCGCGCCTCGGTCTATGCGCAGGAGGGCCTGTCCGAGCTCGACGGGTTGCGGTCCGAGTGGCGCATCAGCGCACCCTTGGTGCTTGCCGAGGGGCTCGACGGCGCCGCTCGCTTCGCCAGCGGCAAGGGCCGACACGGCGACTTCTCGGACATCTGACGCGTGCCCGTCGCGACGCGGACGCCGCGCGCGGCACCACCACCCTGCGCCGCGCAGGGCACGCGGTTCAAGCCCGCCCGATCGCGGCCGCTGCCGCCTGCGTGAAGCGTCCTGTCCTCGCCCTGCTGTCCGCCTTCGCCCTCGGTCTCGCCGGTGGCGTTGCGCTCATGCGCACCGACGTTGCGCCGCCGCCGTCGCCCGTCGCCACGTCCGTAGAAGCAGACGCCGCGCAGGGCGCGCCGCCGCCCGGCGCATCGACACCACCCCCCGCGCCGACCGTCGCGGCGGGGCGCGCAGGACCGCCCGACGCCGATGCCGTGACGACGGCACCGACGGTGCCGTCCATCGTCGCACTCGAACTCACGGTGGCGCCGCCGGATGGCCCGCCACGACGCGTCGATGGGATTGCGCTGGCCACGCACGGCATGGTGCTGACCACCCTGTCGGCGCTCGACGGCGCGCGGGCCGTCCGCACCACCGAGACGCCGGCAGCGCTCGTCGTCGGTGACGTGCTGGCATGGGATCCTGAGCACGATCTCGCCGCGCTCGCACTGCACGGCCTGCCAGCACCGGCGGGGCGCCTTGCGATCGACGACAGCGCGTCGCTCTACCTCGGCCTGAGCGGCGTGCTGCAGACCACCCGTGGTCCCGTCGGCGCCAGCGTCGACGCGCCCCTCGCACTGCTCCCCGACCACACCTACGGTTACCGGCTGCATCTCGACGCCACGACGCCAGCCGGCCTCGCCGCGCTGACCGACGCCCAGGGCGAGGCGCTGCTCGGTGTCGCGCGCGTCAGCGGCGGCGCCCACGCGCTGGCCTGGGGCACCGAGGTCGTCGCGGCCCTGCTCGATGAGGCGCGGCGCGCTGCGCCGATGCCGTTGACTGCGCTCACCCAGGACTTCTTCGCCGGCAGCGACGCCGGACGCTGGTTGCGCTTCCGCGGCGCCGTCGCGAGCGGTGACGCCGAAGCCAGCGTCGCCCTCGGCATGGCCGTGTACGCCGCCTTCCCGCGTCGCCAGACTGCGATTGCGAAAGCGGTCGACGACGCGCTCGCCCGCCTCGTCGACCGCGCCCTGCGTGACGGCCGTGCCGACACCGCGCTCGAGCTCATCGATGCGGTCGATGCCGCGCTACCGTCGAGCCGCGCGCGCGACGAGCGCTACGCCGCCGTGCTGCTCGGCCGCGCGCGCCCCCGCGAAGCCCTGGAACGCGTCGCGCCCTGGCTCGCCGCGGCACCCGCCGACGAAACCCTGCGCGCGCTCGAACGCACGGCGCTCGCCGCGCTCGTCGCCATGCCCGCTGCGCACGCCGAGCTGCTGCCCCTGCTCGAGCGCGCGATCGCACGTGACCCGCGCCACGCGCCCTACTACGTTGCGCGCGGCGACCTGCGCTTTGCCGGCGGCGATTACGCGGCTGCGCATGCGGATTATGCGCAGGCTCTCGCCCTCGAGCCGGCCCTCCAACCGGCCCACGGCGACGCGCTGGACGCGCGCCTCGAACGCGCCGCGCTGCGCCGTGATACACCGGGCCTCGTCGTGGTCCCGCTCGCTCGCCACGGCGGCACACTGAGCGCACGCGTGGCGGTCAACGGCCGGCCACGCGAATTCATCGTCGACACCGGCGCCTCGGTCACCGCGGTGTCCGCGCGGATCGCCGCCGAGCTCGGTATCGGCACCGGCGGCGAAGAAATCCTCGTGCGTACTGCGAATGGCGTCACCCGCGCCCGGCGCACGCGCATCGACTCCCTGGCCCTCGGCACGGCACAGTTGCGCGGTGTGCCGGCGCTCGTCGTCGACGGTCTCGACGGATACGCCGGCCTGCTCGGCCTCGACGTGCTCGCCCGCTTCGATGTCGACCTCGACGCTGCACGGGGAGAGCTGCGCCTGCGGCCGCGCTGACGGGCGCCCTGCGCCGACCCGTTACGGCGGCGCTACAAGCCCATCTGGCGCACGGCCAGGTCGCGCATGATTTCCGCCGAGCCACCCCCGATGGCCATGACCTTGGTCTCGCGGTAGATGCGCTCGACCGGGTTGCCGCGCAGGTAACCGGCACCGCCGAAGATCTGCATGCCCTCGTTGGCGCAGAACTCGAGCGCTTCGGAACAGAAGAACTTGGCCTTGCTGATCTCGGCCACCGGCATGCGGCCTTCGTTGACACACCAGCAAATCTGGTTGAGCAGGCCTTCCATGGCGTCGATGCGCGCGGACATGTCGGCCAGCTTGTGGCGAATGACCTGGTGCTTGATGAGCGGCTTGCCGAACGTCTTGCGCTCGCTGGCGTAGGCAATGCTTTCGGCAAGCACCCGGCGCGACATGCCGAGCATCTGCGCGCTCATGAACAGGCGTTCATAGTTGAAGTTGTTCATGATCGCGAGGAAGCCCTTGTTCTCCTCGCCCATCAGGTGACTGGCCGGCACGCGGCAGTCGTCGAAATAGAGCGTGGCGGTGTCCGAGGCCCACCAGCCCATCTTGCGCTCGATGGCGGTCCGCGAGAAGCCCGGCGCGTCGGCCTCGACGAAGAACAACGAGATACCACCGAGGCCGGTGTCGCCGGTGCGTGCCGCAATCACGAAGTAGCTCGCGTGCATGCCACCGGTAATGAACGTCTTGGAGCCGTTCAGCACGTAATCGTCACCGTCGCGTCGCGCGCGCGTCTGCATGTTGGCGACGTCCGAACCGCCCGACGGCTCGGTGATACCGAGCGCGCCGCCCTTGCGTCCCGAGAGGATCTCCGGCAGTGCGCGCAGCTTGATGTCCTCGTTGGCGAGCTTGGCCAGCGGCCCGACCATGATGGAGCGCGAGCCGATCGCCGCGATCACCCCGCCGACGCCGCCACGGCCGAGTTCCTCCGCGCTCGCCGCGCGCATGAAGGCATCGTCGAATCCGAGCCCCCCGTACTGCTCGTCGATACCGAAACCGAACAGGCCGAGACCGCAGGCCTTCTCGTGGAACGCCCACGGCACGCTGCCGGCTTCGTCCCAGGCATCGGCGTTGGGTTCGATTTCCTGCGCGACGAGGCGTGCCACTGCATCGCGAAAGGCGCGCCGCTCGTCGTTGTCGAAAGGGTTGTCCATGCTCTGCCACCTCGCCGCTGCCATCGTCATCGCGCGGCAATCCTACCAAGCGGGGCGCGCGCCTGCGCGTCGGCTGTTCTGCGCACGCGGGGCGCCCCAGCGTGGGCGGCGTGCGGTCTCCCTGGCGAGGCCCGGCGCGCTACCGGCCCGGGCGACGCGCGACCCTGCAGCCACAGGCTAGGTGCAGTGTCCTGGCAGAGCGAGCACCCGCCGGATCACTGACGACGTTACGACTTCCGGCCTGCTGGCATGAGACCGAAGTCGAAGGTAAGCGTGGTGAAGGGAGCCGTGATGCCGAATTCCGCGCCGAGCGAGACATCGTCACAGCGCTCGAAGTGTCCGACCAGCGACGCCTTGGTGGCGAACACGGCATCGGAATCGAGATAGGGATCGCCGTCGACGAAGACGTGGGTCACCAGCGTCTCGTGGCCGGGCGCACTGACGATGAAATGGATGTGCGCCGGCCGGTAGGCGTGGCGGCCAGCCGCGTCGAGCAGGCGGCCGACGGGACCGTCGGTCGGTACCGGGTAGGACACCGGCTCTTCGGTCACGAAGGCATACGCGCCGTCGGCGCCGGTGGTGAAACGCCCGCGCAGGTTCCACGCGGGCGCGGCCGCGTCCTGTACGTCGTAGAGACCGTTCGCCGCGGTCTGCCAGACGTCGACGTGGGCCGCCGCGAGCGGTGCACCCGCGGCATCGGTGACGCGGCCACGGACGAGGCAGGGCATCGCGTCCTCGAGCAGACGTTCGCGCAGGTCGGCGCCGTAGTCGCGCGCCGGCGCGTCGGGCACGTAGAAGGGTCCGAGCACGGTCGACTCGGTACCGCGCCCACCCTTCGGATGGTTGATGGCATCGACCAGCATGGACAGCCCGAGGGTGTCGGAGAGCAGCATGAATTCCTGGCGCCGATCATCGCATTGCTGCCCGGTCGCGGTGAGGAAGCGAATGCCGGCCAGCCATTCGTCCTCGCTCAGTTCGACCTCGCGCGCGAAGGCATGCAGGTGGCGAACCAGCGCCGCGAGGATGGTGCGCAGGCGCGGGTCGGGGTTGTCCGCGGTATAGGCGCGGACGACCTCCTCGGTGAGGTTGTCGAGCGTGAAGTCTTTCATCGGGTCGGGTCTCCGCAGTGTGCCGGCTGACCTCAGGCCAACCAGCTGCATGCTCGCAGGTGTTCACGCAGCGCGTCGAGTACACAGCGCACCCGCGGCGACAACAGGCGTGGGGTGGGTAGCACGAGGCTGACCGGCAGCGGCGGCTGCTCGAAGCGGTCGAGCACGATATGGAGGCGGCCGGCGAGCACCGCCTCCTCCACCTGGTAAGCGAGAAACGCGCCGAATCCGAGCCCTGCGGCGCAGGCCTCGACCGCTGCCTCGGCCTGGTTGCAGACGAACGCGGCGGCGACGGCGACCCCCTGTGAGCCGCCGCCGTCGCCGGCAAAGTGCCACGTCGAGCCACTCGTCAACCCGCGAAACAGCACCGCGGGGCGCCCGGCGAGCGCTTCCGGCGTGCGCGGCACGCCGTGGCGCGCGAGGCACGCAGGGCTCGCCACGGTAACGCGGCGCATGCGGCCGACCGGCACCACCGCCATCGCCGCATCCGCGAGCGGGCCGATGCGCACGCCGAGGTCGAGCCCTTCTTCGACCAGGTTGACGACGCGATCGAGCAACAGCAGTTCGACCTGCAGCGCCGGGTGTGCGGCGGCCACTGTCGTCAACGCCCCAAGCACGTAGCGCCGCCCGAACAGCACCGGGGCAGTCACCCGCACGGCGCCCGCGAGTGGCCCCTGCGCGGCACCGAGCGCGGCGTCGGCTTCGGCGACGTCAGCGAGAATGCGCCGGCAGCGCTCGTGGTAGGCACGGCCCTCGGCGGTCAGCGTCATGCTGCGCGTGGTGCGGTGAAGCAGGCGCACGCCCAGGCTCGATTCCAACTGGGCCAGTGAGCGCACGATCGTCGGCGGCGCGCGGTCGAGCGCCGCGGCGGCCGCCGAGAGACTGCCGCGCTCGACGATCTCGACGAACACGCGCATGGCTGCAAGCTTGTCCATTGCAGCGATTATTCAGTAAAGCTGAATAGAAAAGTAGATTTCGAGCCATTTATCGAACTTTCCGTCCACCGCAAGCTTTCCCGCACGCTTCCAGGAGCACCCCGAGGAGACCTTCCATGAGCACGAGCACGACGATGACCACGACCACCTCCGCCGCTACCTGCGGTATCCACCACGTCGGCCTGACCGTGCCGGCACTCGCGGCCGCGCGCGACTTCTTCGTCGATGCGCTCGGCTTTGCCGAGGTCGGCGGCGTGGTCGATTACCCGGCGACGTTCGTCAGCGACGGCGCCGTGATGCTGACGCTGTGGCAGGCGCGTGACGATGAGCCACGGGTCGCCTTCGATCGTCACCACAATATCGGCCTGCACCATCTCGCGTTGCGTGTCGCCGATGCCGCCAGTCTCGACGCGCTCGGTACGCGCCTCGCCGCGCGCGGCGACGTCGTCATCGAGTTCCCGCCACAGCCTCTCGGCAGCGGCGGCGCCCGCCACATGATGTGCCGGGTGGCCGGCGGTATCCGCCTCGAACTGACGCAGCCGGCATGAGCAGCACCCGCTTCCCGCACACGCTGGGCGAGGACTCGCCGTTCCACGCCGGCGAGAAACTGGTGCAGCAACGCGTGGGCGTGCACGACACCGTCGAGCCGAGGGCGCGACGCA
Organism: Gammaproteobacteria bacterium; assembly: GCA_040220855.1. Classification (GTDB taxonomy): domain Bacteria; phylum Pseudomonadota; class Gammaproteobacteria; genus JACKNG01. Next base: position 5,099 of record JAVJVZ010000001.1, on the reverse strand, counting down.
TGATCCGCGCTGAACTGACCGCGCAGCATCGCGACTTCTACCCCCTGCTGCCGTTTCTCGTCGTTGCCGCCCGCGATGCCTGCGAACGGCCGTGGGCCACGCTGCTGACGGGGCCGCCGGGTTTCGCCCGCGCCGCCGACGTCCGTCACCTCGACGTCGGCGCGCGGCCATTGCCGGGCGATGCGCTCGAGCAAACCCTGGTCGAGGGCGCAGCAATCGGCGTGCTCGGCATCGATCTCGAGACGCGCCGGCGCAATCGCGTCAACGGCAAGCTGGTCGCCTCAGGCGCGGGTGGAATCCGACTCGCCGTCGGCCAGGCTTTCGGCAACTGCCCGCAGTACATCCACCCACGCGCGTGGCGTGTCGAGACGCCGACACCGGGCGCGCCGTCGCGCGGCACCACGCTGACGTCGCGCCAGCGTGCCTTCGTCGCGCAAGCCGATACATGCTTCCTCGCCAGCGGCTACGGCAATGGCGAGGACACGCCCGCTCATGGCCTCGACGCATCCCACCGCGGCGGCCCGCCGGGGTTCGTCACCGTGGCCAGCGAACGCGAGCTGGAGTTGCCGGATTTCGCCGGCAACAAGCACTTCAACACCCTCGGCAACCTGCTGCTCGATGCACGCATCGGCGCGACCTTCGTCGACTTTGCGCATGGCGACCTGCTGCAGCTCAGCGGTCGCGCGCAGATCGACTGGTCGCCGTCCGCCGCGGCGCGCGCCGACGGCGCGGAACGCCTGCTGCACATCACCATCGAGCAGGTCAACGAGCTGCCAGGCGCCCTGCCCCTGCGTTTTGATGACGTGCCGGCGACACAACGCACGCCGCGCATCTGCGCAGCGTGACAGGAACGAGCCGACAGCCATTGCGAGCGCTTCGACAGCACGTCGGACTGAGCCCCTTCGGAACGCGACAGGCGCGTTCCGACGAGCACTCAGAGCGGTTCGACGGTGTAGCCGAGTTTAGGGAAGTGCACGCAGACCTCGCCGACGCGTGAGTCCTCGCGGCGGATGGTCAGGGTCGAGACAGTGGTACCGACGAGATCGCCCTCGACTTCGGCCTCGGCGTAATCGGCCGGTGACACGCGCACGCGGGTGCCGGCGACAATGCCGATCGGATCATGCGGGTCGATACCGGTCGGCTGCAGCGGGGTCGCATCACGAGCAATGTCGAGCGCCTCGGTTGCCGGCATTTCGCTGCGCGTGCCGTGTCCGATGCCGGCGAGCCGGTCGAGCCAGGCAGCAATGCGTGGAAAGCGACCGTAGGCGCGCTCGGCCTCGGCGGGTGCGAAGCGCAGGAGGAACCAGGGATCCCACATCGCATGCATGTCGACCCAGCCGGGTCGATCGCCGAGCAGAAAGGCGCGGCCATCGGCGAGCTGTTCGTTGACGAACGCGGTGTGCGCATCGAGCTGGCTACGGTAGCTGGCAAGTCGCGGACCAAGGGCATCGGTGTCGAACTGCTTGCGCCACATCTTCTTGCGGTCTTCGTGGAAGTGCGCGGGTAACGCGAGCGTGCCTGCAAAGGGATCTTCCGCGCCCATGTAGATGGCCACCGAAGTGACCACGTAAGGCCCGTTGGCCCAGCTGCCGAGCGCCATCGCGAGGCCCGGGTTGCCGTCAGGGAAGATCGATGGCGTCGGCTCGAGCCGCTCGAGCAGGCTCGCGATGAGTTGAGTATCGCAGTAGATGTCGGCACCTATCTGGAATACCGGCGTACGTCGGTAACCGCCGGTAAGCGGCATGAGATCGGGTTTGGGCATCGCCGAGGGCACGATGACCGAGTGCCAGGCGAGATTCTTGATGCCGAACACGAGGCGGATCTTCTCGGCGAAGGGTGCCTCGTCGTAATGGTGCAGGATAAGTGTGCTCATGACAGGTCACTCCGGGCGCGCCACCCGCCGTGTCGCCGCCGTTGGGTATTCGACGCCTGCCGTGTGGCGGCATCGCGTGCGCTACGGCGCCGGACGCGCCGGCGCCGTAGCGCATCGTTCACAGTACCAGGCTCGGACCACCCTTGCGCGTCCAGTCCTCGTTGTCGTAGTACTCGCGCCACTCGATGATCCTGCCGTTCTCGGTCAGCTCGAACATCCCGCACACCTTGAGTTCGAGCTCCCAGGTACCGCTGCCGGTCCAGTCCCAGCGGTCGACGCGCTCGGTGATGACCTTGTTCTCGTGGCCGAAGACGTTCTTCAACTCGAACTTGCAGCGCTTCGCCGGCGCGAAGATGGAGGCAATCATCTTGCGCACGTTTTCCTTGCCACGAATCGCCTCGAGCGGCTGGTTGAGGTAGCACATGTCCTCGGTGACCTGCGCCATGCAGGCCTCGACGTCGAGATCGTCCCAGCCCTTGAGGAAGGCGCGCACGGTCGCCTCGTTGCGTGCAATCTTGTCTGCTTGTGATGTCATGTCGATGTCTCCCGGGCAGGCTCAGTCGAGGTGCAGCGTGGGGCCGCCGTTCTCGAACCACATCCTGTTGTCGAAGTAGTCGCGCCAGCCGCTGATCTTGCCGTCGTCGTTGACGTCGAACATGCCGATGCAGGGCAGCTTGAGGCCCCAGCCATTGCCATCGAAATCCCAGCAATCGAGGCGCTCGGTGACGACCACGTTGCCGCGCCCGAAGCAGTTCCTGAGTTCCCAGTGCACTTTCTTGGAGAGCTGCATGATGCCGTCGACGATCTTGCGCACGTCGTGCTGCCCGCACACGGGATCGAGCGGTTGATTGATGTACTCGATGTCATCGGACAGGCAGGCCATCGCGGCGTCGACGTCGATGGCGCCCCAGGCGTCGATGAACTGCCGCACGATCGCGACGTTGCGTGCGACCTTCTCCTCTTCGGTCATGGGAACCCCCTGGTTGGCTGGTGAGAGGAACGCGCGAGGGTAGCCGGCGCGGCGTGGCACCTGCCGCAACGAGACCTCCCCCGGGAAGCGGTGCCGGCGCACCGCAGTGAGCCGCCCAAGCTAGTCGCGCGCTGCCCGCGCCCCAAGGGACGGCCCTGCCAAATTCTGTTATTTTGGTGACAGACCATCAGGGGAGGCGGCCCACACCATGGACGCGCGCGCGATCGAAGCGCTGCAGATGCCGGCCACTTACGGTCGCCATCTCGTGCGCCTGTTCGAGCCGGCCGCGCTGCTCGCCGGTACGGGGCTCGATGCCGCCGACCTCGAGAGCCCCGACAGCCGCATCAGCGTGCGCCAGGCGCTGCAGTACATCCGCAACACCCTGCACCTCGCCGCGGAGCCCGACTGGCATCTCGGCTGGGCACGTTCGCTCGCCGATCACTTCCACGGCCCGCTCAGCTTCGCCCTGCTCAGCGCGCCGACGCTCGGCGCCGGCCTCGATGCCTTCCTGCGCTACTTCCCGAGCCGCGTGCCCTACCTGCACATGCAGGGTCGCGCCGAGGGCTCGGATTTCATCGCCGAGCTGTGCCCGTTGATCGATCTCGGTGAATGCGGCCCGCTGCTCGTCGAGACCCCGCTCGTGGTGCTGCAGCAACACCTCGAATCGGTCTACCCGGTCGACGTCGGCGCCATGCGTGTCACCTTCGACTACCCACCGACTCCGTATGCGGGCTACTACGCACGACACTTCCGCTGCGCGGTCGATTTCGATTGCGCCAGCAGCGGCCTCGTCATCCCGGCCGCCTGGCGCGAACTGCCCAACCTCGGCTACATCGAGTCGACCTGGTCACACGCGCTCGCGCAATGCGAGGCGACCATGGCCTCCTCGCGCGAACGTGACACCCTCGGCATGCTGCGCGCGGAACTCTGCCGGGCGTTCGAAGACCCCGCGCGCCGGCGCCCGCTGCCGACGCTGGACGAGGTCGCACGGACGCTGCACGTCACCCCGCGCACCCTGATCCGTCGGCTGCGTCGCCTCGGCACCAGCTACCAGGCGATCACCGACGAGTTCCTGCGCACCCGCGCGCAGGAGATGCTCACCAACGACGGCATCACCATCAAGGAAGTGGCCGCGGCGCTCGGTTTCGACAACGCGGCCAACTTCGGCAAGGCCTTCAAGCGCTGGTGCGGGGTCTCGCCCGGCCGTTACCGCGCCGGCCACCAGGGCGGCGCGCAAGCGACGGACGGGGGCGACGGCAGCTGAGCTGCCCCGCGCCGCCGGCGCGGCATGTAGTACACCGCCGGTATCCGTTGCTGCCCGGGCACCGGGCCGGTCGTCGTGGCGCACCGCCGATGCGACCGGCGACCTGCCCTCGCAAGCGCGTCGATGCGACCTGCCGGTGTCAGACACCCCGGCGCATGGCGCGTCACCGCGCCCCGGATTCGAGGGCCGGGGTGTCTGACACCGTACCTGCACCGCAATCACGCGCCGGGCTCGACAGCTGCGTCTCCCGGCCAGCGTGACGTCATCCCGCCGACACGCAACCGTCACCGCCGTGTCACGCCTCGCCACTAGGGTCGATGCCCGTCATGCGTGGCCCTGGGCCAGGCACGACCTCGACGACAACGACACCAATACGCTGGAGACCAGGGATCATGAAACTTCGCCTCATCGCTGCCGCACTCGCCACCGCCTGCTGCGCCACCACTGCACACGCCGCCTTCGACCTCCGGGTCACCGAAATCTGGCCGGGGAACGAGCCCGGTTCGAATCTCACCGAGGATTGGTTCGAGCTGACCAACTACGGCGCCAGCGCCTGGACTGCGGCGGTCGACGGCAACCTCTATTACGATGACGAGTCGGCCGATTCCACCACCGCCGACCTGATGTCTGGCGTGGCCAGCATCGCAGCGGGTGAATCCGTCGTCTTCGTCAACGGCAACGAGGCCGGAAGAAACGAATGGCTCGCGCTGTGGGCCGGCGACCTCGCCAGCGTGCCGCAGGTCGGCTATTTCAACGGCGCCGGTCTCAGCCAGGGCGGCGATGCCGTTGCGGTGTTCCTCGACACGGGCTTCGACGGTCCGACCACCAGCGACCTGCTTGGCGTCGCAACCTACCCCGATGCGGAATCGACCGGCGGCCAGTCCTATGACCTCGTGCTCGCCGCCTTCAGCACAGTCGGCAATGCGGCCGGCGCCATCGCCACCACCGGTGTCAACAATGCCAGCCAGCCATCCGTCGGCTCCCCGGGCAGC